>JAEWET010000039.1:0-48600 GCA_023389195.1 Pseudomonadota bacterium
CCTCAAGGGGGGAGATCAGTCTCGCCATCGCCGCGCGTGATCTCCCCCCTTGAGGGGGAGATGGCCGGCAGGCCAGAGGGGGGTGTTCAAGCTCAAGCCTGTAATGAATCGGGAACGCAGCCATGACCCTCTCTCTCCAATCCTTCGCCGCCGGCAATTGGATCGCCCCCTCCGGCAAGATCGCCCAACTCCATAGCGCCGTCACCGGCGAGACCTTCGCTCAACTCGGCTCCGGCAATCTCGACTTCGCCGCCATGGCCCACCACGCTCGCACCGTCGGCGGACCCGCCTTGCGCGCGCTCACCTTCCACCAACGCGCCCATCTCCTCAAAGCCGTCGCGCAATATCTGAACGAGCGCCGCGACGCGCTCTACGAACTCTCCTTTGATACCGGCGCGACCAAGGCCGATTCGATGATCGACATCGACGGCGGCATCGCCACGATGTTCGTCTATGCCTCGAAGGGCCGGCGCGAACTGCCTGACGACACGATCTATATCGACGGCGGCCTCGAACAGCTCTCGCGCGGCGGCAACTTCGTCGGCCAGCACGTCGCCACCTCGCTGCAGGGCGTCGCGCTCCACATCAACGCGTTCAACTTTCCTGTCTGGGGCATGCTGGAGAAGCTGGCGCCCACCCTGCTCGCCGGCGTTCCCGCCATCGTCAAGCCGGCCTCGTCGACCGCATGGCTGGCCGAAGCCGCCTTCCGCATGATTGTCGAAAGCGGCATCCTGCCGGACGGCGCGGTTCAGTTCATCGCCGGCTCGACCGGCGACCTGATCGACCGGCTGACCTGCCAGGACGTCGTCTCCTTCACCGGCTCGGCCGCCACCGCCTCAATGCTGCGCGCCAATCCGAACCTGATGAAGAACTCCGTCCGCTTCGTCGCCGAGCAGGATTCGCTCAACGCCTCCATCCTCGGGCCCGACGCCGCGCCCGGCACGCCGGAGTTCGACGCCTTCATCAAGGAAGCCCACCGCGAGATGACGGCCAAGGCGGGCCAGAAATGCACCGCCATCCGCCGCATCATCGTGCCTGACGACCACCGTGCGGCCGTCATCAAGGCGCTGTCCGAACGGCTCGCCAAGACAACCGTTGGCAATCCGCGCGACGAGGCCACGCGCATGGGCGCGCTCGCCAGCCTCGCCCAGCGCGACGACGTACGCGAAAAGGCCGGCATGTTGGCGAAGGATGCGCGGCTCGTTTTCGGCGCGCTCGACCATGTCGAGGTCGCAAATGCGGATGCGAAGGCCGGCGCGTTCCTGTCGCCATTGCTCTTTGAGTGCGCTGATCCGGACGGCGCTCGAAACGTCCACGAGGTCGAGGCCTTCGGCCCCGTCTCGACGGTGATGGGCTATCGCGACCTCCCTCACGCGCTCGCCATCGCCAATCGTGGCGCCGGCTCGCTCGTCGCTTCGGTCTTCACCCATGACGGCGATGTCGCGCGCAAGGTCGTCGAGACGGCCGGCGCCTTCCACGGCCGGCTCTATTTCGCGAACCGCGATACCGGCAAGCAGGCGACCGGCCACGGCTCGCCGCTCCCCCACATGGTCCATGGCGGACCGGGCCGCGCCGGCGGCGGCGAGGAAATGGGCGGCATCCGCGGCGTCATGCACTACATGCAGCGCACCGCGATCCAGGCGAACCCCGACCTGATGACCACCATCACGAAGAACTGGACCGCCGGCTCGAAGACCATCGAAAAGGACACGCACCCCTTCCGAATGACCTTCGGCGACCTCGAGATCGGCCACACGATTTGGACTGAGGCGCGCACCGTCTCGCTTGCCGACATCGAGCACTTCGCCGAATTCACCGGCGACACTTTCTACGCTCATATGGACGAGGAAGCGGCCAAGGCGAACCCTTTCTTCCCCGGCCGCGTCGCCCACGGCTATTTGATCCTCTCGTTCGCCGCCGGCCTCTTCGTCGAGCCAGCGCCAGGGCCGGTATTGGCAAACTACGGCCTCGACAATCTGCGCTTCATGAAGCCGGTCTCGCCCGGCGACAGCCTCAAGGTACGCCTGACGGCCAAACAGAAGGCCCGCCGCAACGACGAATATGGCGAAGTGCGCTGGGATGTCGGGGTGTACAACCAGGACGGCGATCAGGTCGCGGCGTACGAGCTCTTGACCATGAACGCGATGTGAGCGCTCACGCGACGCCGCGGCGGTGCCAGTCGTATACCATAATCGCCGAGGTGCCGCAGATCGCCAGAAGTGCAAGTCCGAATGCGACAAGGCTGTCGCCGACGAGTACCACGGTGACCAGCGTGATGGCCGCGCCGCCGATCTGGCTGACGAAGCCGTACAGCGAGGCAGCGAGACCCGCAATGTCGCCATGCGGGTCGAGGACCATCGCAGCGCCATTTGAGAAGACGACGAGATAGCTCGTCGCGAAAAGGATCATGATCGCCGTCAGAACCGGTGCCGAGGCGAGCCCGGCAATCGTCACGGCCAGGACGAGCAGGGCAGCGACGATCAGCACCGTGTTGGCAAGCAGCATCGCCCGCACCATGCCAAGCACCGGAATGATCCGGCGGTTGAGAACCTGCCCGATGACGATACCGACGCCGTGGAGCGCGAAGAACATCGCAAAGGCTGGGCCGGTAACCGCGAAATTGGCCTCGTAGAGGCGTGGCAGCGCGGAAAGGATCATCAGCATGGACGACATGATGACCGACGAGATGATCAGGAACCGCCGCGATTGGGGATGGCGGAAAAGCCGTCTGAGCCGCTCCGCAAGCACGGAGGGGCGCGTCGCTTCGGGCACCTTCTGATCGATCGTCTCCGGCATCCGCCAGAGCGCCGCGATCAGTCCGATGCCGAAGACGGCGAGAAATCCATAGATGGCCCGCCAGCCGAACGGCGTCGCGATCGCCGCACCGACGAGTGGCGCGAGAATGGGTCCGACGGCAAATATCGCACTGGCAAGCGCAAGGTTGCGGCCAAGCTCCTGGCCGGAAAAGAGGTCCCGCAGGATCGTTCGCGCAAGCACGATCGCCGCTGCCGCGCCAAGACCCTGCAATGCGCGCGCGGCAAGGAGAAGCTCGATCGTCGGCGCAAGCGCGCCGAGGAGACACCCTGCAAGATAGACCGCGAGACCGCATGCCAGCGTGACGCGCCTGCCGTACCGGTCCGAAGCCGGCCCCCACACGAGCTGCGCGACGCCGGCCGCAAGCATGTAGACCGCGATTGTCCACTGGACGAGCGCATAACGCGTGTCGAGTTCTGCGACGATATCGGGAAAGGACGGCAGCGTGATGTCGACCGTGAAGGACGAAATCGACATCAGCACGCCGCAATATACGACGATCGCGCGAGGCGTCACGTGGCGCCTTGCGGCCGGAACTCAAGCCCATCCAGAAGCGCCCTCGCCGCCCGCAACGATGCCCCGGCCGCCACCGCCATCTGCGGCAGCAGCATCCATTCGAGCGTCCAGGCCGCGCCAGAGCGTTCGTTTTCGTGGACGAGCGATTGGTGCATGCCGGCCAGCAGCGTCGCGTTGAAACGCGCCAGCGTGACCAGCACTTCGGCGCCAACCGGGTTCTGCTTGTGGGGCATCGCGGACGAGCCGCCGCCGCCAGCAAGTCTCACCTCGCCCACTTCGTTCTGCGCCATCAGCGCGATGTCGTGCCCCATCTTCCCCAGGCTGCCGGTAACGAGCGACAGCCAGTTGGCGAGCGCCGCCTGTCCGTCGCGCTCCGAGTGACGCGGATGGTCGATGTCGCGAAGGCCGAGCGCGTCAGCCAGCCGCGCGCGCACCGCCGGTCCCTTCTCGCCAAGCTTTTCCAGCGTTCCGGCCGCGCCGCCGAGAGTGAGCACCAGCACGTCATGGCGCACCGCTTCGAGCCGTTCGATGTGGCGTTCGAGCGGGAGCCGCCAGCTCGCGATCTTGCGCGCCGCAGTCACTGGGATCGCCGCCTGCATCCGCGTATGCCCCATCACCTCGACGCTGCCTTGAGCAGTTTCGAGACTTTGCAGCGCCGCGACGACACCGCGCAGCCGATCTTCCAGAACCGCCAGCACGTCGCTCAGCCGCAGCACAAGGCTCGTATCGATCGCATCCTGGCTGGTCGCGCCGAAATGAACCTTATCACTATGCGGTGTGCCCACCGCCAGGCGCATCGCTTTGACCAGAGCCGGGATCACCACGCCATCCCGCGCAACGCCGTCATGCAGGGCGGCCATGTCGGGCTTGAAGTCGGCGAGTCCCCGCTCAATGGCGTCCGCGGACTCAGCTCCGATCACCCCCTCATTCGCCTCCGCACACGCAAGCGCGATCTCGAACTGCACCATTGCCGCGATATCGGCCTCGGCGCTGAAATGCGCGGAAACCTCCGCATCGCCCAGAAGACCGGAGAGAAACGGATGATCGAAGGGCGAAGCGGACAAGGCAGGCCTCAGATGTCGAAGAAGATCGTTTCCTTCTCCCCCTGGAGATGGATGTCGAAGGTGTAGGTCGATCCCTCGCGCGGTGCAATCAGCGTCGCGACGCGCACGCGGTGCTCGACGCGCGCGAGCACCGGATCTTCGCCGTTCGCCTTTTCCTCGTCGCCGAAATACATGCGCGTGTGGAGGCCGATATTGATGCCGCGCGCGACCACCCAGAACGTGATGTGCGGTGCCTGTTTGCGCCCGTCCTTGAAGGGAACGCGGCCCGGCTTGATCGTCTCAAACCGGAACTCGCCAGTGTCCATGTCCGTCGGGCAGCGACCCCAGCCGGTGAAATTGGCATCTGCCGAGCCGCGCATCTCGGACGGCGAATTATGGAGCCCGTCCGCATCCGCCTGCCAGATCTCGATCAGCGCATCGCGAAGCGGCGTGCCGGTGCCGTCGAGCACGCGCCCGACGATGGTGATGCGCTCGCCCTTGGTCTTGTCGTTGACCATCGAGGTGCCGAGGTCTTCCGAATAGACGCCACCGATTTCGGCGAAGTTCGGCGTCAAGCCGATATGCACGTAAGGCCCCGCCGTCTGCGACGCGCTTTCCTTGAGCTGGTTCAGTGGCTGGACCATGTCAATTTCCTTCCATGCGGTTCTCGAACAGCGTCGAGCGTCTTCCCCGCAACACCATGTCGAACTTGTAAGCGCGCGAATCCATCGGGATCGTCGCGTTCATGTCGAGCGCGGCCGTCAGCCCCTCGATCGCGGCGCGGTCGTTTATCGTCTTCACGATCGGACATTTCCAGATCAGCGGATCGCCCTCGAAATACATTTGCGTGATCAGCCGCTGCGCAAAGCCGTGGCCGAACAGCGAGAAATGGATATGAGCCGGGCGCCAGTCATTGACGCCATTCGGCCACGGATAGGGACCTGGCTGGATGGTGCGGAAGGAATAGTTCCCGTCCTCGTCGGTGATGGTGCGCCCGCATCCGCCGAAATTCGGGTCGAGCGGCGCGACATAGCCTTCCTTGCGGTGACGGTAGCGCCCGCCGGCATTGGCCTGCCAGAATTCCAGAAGCGCGCCCGGCACGCCCCTGCCGCGCTCGTCGAGCACGCGGCCATAGACGATGATGCGCGGGCCGATGGCCATCTCGCCGGGCTTTGCGAAATTGGTGATGAGGTCGTTGTCGAGCTCGCCAAGAATGTTGTGACCGAACACCGGTCCGGTGATCTCCGACAGCGTGCCGTCGAGCGACAGCAGCGCCTTATGCGGCGAGCGCAGGACGGACGTCTTGTACCACGGCGTATAGGCCTGCGGATGCCACTCGCGGTCGCGCTGGAAGAACGCGCCGGTCTCCGGCTTGCGGTTGGAAATGTGGCTGTCGCTCACGGCTGTTGCCCTCCGTCCATCTCGTCGAGTACCTGCTTGACGACCTTGATTGCGTGGTTGGCGCGCGGCACGCCGGCATAGATGGCGACATGCAGCATCGCCTCCATGATGTCGTCGCGCGATGCACCCGTATTGGCGGTGGCGCGCGTGTGCAGCGCCAGTTCCTCGAAATTGCCGAGCCCTGCGAGCAGCGCCAGCGTCATCATCGACCGCTCGCGCTTCGTGATCGTGTCGCGCGACCACACATGGCCCCAAGCGGCTTCGGTGATCAGCGTCTGGAACGGCTCGTCATAGGTGCTCGCCTTGGCTGTGGCAGCATCGACATAGGATGCGCCCAGCACCGAGCGGCGCGTCGCCATGCCCTGGTCGTAACGTTCGGATTTCTCGGTCATCTCACCTCCTCAATATGGCAGGCCGACATAGTTCTCCGCCAGCGACGCCGAGGCCGCCTGCGAGTGAACCAGATAGTCGAGTTCCGCCTCCTGGATACGCTGTCCGAACGGACCCGTATCGTCAAAGCGGTGCATGGTCGAGGTCATCCAGGCCGAAAACCGCTCCGCCTTCCAGACGCGCGACAGGGCTTTTTGCGAATAGGCGTCGATGCCGGCATCCGACTTTTCGGCATAATGCTCGCGTAGCCCGTCGAAGAGATATCGCACGTCGCTCGCTGCAAGATTGAGCCCCTTGGCGCCCGTAGGCGGCACGATATGCGCCGCGTCACCGACGAGAAACAGCCGTCCGAAGCGCATCGGCTCGGCGACGAACGAACGCAGCGGCGCGATCGACTTCTCGATCGACGGCCCGGTCGTCATCTTCTCCGCCGTTTCCGGCGGCAGGCGCCGGCGCATTTCGTCCCAGAAGCGATCGTCCGACCATTCCTCGACCTTGTCGTCGAGCGTGCACTGGACATAGTAGCGGCTGCGCGTCGGCGAACGCATCGAGCAAAGCGCAAAGCCGCGCGGATGGTTGGCGTAGATCAGTTCGTGATGGACCGGCGGCACATCGGCGACGATGCCGAGCCAGCCGAACGGATAGACCCGCTCGAAAGTCTCCAGCCCCTTGCCCTCGACCGCTTTGCGCGAGGCGCCGTGGAACCCGTCGCAGCCGGCGATGAAATCGCAGTCGAGCCGGTGCGTCGTGCCATCCTTCTCGTAGGTGACGTAAGAATTCGCACCATCGAAACCGTGTGGCTCGACGCTGTCCGCCTCGTAGATCGTGACGCCGCCGGTCGCCAGTCTCTTGTCCATCAGGTCGCGCGTGACCTCGGTCTGGCCATAGACCATGACGCGCTTGCCCGTCAGTTCGTGGAGATGAATATTGTGCTGGCGTCCATTGAATGTCAGGTCGAAGCCGTCATGCGGCAGGCCGAGTGCGTGCATTCGTTCGCCAGCGCCGGCCTCGTCCAGCATGTGCGTTGTGCCCTCTTCGAGCACGCCGGCGCGAATGCGCCCCAGCACATAGTCGCGCGTCTGCCGCTCGAGAATGACGTTTTCGATGCCGGCATTGGTCAGGAGTTGGCCGAGCAGAAGCCCCGACGGGCCCGAGCCGATGATGGCGACCTGCGTGCGCAAACGAAATCCTCCCTTGTCCTCGCCACGAGCAATGGCGCATGGCGAACGGCGGCTCAATGGACATTCGCTGCATTGGATTGCACAATCCGAACATGACGACCGCGCGCTCCACGATTCCTTCCTACCGCCTCTTCGGCGAGCATCAGGACGATCCGGCCGATTTCTGGCTCCATTGCGAGCCGATCCCGGAACGTACGCACCTGCACAATTGGGAGATCGCACTGCATCGACACGAGCAGTTTTTCCAGCTCTTCCTGTTGCCACAGGGATCGGGCGAGATCGTCTCGCAGGACGGCATTCTGTCGTTCGCGGCCCCCGTCATCCTGTTCATCCCGCCCGACGCCGGCCACGGTTTCCGCTTCACCCGCGACATCGACGGGCTCGTGGTGACAGCCTTGGCAGACCGCCTGCGCAGCCTGACGGCGGCCGACCGCGAGATCGCGCGCTTTGCCGAAAAGCTGCGCATCGTCGCTATCGCCGGCGACGACGGCACCCGCGCCGCCGGCGCGATCGAGCGGATCGACGCCGAACTCTCCGGCCGGTCCATCGGCCGCTCGCTGCTGCTCGAACCCTTGATGACAGAAGCGCTCGTCGCGCTGACGCGGGCCTCGCGCCCCGGCAACGGCCAGCCGGAACAGGATCGCGATCTCGCCCGCATCGAGGCGTTGCTGACGATCGTCGACACGCATTTCCGCGAGCGCCATCCGGTCGGCTTCTATGCGGATCGACTCGGCGTCTCCGCCGCGCACCTCAACCGCATCACCCGCAACGCAACCGGCCTTTCGATCCAGAACCTGATCGACCGGCGCACGCTGGAAACCGCCCGGCGCGACCTGATCTTCACCCCGACGCCGATCAGCAAGATCGCCTATTCGCTCGGCTTTTCCGACCCGGCCTATTTCAACCGCTTCTTCCGCAAGCAGACCGGCCTCACCCCCGGCGCCTTCCGCGACCGCGAGCGCCGGCGCTTGGCAGATTGATCACTCAGCCGTCCAGTCTTCGATGCGCAAATCGGGCATCTGCGAGAAGGCGCGATCATTGGTCACGAGAACGCAATCCGCCTGCAGCGCGTGGGCCGTGATCAGCATGTCGAGCGCACCGAGCGACTTTCCTTGGCTTTCCAGCCCCGCGCGCATCCGTCCGTAGATCTCCGCCGCATCGCTGTCCCATGACCTGATGGTCACCCGCATCAGGAATTCGCGAACGATGCGGTGCAACCGCAGTGCTTCGGGTCGTCGCTCGAGGCCAAATCGCAATTCGCCTTCGGTGATAGCGGAGATGCAGATTTCGTGAATCGGCAATGCTGTCAGCCGTGAAACGGCGACTGCGTGCCCCCGCACGATCTGGCTCACCATGTTGGTGTCGAGCATGTAGCGAGCAGTCATTCGCTCCAGCCCGCGAACGGGTCACGCATTTTGTCGTCCTGCTGGCGCTCTTCAGGCGACAGGAAATCGCTGAAATCGTCCTTGCCGAGCGCCGCGAGAAACCCGTTCCAGTCGTTCGGCTTTTCCGACAGGACGACGTCACCGCTCTCACTTCGGCTGACATAGACCTCGGTTCCGCTGAACCGGAACTCCGCAGGCAGGCGTACCGCCTGGCTGCGGCCATTGATGAAGACCTTGGCAATGCGCGTCATGGCACGCCTCCCTGATAGATACCAAGATATATATCATTGGCCCGCCTGCACCACAACACAGAAAAGGGGCGGTTCCCCGCCCCTTTCAAATGCCAAGTGTGCTCGCGTCTTACTGAAGCTGGTCGGTGACGACCGTCGAGAACGCGCCTTCCGGCTCCTTGGTGATCGCCGGGTTGTCGGGCGAGACGGCGGAGAGCAGCGTCTGGACGGTCTGCTCGTAGGAAGCCGAATCGAGCGCCGGGCTTTCACCGACGAGACCGGCGGCGACTTCCACCTGCCAGACCTGGCTTTCCTCGGTCAGCGCGCCAGAGAGATCGTTCTCCAGCACAATCCCTGCAGCTTCGTCGACATTCTCCTTGGCATATTCCCAGCCGCGCATGGAGGCACGCACGAAGCGGACCATCTGGTCGACGAATTCCGGGTCGTCCAGCTTGTCTTCCATGACGTAGAGCCCGTCTTCCAGCATGCCGACGCCCTCGTCCGCATAGTTGAAGACCTTGAGGCTGTCTTCAGGAACCCCAGCATCGAGGAGCTGCTTGAACTCGTTGTATTTCATCGTCGAAATGCAGTCGGCCTGGTTCTGCAGGAGCGGGTCGACGTTGAAGGCCTGGCGCAGGACTTCGACGCCCTCTTCACCGCCTTCGGTCGGCAGGTCGAGCTTGGCCATCCAGGCGTAGAACGGATATTCGTTGCCGAAGAACCAGACGCCGAGCTTCTTGCCCTTGAAGTCGTCGGTCGACTCGACGCCGCTCTGTTCGGAGCAGACGAGCTGCAGCGCCTGGCTGGCGAAGGGCTGCGCGATGTTGACGAGCGCGACGCCGCGTTCGCGCGCGGCAAGGCCGGCCGCCATCCAGGTGGTGATGACGTCGGCGCCGCCGCCGGCGATCACCTGCTCGGGCGCGATGTCCGGCCCGCCGGGATTGATGGTGACGTCGAGCCCTTCCTCCTCGTAGAAGCCCTTGTCCTTGGCGACGAGATAGCCGGCGAACTGGCCCTGGTTGACCCATTTCAACTGGAAGGTGATCGGGTCGAGATCCTGCGCCATGGCCGGCAGTGCCGACAGGGCGACGGACGAGGCGAGCGCACCGATGATTAGCTTTTTCATGTCAGTTCCCCTTTTTTTATAGTTCACGTCTTTCCACCACGGATCGACGGATGCCAGAAGGTCACCCCGCGCTCGATGAGAGCGATGAGACCGTAGAAGATCGAGCCAGCAAGAGCGGCCACCGCGATTTCAGCCCAGACCATGTCGACGTTCAAGCGTCCGATGGCGGACGAGATGCGAAATCCCATCCCCACGACCGGCGTTCCGAAGAATTCGGCGACGATCGCGCCGATCAGCGCCAGCGTGGAATTGATCTTGAGCGCGTTGAAGATGAACGGCCAGGCGGCCGGCAGGCGCAGCTTGAAAAGCGTCGCCCAGTGGCCGGCCGCATAGGTGCGCATCAGGTCGCGCTCCATCTGGTTCGACGCATTGAGGCCGGCAACCGCATTCACCAGCATGGGGAAGAACGTCATGACCACGACGACCGCAGCCTTGGACTGCCAGTCGAAGCCGAACCACATGACCATGATCGGCGCGATGCCGACGAGCGGCAGCGCCGAAACGAAATTGCCGACCGGCAGCAGCCCGCGCTTCAGGAAGGGCGAGCGGTCGATGAGGATGGCGACGACCAGCCCGGCAAGGCAGCCGATCGCATAGCCGGGCAGCACCGAGCGAATGAAGGTCTGATGGAAATCGGCCCAGAGTGTCGGCACTGAGGAGGTAATCCGCGCCCAGATCGCGCTTGGCGGCGGCAGGAGCACGGACGGCACGCTGAAGCCCCGCACCAAGCCTTCCCAAAGCACCAGAAGCGCCGCGCCGAAGAGAAGCGGCACGACGAAATTGATCGCCCGCGCCGCCGTCCCGCGCGCCTTGAGACGGACCAGCCACTCGTTGATTGCCCAGGCGACGAGCCAGAAGGCAACGGCCCCGAAGACGAGCGCGTTCATGACCGTGCTCCGGTGCGCGCAAGCACGATCCGCTGGACGATTCCGATGGCGAGGATGAGCATGGCCGACAATGCTGCCGCCATCAAAAGCGCTGACCAGATCTGCACCGTCTGCCCGTAATAGGAGCCGGCGAGAAGCCGCGAGCCGAGCCCGCCCGCCGCTCCCGTCGGCAGTTCGCCGACGATGGCGCCGACGAGGCTCGCCGCGACGCCCACCTTCATCGAAGTGAACAGATAGGGCAGCGCCGATGGAAAGCGCAGCTTCCAGAATGTCTGGCCCTGGCTCGCGTGATAGGTGCGCATCAGGTCGAGCTGGATCGTGTCGGGGCTGCGAAAGCCCTTCACCATGCCGACAACGACCGGGAAGAACGACAGATAGGTCGAAATCAGCGCCTTCGGCACCAGCCCGGTCATGCCGATGGAAGCGAGCACGACCACGACCATCGGCGCGATCGCAAGGATGGGGATCGTCTGCGAGGCGATGATCCATGGCATCAGCGAGCGGTCCATCGCGCGGTTATGGACGATCAGCACGGCGAGCAGGATGCCGAGCACCGTGCCCATGACGAAGCCGAGCAACGTCGCCGAAAGCGTGATCCAGGCATGGTAGACGAGGCTGCGCCGCGACGTGACGTTCTGCCCGATGACGGAGTTCCAGAGTTCCACCGCGACCTGATGCGGCGCAGGCAGAAGTGGCCGGTCCTGGCTCATCGTACCGGCGAGGAAATCGACCCACGTCCAGCCGCCCTCGCCGCGCGCGAAGATTTGAAGCTGCCATGGCGCGTTCAGCCAGATTGCGGCCAGATACCACACGGCAAGGATGGCGAGGACGACGATCAGCACCGGCACGGTGGTGCCCTGGCTCACGCGGCACCAGATACCGGAACGGCCGATCGCACCCCCGGGAACGGCAATCGCGCTCATAAGTCCCGACCCCCCTCTGCCCTGCCGGGCATCTCCCCCTCAAGGGGGGAGATCAATCTCTTGTCCGCTACGCGCAATCGACGACGAAACTGGCGGATTTGACGACGCGCGTGATCTCCCCCCTTGAGGGGGAGATGGGCGGCAGCCCAGAGGGGGGTGAGCATTGAACCCAGATCACTCATAGCTGTGCCCCGCCCGCAGCCCCTCGCGCACCCTTGCCGCGATCGCCAGGAACTCCGGCGTCTCGCGAATGTCGAGCGGGCGCTCGGCCGGCAGCGTGCTTTCGATCACATCGGTCACGCGCCCCGGCCGCGGCGACATCACCACGATCTTGGTCGACAGGTAGACCGCCTCGGGGATCGAATGGGTGACGAAGCAGATCGTCTTGTTCGTGCGCGCCCAAAGCTGCAGCAACTGCTCGTTCAGGTGGTCGCGCACGATTTCATCGAGCGCGCCGAACGGCTCGTCCATCAGGAGAAGGTCGGCATCGAAGGCGAGCGCGCGAGCGATCGAGGCGCGCTGCTGCATGCCGCCCGACAATTGCCACGGATACTTCTTCTCGAACCCGGCGAGGTTGACGAGGTCGAGCGTGCGGGCGATGCGCGCCTTCCGCTCCTCGCGCGAATAGCCCATGATCTCCAGCGGCAGCGCGACATTGCGCTCGATCGTGCGCCACGGATAGAGCGCGGCCGCCTGAAAGACATAGCCATAGGCCCGGCTGCGCCGCGCCTCCTCGGGCGTCATGCCATTGACCGAGATCGTGCCTGCCGTCGGCTGTTCGAGATCGGCAATGACGCGCAGGAACGTCGTCTTGCCGCAGCCCGACGGCCCGATGAACGACACGAATTCGCCCTTGCGGATATCGAGGTCGACATCGGACAGCGCATGCACCGGCCCGTCATTGGTCTCGAAGGTGAGCCCGAGGCCGCTGGCGGAAATCACGGTGTCGGATATGGGTTTCATGAGCATGGATAACCGCTCTGGCGCGCGGCCGCCGGCCATTGACGGCGCGCGTTCTGGAAGGAATTGATGTGACGTTCGCATAGGCCATGCGACGTGCCAAGAACAGCGAGGAGGAAGGATGTCCCCATCATCTGCGAAGGCCTGCCGGCTGGTGCGCGCGAAAACGAGTTTCGACGGGCGTCAGGGGCTGACCTATGCCGAGGGCATAACGGCCCAGAGCGTCGGTGCGACCGGCCTGTCGATGCACCTCGTCACGATCCCGCCCGGCGCGCGCGCCAAGGCGCATCTGCATGAGAGCCATGAGACGGCGATCTTCGTGACGGCGGGAACGGCGCGCACCTGGTATGGCGAGCGGCTGGAAAACCATGTCGACATGGGCGCCGGCGACATGCTCTACATTCCCGCCGGGCTGCCGCATCTGCCGGTGAACATCGGCGGCGAGCCCTGCACGGCGGTGATCGCGCGCACCGATGCCAACGAGCAGGAGGCCGTCAGGCTCCTGCCCGAACTGGACGCACTCGTGCCCTGAGATCCGATGCCGGAAACGCCCGGCACCGCAGATGGTCCGAGCCGATCCCATGGATCAAACCCCGCTGGCCGGAATGCCCGAACGCTCGATCTTGCGCGGCGACACGACCTGCTTCCAGGTCGAAAGCGCCTGGCTGACCGAAGTCTTCGCCTCGCGCGCCACGAACTTGCCGTGACCGGGCTTGGCCTTTACCTCACCATCTTCGATCGCGACCTCGCCCCGCGTGAAGACGGTTCGCGGCAGGCCCTTCACCTCGATGCCCTCGAACACGTTGTAGTCGATCACCGATTGCTGGCTCGAGGCCGAGATCGTTTTCGTCTTCTCCGGGTCCCAGATGACGATGTCGGCATCCGCGCCTTCGACGATCGCGCCCTTCTTCGGATACATGCCGAATATCTTGGCGGTGTTGGTCGAGGTCGCTGCAACGAATTCGTTCGGCGTCAGGCGGCCGGTATTGACGCCGAAGGCCCACAGGACCGGCATCCGGTCTTCCAGCCCGCCTGTTCCGTTCGGGATCTTCGTGAAGTCGCCGACGCCGGTGCGTTTCTGCTCGGTCGTGAAGGCGCAATGGTCCGTCGCGACGACCTGCAGCGACCCGGCAGAAAGCCCTGCCCACAGCGAATCCTGATGCTGTTTGGAGCGGAAGGGCGGGCTCATCACGCGCCGCGCGGCATGGTCCCAGTCCTTGTCGAAATATTCGGTCTCATCGAGGACGAGATGCTGCACCAGCGGCTCGCCATAGACGCGCATGCCCTTCTGGCGCGCGCGGCGGATCGCCTCGTGGCTCTGCTCGCAGGAGACATGGACGACATAAAGCGGAACGCCCGCCATGTCGGCGATCATGATGGCGCGGTTGGTCGCCTCGCCCTCCACTTCCGGCGGCCGCGAATAGCTGTGCGCTTCGGGGCCGTTATTGCCGGCCGCCAGCAGCTTCTGCTGGAGCTGCGCGACGACGTCGCCGTTCTCGGCATGAACCATCGGCAGCGCACCGAGTTCGGCGCAGCGCTGGAACGACGAATACATCTCGTCGTCGTCCACCATCAGCGCGCCCTTGTAGGCCATGAAGTGCTTGAACGAGGTGATGCCCTTCTCGACGACGGCGGGCATCTCGTCGAACACCTTCTCGCCCCACCAGGTGATCGCCATGTGGAAGGAATAGTCGCACGCCGCCTTGGTCGACTTGTTGTCCCACATCTGCAGCGCTTCCATCAGCGACTGCTCGGGCGACGGCAGGCAGAAATCGATCACCATCGTCGTCCCGCCAGCCAGTGCCGCGCGGGTGCCGCTCTCGAAATCGTCGGCCGAATAGGTGCCCATGAAGGGCATTTCCAGATGCGTGTGCGGGTCGATGCCTCCGGGCATGACATAGCAGCCAGACGCGTCAAACTCCTCGTCGCCGGACAGGTTCGGCCCGATTGCGGCGATCGTCTCGCCGTCGATCAGGATATCCGCTTTCCACGTCCGGTCGGCGGTGACGATGGTTCCGTTCTTGATGACTTTCGTCATTCTCGTTCCCCTTGAATTTTCCGCTTCTTCGAGCGGCTTGGTTCGAAACGGTCAGGTGGGGGTATTGAAGCCCCCCGACCCCTCACTCCACGATCTCCGCCGTCTCGACGACCGCATGGAAGAGCACGTCGGCACCCGCGCGCGCCCAGTCCTTGGTGATCTCTTCGGCCTCGTTGTGGCTGAGCCCATCGACGCAGGGGCACATGACCATTGCCGTCGGCGCGACGCGGTTGATCCAGCAGGCGTCGTGTCCGGCGCCCGAGACGATATTGCGATGACTGTAGCCCAGACGTTCAGCCGCGTCGCGAATGGCGGTCACACAGCCCTCGTCGAAAGCGACGGGATCGAAATGCCCGACCGCCTCGACGTCGCAGGCGATGTCGAGCGCTTCGCAGATCGTTGCCGCGCCGTCCTCTATGCGCTCGCGCATCTGCGTCAGCGTGTCGAGGTCGGGCGAGCGGATGTCGACCGTGAAGACGACCTTGCCGGGAATGACGTTGCGCGAGTTCGGATAGACCTCGACATGGCCGATGGCGCCGACGGCATCCGGCTGGAAGTCCATCGCGACTTCGTGGACGAGCTCGGTGATCCGCGCCATGCCGAGGCCGGCATTGCGGCGCTTCGGCATTGGCGTCGAGCCGGTGTGCGAATCCTTGCCGGTCAGCGTGAACTGCAGCCACCAGAGCCCCTGCCCGTGCGTGACGACGCCGATGTCGATCCCTTCGTCCTCGAGGATCGGACCCTGCTCGATGTGGAGTTCGAAGAACGCCTTCATCTTGCGATGGCCGACTTCTTCCTCGCCCTTCCAGCCGATGCGTTCCAATTCGTCGCCGAAGCGCTTGCCCTTGGCGTCCGTCCGATCATAGGCCCAGTCGAGGTCGATCTCGCCGGCAAATACGCCCGACGCGATCATCGCCGGCGCAAAGCGGGTGCCTTCCTCGTTCGTCCAGTTGGTCACGACGATCGGATGCTTGGTCTTGATGCCGAGATCGTTCATCGAGCGGATGACTTCGAGCCCGCCGAGAACACCGAGCACGCCGTCGAACTTGCCGCCGGTCGGCTGGGTGTCGAGATGGCTGCCGACATAGACCGGCAGCGCGTCCGGGTCGGTGCCCTCGCGGCGCGCGAACATCGTGCCCATCTGGTCGACGGCGACGCTGAGGCCCGCCTCCTCGCACCTCCGCTTGAAGAGATGGCGCCCCTCGCCGTCCTCATCGGTCAGCGTCTGGCGATTATTGCCGCCGGCGACACCGGGCCCGATCTTCGCCATCTCCATCAGCGAATCCCACAAACGGTCTGGATTGATTCGCAGATTTTCGCCCGGCGCTGCCATGCTCGTCCCTTATGCTTTCAGTTCGATTTCGACGAAAGACATCGGCACATCGCCACCATTGACGACATTGTGCTCGACGCCTTCGTGGCGACGATAGGCGTCCCCCGCCTTGAATTCGACCCGGCGGCTGGTGCCGCCGGGCTCTTCCAGAAGCATCTCGCATGGCGTAATCGTGGTGATCACATAGTCCATGCCGTGCCGGTGCCAGCCCGTCTCCGCGCCTGGCGCGAAGTCCCACCGCGTGACGCGCACCTGGTCGTCGTCGACCAGAACCGCGTGCGTCGCCTGCGGGCGGGCCATTCTCAGGCGGCCTCGTTCAGCACCGTGCGGACGCAATCGACGATCTCGTCGATCTGGCCCTTCTCGATGATCAGCGGCGGCGAGAGCGCGATGATGTCGCCGGTCGTGCGGATGAGCACGCCCTTCTCGAACGCCTTGACGAAGGCCGAGAACGCCCGCTTGGTCGGCTCGCCGGCGATCGGCTGCAATTCGATCGCGCCGACAAGACCGATATTGCGGATGTCGATGACGTTCGGCGCGTCCTTCAGCGAGTGGAGCGCGTCCTCCCAATAAGGCGCAAGCTCCGCGCCGCGGGTCAGCAGCCCCTCTTCCTTGTAGGTGTCGAGCGTGGCGATCGCCGCGGCCGACGCGATCGGATTGCCCGAATAGGTGTAGCCGTGGAAGAACTCGATCATGTGCTCGGGGCCGGTCATGAACGCGTCGTGGATTTCCGACGTCACGAACACCGCGCCCATCGGGATGACGCCATTGGTCACACCCTTGGCGGTGGTGATGATGTCGGGCATCACGCCGAAATAATCGGCCGCAAACGGCGTTCCCAGACGGCCGAACCCGGTGATGACCTCGTCGAAGATCAACAGGATGCCATGCTTGGTGCAGATGTCGCGCAGGCGCTTCAGATAGCCCTGCGGCGGGATCAGGACGCCTGTCGAGCCGGCGACCGGTTCGACGATCACGGCCGCGACGGTCGAGGCGTCATGCAGCGTGACGATGCGCTCCAGTTCGTCGGCAAGATCCCCGCCATGCTCCGGAACGCCGCGCGTGAACGCGTTCTTGCCCGGCAGATGCGTGTGCGGCATGTGGTCGACGCCGGTAAGCAACGTGCCGAACATCTTGCGGTTGGTCACGATGCCGCCGACGGAAATGCCGCCGAAATTGACGCCGTGATAGCCGCGCTCGCGGCCGATCAGGCGCGTGCGCGAGCCCTGCCCCTTCACGCGCTGGTAGGCAAGCGCGATCTTGAGCGCGGTATCGACCGATTCCGACCCGGAATTGGTGAAGAAGACGTGGTTCATGCCCTCGGGCGCGACGTCGACCAGCCGGTTGGCCAGTTCGAAGACGATCGGATGCCCCATCTGGAAGGCCGGCGCATAGTCGAGCTCTGCGACCTGGCGCTGCACCGCCTCGGTGATCTTCGGCCGGCAATGCCCGGCATTGACGCACCACAGACCCGCCGTTCCGTCGAGGATCTCGCGGCCGTCGGTCGTGCGGTAGTGCATGTCCTTGGCAGAAGCCAGCATGCGCGGCGCCTGCTTGAACTGCCTGTTGGAGGTGAACGGCATCCAGAATGCGGAAAGATCGTTCGGCGCGACGTTGAGCCGGTTCGACATGACCAAGCTTCCCCTTTTTCGTGTTCCCTTTTCGGCCAACGCTTGGTGTGTCGGACGCAGTCGTGCTACGCATTTTTGACCGATTGGACAAACGTTAGCACCGCCACCATGGCGGTCAAGGACATAGTAGGGGAAATGGCGCAGCATCCTCGCGCTCCACACGCGATGAGCAACTGGTCCAGTCAATTGGTCCAGCAGAGGGTTCGCCATGGACGCTGAAACGCCCGTCCGTCGCCGCCGCACGCGCATCCAGACGGAGAAGCGCGAACTGATCCTCGATGCCGCGCTCGACGTCTTCTCGCAGCACGGCTTCCGCGGTGCGACCATCGACCAGATTGCCGAAGCGGCCGGCATGTCGAAGCCGAACCTTCTCTACTACTTCCGCTCCAAGGAGGCGATGTTCACGACGCTGATCGAGCGCCTGCTGCAAACATGGCTCGCCCCTTTGCGCGAACTCGACGACATCGGCGACCCGATTGGCGAACTGCGCTCCTATATCCGCCGCAAGCTCGAAATGGCACGCGACTACCCCCGCGAAAGCCGCCTCTTCGCCAACGAGATCCTGCAGGGTGCCCCCCACATCCAACATCTGATCGAGGGCGAACTGAAGCCACTCGTCGACGAAAAGGCCGCCCTCATCAAGGGCTGGATGAAAGCCGGCAAGATTGCGAAGACCGACCCCTGGCACCTTATCTTCTCGATCTGGGCGACCACGCAGCACTACGCCGATTTCGACGTCCAGGTCCGCACGGTGCTGGGCCCGGATCGCGGCGGCGACGGCCGCTTCGAGGATGCCGCGCGCTATCTGGAGCAGTTGTTTTTGGAGGGGCTGCGGCCGAAGGGGTGACCCGCGACCTCAGGCAGCATGCGTATCGAGTTTTTCGATAGCCGAGTAGTCCGCCTCGGCCAGAGCTTTCGAGAGATCATGGCTGTCCTGAAGCCGCATCCAGAACACGGCCGACATCCCCAATGCCTTCTCGAGCCGGATCGCAGTGTCCGCCGTGATCGACCTTTGTCCCTTGATGACGCCCGTGATTCGATTGGCGGGCACGCCCATTTGACGCGCGAGTGCGCGCGCCGAAAGCTGCATGGGCAGCAGGAATTCCTCGTTGAGCATTTCGCCGGGATGTGCCGTGATGCGCGCCATACCAAACTCCGTCAGTGATAATCGACGATGCAGACATCGAAGGCGTCGTCACCTTCCCAGCGAAAACACAAGCGATACTGGTCGTTGATCCTGATGCTCCACTGCCCCTCACGGTCACCTCGCAGCCGTTCCAGCCGATTGCCCGGCGGCACCGCGAGATCAGAGATGCCCGCTACGTTGTTGAGCTGATCCAGTTTGCGAAGGGCGATCTTTTCAATCGTTCGCCAATTCCGATGGCAGATTCCATCATGAAACAAGGCTTCCGTATGCTTATCGGCGAAGCTCCTGATCATGTTACGTCAAACATAACAGCTCCTATCACCATCTTCAACCGTCAGCGATCCGGCGCCATCGCCAGCCCCACCAGCGCAGCCATCGTCACCAACGCACCGGCCGCCACCGCGCCGCTCGCCCAGCCATGGCCGAGCAGCCCTTCATAGAGGATGATGAAGGACGGCGTGAGATAGGTGTAGGCCATCACCTTGGCAGCCGGCAGGCGCATTGCGCCGAACTGGACGAGGAACGTCGTGCCGGCCGTCGTGAAGACGGCGAGATAGGCGACGGCGATCCAGACAATCGGCGGCAGTGTCGCCCAGTCGGTCTCGAAAAGTTCCGGAACGGAGTAGAGCGCGATCCAGACGCCGGTGCCGAACAGCGTCCACAATGTGAACACCGGCAGCGCCTCTCCCCGATTGAGCCGGCGCACCAGCGGCGCATAGGCCGCGTGGCAAGCGACGCCGATGAGGAAGATCAGTTCGCCGAGCCCGAGATCGAAGGCGAGCAACGCGCCGACATCGCCGCGAAAGATGACCCAGACCGCCCCGCAAGCCGCGACGACGAGGCCGACGAGCACGATGGCGCGCGGCTCTTCGCCGAGAAAGAGCAGTCCGAACCCCGCCGCCATCAGCGGCATCAGCGTGAAAACCGCGCCCGTCGCCACCGGCGTCGTCAGCCGCAGCGCGATGAACATGGTGATGAAGAACACCGCCATCAGGAAGCCGAGCACAGCGTAGCGCCAGACCTCACGCGGGGCGGGAATGCGCCCCTTGTTCAACAGCGCCACCGCACTCGCCATCACGCAGATGCCGAAGACGAACCGCACGGTGTTGATCGCGCCCGGCCCGATATGCGAAGCGGCCATCGCGCCGATCGAATAAGAGCCGGAGACGAGCGCGGCAAAGCCGAGCATCGCCAGATGGCCGACGAGCTTGTCGCGGCCTTGGGCATGGGAGCGCTTCACCGCGATGTCGGCCAATTTGCAATCGTCCTCGTTCACGAAAAATCGGGCGCGGTATCCCGCGCCCGATACAATTCACATGAGAAGTTTTGCCCGCGCAAGCCTACTCGGCCGCAACCTTTGCGGCAGGATTGTTCGGATGCGTGGTCCAGTTCGCATAGACCGGCGACACCGTCTTGTCGGTGCGCTGGTCGAGCGCGCCGACGGCCAGCGCCTCCATGGTGATGCAGCTTTCGACCGGGCAGACATTGACGCACAGATTGCAGCCGACGCACTCCGCCTCGATCACCTCGAAGTGGCGCTTGCCGTCCACCATGTTGGTGATCGCCTGGTGCGAGGTGTCCTCGCAGGCGATGTGGCAGCGGCCGCACTTGATGCACAGATCCTGGTCGATACGCGCCTTGGTGACGTAGTTGAGGTTGAGATACTGCCAGTCGGTCACGTTCGGCGTCGCGCGCCCAATGATGTCGTCGAGGTTGCGATGACCCTTCTCGTCCATCCATTCGGATAGCCCGGTGATCATCTCCTCGACGATCTTGAAGCCATAGGTCATCGCCGCGGTGCAGACCTGCGCGTTTCCGGCGCCGAGCGCCAGGAATTCGGCCGCGTCGCGCCATGTCGTGATGCCGCCGATCGCCGAAATCGGCAGGCCGCGCGTTTCGGGGTCGCGCGCGATTTCGGCCACCATGTTCATGGCGATCGGCTTGACCGCCGGGCCGCAATAGCCGCCATGCGTGCCCTTGCCGTCGATGGTGGGCTCCGGCGCGAAGCTGTCGAGATTGACGCCGGTGATCGAGTTGATCGTGTTGATCAGCGAGACGGCGTCGGTCCCGCCTGCATGGGCGGCGCGCGCAGGCTTGCGGATGTCGGTGATGTTGGGCGTCAGCTTGGTGATGACCGGCATGCGGGTGTATTGCTTGCACCAGCGCACGACCATTTCGATATATTCTGGCACTTGGCCGACCGCCGCGCCCATGCCGCGCTCGCTCATGCCGTGCGGACAGCCGAAATTGAGTTCGATGCCGTCCGCCCCGGTCTCTTCGACCAGCGGCAGGATCGAGCGCCAGGCGTTTTCCTCGCACGGAACCATGATCGAGACGACCATCGCCCGGTCGGGCCAGTCACGCTTCACCTGCTTGATCTCGCGCAGATTGGTCTGCAGGTCGCGGTCGGTGATGAGCTCGATATTGTTCAAGCCCAGCAGCCGCCGGTCGGCGCCCCAGATCGCGCCGTAGCGCGGGCCGTTGACATTGACGACGGGCGGCCCCTCCTCGCCCAGCGTCTTCCACACGACACCGCCCCAGCCCGCCTTGAACGCGCGCACGACATTGTAGGCCTTATCGGTCGGCGGCGCGGATGCGAGCCAGAACGGATTGGGCGACTTGATGCCGACGAAGTTCGAACGGATGTCTGCCATGCTCATGCACTCCCGTTGGAGCTGAGTGTCCAGTGGATGCTTTCGGCCGCGTCGCGCCCCTGCGCGACGGCGGAAACGGTCAGGTCGTCGCCCCCGAAAATGCAGTCGCCGCCGGCCCAGATCTTGGGCGCGGAGGTGCGGCCTTCGTCGTCGACCTTGATGCGCCCGGCTTCCATCGCGATGGCGGAACCGGAGCCGTTCAGGGGCATCGCGTCGAAGGTCTGGCCGATCGCCTTGAACACTTGGTCAGCGTCTACCCGAACAACCTCGCCGGTGCCGGCAACGCGGCCATCGCGGATTTCGGTGTATTCGAGTTCGATACCCGTCACCTTGCCGCCGTCGGCGAGGATGCGCACCGGCTTCAGCCAGTGGCGGATGGTGACGCCTTTCGAGGCCGCAAGGTCTTGCTCGAACTCGGAAGCGTTCATGCTTTCCTTGCCGCGGCGATAGGCGATGGTCACCTGTTCGGCGCCGAGAAGCTTGGACTGGACCGCGGCGTCGACCGCCGTCATGCCGCCGCCGATGACGACGACGCGCCGGCCGACCTGCAATTGCGACAGGTCCGGCGCCTGGCGCAACGCGGCGATGAAATCGACTGCGTTTTCCACGCCCTCGAAATCCTCGCCGTCGGCCTGCAGCGCATTGACGCCCGTCAGGCCGGCGCCGACGAACACCGCGTCATAAGTGGCGGCAAGTTCGGAGAGCGCGAAGTCGCGGCCCATCATCTGGCCGTTTCGGACCTCGATATTGCCGATCGACAGGACATAATCGACTTCCGCCTGCGCGAAGCCCTCGGGCGCCTTGTAGGCGGCGATGCCGTATTCGTTGAGCCCGCCCGGCTTCGGCCGCGCCTCGTAGATGGTGACGTGGTGGCCGTGCATGGCGAGGCGATGCGCGCAGGCGAGCCCCGCCGGTCCGGCGCCGATCACCGCGACCTTGCGCCCGGTCGATGGAGCCGGTTCGTAGAACTGGACTTCCCGCGCCATCGCCGTGTCGGTCGCATAGCGCTGTAACCGGCCGATCTGCACCGGCTTGCCTTCGGCGACCTCGCGCACGCACACTTCTTCGCACAGCGTCTCGGTCGGGCAGACACGGGCGCACATGCCGCCGAGAATGTTCTGGTCGAAAATCGTCTTGGCCGATCCGAGCGGATTGCCCGTCGAAATCTGCCGGATGAACAGCGGTATGTCGATGGAGGTCGGGCAGGCCTGCATGCAGGGCGCGTCGTAACAGAAATAGCATCGGTCGGATTCGACCAGCGCCTCGTGCCGGTCGAACGGCGGATGCAAATCCGCGAAATTCTTCGGATACTGGTCCGGGGCCAGCCGCTGCGCGGCAATCCCCTCCTTATAGAGGCCTTCAGCCATTCGGTTCCCCATTATTGGTTTTTCCGGAAGGCTAGCACGGATTCTTTTTTTATCAATCGGTCAAAAATTGGCGCAACGCACACAAACCGCTGATTAATATGAGTATTTTAGTCCACTTAATCCCGCTTGGCGGACGCCGCTTATCGCGTTAAGCAAAGCGTATGACAGAATTCGCCTTCGCCGCCCCCGCCCAGCCTTCGCTCGCCATCGCCGGCAGCCATCAGCGCTTCCCCATCCGCCGCATCTTCTGCGTCGGCCGCAACTATGCGGCGCATGTGCGCGAGATGGGAAATGACGAGCGCGATCCGCCCTTCTTCTTCATGAAGCCGGCGGATGCCGCCTTCGACGCGGCCGGCGACATCCCCTACCCGCCTTTGACGACCAACCTGCACCACGAGGTCGAACTCGTGGTCGCGATCGGCAAGGGCGGCCGGGACATCTCGCCCGATGACGCACTCGATCATGTCTGGGGTTACGGCGTCGGCATCGACCTGACCCGGCGCGACCTTCAGGAAGAAGCGAAGAAGGCCGCGCGTCCCTGGGAATGGGCGAAGGCCTTCGATCATTCCGCGCCGATTTCGCCGCTGGCGCCTTCGCACGGCATCGGTCATCCGGCATCCGGCCGGGTCTGGCTGTCAGTGAATGGTGCCGCCCGGCAGGAGGGCGATCTGGCGGAGCAGATCTGGCCCGTCCCGGACATCATCGCCATTGCCAGCCGCTCTGTCGAATTGAAGCCCGGGGATCTGATCATGACCGGCACCCCGGCGGGCGTCGGCGCCCTTGTCCCCGGGGACAGTATCGAAGCCGGGATCGACGGCATCGGCGCCATCAGCGTGACGATCACCGGCTATCCCTGACTTGGAATACCGACCTGCAGCAAACGCCGCAGGTCGTTCACACCCTTTCAGGCGTTGTCGCCGCCGACAACATCGCGCATCTTCTGCGCCTTGATGATCGAGCGGGCATACTGCTCCCACGACGAGCGCAGGTGAAGCATGGTCGTCGTCAGGTTTTCGGCGACTGCCTCGAGTTCCTCGAGCGCCTTGAGATTCTTGGAAAATTGCCCGGCGAGGTCTTCGGAAATGTCGCCCGCCTTGGTGGTCGCGATCATCGCCTTCAGCGCCTTGCCGGTGTCCTGCGCCTGCGGAACGATCTTGGCCAGCGTCTCGTAGGCGGCGTCATACTGGATTTCGGCTGCTTCGAGCTGCGGGCGCTGCTGGTCGAGAACGCGCAGCATGTTGCGCCAGTCGCGCATGCGCCGGTCGAGATCTTCGCTCAAGCCGGCAAAGCCGCCGGCGATTCGGCGCGGCGCGCGGGTCGTGTCGCCGAGGCCCGGAAGGTTCATCTCGCGGCGCGGACGCGCCGGCTCTGCAGTCTTGGCGGCATCGGCCCGAAGCGCTTCGGTCAATCCCGCGTCCAGTGTCTTGATTGTGCTCTGTTCCACGGCGAACTCCACTTGAATTAGAACTTGTCAACTCTCGCCGCGAAACTGCACCGGGAAGTTCAAACGCGCAACCGTAACGTTAAAATCTGGTTAACATGCTGATTTGGCGTCGCTTGTCGGGTTAAGTAAACACCCATCTCTTCTTGGATGCCTGGCACTTCCTCATCACGATTTTTTTGCCCCTTTTCCCCATCTTTATTCGCATTGGCAGGCGACATCGGCCAAGACCTTCGATAGCTTTCGTTAACCATTCGGGGGAACGGGGTCGTCGTGAAGCCATACGCACATAACGTATTGAATTCGCTTGCCGATTTGCAGGATCAGGAAGCCGCATCCTGGGGCCGACGCGCCAGCGACGCCGCGCGCTGGGGCCTCGGCGACGATCATGCCGAAGCCCGCCGCCAGGCGCAGTCGCACCGGGTGGAGGCACTCGCCCTTCGCGCCGGGATCGACCCCGGCGCCTGAGCCGCGGTCAGCCGCGCATTCGCGTGAAATCCGGATCGAAGAGAACCGTGTCGAGCATCCGTGCGCGGTGCCGGCGCCCAAGAAATTCGATCTCGAACCCCTCTTGTTCGCCAGCGATTTCCTTCGGCACGTAACCCATCGCGACGGACGTGCCGGCATGGTGCGCATAGCCGCCGGACGTTACCCAGCCCTTGACTTCGCCGCGATGCCAGATTGGCTCGTCGCCGATCACGTCGGCATCGACGGCCTCGACCGCGAAGCTGCGCAGCCGAAGCTTGCCGCCATTTGACTTTTCCGCCAATGCCGCGCTTTTCCCGATGAAATCGGCGCTCTTGTCATAGGCGACGAAACGATCGAGCCCGGCCTCGAGCGGCCCATAGATCGGCCGGTATTCGCGCGCCCACGAGCCGTAGCCCTTTTCCAGCCGCAGCGCATTCAGCGCTCGCGCGCCGAAGAGCCCGATGCCGAATTCCGCGCCAGCGCCAAACAGCGCATCGAGCACGTGCCGCTGATACTCCGGCGCCATCCAGATCTCGTAGCCAAGATCGCCCGTATAGCTCACCCGCCCGACGAGGCACGACGCCATCGCGACATCCATCCGGCGGATCGCCATGAACGGAAAGGCAGCGTTCGAGACATCGACACGCGTCACCTTCTCCAGAACCCGCCGCGCCTGCGGCCCCGCGATAGACAGCCCGACCAGCGAAAGCCCCATCGCCTCCACCCGCACCGACCCGTCCACGGGGAGATGCCGCTCGAACCAGCGCATATGGAACTGCTCGGCGATGCCGGAGCCGAAGATCAGCCATTCGCCATCGCCGAGATTGGCGAGCGTAAAGTCCCCGATCAACCTGCCGTCTTCCTTCAGCATGGGCGCCAGCGTCATCCGCCCCGGCTTCGGCAACCGGCAGGCAAGCATCCGGTCGAGCCACGCTTCCGCCCCCGCACCCGTCACGCGATATTTCGCGAAGCTCGAAATCTCCGACAGCCCGACGCGCTCGCGCACCGTCGCGACTTCGCGCCCGACATGCTCGAAATCGGTCGAGCGCCGCCACGAAAAATCGTCCTTCACGCCGCTCGGCGCATACCAGAGCGGCACTTCAAGCCCGTAGGCCGCGCCCCACTGCGCGCCCTTTTCCGACAGGCGGTCATAGACCGGCGTCGTGCGCAGCGGCCGCCCGGCCGGCAGTTCCTCGTTCGGAAAGCGGATCGAGAAGCGCCGCGAATAGTTCTCGCGCACCTTGGCATTGGTGTAGGCCATCGACGCCCAGTCGCCGTAGCGCGCCACGTCCATCGCCCAGATGTCGGCGCCCGAGTCGCCCTCGATCATCCAGTTGGCGATGGCGAGCCCGACGCCGCCACCCTGGCTGAACCCGGCCATCACCCCGCACGCGACCCAGAAACCCGGCAGCCCGCGCACCGGCCCGACGAGGGGGTTGCCGTCCGGGGCGAAGGTGAAGGGGCCGTTGATGATCTGCTTGATGCCGGTCTTCTGAAAGGCCGGGAAATGGCGAAACCCGACTTCGAGCGAGGGCGCGATGCGGTCGAGGTCCGGCTCCAGCAATTCATGCCCGAAACTCCACGGCGTCTCGACCTCCGACCACGGCTTGCCGGCCTTCTCGTAGGTGCCCATCAGCATGCCGCCACGCTCCTGACGGAGGTAAAGCTCGCCGTCGAAATCGATCGCGTGGATGATTTCGGTGCCGGTCTTGGCGTTCCACGCGGCGACCTCGGGCATGTCCTCGGTGATGAGATACATGTGCTCCATGGCGAGCACCGGCAGTTCGAGCCCGACCATGCGTCCGACCTCGCGCGCCCACAGCCCGCCTGCATTGACGACATGTTCGGCAACGATCTCACCCTTGTTCGTCGAGAGCTGCCACAGCCCGTCCGGCCGCCGCGCGATCCCCTCGACCTTGGTGAACCGCTCGACCGATGCGCCGAGCTTGCGCGCAGCCTTGGCATAGGCGTGCGTCACGCCCGACGGATCGAGATGCCCGTCGACAACCGTGCGCACCGCGCCGACGAACTCGCCCGGATCGAGAAGCGGCATCAGTTCGCCGGCTTCCGCGGCCGAAATCTCCTCCAGTTCGATGCCGAGATACCGCCCCTTGGCGACGAGGTTGCGCAGCCAGTCCATCCGCGCCGTCGTCGCCGCCAGCATCACGCCGCCGGTCAAATGCACGCCGGTCGCCTGGCCGGAAAGCTCCTCGATCTCCTTGTAGAGGCTGATCGTGTATTTCTGCAGCTTGGCGACGTTCGGGTCGCCATTGACCGTGTGCATCCCACCCGCCGCGTGCCAGGTCGAGCCGGACGTCAGCTCGTCGCGCTCCAGCAGCACCACATCCGTCCACCCCGCCCGCGCGAGATGATAGAGCACGGAGCAGCCAACGACCCCGCCCCCGATGACCACGACACGTGCATGCGATTTCATGGAAATTCCTGTGAAGTCAGATGGTTGGATTGGTTGGTGGAATCGGGGTGGTAGGATGGCGAGGAAGAATTGCGCTCCGTCGCACCCCCCTCTGTCCTGCCGGACATCTCCCCCTCAAGGGGGGAGATCACGCAATGGCAAGCTGTTCGAGAAATCTGGGACATTGCCGAATGAGCGGTAGCTCGACGTGATTGATCTCCCCCCTTGAGGGGGAGATGGCCGGCAGGCCAGAGGGGGGTGATCACGCTCAACGCATCAAGGCTCCCCACCCCCAATATCCTCGCGCCGCCGCGCCACATACGCATCGAGCTCTTCCCGCACCCCCGCATCCATCACCGGCTCGACATATTCCTCCAGCGCCTTCTTCCACACCCCCGTAGCCCGGTGCGTCGCGTCCAGCCCGCCCGCCTCCTCCCAGCTCTCGAAGTTCTGCCAGTTGGACAGGATCGGCTGGTAGAAGGCGGTCGAATAACGCTCCAGCGTGTGGGCATCGCCGAAGAAGTGCCCGCCGGTCGGCACGCGGCCGAGCGCGTCAAGCGCAAGTTCCCCCTCATCGACTGCGATCGGCTGCAGGAACTCCATCATGTGCTGGATCATCTCGACGTCGATGACGAACTTCTCGAAACTCGCCGTCAGCCCGCCCTCCTGCCAGCCAGCGGCGTGGTAGACGAGGTTGCCATGGCCGAGGAGCGCGCCCCACAGCGCCATCATCGTCTCGTAGGCGCCCTGCGCATCGGCTGCATTGGAGGCCGAGCCGGGCGTGGTGCGGTAGGGCAAACCATACTTCCGCGCGAGCTGCCCCGACGCGATATTCGCCTTTGTGTTCTCCGGCGTGCCGAAGGCCGGCGCGCCCGACTTCATGTCGACATTGGAGGTAAACGCGCCATAAATCGCCGGCGCGCCCGGCCGCACGAGCTGCGTCAGCGCGATGCCGGCCAGCGCCTCGGCATTCTGCTGCGCCAGCGCGCCCGCCAGCGTCACCGGACTCATCGCACCCATCAGCGTGAACGGCGTCACGCAGACCGACTGGCCGTGCTCCGACATCGCGATCATGCCGTCCAGCATGTCACCGTCGAACCGGCGCGGCGAGTTGACGGAGATGATCGTCGTCACCGACGGATCGTCCTGCATCTCATCGAGCGTCAGCCCCCGCGCGATCGCCGCCATCTTCACACCGTCCAGCGCCCGCCCCGCGCCGATCGCCGAGACGTGGAACGCCTTGTCGGTCAGCGTCAGGTTGGCGCGGTAGGTGTCGAGATGGCGTGAATTGGCCGGCAGTTCGATCGGCGCGCAGACCTGGTTGCCGAGCATGTGGATGCAGTTGAAATGCTGCGCCAGCCGAACGAGGTCGCAATAGTCGGCATAGTTGCCCGACCGCCGCCCGCGCTCCATGTCGTGGACGTTGGGCGGCCCGGCGACGAGCGTGAAGTTGATCGCATCGCCGCCGATCGTCAGCCGGTTCGCAAAATTGCGCGGCGTCAGTTGAAACGACGACGGCGCCTTGGCGACCGCTTCCAGCACGAGCCCCCGGTCGAGCCGCACCAGCCCGCTTGCATGATCGACGTCCGCCCCCGCCGCCGCGAAGATCGAACGCGCCCGCGCGCTCATGATCTCGACGCCGAAATTCTCGAGGATGTGCATCGAGGCGTCATGGATCGCCTCGATATGGTCGGCCGAGAGCAGCGCCATCGGCGGATAGGGATTGCACACCGCGCGGCGCGGCAATTGCGCGATGCCCGCATCCTCGGAGCGGCGGGCACGGTCGGCGGAACGGCGGCGGCGCGGCTGTGTCATGCCGCCAATGTGCAAAGCGGCGGCGGGCTCCGCTAGAAGAAATACGACATCGGATTACGATGATCGCGTCAGTTCACGTCGGCATCGATAGAACGACACGACGGAAGCGACATATCATGCCGCTCCTTCTAAATCGGGGGAGGCTTCTCGCATCAGCCCTTGTCCGGCCCGTTCACCGGCCGGGCACCGATCGCGCGGCGCGCTTCCTCGGGCGAAGCCGCCACGTCGATGGGCCGGCTCGGCTTCGCCATCGACCCCGCCGCCTCGGCTTCTTTCTTCGCGGTCGCTGCGAGGCCAGGTTTCACCTCGGCGCTCGCGGCAGACCGCCCCTCGCCCGCTTCCGTCAGCGATTTTTCGGGCGCGGAATCACCCGGCACCGCCGTCATCGCCTTCGAAGCCACGGCCGGCGGCTCGCCGCCCGGCGCGCCATCGTCCACCGGATGTTCTGCAGCGTCCTGCACATGGCCGCGCGGCGCATCCGCAGTCGGCGGCAGGCTGGCAGCGTCAGTGGGCTTGTCGCCATCGAAACTGATCACCGGCTCCATCTTCGCCAGTTCGCTATCGTCGAGCCAGCATAGGCTCTTGTGACCGCCGCCAAGTTCACGCAACGGTGGCAGTTCGGTCTCGCATTTGTTGCCCGGCACCAGATGCTTGTAGTTGCAGCGCGTCTGGAACGGGCAGCCGGAAGGCGGGTTCATCGCCGAGGGAATGTCGCCCTCGAGCACGATGTGCTTCTTGACCACCGACGTGTCGGCGATCGGGATCGCGGACAAAAGCGCCTCGGTATAGGGGTGATAGGGCGGCGCGAATATCTGGTCGGTCGTCCCCTGCTCGACGATATGGCCGAGATACATGACGACGACGCGGTCCGCGAGATAGCGCACGACGGACAGATCATGGCTGATGAACAGCATCGTCGTCTTGTTCTTGCGCTGGATGTCCATCAGGAGTTCGGTCACCGCCGCCTGCACCGAGACGTCGAGAGCCGACACCGGCTCGTCGGCCACGACCACGCGCGCATTGCCGGCAAAGGCGCGCGCGACGCCGATGCGCTGCTTTTGCCCGCCCGAAAGCTGGCGCGGCATGCGCGTCGCGAACGCGCGCGGCAGCTTGACGAGATCGAGCAGCTCGAACATGCGCTGCTTGCGCTCGGCCGTGTTGTTGCCGACCTTGAACTTCTCCAGCGTGCGTATGATCTGCGCGCCGACCGAATGGCTCGGGTTGAGCGTGTCGAACGGGTTCTGGAACACCATCTGGATCGACGAGATCGTCTCGGTGTCGCGCCCCTCGATCGCGGTTCCGCCGATCGGCTTGTTGTCGAGCGTCACGGTGCCGTCGGTCGCCGTCTCCAGCCCGAGCAGCACCTTCGCCAGCGTCGACTTCCCGCAGCCGCTCTCGCCGACGATCGCGACCGTCTCGCTTTCGCGCGCCTCGAAGCTGATCTGTTCGTTCGCCTTGACGGTGCGCGTGTCGCCGCCGCCGAAGATCGCGTTGGCCGCGACTTCGTAATGCTTCTTCAGCTTCTCGATGCGCAGCACCGGCGCGCCCGGCTTCACCGCTTCCTTCTGCGTCTTCGCGCCTTCCGGCAGCGCCGCCCAGTCGATCTGGTCGAACCGCACGCAGCGGCTCAAGTGCGCCTCGTGCCCTTCCACCACCACCATCGGGATTTCGGCGGCGTTGCACACGCCCTCCACGAAATGGTGGCAGCGCGGGCCGAAATTGCAGCCTTTCGGCCGCTCGTGCGGCAGCGGCAACTGGCCGGGAATGGCGATCAGCGGCCGCGAGTTCTTGTCGGCGCCCGGCAGCGGGATGGAGCGGAACAGCCCTTGCGTATAGGGATGGCGCATATGGTCGAAGACGTCGCGGATCGACCCCGTCTCCACCGCCTCGCCCGAATACATCACCGTGATCCGGTCGCAGGTCTCGAGGATCAGCCCGAGATTGTGCGACACGAAGATCATCGACGTGCCGAAGCGCTTGCCGAGATCCTTGACGAGCTGGACGATGCCGGCCTCCACCGTCACGTCGAGCGCCGTCGTCGGCTCGTCGAGAAGCAGCAGCGCAGGCTTGGAAAGCAGCGCCATGGCGATGACGATGCGCTGCTGCTGGCCGCCCGAAAGCTGGTGCGGATAGGAATCCATGATGCGCGCCGGATCGGGCAGCCGCACCGCCGTCAGCATGTCGAGCGCGCGATCGTAGGCCTCCTTCTTGGAGACCTTCTCGTGGATGATCGGCACTTCCATCAACTGCTTGCCGACCTTCATGGCCGGGTTCAGGCTCGCCATCGGCTCCTGATAGATCATCGCGATCTTGTTGCCGCGAATGGCGCGCAGCTCGTCGTCCGACATGTCGCCCATGTCGCGGCCCTGGAACTTGATCCGCCCGCCGACGATCTTCCCGACATTGGAAAGGTCGCGCATGATGCCGAGCGAAACGGTCGACTTCCCGCACCCAGACTCCCCCACGATCCCCATCGCTTCGCCCGGCATGACGGAGCAGGAAAAGTCCATCACCGCCGGGATTTCCCCGCGCTTGGTGAAGAAGGAGATGGAGAGGTTCTCGATCTCGAGGATCGGCGCGGCGCCCTCGACGGCGGAGGATTTGACGGTCTCGTTCATGGCATCAATCCTTCAACGACTGCTCACGCAGCGCATCCGCCAGCAGATTGAGCCCCAGGACGAAACTCATCAGCGCGATAACCGGCGGAAGCGCGGGGTGCACATAGGCGCGCAAGAGCCGGCTCGCATCCTTGATCGCCGTCCCCCAGTCAGGACTTTCGGGCGACAGGCCGAGGCCGAAATAGCCGAGCGTGCCGAGCAGGATCGTCGTGTAGCCGATGCGCAGACACGCATCGACGATCAGCGGCCCGCGCGCATTGGGCAGCACTTCCCACAGCATGATGTACCAAGGCGTCTCTCCCCGCGTCTGCGCCGCCGCCACGTAGTCGCGCGTCTTGATGTCCATCACCAGCCCGCGCACGATGCGGAAGACGCCGGGGCTCGATGCGAACACCACCGCGACGAAGATGTTGAGCTCGTTCGGCGAGATGCGGATGAGGCGAAGCGGGTCGGCGTCGAATACCAGCCCCGCATAGATCCACCCGCCGATCAGGAATGTCAGCCCGAGCTGGATCGCGAGCAGCCCCGGCCGATGCTTGTTGCGCGTGTAGAACAGAGTGGCGAAGAAGATGATCGGGAACAGGAAGAACAGCCCCGCCATCGCATAGGGGATCGGCGTTTCCATGATGCCGGGGGTGACCAGAAGATAGAACAGCAGGATCACCGGGAAGGCGAGGACGAGATTGGCCAGGAAGGAGAGGAACGAGTCGATCCGCCCGCCATAATAGCCCGCCGGCAGCCCGAGCGTCGTGCCCACCATCAGCGCGAACCCCGTCGCGGCGGGCGCGATCAACAGCACGATCTGGCTGCCATAGATGGTGCGCGAGAAGATGTCGCGCGCCAGCCGGTCGCCGCCGAACAGATAGGCCTGGCCGGATTCCGTCTCGATCGCACCGGGAAGCGCGTCCTTCATCATCAGCATCTGGCCGAGCGGATCGAACGGCGCGATGGTGCCGGCGAAGATCGCCGTGAACAGCCAGAAATAGCAGATCGTCACGCCGACCACTCCGACCGGATTGCCGAAGAGTTCGCCGTAAAGGCCAAGTCGTTTGCGAAACGCGAAGCTCGCGCCCATGACGATGGCAAGCGCGATCCAGACCGGCCAAAACCTTGCGAGGACGCCGGTCAGAATGCCGAATGCGCTCAAATATTCGTGCTCCATGCCCGCCCCCTACTGAACGCGAATGCGCGGATTGAGATAGGCATAGCCGACGTCGGAGATGAGCTGCGTGAACAGCACCACGAAGACCGAGACGAGCGAGCAGCCGAGAAGCATGTCGATGTCGTTGTTGCCGGCCGCTTCCACCAGCGTGAAGCCGAAGCCCTGGTAGCGGAACATCACCTCGACGATGACGACGCCGGTCAAGAGCCAGGGAAACTGCAGCATGATCACGGTGAACGGCGCGATCAGCGCGTTGCGCAGCGCGTGCTTGACGACGACGGTCGAGAATCCGAGCCCCTTCAGCCGCGCCGTGCGGATATATTGCTGCGTCATCACCTCGACCATCGAGGCACGCGTCATCCGCGCGATGTAGCCGATGCCGTAGATCGCCATCGTCATCACCGGCAAGGTGAAATTGTTGAAGGTAATGCCCTGATTGGTCGCGCTCGCGGCCGAGCCGTTGAGCCAGCCGAGCCATGAAGCGAAAATCACCGTGAAGATGACGCCCGAGACGTATTCGGGCGTGGCTGTCGTGGTGATCGCGGCAACCGAGAGAGTGCGGTCCGTCCGCGTGCCCTCCCGCATGCCCGCGAGGATACCCATCAAAAGCGCGATGGGCACCATGGTCACCATCACCCAGAACATCAGCTTGCCCGTCGCCGCCAGCGCCGGGAACAGCCGGTCCTCGACCGACGTGCGGAATTTGGTCGAGCAGCCCCAGTCGCCCTGGATGATGCCCGAATAGCCCGGCTCCATCGGCCCCGAGCAGTAGCTGAACCGCGGCTGCGGCTCGCCTGCGGCGTTGGTCGCCGGCTGCTTGGGCACCACGCCGAGCCACTGGCCGTAGCGCACGAAGAACGGCTCGCGATAGCCGTTATTGACCAGCCACTGCTCGATCTGCGCGTCCGAGGACCGCATGTCGATCTGGCTGATCGACAGGCGCCGCAAATTCGGCTCCAGATTGACGAGGAAGAACACCACCAGCGTCAGGCAGACCATGGTGAGTGCCATGACGCCGAGACGCCGTAGGATGAATGACAGCATGTGCCCCCTGCCGTTCTGGTTGGGGTTTTATTGTTATGTTCCCGAAGCAGTCGCGCGGAGGCCGGGTCGCGGCCTCCGCATTTCGCGTCGCAAGCGCGTGATCAGGCGCCTTCGGCCAGCCACACCTTGCCGAGATCGATCTCGAAGGTCGGGTGCATGCCGTGGTTCTTCACTGCCTCGACCGAGTGGTTGTAGAGCGTGCGCCAGTAAGGCTGGATGATGATGCCCGAGTCCTGGATGATCGTCTCGATCTTCCCCATCACTTCCTTGCGCTCTTCCGAATCCCCGATCGCTAGGCCCTGGGCGATCAGCCCGTCGAGCTCTTCGTTCGCAAAGGCCGTCTCGTTCCAGCTTCCGCCGGACTTGTAGGCGAGCGCGATGACCTGGATGCCGAGCGGGCGCATGTTCCAGTTCGTGGCGGAGAAGGGATACTTCGTCCAGTCGTTCCAGAAGGTCGAACCCGGAAGCACCGTCCGCTTCACCTTAAAGCCGGCGTCGCGAAGCTGCGCGGCGACGGCATCGCACGAATTGCGGTGCCAGGTTTCGTCGACCGAGATGATCTCGTGCTCGAAATCCATCTGGCCGGCTTCTTCCATCAACTGCTTGGCGCGTTCGACGTCTCGCTCATGCGTGGCGATCTCGACATGGTCCGGCTGGATCGGCGCGACGTGGTAATTGTCGGCCTTCTCGCCGGCATTGTCGATGCCGAGCTGGAGAATGACGTTGTTGTCGACGCCGTACTGCACGGCCTTGCGCACGTTCTGGTCGTCATAGGGCGCATTGTCGACGTTCATGCGGATGCACAGCGTGGTGCCCGTCATGACTTCCGAGCGCACCAGCCCGATGCCGTCCATGATGTCGAGATAGTCCGACGTCGTCTCGTAATTGGTGTGGACCTCGCCGGATTCGAAAGCCGAAACCATCGCCGCCGGATCGGTGCCGTAATCGATGAATTCGATGCCGTCGAGATAGGCCTCGCCGTCCCACCACGCGCCATTGGTGCGGCGCTGGAAGACGATGCGGTCGCCGACCGAATAGGACACAAGCTCGAACGGTCCGGTGCCGATCGGGTTCGCCACCCAGTCGGCGCCGGTCTCGTCGAAGGTCGGGTGGACGATGAGCGCCGGATAGTCGGCGAAGCCGGGAATGATGGACACGTCCGGCTCGGGCAGCGTCAGCTTGATCGTGTAGTCGTCGACGCGCTCGATCGCGCCTTCGCGCAGCTTCTTCGTCTCCGGATCGATCATCGAGGAGACGCGCGTCGCCATCGAGTTGCCTTCGGCTTCCTGGTCGGCCCAGCGCGTCAGATTGTAGATGACGTCGTCCGCGTTGAATTCGTCGCCATTCGTCCAGGTCACGCCCTGGCGCACGTTGAGGATGTATTCGGTCGCGTCCTCGTTCACTTCCCAGCTTTCCAGCAGCCGGCCCTCGAAGGTGAACTCACGGGTATACTTGACCAGCGGCTCGAGCGACTGGCGCATGCCGTTGGCGATTTCGGACCAGTCGGCCGTGCGCGGGTCCTTGTTGGCCTTGACGAACATGGCGACGCGCAGCGTGCCGCCGGTGACGGGCTCGCCTGCGTCCTGCGCAAGCGCCTTGCCCGGCATCGCCATGCCAAGCATCGAATAGGCAAGCGCGGTCGTCGCGCCGAAGGTGCTGGCCAGCGCCAGGAATTCGCGACGGTCCAGATCGCCGGCCTTGGCCTCTTCCGCCATCTTTTCGATATGCGCGGGAACGCGATCGCCTTCGCTCTTGAAGAACCTCATGACTGTCATCTCCCATTATTTTTGCCTGAACCCCTAGCATCCCGTATCGGTCCGTCATTGTCAAAAACGATGCCGGATCAGGATGTTCGGCGCTGAATGTGCCCCGCAACGCCTGCCGCGAACCGCGCAAATGCGACATGGATGGCGCTTTTTCGCCACTGATGCGACAAAAATTGACGTTACGTCGCCTGCCGCCCAAGTGGCGGCCGGGCCACAGAAGCATGCCGTGATAACAAGTTGGTGACAGCGCCGATTGACGCGGGCTTTCCCGCCCTGCTACCCATCCGACAGCTTGAGGTGCCTAGCGTCGTCGGACGCTGGCTAAGAGGGAATACGGAAGGACGAGGCTTCGTCCGAGCCGTGGCTGCCCCCGCAACTGTAAGCGCCGAGGACATTCGACAACCCACTGGGCTCGCCCGGGAAGGGGAATGATCCGCCGAAGCGCGAGCCAGGAAACCTGCCTCGAGTGTCACCTTTTGCCGGATGCGGGGCGTGTCCGGGGCTGTGTTTCGCAGTGGTGACTTCTGTCATCGCTGGCGATATCGGGGCTGCAACGGTTCCTTTTCCCAGCATCGTTGAGAAGCTTGAGCTGCCGCCCGCGACACGTGGCCGGCACGGGGGATCGAATGCATATTTCCAATTTCGGCACGGCCTGCGCCGTCTCCGCCATCGCCATTCTGGCAAGCCTGCCGGCACACGCCCAGTTCACCGAACTGCCGCAGATCGTCGTCACGCCCAACCGCGCACCGACCGACGCGACCAAGACCGGCTCGCGCGTCGAGACCGTCTCCCGCGAGGAGATCGAGGAAAAGTCGCAGCCGCTCGTCATCGACTATCTCGACCGCCTGCCCGGCATTTCCATCTCCACCCCCGGCGGCCCCGGCGGCGAAGGCTCGCTCTCGGTGCGCGGTGCCCCGCGCCGCTACGTCAAGACGCTCTATAACGGCATCGACATTTCCGACCCCACCAGCCCGCAGGTCCAGACCTCCTATCAGTATCTCCTCTCGTCCGGCATCGACACGATCGAGGTCCTGAAGGGCTCGCAATCGACGCTCTACGGCTCCGATGCCATCGCCGGCGTCATCGGCCTCTCGACGCTCGGCGACATCGAGCCGGGCGTCACCCACCTCCTGCACGGCGAAGGCGGCTCCTTCGGCACAGCCCGCGGCTCCTACGGCCTGCGTGCCGCCAACGAAGACGCCAAAGCCGCCATCAACATCGCCGGCTTTCGCACCGACGGTATCTCGGCGGCGGCGGCTGGAAGCGAGCGCGACGGCTACGAGAACGTCACCTTCGACGCTGCGGGCGAGTACCGGATCAACGATGCCGTGTCGGTGTTCGGCTCGCTGCTCTATATCGACGCGACGGCGGAGTATGACGATTCCGGCCCGGTCGCCGACAACCCGTTCAACGTAAATCTCTCGCGCCAACTCGCCGGACGTGCCGGCGTCAATTTCGACCTGCTTGACGGTCGCGCGCGCAACACGATCTCGGTACAGGCCTACGATCTCGACCGCGGCATTCGGTCGGTCTCCATGTTCGGCCCCTTCGACGCCGACTATGCCGGCCGGCGCACCAAGTTCGACTATCAGGGCGCCTTCGATGCGAATGACTGGCTGACGCTGCAATACGGCGCCGACCACGAACGTCAGAACGCGCGGATCACTAACAATTTCGGCTCGGACACGGACGATGAGTTCTCACTCACCGGCGTCTGGGGCCAGGTGATTGCCGAGCCGGTCGCCGGCTTCGTGCTGACGGGCGGCCTGCGGCACGACAGCCATTCGGAATTCGGCAACTACACGACCTACCGCGCAACCGGCTCCTACGCGTTCGATACGGGCACGCGCATCCATTCGTCGCTCGGCACCGGCTTCCGTTCGCCAAGCCTCTACGAACTCTACGATCCGTTCGCCGGCAACGACACGCTGCAGCCCGAGGAAAGCTTCTCCTTCGACATCGGCGTCGAACAGCGCTTTCTCGACGACCGCATGATCGCCGACGTCACCTTCTTCCATCTCGACATCGACAACCTGATCATCAACGATGCGGGTACGGGCTTCGTCTACCTTCAGACGCCCGGCCGCTCGCGCCAGCAGGGCGTCGAAGCTTCCGTCATCTACGACGTCAACGAGTGGCTGGCCCTCGGCGCAGCCTACACCTACACCTCCACCCGCGACGCCAACGGCAACCGCAACGTCCGCGTCCCCCGCCACGAAATCGGCCTGTCGGCAGCTTACCGCCCGGCGGAAAAGTGGACGATCTCCGCCGACACCAAGATCGCCGTCGACACGGTGGATGCCGGTGCCTTCGAACTCGACGACTACGTGCTCGTCAACGCCAAGGTGGCCTATCAGGCGACCGAAAGCACGGAATTCTACGTCCGCGCCGAAAACCTGCTCGACCAGGATTACCAGACGGTCCGTGGCTACAACACGCCCGGCTTCGGCGCCTTCGCCGGCTTCAAGTCGAGGTTCTGATGCAAAACGGTTCGGCAGATCGTGAAGGTGGGTGCTTTGTCACTACCCCCCTCTGGCCTGCCGGCCATCTCCTCCTCAAGGGGGGAGATCAAGCGCTTCGGCGACGAGCATGTTCTCCCCCCTTGAGGAGGAGATGGCCGGCAGGCCAGAGGGGGGTGCTTCTCGCATGCTTTGCCACCATTGCCATGAGCTCTGCCCACGCCGCCGACCTCCCCCGCATCATGTCCATGAACGTCTGCACCGACCAGCTCGTCCTCCTCCTCGCCGAGCCCGACCAGATCGCCTCGCTCTCCGACCTCTCCCTCGACCCCTCCCTCTCCTTCCTCCACGCAGAGGCCGCGCCCTATCCCAAGAACAGCGGCCGCGCTGAAGAGGTGTTCCTGGCCAAGCCCGACCTCGTCGTCACGGGCACCTTCTCGCTCCACAACACGACTAGCCTCCTCGAAACGCTCGACTTCGCCGTCGAGGAATTCGCCTACGACCAGTCCGTCGACACCATCCCCGGCGAGATCCGCCGCTTGGGCGCGCTCATCGGCCAGAACGCCAAGGCCGAAACCATCGCGTCGGCCTACGAGCGCGACCTGACGGCCCTGCGCGCCCGCCAGTGCCCCATGAAGCCCACCGCCATCGCCTATGAGCAGAACGGCGTCGTCCTTGGCGAAGGCACGCTCGCCGACAGCGTCATCGACGCCGCAGGCCTGACCAATCTGGCGATCGAGCTCGGCTATTCGGCCATGACGCCGCTGCCTCTGGAAGAACTCGTCTCCCACCAGCCCGACATCGTCATCGTCTCCGAGCCGATGGCGGATGCACCTGCCCTTGCCGACCAGATCGCGCACCATCCAGCCCTGCGCGCGCTCGAAACGTCGCGCATCGGCGCCTTCGTGCCGCGCGGCGCCTGGGCCTGCGGCGGGCCGTTCGTGATAGAGGCCGTGCGCGCGCTGACCGAGTTGCGCGAAGAGATCGCTTCCTGCGATCCGGCGCGGTAGAAGGCGCGATGCTGAACGCCATCCTCGGCCTCGCCTGCCTCGTTTTGACCGCCGCCTCGCTGCTCGTCGGCCCGGCCGATCTCGACCTGGCGTCGAGCGTCGCCGGCCTCTTCGCCGGCGGCGACGAGGCAGCCATGATCATCATGCAGGAAATCCGCCTCCCCCGTGCGCTCCTCGCGCTGACCATCGGCATCAGCCTCGGCCTTGCCGGTGCAGTGCTTCAAGGCTTGCTGCGCAATCCGCTCGCCGAGCCCGGCCTCATCGGCGTCACCTCGTCGGCCTCCTTCGGCGCGGTGGCGATCTTCTACACCGGGCTTGCCGGCGCCTCGCTCTATGCGCTGCCGGCCGGCGCGCTCGCTGGCGCGGCCCTGTCGGTCGTGCTGCTCCTCGCCATCGCCGCGCGCAACGGCGCGACGCTCACGCTCATCCTCGCCGGCGTCGCGCTCACGAGCCTCACCGGCGCGCTGACCTCGCTCGTCCTGAACCTGTCGCCCAACCCCTTCGCCTCCTACGAGATCATCTTCTGGCTGCTCGGCTCGCTGCGCGACCGCTCGATGAGCCATGTTTGGCTGGCGCTGCCGCTGATGGCGCTCGGCTGGCTGCTGCTCGCCGCCTCCGCCCGCGCGCTCGACGCGCTGTCGCTCGGCGAGGAAGCCGCCTCCAGCCTCGGCATGCGCCTCTCGGCAACGCGGTTGCTGGTCGTGCTCGGCACCGCGCTCAGCGTCGGCGCGGGCACGGCAGTCGCCGGCGCCATCGGCTTCATCGGCCTCGTCGTCCCACACCTCGTGCGCCCCTTCACCGACCGCCTGCCCTCCAGCCTCCTCGTCCCGAGCGCGCTCGGCGGCGGCGCGCTGCTTCTGGCCGCCGACATCGCCGCGCGCCTCGTCGTGCCGACGCGCGAACTCAATGTCGGCGTGCTGACGGCGTTGATCGGCGCGCCCTTCTTCCTGTGGCTCGTCATCCGCGCCCGGCGGGAGCTCTTCTGATGCTCACCGCCCGCAACCTTGCCGTCAGCCTTTCCGGCCGCCCCATCCTCCACGATGTCGCGCTGTCGCTTCAGCCCGGCGAAGTCGTCGGCCTCCTCGGCCCCAACGGCGCCGGCAAGTCGACGCTGATGCGCGCTTTGTCCGGGCTGCTGCCCTTCTCGGGCACCGTCGAACTCGACGGCCAGAACCTCGCCGCCATGCGCGACCGCACCCGCGCGCGCGAAATCGCATTCCTGCCGCAAGCACGCGTCATCGCCTGGCCGCTATCCGTCGAAAACGTCGTCCGCCTCGGGCGCACGCCGTGGCGCGGCCTCGGGGCGCTGTCGCCGACGGACCTCGCCATCGTCACCGACGCGATGGAAGCCATGGACGTCGCAGCGCTCGCGGACCGCCCCGTCACCGAACTCTCCGGCGGCGAACAGGCCCGCGTCCTCGCCGCCCGCGCCATGGCACAGACGACGCCGATCCTCCTCGCCGACGAACCCGTCTCCGGCCTCGACCCCGCCCATCAGATGACGATGATGGCCGCCTTCCGCCGCCTCGCCGGCGAACGCCGCGCCCTCCTCGTCTCGCTTCACGACCTGACCCTCGCCGCCCGCTGGTGCGACCGTCTGGTGGTGATGGCGGAAGGCCGCATCGTCGCCGAAGGCAGGCCCGCTGACATCATGACCGGCGAGCGCCTGCGCGACGTCTTCGGCATCACCGCCCACATCGCCCACGACGAATGCGGATTGATCTTCGCGCCGACGGGTCTGGCGGGTTCGAAGGAGTAGTTCGGCGTTGCAAGAGTCGGTCGAAGAGGACCCCCACCCTGTATCCCTCCCCACAAGGGGGAGGGAGGGCGTTAGCTTGCTTATTCGACCTTCAATGGGTCGCCCGGTTTGAAGGGAAGGATCGGCGTGGATGCCTCCCTCCCCCTTGTGGGGAGGGATAAAGGGTGGGGGTCACTTCACAAAAATCTTCGCCGCCGCCCCTCAACTCAACGTCCGCCGCACAGCATCCCGCCACCCCGCCAGCTTCGTCTCGCGCAACCCATCTGCCATCTCCGGCTCGAACCGGCGATCCAGCTTCCACGCCTTCGAAAACTCCGCCATCCCCGGCCACACGCCCGCGCGCGACCCGGCCAGCCACGCCGCCCCCAAGGCCGTCGTCTCCAAAATCGTCGGCCGGTCCACCGGCGCATCGAGAATGTCGGCGAGGCGCTGCATCGTCCAGTCGGAGGCGACCATGCCGCCGTCGACCCTCAGCACCGTCTGCCCGCGCGCATCCGCCCAGTCCTTCTTCATCGCGTCGAGCAAATCGCGCGTCTGGAAGGCGACGGATTCGAGCGCCGCACGGGCGAACTCCGCCGGGCCGGTGCTGCGGGTCAGGCCGAAGATCGCGCCACGCGCATCCGCGTCCCAATACGGCGCGCCGAGGCCGACGAAGGCCGGCACGAGATAGACTTCTAGGCTCTCGTCGGCCTCCGCCGCCAGCCGCCCGCTTTCCTCTGCCTTGCCAATCACCTTGATCCCGTCGCGCAGCCATTGCACCGCGGCGCCGGCAACGAAGATCGAGCCTTCCAGCGCATAGGTCGTTTGCCCGTCAAGGCGATAGGCGATGGTCGTCAGCAGCCGGTTCTTCGAGCGCACCAGCGTCTCGCCGGTGTTGAGCACGGCAAAGCACCCCGTCCCATAGGTGGATTTCATCATGCCCGGCTGGAAGCACGCCTGGCCGATGGTGGCCGCCTGCTGGTCGCCCGCAACGCCGAGGATCGGGATCGCTGCGCCGAACAGCGCCGCCTCCGTCACCCCGAAATCGGCCGCGCTGTCCTTGACCTCCGGCAGCATCGACAGCGGTACGTCGAGAAGCTCGCCGAGTTCGGCGTCCCACGCATTCGTCTCGATGTCGAAGAGCAGCGTGCGCGAGGCGTTGGTCGCGTCGGTGACTTGCGCGGCGCCGCCCGTCAGCTTCCAGATGAGGAAAGCGTCGATCGTGCCGGCAAGCAATTCGCCCGCCTCGGCCCGCGCCCGCGCGCCGTCGACATTGTCGAGCAGCCAGGCGAGCTTCGTGCCGGAAAAGTAAGGGTCGAGCAGCAGACCCGTCTTCGCGGAGAAGACCTCCTCGAGCCCATTCTCCTTCATCTCGTGGCAGATCGCGGCCGTGCGCCTATCCTGCCAGACGACGGCGTTGTGGATGGGCTTGCCCGTCGCCTTGTCCCAGACGACGATGGTTTCGCGCTGGTTGGTGATGCCGATCGCGGCGATATCGGCCGCCGACACGCCAGCCTTGCCGAGCGCCGTCTTCACCACCGCGACGACGCTCTCCCAGATCTCGTCTGCATCGTGCTCGACCCAGCCCGATTGCGGAAAATGCTGCGTGAATTCCTGCTGCCCGACGCCGGCGACCTTCATGTCGCCGTCGAAGACGATCGCCCGGCTCGATGTCGTGCCCTGGTCGATCGCGAGAACGAACCCGCCCATGAAATCCTCCCCGATTGTGGTCTGTCAGGCCGCCGCCGCGAGCCCGCCCATGAAGGTCTCGAGCCGCGCGGCGTCTTCCTTCGACACCACCAGCCCGCGCTTGGTGCGCCGCCAGAGCACGTCCTCGGCGGTCATCGCCCATTCGTGCGCCATCAGATAGCAGATTTCGGCCTCGTAGAGATCAGCGCCGAAATGGCGTCCGAGATCGTCGAGCGATGTCGCCGAGCCCAGGATCGAACGCGCCCGCGTGCCGTAAAGCCGCGTCAGCCGCCGCGCATGGGCCTCCGCCAGAAACGGAAAGTCACCCTGCAGCCTGCGCGCCGTCTCGTCGAACGTGCCGACCGCGAAGTTACCGCCCGGCAGGGTCGCACGCTCGGTCCACGGCCGCCCCTTGGCGCCGATCAGCCCCTCGATCTTCGCCAGCATGGATTCGGCGAGCCGCCGATAGGTGGTGATCTTGCCGCCGAAGATATTGATCAGTGGCGCGCCGTCGCTGTCGGCCTTCAGCACGTAGTCGCGCGTCGCCTCCTGCGCCTTCGACGCGCCGTCGTCATAGAGCGGGCGCACGCCGGAGAAGGTCCAGACGATGTCCTCGCGCCTCACCGGCTCGGCAAAATATTCGCTCGCAGAGGCGATCAGATAGTCCGTCTCCGCCTCGCTGATCGCGACATCCTTCGGGTCGCCCTGATAGTCCTGGTCGGTCGTCCCGATCATGGTGAAATCGTCGTGATAGGGAATGGCGAAGATGATCCGCCCGTCCGCATTCTGGAAGAAATAGGCGCGCGGATCGTCGAACTTCTTCTTCACGACGATGTGGCTGCCCTGCACGAGCCGCACATTGTGAACGTCGCGCCGACCAACCGTCTCGGCCAGCACATGATCGACCCACGGCCCGCCCGCATTGACGAGAAGCCGCGCCTGAACCATCTCCCGCCGGCCGGTCGTCTGGTCCTCGATCTCCACCGACCAGACATCGGCCTCGCGTTTTGCCGAAACGACCTTGGTGCGTGTGCGGATCACCGCGCCCTTGTCGGCCGCATCGCGCGCGTTGAGCACGACGAGCCGCGCATCGTCGACGCCGCAATCCGAATATTCGAACGCCTTCGAGAAAATCGGCTTCAGCGGCCGACCGGCCGGATCGGCCTTCATGTCGAGAACGCGCGTCTTCGGCAGCAGCTTTCGCCCGCCAATGTGGTCGTAGAGGAACAGCCCGAGCCGCAGCAGCCAGGCCGGGCGCAGGCCCCGGTGGTGCGGCAGCACGAAACGCATCGGCCAGATGATGTGCGGCGCGTTCTTCCAAAGAACCTCGCGCTCCTCCAGCGCCTCGCGCACCAGCCGGAACTCGTAATGCTCGAGATAGCGCAACCCGCCATGGATCAGCTTGGTCGACCAGGACGAGGTGCCGCTCGCAAGGTCGTTCATCTCGGCCAGAAACACCGAATAGCCGCGCCCGACGGCGTCGCGCGCGATGCCGCAGCCATTGATGCCGCCGCCGATGATGAAGATGTCGTGGATCGCTTCGTCAGGCACGATAAATATCCGATTTCGAAATCAAACGAAATCTAAGCGAAACTCGTGCGAAATCCAAGCGCCAGAGGCGATTCAGCGCGCGGTTTCCACTACCCGCGCTCAGCGCGCGGTTTCCACCAATTGCACGCCCGCTTCCTTGCAGACGCGCCGGATCTCGGCGCTCGGGCAGCGGTCGGTGACGAAGCTCGACACCTGCGACAGATGCGCAATGCGGACCGGCGCGGTTCGCTCGAACTTGGTCGAATCGGCGACGAGAATGACGTGCCGCGCATTGGCGATGATCGCCTGCGCGACCTTCACTTCGCGAAAGTCGAAATCGAGCAGCGCGCCGTCCTCGTCGATGGCGGATGCGCCGATCACCGCATAGTCGGCCTTGAACTGGCGGAAGAAGTCGACCGCCGCCTCGCCCACGACGCCGCCATCCGAGCCGCGCACCACGCCGCCCGCGATCACCACCTCGATCGACGGCTGCACGCGCATCCGGTTGGCGACGTTGATGTTGTTGGTGATGACCATCAGCCCCTTGTGGTCGCCCAGCGCCTCGCTGACGGCCTCGGTCGTGGTGCCGATATTGATGAATAGCGAAGCGTTGTCGGGCACGAGCGCCGCCGCCGCGCGGCCGATCCCCTGCTTCTCGTCGGCCGCGATCCGGCGCCGCGCCTCGTATTCCATGTTCTCGATGCCGGACGGGATCACCGCTCCGCCATGGATGCGGGCCAGAAGCCGCTTGTCGCAAAGCTCGTTCAGATCCTTGCGGATCGTCTGCGGCGATACGTCGAAGCGAACCGCGAGGTCATCGACGAGCACGCGCCCGCTATCCTTGGCAAGCTGCACGATTTCGGCATGGCGGGGAAGAAGGAACATGGATGCTGTCTGCTTTCGTTTTCGCTTCTTCTAATGCAAATCGAAAGCTAGAGCGAGATCGGTTTGGTTTGAAACATTATGTTTTGCCGATAGCGAGGCGATCCGCGCGAAGGCCGGTGCAGGCCGATGTGGTGCATCGGCCAAGTCCGGCCGACAAAGCGGGCGCCCGCTAGCGGCAAAATAGAATGTTTAAAACCGGGCCGATCTCGCTCGAATGCACCTATTTCGAAAATCGGTACTCGGTCCTTTGGTCGTAGGTCTCGCCCGGCCGTAGCACCGCTTGCGGGAAATCCGCATTGTTCGGCGCATCCGGCCAGATTTGCGGTTCGAGGCAGAGCCCGGCAAACGCACCATAGCTGCGCCCGCCCAGCCCGCCATCCACGGCAAGCTTGTGCCCGGCATAGAACTGCACGCCCGGTTCCGTCGTCCAGACTTCCATCGCAACACCCGACCGCGCGCCTTCGAGCCGAACCGCCTTGATCAAAGGCCGCCGCGCATCCGCAAGGCACCAATTGTGGTCATAAACGAACTGCGACCCGCCTTCCTGCCAGGCGATCTCGCGCATCCCGCGGAAATCGAACGCCGTTCCGGCCACATCCAGCGTCCCGCCGGTCGGTATCCATTCTCCGTCGACCGGGACGTAAGCGTCAGCGTCAATCGACAACCGATGGCCGAGCACATCGCCCGTCCCGCCATCGTCGAGATTAAAATAGGAATGATGAGCGAGATTGCAGAGCGTCGGCGAGTCGGTCCGCGCCGTCAGCCCCACCTTCAACGCGCCATCCTGCAGCGTGTAGAGACATTCGATGTCGAGATTGCCGGGAAACCCCATCTCGCCATTGCGATCCGCCAGCGTCAGCCGCACGAAATCCGCGCCCGTCTCGGCAATCGTCCAGACCCGCTTGCCGATCCCCTTGATGCCGCCATGCAGGAGATGCTTGCCGAGGAAATTCGTGTCGACCTGAACCGTCCGGCCATCGAGGTCGAACCGGCCATGCCTGATCCGGTTGGCGTAGCGTCCCGCGATCGCCCCGAAAAAGGGCGAGCGGACGGGATAGTCCTCGAAGCGATCGAAGCCGAGCACGAGCGGCGGCTCGTGGCCGGCAAGCCGCAGATCCTGCACCACCGCGCCCCATGTCATGACACGCGCCGTCAGCCCCCCGCCGGCAATCGTGACGCGCCGAACGGTCTCGCCATCGGCCGTGCGGCCGAATTCCTCGATGTTCATGCGGCACCGATGGCGCTGATTTCGTCGATCAGCGCCCCATCGACCGGGATACCGTCCCTCGTGAGCCTTTCGCGGATCGCGATGCGCCGATGTCCCGGCACCCGCGCGCCTTCACTGCCTGCAATCTGCTCCGCCATTTCCGCAAACCGCGCCAACGCATGGCTCCCGAAGACGCCAGGATCGATGGCGATGATCGCCTGCCCGGTGCCCGGCGGATCGCCTGCCGCGTCGAAGAACGAGGTCTGCTCGTAGCCGTAATTCGCACCGGTCAACCCGGCGCACAAAAGCTCGACCATCAGCGCCAGCGCCGTCCCCTTGGCGTCGCCCAGCGGGATCATCGTGCCCGCCAGCGCCGCCTTCGCGTCCGTCGTTGGCCTGCCGTCCGCATCGAGCGCCCAGCCCTCGGGGATGGCCTCGCCCTTCTGGTTCGCGGCCATGATCTTGCCGCGCGCGACCTTGGAAAGCGAAACGTCGACAACGATCGGCTCGCCGCCCTCGGTCGGGCAGGCAAAGGCGATCGGGTCGGTGCCGAACAATGGCCGACGCCCTCCCCACGGCGCCATCGCCGCCGGCGCATTCGCAAACATCAGCGCGACCAGCCCGCGCGCGGCGAGTTCCTCGACGACGAGGCCGGCCACGCCGGCATGGTGCGAACGCCTTATGCCGGCCATCGCGATCCCCTGCCCCGGCGCCATCTCAGCAAGCTCGGCATTGGCGAGTTCCAGCGCCGGATAGGCAAAGCCGAAGCCGGCATCGATCTTCACCGCGCCCGGCCGCACGCGCTCGGCGCGGGGCACCGCATGGCCCTTGACCTTGCCCGCGCGCGCCTGCGCCGCATAGGCCGGCACGCGCCGCAATCCGTGCCCGCCCTGCCCGACGAGTTCGGCCCCCACGAGCGCGCGCGCGACCGCATCGGCATTCTCGATCGACGTGTCCGAAGCCGTCAGCGCGGCGGCAACCAGCGCATGCGCCTCGCCGACCGTCAGCACCCGCTCGCTCATGCCTTTTTCTCCAGATGCGCGATCACGAGATCCGCGATCATGTCGGAGACGCGCACATTCGATTCTTCCGTCACGCCAGCGATATGCGGCGTCAGGACGAGATTGGAAAGCCCCTTGAACTTCGCGCCGTCCGCGGCCGTCAGCGGCTCTGTCTCGAAGACGTCGAGCGCCGCGCCACTAAGCGTTCCCGCGCGCAGCGCCTCGGCAAGAGCCGCCTCGTCGACCACCCCGCCCCGCGCGGCGTTGATCAGAACCGCATCTCGCTTCATCAGCCCCAGCCGCCGCGCATCGATCATGTGCCGCGTCGTCTCGGTCAAAGGCACATGCAGCGAGACGACATCCGAAAGCTCCATCAGACCGTCCAGCGACACATTGCGCGCGATCTGCCAGCCGGGATGGCCGGCGTCCAGATGCGGGTCGTAGGCGACGAGCCCCATGCCGTAATCATGCGCCCGCCACGCCACTTCCTGCGCGATCGCGCCGAAGCCGATCAGCCCGAGCGTCTTGCCGGCAAGCTCGCGGCCCATCATCCTCTGGCGCGGCCACTCCCCCGCCGCCACCGCCTCGCTAGATGTATATGCGCGGCGCAAGAGCAGCATCGCATTGGCGATGACATATTCGGCGACGGCGAGGTTGTTCGCCCCCGTCGCCGGATGCACCGATATCCCGCGCGCCGAACACGCCTCCATGTCGATATTGTCGAGCCCGACGCCGAGCCTTCCGACGACTTCCAGCTTTTCTGCACCCTCCAGCAGCGCGCCACGCACCTGCGTCCGGTTGCGCACGATCAGCGCACGCGCCGTCCGCACCTCTTCAGCGAGCCTTTCCGGCTGATCGACCAGCTTCGGATCGTAGAGCACGTCGAACCGCGCCGTCAGTCGCGCAACCGCCGCCTCGTCCATGAATTCGCAGATGACGATGTCGGCCATGTCACGCGCTGCGATAGAGCTTCGTCATCGAGAACTCGCGGTGACCGAGCGCTTCGGCCGCCGTGTTGCGCCCGTTCGCCGTGCGCACGATCATGTCGATCAGCGCATCGCCCGCCTCGTCGATCGTCATCTCACGGCGCAGGATGCCGGAAACGTCGACATCGACATGCTCGCCCATCGTGCGCACCGTGCGTGGATTGGCGGTGATCTTGACGACGGGCACGATCGGATTGCCGATCACATTGCCCTGCCCGGTCGGGAAGGTGTGGATCACATAGCCGCCCGCCGCCATCAGCGTCACGCACTCGGCCGCGGCCGACGAGGAATCCATGAAATAGAGCCCGTTGCCCGATTTCGGCATCTCGGCCGGCTCGAGGA
>JAEWET010000047.1:0-36987 GCA_023389195.1 Pseudomonadota bacterium
AAGCTGCCGCGCGGCACCCCGCTCCTGTCGGTGAAGAACGTGACGGCCGCCTATGGCGGCGGCGACGTCAAGGTGCTGAAGGACGTCTCGGTCGACATCCTTCCCGGCCAGACGCTCGCCGTCGTCGGCGAATCCGGCTCCGGCAAGTCGACGCTGGCGCGCGCCATCACCGGGCTGCTGCCGCCGATGGAGGGCTCCGTCACCTTCGAAGGCCGCACCCTGTCGCGCGCGCTGCACGAGCGCAGCCGCGACGATCTGCGCGAATTGCAGATGATCTACCAGATGGCCGACGTGGCGATGAACCCGCGCCAGACCGTCGCCACCATCATCGGCCGGCCGCTGGAGTTCTATTTCGGCATCAGGGGCAAGGAGCGCGACGCCCGCGTGGCGGAGCTCCTCGACAAGATCGAGATGGGCAAGGGCTTCGCCGACCGCTACCCGGCCGAACTGTCGGGCGGGCAGAAGCAGCGCGTCTGCATCGCTCGCGCGCTTGCCGCGAAGCCGAAGCTGATCATCTGCGACGAGGTGACGTCCGCGCTCGACCCGCTGGTGGCGCATGGCATCCTGCGGCTGCTGCTCGACCTGCAGGCCGAGGAGGACGTTGCCTACCTGTTCATCACGCACGATCTGGCGACGGTGAAGTCGATCGCCGATTCCATCGCGGTGATGTATCGCGGCGAGGTCGTGCGATACGGCTCGAAGAGCGAGGTATTGGCGCCGCCGTTCGACGACTATACCGACCTGCTGCTTTCTTCGGTGCCAGAGATGGAAATCGGCTGGTTGGAGAAGGCGATCGGTAGCCGGCGCATGGCGAGCGCGGGCAATTAGCGTGCGCGCATGCGGCTGGGTGCGGTGCCGAAAGCAGTCGAGAACGCGCGACTGAAGGCTGCCGCGCTTGAAAAACCTGTTCGCGCGGCAATGTCGGTCATGGGCTCTGACGTATCGAGAACGAGACGGCGGGCAGCATTGAGACGCAGGCGCAGGTAATAGGCGCCAGGCGTTTCGCCGATGGCGGATGCGAATATCTTCTCCAGAGTTCGCGCTGTGACGCCGGCGCGCCTTGCGATGGCCGCCACGGTCAGCGGCCGGTCGACATGCGCCTCCATCAGCCGGATCGCCTGCGCCAGCCGTGGATCATAGCCGTCGAGCCTGCCCAGCGACACGAGCGGCTGGGCGTCGGTCGCGGCGCGCGTCTGATCGTAGATGAAGACGCTCGCCACATCGAGCGCTACCGCCATGCCAAGGCGCGAACGGATGAGATGCAGCATCAGGTCGAAAACCGGCGAGGCGCCGCCGGCGGTGAAAACGGGACCGTCGATGACGTAGCGATCCGGCCGCACGTCGCATTCGGGAAACGCAGCGGCGAAGTCCTCGAGGTCCTCCCAATGCGTGGTGGCCGCGCGGCCGTCGAGCAAACCGGCGCGACCGAGCAGCCACGTGCCGGCCTCCACGCCGCCGATCGCCCGCGCGCTACCTGCCGCCCGGCGCAAGGCGGCAATGGCCGTGGAACCCGCCTGAAGGCGGGTGCCGAAGCCGCCGATGACCACGACGGCGTCGGCGTTTGCGGCCGGGTCGAAGCGGCCCTCGACGGCGACAGGCAAACCAGCGGTGGTCTGCGCTGCCTCTCCATTGGCGGAGACGATCGTCCAGTCGAACGGCTTTCCGTCCGCGATGCGGTTGGCTGCGCGCAGCGGGTCGATTGCAGATGCGACGCACATGATCGACGAGCCGGACAAGACCAGAAAGGTCAGTTTCAGGGGCCGAGGCTCCGACTGAAAGATCGTCTGTGTTTCGCTTTTCATCAATCTGCATTCGTAAATCGTGAAGCGCGACGGCACAAGTCGGGCATTCTATGATGAAACGAAAAGGGAGGATTCAATGCCGCTGGCGATGAACCGCGACGTCTTCATCACCTGCGCCGTGACTGGCTCGGGTGGTACGCAGGATCGCAGCCCACACGTGCCGCGCTCGCCGAAGCAGATTGCCGATGCGGCGATAGACGCCGCAAAGGCCGGGGCGGCGATCGTGCACTGCCACGTCCGCGATCCCGAGACCGGCGCTCCGCGGCGCGACATCGCGCTCTACCGCGAGGTGACGGAGCGCATCCGGGACGCCGAGGTCGATGTCATTCTCAACCTCACCGCCGGCATGGGCGGCGACATGGTGTTCGGCTCGACGGACAAACCGCTCCCGCTGAAGGAACAGGGCACCGACATGGCTGGCGCCGCCGAGCGCGTCGAGCATGTGCGCCAGTGCCTGCCGGAAATTTGCACGCTCGACTGCGGCACGATGAACTTCGCCGAGGCCGACTACGTCATGACCAACACGCCCGGCATGCTGCGCGCCATGGGCGGCATGATGACCAAGATGGGCGTGAAGCCCGAGATCGAGGCCTTCGACACCGGCCACCTCTGGTTTGCCAAGGAATTGGTGAAGGAAGGCGTCCTCGCCCCCGACGCGCTGGTGCAGCTTTGCATGGGCGTGCCCTGGGGCGCGCCGGACGATTTGAACACCTTCATGGCGATGGTCAACAACGTGCCGAAGGACTGGACCTGGTCCGCCTTCTCGCTCGGCCGCAGCCAGATGGCCTACGTCGCCGCCGCCGTCCTCGCCGGCGGCAATGTCCGCGTCGGGTTGGAGGACAATCTGTGGCTCGGCAAGGGCGAACTCGCCACCAACGCTCAGCTTGTCGAGCGCGCGGTGACGATCGTGGAGACGATGGGCGCACGGGTGATCGGACCGGACGAGGTGCGCAGAAAACTGAACCTGACAAAGCGCGCGCCGGTGGAGTGATGTCGAGGGTTGCTCGCTTCATCGTCAGCACCCCCACTCCGTCGCGCTTCGCGCGCCACCTCTCCCCCTGCCCGGGGGAGAGGAAAAGCACGGCGTCGCATCCAGCACTTCCTCTCCCCCGTCGATCGGGGGGGTCCAAAGGACGGGCGAGACAAGTGGCTCGCCCCGGCAGGGTGGCGCGCGAAGCGCGACGGAGTGGGGGTCGACCAACGCAGCAGGAAACAAACCAAATGACCATTACCAAGGCAGCGTGCATCGGCGGCGGCGTCATAGGGGCGGGGTGGGTCGCACGCCTTGTCCTGAACGGAATCGACGTCGCGATCTTCGATCCCGACCCCGAGGCGAAGCGCAAGGTCGACGAGGTCATGGCCGGCGCCCGCCGCGCCTATAAGCGCCTGGCGACGTCGGGCCGCCCAAAGGAAGGCAAAACAACCTATGCGGCGAGCATCGCCGAGGCCGTCGCGGATGCCGACTTCATCCAAGAAAGCGTGCCCGAGCGGCTCGACCTGAAGCACAAGGTGCTGGCCGAGATCGACGCCCACGCCCCCTCCTCCGCGCTCGTCGGCTCGTCCACCTCCGGCATCAAGCCGACCGACATGGCCGTCGCGATGAAGCACCATCCCGAGCGCCTCGTCGTCGCGCACCCGTTCAACCCGGTCTACCTCCTGCCCGTCGTCGAGATCGTCGGCGGCGAGCAGACCTGGTCGGAAGCGATCGAGCTCGCCCGCGAATGCTACACCGAAATCGGCATGAAGCCGGTCGTGATCCGCAAGGAAATCGAGGCCTTCGTCGGCGACCGCCTCTTGGAAGCCATGTGGCGCGAGGCGCTGTGGCTGATCAAGGACGGCATCTGCACGGTCGAGGAACTCGACGACATCATGCGCTTTGGCTTCGGCCTGCGCTGGGCGCAGATGGGCATGTTCCAGGTCTACCGCATCGCCGGCGGCGAGGCCGGCATGCGGCACTTCATGGCCCAGTTCGGCCCCTGCCTCTCATGGCCGTGGACCAAGTTGATGGACGTGCCCGAGTTCAACGACGAACTCGTCGACCTCATCGCCAGCCAGTCGGACGCCCAGTCCGGCAAATGGTCGATCCGGGAGCTCGAAAAGATCCGCGACGACAACCTCGTCGCGATCATGGAAGCACTGTCGAAGGAGAACAGGGGCAAGGGCTGGGGCGCGGGGCAGTTGCACAAGGCCTATGTGGACCGGCTCGGCAAGACGAAGCAGGTATCGAAGGCTGCGGCCAAGGCGAAGGCGGAAAAGCCCAAGAAAAAGAATAAGGGCTAACGATGGCGCCCAGGCACCCCCCTCTGGCCTACCGGCCATCTCCCCCTCAAGGGGGGAGATTCGTCTCGTCCTCGCCGCGCGTGATCTCCCCCTTGAGGGGGAGATGGCCGGCAGGCCAGAGGAGGGTGCCTCGCGTCGACCTGAGGACAATTGCTCATGAACTTCTCACTCACCGAAGAACAGCGCCTGATCGTCGATACCACCCGCGCCTTCGTCGAGAACGAACTTTACCCGCACGAGGCCGAAGTCGAGCGTACGGGCCATCTGCGCATGGATCTCGTCAAGGAGTTGCAGGCCAAAGCCATCGCCGCCGGCCTCTACGCCGCCAACATGCCCGAGGATGTCGGCGGCGCGGGGCTCGATACGCCGACCTGGCTGCTCTACGAAAAGGAACTCGGCCGCGCCAATTACGCGCTGCACTGGACCTGCGTCGCGCGGCCCTCGAACATCCTTCTCGCCGGCACTGACGAGCAAAGGGAGCGCTACCTCTTCCCCTGCATCCGCGGCGAGAAATGGGACTGCCTCGCCATGACCGAACCCGGAGCGGGCTCCGACCTGCGCGGCATGAAGGCCAGCGCCAAGCAGGACGGCGGCGACTGGGTGCTCAACGGCACCAAGCACTTCATCTCCCATGCCGATATCGCCGACTTCGCCATCGTCTTCATGGCGACCGGCGAGGAAGAAACACCGCGCGGCCCCAAAAAGCTGATCACCGCCTTCTTCGTCGACAAGGGTACGCCGGGCTACACCGTGCGCGACGGCTACCGCAACGTCTCGCATCGCGGCTACACCAACTCCGTCCTCGAATTCGACGATTGCCGCCTACCCGCAAGCCAGGTCCTCGGTGAAGTCCACAAAGGCTTCGAGGTCGCCAATTCCTGGCTCGGCGCGACGCGCCTGCAAGTCGCCGCCACCTGCATCGGCCGCGCCGAACGCGCGCTCGGCCACGCCGTCGACTGGGCCGCCAATCGCGAGCAGTTCGGCCAGCAGATCGGCAAGTTCCAGGGTGTCTCGTTCAAGCTCGCCGACATGGCGACCGAACTGAAGGCTGCCGACCTGATGCTGATGGAAGCCGGCTGGAAGTACGACGCCGGGACAGTCACCGACATGGACATGGCGATGGCCAAGCTCAAGGCCACCGAAATGCTCGCCTTCGTCGCCGACGAGGCGATCCAGATCCATGGCGGCATGGGCCTGATGGACGAACTGCCGCTGGAACGCATCTGGCGCGACGCGCGGGTCGAGCGCATCTGGGAAGGCACGAGCGAAATCCAGCGGCATATCATCAGCCGCGCTCTGTTGAGAGCGGTGGGCGGTTGATGCTGGGCGGATGCGCGCTTCAGCCCCCCACCCTCTATCCCTCCCCACAAGGGGGAGGGAGACTTCGACGCCGCATGCACTCATTCAGTGCTGTGTTGTGTAGCCATGGCGCAACGTGGATGCCCTCCCTCCCCCTTGTGGGGAGGGATAAAGGGTGGGGGTCCCCTCGCAAGACTCCTTCCCCCTCATGACCCGCCTCAACCGCCTCCTCCACCCCCGTTCCATCGGCGTCATCGGTGGCGGCGCCTTCGCGACCAACGTCGTCAAACAGTCTCTCAAGATGGGCTTCACCGGCCACATCTGGCCCATCCACCCGACGAAACCCGACATCGAAGGCATCCCCGCCTTCCGCTCCATCGCCGACCTGCCAGCTCCACCCGACGCGGCCTTCATCGGCGTCAACCGCTTCGCCACGATCGACATCCTGCGCGAGCTTGCCGCCCGCAAGGCCGGCGGTGCCATCTCCTTCGCTGCCGGCTTCCTCGAGGCCGACGACCCGGACGGCCCCCGCCTCCAGCGCGAACTCATCGAAGCCGCCGGCGACATGCCCGTCATCGGGCCGAACTGCTACGGGTTGATCAACTATGCCGACGGCGCGCTCCTCTGGCCCGACCAGCATGGCGGCCGGCGGCTGGCGCCCGGCACGCGCGGCGCGGCGATCATCACGCAGTCATCCAACATCGCCTGCAACCTCACAATGCAGAAGCGCGGCCTGCCGCTTGCCTTCCTGATGACGGCGGGCAACCAGGCGCAGACCGGTCTGTCGGAGATGGCGCTCGGCCTGATCGAGGACGAGCGCGTCTCCGTGCTCGGGCTCCACATCGAGGGCTTCGATTCCATCCCCGGCTTCGAACGCCTCGCCGCCCGCGCGCGCGAACTGAAAAAACCGATCGTCGCGATGAAGGTCGGCCGCTCCGACCAGGCCCGCGCGGCGACCATTTCGCACACCGCCTCGCTCGCCGGCTCCGATGCCGGCTCGGACGCGTTCCTCAAACGCCTCGGCATCGCCCGCGTCCACTCGATCCCGGCCTTCCTCGAGACGCTGAAGCTTCTCCACGGCGTCGGGCCGCTGTCCGGCAACCGGCTCTCCTCAATGAGTTGCTCAGGCGGAGAGGCTTCGGTGATGGCGGATGCGGCCGACGGGCGCACGGTAAACTTCCCGCCGCTCGGCGAGACGCATCGCAACCGGGTGAAGGCCACCCTCGGCCCCCTCGTCGCCGTCGCCAACCCGCTCGACTACCACACCTTCATCTGGAACGACGAACCGGCCATGACCGCAACCTTCACGGCAATGGTCTCGGGCGGGTTCGACCTCAACATGCTGGTCCTCGACTTTCCCCGCACGGACCGCTGCTCGGACGCCGACTGGTGGCCGACCGTCCGTGCGTTCGAGGCGTCGTTGAAGACCAACGACGCACGCGGCGCGATCGTCGCGTCGATGTCGGAGAACCTGCCGGAAGAGCACGCCGACGATCTTTTCGCGCGCGGCATCGTGCCGTTGCATGGCATCGACGAAGCGATGGCGGCGGCGGAAGCGGCGGCGTTTGTGGGACAAGCCTGGCGCAATCTTTCCTCTACCCCCAAAGGGGGGAGAGGTGGCCCGGCGAAGCCGGGACGGAGTGGGGGGGAGGCGTCGGCGCATAACCCCCACTCCGCCTCGCTTAGCTCGGCACCTCTCCCCCTCAAAGGGGGAGAGGAACGGCGCCCGCTAGACGAAGCATCCGCCAAATCCCTGCTCGCCTCACGCAATCTCCCCGTCCCCCCAGGCCGCCGCGTATCCTCCGCGCAAGAAGCCCTCACCACAGCCCAATCCCTCGGCCTCCCCGTCGCACTCAAATCACTCGGCCTCGCCCACAAATCCGAACACGGCGCTGTCCGCCTCAACCTGCACACCCCCGCCGAAATCGAAGCCGCCGCCAATGCCCTCCTGCCTCTCGGCACCGGCCTCTACGTCGAGCGCATGATCGAGAACCCGATCGCCGAACTCATCGTCGGCATCTCCCCCGATCCCGTCTTCGGCGCGCTGCTCACCATCGGCTCCGGCGGCGTTCTGGTCGAACTTCTGGCGGACACCGCAACGCTTCTCCTCCCCTCAACCCGCGACGAAATTGAAACGGCGTTGCGCTCGCTAAAACTCTTCCCACTCCTCGACGGCTTTCGCGGCCGTCCGAAAGGTGATGTCGAGGCAGCCATCGACACGATCCTCGCAATTTGCGATTTCGTCGTCGAGAATGAGCGCCGGATCGTTGAACTCGACATCAACCCGCTGATCGTCTGCGAGCGCGGCGCCTTCATCGCCGATGCGCTGCTGGTCGGCGATTTCGAAATACTGGAGCAAACCGCATGAGCGACGAAATCGTCAAAACCCGCCGCGAAGGCGCGATCCTGGAAGTCACGCTCGACCGGCCGAAGGCCAACGCGATCGACCTCGCAACCTCCCGGCTGCTAGGCGAAACCTTCAAATCCTTCCGCGACGATCCCGACCTGCGCGTCGCGATCGTCAAGACCGCCGGCGACAAGTTCTTCTCCGCAGGTTGGGATTTGAAGGCAGCGGCAGACGGCGATGCGGTAGACGGCGATTATGGCGTCGGCGGGTTCGGCGGCCTGCAGGAACTGCGCGACATGAACAAGCCGGTGATCGCCTGCGTCCACGGCATGGCGGTCGGCGGCGGCTTCGAACTGGCGCTGTCCTGCGATCTCATCTACGCGTCCGAAACGTCGAGTTTCGCCCTGCCCGAAATCAAGGCCGGAACGCTGGCCGACGCCGCGACGATCAAGCTGCCGCGCCGCATCCCCTATCACGTCGCGATGGACATGCTCCTGACCGGCCGCTGGATGGATGTGCTGGAGGCCCATCGCTGGGGTCTCGTCAACGAAGTGCATCCGGCCGACCAGTTGGAAGAGCGCGTCTGGGACGTCGCCCGCCTCCTCGCCTCCGGCCCGCCGCTTGTCTTCGCCGCGATCAAGGAAGTCGCGCGCGAGGCCGAGGGCCAAAGCTTCCAGGCTGCGATGAACCGCATCACCAAGCGCCAGTTCGCCACGGTCGACCGACTTTACGATTCCGAAGACGGGCTCGAAGGCTTCAAGGCGTTCGCCGAAAAACGCGACCCGGTTTGGAAGGGAAAATAGCGAAGACAGGCGTCATCCCGGCCGAAGTCCGAGCGAAGCGAGGCGAGAGCCGGGACCCATTCCGTGAGCTTCCCGGTCACGGAATGGATCCCGGATTCAACGCATCGCTGACGCGATGCGCCGCTCCGGGATGACGCCGACCGAGAACTAAACCCGCTCGATGGCGATCGAAATGCCCTGTCCAACGCCGATGCACATCGTCGCCAGCCCATAGCGCGCGCCGCGTTCCTTGAGCTCCAGCGCTGTCGTGCCGGTGATGCGCGCACCCGACATGCCAAGCGGATGGCCGAGCGCGATCGCGCCGCCGTTCGGGTTCACATGGTCCGCGTCGTCGGCGATGCCGAGATCGCGCAGCGTGGCCAAGCCCTGCGACGCGAAGGCTTCGTTGAGTTCGATCACGTCGAAATCCGAAACCTTCATGCCGAGCCGGTCGACGAGCTTGCGCGTCGAAAGCGCCGGGCCGAACCCCATGATGCGCGGCGCAAGGCCCGCGACGGCGCCGCCGAGGACACGCGCGATCGGCGTCAGGCCATATTTCTTGACCGCAGCTTCCGACGCGATGATCAGCGCCGCCGCGCCGTCATTGACGCCCGAAGCGTTGCCGGCGGTGACCGTGCCGCCCTCCTTTTTGAACGGCGTCGGCAGCTTGCCGAGCTTCTCGGCCGTCGTCCCGGCGCGCGGGTGCTCGTCCTTGTCGACCACGATCGGGTCGGCCTTTCGCTGCGGGATCGTCACGGCGACGATCTCCTTGGCGAGGCGGCCGTTCTCCTGCGCGGCGACGGCCTTGTCCTGGCTGCGCGCGGCAAACGCGTCCTGGTCGGCGCGGCTGATCTGGAATTGTTCGGCGACGTTCTCCGCCGTCTCCGGCATGGAATCGACGCCGTACTGCTTCTTCATTAGCGGGTTGACGAAGCGCCAGCCGATCGTGGTGTCGTAGATTTCAGCATTGCGCGAAAAGGCCGTGTCGGCCTTCGGCATGACGAAAGGCGCGCGGCTCATGCTCTCGACGCCGCCGGCGATCATGATCTCCGCCTCGCCCGCCTTGATGGCGTGGGCAGCGTTGATGACGGCATTCATGCCCGAGCCGCAGAGCCGATTGACGGTCGCGCCCGGAACGGCTTCCGGCAGGCCGGCCAGAAGCAGCGACATGCGCGCGACGTTGCGGTTGTCCTCGCCTGCCTGGTTGGCGCAGCCATAGACGACGTCGTCGATGGCGGCCCAGTCGATGCCGGGGTTGCGCTCCATCAGCGCCTTCAGCGGCACGGCGCCGAGATCGTCGGCGCGCACGGAGGAGAGCGAGCCGCCGAAGCGGCCGATGGGCGTGCGGATATAGTCGCAGATATAGGCGTCAGCCATGTTCAAACCTCCGGTACGATCAGATCCTTGCAGGCACCCTCGACCACGAGCTTTGCTCCGGTCACGGCCTGCAGATCTTCCATGCTGATGGACGGCAGCTTTTCGCGCAGGACGAAACGCTTGTCGATGATTTCGACGACGGCAAGGCTCGTATAGACCGTCGTCACGCAGCCGACGCCGGTCAGCGGCAGCGAGCAGCGCTCGACGAGCTTCGGCTTGCCGTCCTTGGTGACGTGGTCGGTGATGACGCAGACGCGCTTGGCGCCGTGGACGAGGTCCATCGCGCCGCCGACCGCCGGCACCGATTTCGGACCCGTCGACCAGTTGGCAAGGTCGCCGTTCTCCGCAACCTCGTAGGCGCCGAGGATCGCGACATCGAGATGGCCGCCGCGCACCATGGCGAAGCTGTCGGCGTGGTTGAAGAAGGAGGCGCCGGGATTGAGCGTCACCGCCTTCTTGCCGGCATTGATCAGGTCCCAGTCTTCCTCGCCGGCCGGCGGTGCTTCGCCGAAATCGAGCACGCCGTTCTCGGTGTGGTAGATGACCTCGCGGCCCTTGGGCTTGAACTTCGCCACCATCTCGGGAAAGCCGATGCCCAGATTGACATAGGCCCCGTCCTGGATGTCCTGCGCCGCGCGCCAGGCGATCTGGGCGTTGGTGAGTTTCGCGGTCATGCGCCCGCCCCTTCCTTCACGAGCGCCCCTTCGCGCAACAATGCCTCTTCCTGCTTCGCATCGGCGATCTCGACGACCATGTCGACGAAGATGCCAGGCGTGACGACATGCTCGGGATCGATCGCGCCGGGCTCGACCACCCGCCGCGCCTGGACGATCGTCGTCGCCGCCGCCATCGCCATCAGCGGCGCGAAATTGCGGGCCGCCTTGTTGTAGGTGAGATTGCCCTTCCGGTCGGCAAGCTCCGCCTTGATGATCGCGACATCCGCCTTCAGCCAGCGCTCCTGCACGTAAGGTCGGCCATCGAACTCGGCGACCGGCTTGCCCTTGGCAATGTCCGTTCCGAAGCTCGTCGGCGTGTAGAAGGCCGGGATGCCTGCCCCGCCCGCGCGGATGCGCTCGGCGAGCGTGCCCTGCGGCACGAGTTCCAGCTCGATTTCGCCGGCGTGGTAGCGCTCGGTGAAGGCGCGCGCATCCGTTGAGCGCGGGAACGAACAGACCATCTTGGCGACCATGCCGGCATAGATCATCGCGGCGATGCCGACCGCGCCATTGCCGGCATTGTTGTTGATGACGGTCAGCCGGCCGGGCGAGCCGGTCGCCTTGTAGCGTTCGACGAGCGCGTCGATCAGTTCGATCGGTGCGCCCGAGCCGCCAAAGCCGCCGATCATGACGGTCATGCCGTGCTCAATGCCGGCGATCGCATCCTCGATGCTGGGGGTGATCTTGTTCATCTCGCTCCCGGAAATTTGGACGGAGGGCAGGACGCCGACCGCAGTTCGACTTCAGGCAAAGTTCGCATTGCGAACATATGTTCCATATGCGATACATGCTCTAAATGACTGAGGGTAACGTGTCAATCGAAGAGCAGACAAGCCGCTCCGACCTCGTCGGGTCCTTGGAGCGCGGGCTGGGCGTCATGGAAATCCTGGCGGCGCATCCGGCCGGCCTGACGATGAGCGAGGTCGCCGACCGCGCGCGCCTCACCCGCGCCGGCGCACGGCGCTTCCTGCTGACCCTCGTAGCGACCGGCTACGCCCGGCAGGACGGACGCATCTTCCGCCTGTCGCCGCGCCTCATCACGCTTGGCCGCACATGGCTTTCGGGCGCTTCGCTGTGGACCTATGCCGAACCCTTCATGCGCGAGGTCTCGCAGGCGCTGAACGAAAGCTGCTCGGCGGCGGTGCTGGCGGATGAGGACGTGGTCTATGTCGCGCGCATCGCCGGCGCGCGCATCGTTGGCGTCGCGCTCCATGTCGGCACCCGCCTGCCGGCCTTCTGCACGTCGATGGGCCGGGTGATCCTGTCAGGGTTATCGGACACCGACCTCGACGCGTTCCTCGCCCGCGCGCGGATCACCGCCAAGACCGACCGGACGGTGACCGACCCGGCCGAACTCGCCCGCGTCGTCGCGAAGGCGCGCACGGACGGCTACGCCATCGTCGATCAGGAACTGGAGATCGGCCTGCGCTCCATCGCCGTCCCGATCCGCGACCGCACCGGCGCCATCGTCGCGGCGATCAACGTCTCGACGCAATCGGCGCGGATGCCGCTATCGGAAATGGAGCGGGAATTCCTCCCGCTCCTGAAGACGGCCGCCAATTCGATCGAGGATTTTTTCGTGGTGCAGTAGCGGTCAGGCCGCTTCGCATGTGCCTTCGTCGCGGTCGATCAGGCCCTTGATCGTCCGGGCGAGCGTCAACTGGCGGTGCTGCGCGATGGCGCGGTCGATCTCGTTCTCGGTCTCGGGCAGTTCCGCAACGGCCAGGAGCCGGTCGACGATCGATCCCATGTCGGCGGAACCGTTGCAGAGAGCGCGATCCGCATGGGCGTTGTGGTGTAGATGGTGAAGCATCGATTCCTCCTTTCTTCCAAGCATCGGACCGAAAAGTGGAAGCCGCTTTTCGGGAAATCCGATGCTCGTTCAATGCGCGAAGAAATAGCCGGGATCGATGACAGAGCGAAGACAAGGGCGCGTTCGAAATGGGGCGGGGTTGAGACTTTTGTTCCCAGCATTGCCCCAGACGTAAACGCGCCTTGCTTTTGCGCCGCTAGACGTAGCGGTTGACGACGTTCTCCAGCCGCTCCTGCCGGCCCGAGATTGGCTGCGGGTCGATGTCGGCATCGAGTGCCCAGTTCGAAATCTCTTCCAGCGAATAAGACCCATCGAGCATCTTTGCCGCGTCCGGGTCGGACCAGCCGGCATAGCGCTCCTCGAGCGGCGCGGAGAGCGCCTTGTCCTCGATGATCTTCGCCGCCGCCTTGAGGCCCCGCGCGCAGCAATCCATGCCGCCGACATGGGCCGCGAGCAGATCGACCGGATCGAGCGACTGGCGGCGCAGCTTGGCATCGAAATTGGTCCCGCCGGTAGTGAAGCCACCGGCCTTCAGCACCTCCAGATAGGCGAGCGCCATTTCCGGCACATTGTTGGGGAACTGGTCGGTGTCCCAGCCGGACTGGTAGTCGTTGCGGTTCATGTCGATCGAACCGAAGATCCCGAGCGCGCCGGCGAGCGCCAGCTCGTGTTCGAAGGAATGGCCGGCGAGGATCGCGTGGCCCTGCTCGATATTGACCTTGACCTCCTTCTCCAGCCCGAAATCCTTGAGGAACCCGTAGACGGTCGCGACGTCGAAATCATACTGGTGCTTGGTCGGCTCCTGCGGCTTCGGCTCGATCAGGATCGTGCCGTCGAAGCCGATCTTCTTCGCATAGTCGACGACGAGCGACAGGAACCGCCCTGCCTGCTCGCGCTCGCGCTTCATGTCGGTGTTGAGCAGCGTCTCATAGCCCTCGCGCCCGCCCCACAGCACATAGTTCTGGCCGCCGAGACGCTTGGTGACGTCGACGCAGCTCTTCACGGTCGCGGCCGCATAGGCGAAGACGTCCGGGTCCGGATTGGTCGCCGCGCCCGCCATGTAGCGGCGATGCGAGAAGAGATTGGCGGTGCCCCAAAGCAGCTTGACGCCGGTCTCTTCCTGCTTCTTCGCGAACACATCCGCGATCTCGTCGAGCCGCGAAATGCTCTCCTTGAGCGTCGCGCCCTCGGGCCGCACGTCGGCGTCATGGAAGCAGTAGAAGGGCGCGCCGAGCAACTGGAACATCTCGAAGGCGACGTCGGCCTTTTTCTTCGCCGCTTCCATCGTGTCGCCGAACCAGGGCCGCTCGAAGGTCTGGCCGCCGAACGGGTCGCCGCCCGGCCAGGCAAAGGAGTGCCAGTAGGCGACGGCAAAGCGCAGATGGTCCTCCATCCGCTTGCCGAGCACGATCTCGTTCGGATCGTAGTGACGGTAGGCCAGCTCCGACGTCGATTCTGGGCCTTCGAACTTGATCGGCTTGGTGTCGCCGAAGAAACCGGTGCTCATGGGGTCAGACTCCTTTGAGTGCAGGACAAAGCGCGCGGAAACGCGCATAGGCGTCCCCATAGGCCGAGGCCAGCGCGCGGTCGGGTTCGATGATCGAGGCAATGCCGGGTCGGGTCAGGACGGATGACGGTTCGGCGTTTTCCGTCGCGATGAGGCCGAGCCTTGCGGCACCGAAAGCCGCGCCGAAATCGCCGTCGGCCGGAACCTCGACCGGAATGCCGAGCGCCGTCGCAATCGTCTTCAGCCAGAGCTGAGAGCGCGATCCGCCGCCGACCGCCATCACGGATGACAGTTCGGTTCCTGCCGCGCGCAGCGCCTCGAGATTGTCACGCAGCGCAAAGGCAACACCTTCGAGCACGGCCTGCGTCAGGCTCGCGCGGTCACTCTGGTGCGACAGGCCGATGAAGGCGCCGCGGATCGCGGCATCGTTATGCGGCGTCCGCTCGCCCGACAGGTAGGGCAGGAAGGTGACGCCCGACGGCGCGCGCAGTCCGGCGCCGAGTTCGCCCGTCAGCTCGGCCGGCTTCGCGCCGGTGACCCCGGCGAGCCAGTTGAGCCCGTCCGTCGCCGACAGGATGACGCCCATCTGGTGCCAGGTCGCGGGGATCGCATGGCAAAACGTGTGCACCGCACTCTGCGGGTTCGGCAGGTAGGCATCGGTGGCGGCGAAGACGACGCCCGACGTGCCAAGCGAAACGAAAGCCTCGCCACCTTTCGCGACGCCGAGCCCGCAGGCCGAGGCCGCATTGTCCCCCGCCCCGCCCGCCACGACGACATGTCCGGTCATGCCCCATTTGGCGGCAAGCTCGCCGCGCAGTTGGCCGGCAGGCTCGGTGCCCTCGACGAGGCGCGGCATGTGCTCTTCATCAAGGCCTGTCGCGGCAAGCAACTCGGGCGACCATCGCCGATTGGCAACGTCGAGCCATGCCGTTCCGGCCGAATCCGACATCTCGGAGATCGTTTCACCGGTGAGCCAGAGGCGAAGATAGTCTTTCGGCAAGAGCACCTTCGCGACGCGCGCGAAGATCTCCGGCTCGTTGGCCCGGACCCAGGCGAGCTTGGGCGCAGTGAAGCCGGGAAAGACGATATTGCCGGTAATCTGCCGGAAGCGCGGATCGGCGTCGAGCGCACCCGCCTCGGCGTGGCTGCGCGTATCGTTCCAAAGGATGCAGGGCCGCAGCACCATGCCGGCGCCATCGACCAGCGTCGCGCCGTGCATCTGGCCGGAAAGGCCGATGCCACGCAGGGCTGACATTTCCTGCGGGTGGGACTGGGCCAGCGCCCCGATCGCCTCCTCGGCCGCCGCGATCCAGTCGGCCGGCTCCTGCTCGGACCAGCCCTCATGCGGCCGCGAGACGGAAAGCGCAGCGGATGCCGACGCGACGACCTTCTGGTCGCCGTTCATCAACAGCGCCTTCACACCGGACGTGCCGAGATCGAGCCCAAGATACATGAAAATTCCTCCCGGACGCACTCTTAGCAGATTGCACGCCGCCGCCGAGTCGAATTTTTTCGGAACTCGCAATAAATCGCGATCAGGCGGCGACGATGGCGTCCGCCCGCTGCCGCAGGATGCCCGACATCGGGCTCGCCTCGCGCTGCGCCGCGCGCTCCGCGGTCAGCCGGCCGGCCATCACGCGGTCGCCGGACCGGATTGCCGCCTCGATCAGCGTCAGGTCGATCACATCGCGCTGCGCGTGGCTTCCGCCGAAGGGATGCGCCCGCGACCGCACGGCGCTGAGCAGCCGCACCGTCTGCGCATAATCGCCGCGACCGAATGCGTGGAGCGCGCGGGCAATTGGCCGGCCGACATCGCGGGTGAAGCCGGCATTGTCGCCCGCGCCCGCGACCGCCTCGCCCTGCGCCGCCAGAAGGCGTAGCGCCTCTTCCTCTCGCCCGCTGGCGATGAAGGCCATCATCGCGTGCATGTCGTTGAAGGCGTAGGCCGACGCGCCGGCATGCGGCGCCCATTGCGCGGCGAGCGGCAACCAGCGATCCCCGACATCGACCGCACCAAGGTGCAACCGCCAGAGGATCGCCGACGCATCGACCATGTTGAGCGCAATGGTCGAGCGCGCGCCGAAGATCGGACCGTCATAAAGCGCCAGCACCTCGTCGGTCTCGCCGAGGTCGAAATGGTAGAGCGCGAGGTGCCACCAATTGTGGACCTGCAGAAAACTCTCCTTTGTCCAGTGTTCGGCATTGCCGCGCATCCAGGCGATGCCCTCGCGCTGCCGGCACTGCATCTCCATGACATGCGCCACCGCGTGCTGCGCCCAGCCGTCGCGCGGGTTCAGCTCGACCGCCCGGCGACCGGCTCGCTCGGCCGCGCCGTAATCAGCATTCTCCTCCAGCCCGAAAGCGCGCATGCCGAGCATAGCATGGTAACCCGCCATGCCTTCGTCCCAGGCGGGCAGCGCGCGTTCGATCCGCGCCCGCAGCATCGGCGCATTGCCGGTAAAGAAGTCGATCTGGTGCCCCGCCTGCAGCGCGAGCGCGTCGCGCGGATGCTCCGCGGTCAGGTCGGCGAGCACCCGGCCCGCATCGTGTAAGCGGCCTTCAGCGAGATGGCCGAGCGCTGCGACATGCGCCCGCTCGCGCGCATTGGCCGGCAGCGCAACGGCGGCCGCGTGCGCAGCCCGGACGACGGGACCGGCCGTCGGCTCGGTCGAAAGCCCGTAGAGATAGCCCTTCAGCACATGCGCCATCACCGTATCGGGATCGGCCTCGATTGCTGCGTTCGCCGCGCCGACCGGATCGCCGATGAAGCATTGCAGGTCGGCGACGCCGCGCCGCAGATGCGCATCCGCCCCGTTCGCCCCGCCGGAGATGAAAAGATCGAGCGCGTCGGTCGCCATGAAGCAGTCCCGGTTGATGACGGCGCCGAGCCTACGCTTGCCTAAGGCTCGATGCCAAGCCTGCCGCGTTCACGCGCATTTCGGCGAAAGTAACATCTCGTCAACCACGCGGCGACAATCATGCGGACAACGCCGGGCGATTCGCACCGGCAGACTTGCATTTCGTGACCGAGGGGATGGGTAGCGTGCGTTTGAATGAAGATGAAGCGGCCAGCGCCGCGATCCGGTTGTTCCCGATGGAGCGCCGGCAGGGCCGCATCGAGGCCGTAGCCACCGCCTTGCAACGCGCGAGCACCGACCGCGTCGCGGACCGCTACGCCGGACGCGTGGCCCAGACCATGTTTGCCGAACTCGAACTCCTCGGCCTTCCCGAACTCGCACAGGACGAGGCGGTCGGCGCCTTCTTCAACGAGGTCGATCAGACGATGGCCGCGCGCCGCGACGCCGAGCCCTGGATGGCCGAGATCATTTCCCTGCGCTGAGCGGAAAGCCGGGCGCGGCATCGGCAGCGCCCGGCAACCTTTCCTACTTCGACGAGCCGGCCTTGAAGGCTTCGTAGCGGGCCTTCGTTTCCGCATTCATCGGATAGAGGCCCGGCAGCGCAACGCCGCGATCCACCTCTTCCATGATCCAGGCTTCCAAGCGCTCCTGCTCGGGCGCCTCGGCGAGAACGTCGTCGAGGAGTGCGGCGGGAATGACGACCGCGCCGTCATCGTCGACCACGATCACGTCGTCCGGGAACACCGCGACGCCGCCGCAGCCGATCGGCTCCTGCCAGTTGACGAAGGTCAGCCCGGCCACCGAGGGCGAGGCGGCAACGCCGTTGCACCAGACCGGAAAATTGGCGCCAAGAACGCCGGCAAGGTCGCGCACCACGCCGTCCGTCACCATGGCGGCAACGCCGCGCTTGGCCATGCGCGAGACGAGGATGTCGCCGAAGACGCCGGCATCCATCACGCCCTGACCGTCGATGACGGCGATCGCGCCTTCCGGCATCGCCTCGATGGCCGCACGGGTCGAGATCGGCGAGCCCCAGCTTGCCGGCGTCGCAAGATCCTCGCGCGCGGGAACGAAGCGGAAGGTGAAGGCCGGGCCGACCGAGCGCGGCTGGCCGGGACGCAGCGGCTTGGTGCCGCGCATCCAGACGTTCCGCAGCCCCTTCTTCAACAGAACCGTGGTGAGCGTCGCCGTGGAAACGCCTTTCAGCGTCTCGATTGCCGCCTGATCCAATGCCATTCCTGAAAACTCCTCGCTTGGGTTGGTTGCACTCCCTCTAAGCGCAAATGCGCGCCGGGGAAACCGCCCACATGGCCTGGACCGATCGCATTCGTTGCTGGCCCGTCGCCGGCCAGTTGCGCGACCGGCCGTCCGCTTTGTACGCCTATGCGGGCAACCTTCGGAGGAGAACCCATGGCCCGCCGCATCATCGACCTGTCCGTACCGATCGCCAACGGCATCCCGGCCGATCCGCCGATCCAGATCCCCTCGATCGAATACATCGATCATAAGCAGAGCATCGGCCAGCTCCTGCCCTTCTTCCCCGGTCTGAAAGCCGAAGACCTGCCCGATGGCGCCGGCTGGGCGGTGGAGCGCGTCGTTCTGTCGACCCACAACGGCACCCATCTCGACGCGCCCTGGCACTACCACCCGACGATGAACCATGGCGAGCCCGCCTGGCGCATCGACGAAGTGCCGCTCGACTGGTGCTTCCAGCCCGGCGTGAAGCTCGACTTCCGCCATTTTCCCGACGGCTATGTCGCGACGGCTGCCGATGTCGAGGCCGAGCTGCAGCGCATCGGCCACGAATTGAAGCCGCTCGAGATCGTCGTCGTCAACACATCGGCCGGCATGAAATTCGGCCAGCCCGACTATGTCGCGAGCGGCTGCGGCATGGGCTACGAGGCGACGATGTATCTCCTCGACCGCGGCATCCGCGTCACCGGAACCGACGGCTGGAGCTGGGACGCGCCCTTCGTCCACACCGCCCGCAAATATGCCGAGACCGGCGACGCTTCGCTCATCTGGGAAGGGCACAAGGCCGGCCGCCACACCGGCTATTGCCACATCGAGAAGCTCCACCGCCTGGAGGAACTGCCGGCCACCGGCTTCACCGTAAGTTGCTTTCCCGTGAAGATCGAAAAGGCCTCCGCCGGCTGGACGCGGGCGGTCGCGATCATCGACGACTGACGGCGGTTTCGGGCAGCCCGACGCAAAATACCGAACACCCTTGCAATATACTCATGAGTAAGACATTCTGTTCATGAGGATAGCGAGCGGCCTTTCAGCCAAGGCACTCGTCATAGGGAGGATCGTGGTGGAAGCCATCGACGCGGTCATCATCGGCGCCGGCTTTGCGGGATTGCGCGCCCTGTGGCGTCTGCGCGGCATGGGCAAGCGCGTCGTGGTCCTCGAAGCCGCCGACGACATCGGCGGCGTCTGGTATCACAACGCCTATCCGGGCGCCCGCTGCGACGTCGAAAGCTACGACTACTCCTACAGCTTCTCGCCCGAGCTCGAGCAGGAATGGCGCTGGAGCGAACGCTACGCCACGCAGCCGGAAATCCTGCGCTACATCAACCACGTCGCCGACCGGTTCGACCTGCGCCGCGACATCGTCCTGAAGACGCGCATGGAAAGCGCCGTCTACGACGAGGCCGCCGCGCGCTGGACGATCACCGCCACCGGCGGGCGGCGATGGTCGGCTCAATATCTCGTCATGGCCGTCGGTCAGTTGTCGACGACCAAGGCGCCCGACTATCCCGGCCAGTCCTCGCTCAAAGGCGAGATCATCCACAGCGGCATCTGGCCGAAACACGACGTCGACTACGAAGGCAAGCGCGTCGCGATCATCGGAACCGGCTCGTCCGGCATGCAGATGACGCCCGTCATCGCCGAAAAGGCGGCGCATCTGACCGTCTTCCAGCGCACGCCGAACTACAGCGTTCCCGCGGCAAACGCGCCGGTGACCGACGAGGAAGACCGCCGCGTCAAGGCGGACTACCGCGCACGGCGCGAACAGTGCCGCAACTCGCCGACCGGCCTCGGCTTCAAGCCCAACCGCCAGTCCGCCCTCGACGTGCCGGCCGAGGAGCGCGACCGCGTCTACGAGGCCGCCTGGCACCGGCTCGGCTTCGGCTTCGCCCTCGCCTATTACGACATTCTCCTGTCGAAGCCGGCCAACGACACCGCGGCCGAATTCATCCAGAAGAAGATCGGCTCGGTGATCGACGATCCGAAGCTGCGCGACAAGCTGGTCCCGAGCGGCCATCCCTTCGCCGCGCGCCGCCCGTCGGTCGACAGCGGCTATTTCCAGGCCTTCAATCGCGACAATGTCGAACTCGCCGATCTGCGCGAATTCCCGATCGTCGAGTTCACCCCGAAAGGCATCCGCACGGCCGACAAGGAGCACGAATTCGATATCGTCATCTTCGCGACCGGCTTCGACGCCTTCACCGGCTCGATCCTGAAGCCCCGCATCAAGGGACGCGACGGGCTGACGCTCAAGCAGAAATGGTCGGAAGGCCCGATCACCCAGCTCGGCGTCGGCGTCGCCGGTTTTCCCAACATGCTGATCGTCGTCGGCCCCGGCAGTCCCTCGCTCCTGTCGAACGTGATGGTGTCGATCGAGGAGCAGATCGACTGGGCGGCCGACCTTGTCGCCTACATGGACGCCAACGGCATCGTCGAGTTCGAGGCGGAGCCGGAAGCCGAGCGCGCCTGGGTCGAGCACGTCAACGAGCGCGCCCGCGAGACGCTCTACATGTCCACGAACTCCTATTACAACGGCGCCGAAGTGGCCGGAAAGCCGCGCGTCTTCATGCCCTATTCCGGCGGCATCCGCGGCTATCGCCGCATCCTCAACGATTGCGCGGCGCAAGGCTATTCCGGCTTCGCCCTGCGCGAGGCCCCCCTCGGCGCTGCGACGAACGACCAGCGGAGCGCGGCATCGTCATGAGGATCGACTTCGCCGGCAGGGCTGCGGTGGTGACGGGCGCGGGCGGCGGCATCGGCCGCGCCGTCGCACTCGGCCTTGCCGCCCTCGGCGCCGGTGTCCTCGCTGTCGATCTATCGGAAACCGCCGGCAAGGAAACCGAGAAGCTGAGCCGCGCCGCCGGCCGCGAAGTCGTGTTCCAACGCGCCGACGTCACCAGCGAGGCCGATGTCGCCGCCTATGTCGGCGAGGCGATGCGGCGCTGGGGCACGATCGACATCTTCATGAACAATGCCGGCTGGCAGGGACCGATCGCGCCCATCTCTTCCTATTCGCTGGAGGATTTCGACCGCGTCATGGCGATCAATGTCGGAGGCGTCTTCCTCGGCCTCAAGCATGTCCTGCCGGTCATGACCACGAACGGACGCGGCGCCGTCGTCAATACCGCCTCCCTCGGTTCCCACGTCGCCACCCGCAATCTCGGCCCCTACACCGCCAGCAAGCACGCCGTGCTCGGCCTGACCAAGACCGCCGCGCTCGAAGTCGCGCGCAAGGGCGTACGCGTCAACGCCGTCTGCCCCGGCCCGGTCGCCACCGCCATGCTCGACGAGATCGAGGCCGCGCAGGCCGGCGGCGATGCGGCCGAACTGCGCCGCCGTCGCACCGCCTCCATCCCGGACGGCCGCTACGCCGAGCCCGAGGAGATAGCCGACCTGATGATCTACCTCGCCTCCGACCATGCCCGCCACATCACCGGCCAGGGCATCCACATTAATGGAGGCAGCCATGCGATCTGAACGCATCGCGGTGGTCGGCGGCGGCACGATGGGCGTCGGCATCGTCTACGTCTTCGCGATGGCCGGCTTCGACGTGACGCTCGTCGAACCGTCCGAAGTCCGCATTGCGACGGTAAAGAAGACGCTAGCCGAAGTCGCAGACGGCGCAGCCAAACGCGGCAAGGTGTCAGCCGAAGACGCGCAATCCCGGATCGATGCGATCCGCTATCTGGGCAATGCGAACGACCTGCCCGAAGCACTCGACCTCGTCGTCGAGACCGTGCCTGAACGCATCGAGATCAAGCGCGACGTGCTGCGCGCCATCGACGCGCGGCGCCCGAAGATCATCGCCAGCAACACCAGTGCTCTGTCGATCGACGCCTTGGCGCAGAACGTTTCCGACGCCTCGCGCTTCCTCGGCATGCACTTCTTCAATCCGGTCTGGTCGTTGCAGCTCGTCGAGCTGATCCGCGGCGCGCAGACAAGCGATGTGACCCTCGCCGCCGCCCGCGCCTTCGCCGAAGCCGCCGGCAAGACCACGATCACCGTGCGCGACGTTCCGGGCTTCGCGACCAGCCGGCTCGACCTGATCGCCGCGCTGGAAGCGATCCGCATGCTGGAGGACAACGTCGCCTCCGCCGACGACATCGACCGCGCCATGCTCGTCGCCTACCGCCATCCGATCGGTCCGCTGCGCCTCTCCGATATGGTCGGCCTCGACGTGCGCCTCGACATCGCCCGCCAGCTTTCCGCGACGCTCGGCCCCCGCTACGCGCCGCCGAAGCTGCTCGAAGACATGGTGGCGCGCGGCGATCTCGGCGCGAAGACCGGCAGGGGCTTCTTCGACTGGTCGAAGCCCGACGAGAAAGGGGCGCTGCGACGCCATGGCTAGCCTCTTCAACACCACGCTCGTCGACACCGCCGACCACCACGCCATGCTGCGCGACAGCGTCGGCAAGCTCGTCGGCGGCTATGGCCGGCGCTATTTCCAGGATGTCGTCAAGCGCAAGGAAAAGCCCGAGGCGCTGTGGAACGCGATGGCCGATGCCGGCTTTCTCGGCGTCCACATCTCCGAGGAATATGGCGGCTCCGGCAGCGGCCTTGCCGACTACAACGTCATCGTCGAGGAAACGGCGGCGCAGGGCTGCCCCATTCTCTCGCTCGTCATCGGCTCGATCTGCGCGCCCATCATCGAGCAGCATGCGAGCGACGAGATCAAGAAGCTCTGGCTGCCCGGCCTCGCCAGCGGCAAGCTGCGCCTCGCCTTCGCCATCACCGAGCCCGATGCCGGCTCGAACACCCACAAAGTGTCCACCGTCGCCCGCCGCGACGGCAATGGCTGGAGCCTGAAGGGCACCAAATACTGGACGTCGGCCGTCGACGAGGTCGACGCGATCATGGTCGTCGCGCGCGGCGAAACGCTCGATGCGCAGGGCCGCGGCCAGCTCTCCATCTTCATCGTCCCGCCGGATGCGAAGGGCATTTCGAAGACGCCGATCGAGACGGCGCTGCACGTGCCCGAAACGCAGTTCATGCTCTATTTCGACGACGTGAAGCTGCCAGCCGACGCCATTGTCGGCACCGAGGGCCAGGGGCTGAAGCACCTCTTCGCCGGCCTCAATCCCGAACGCATCTGCGCCGCCGCGATCAACAATGGCATCGCGCGCTACGCGCTGGAAAAGGGCGCGGCCTATGCCGGCGAGCGGAGCGTGTGGAAGACGCCGATCGGCGCGCACCAAGGCGTCGCTCACCCCCTCGCCAAGGCCTATGTCGCTGTCCAGCAGGCGCGCCTGATGACGGCGCGGGCGGCCCAGCTGTACGATCAGGGCTCGGGCGAAGCCGGCGAGGCCGCCAACATGGCCAAGTTCGCCGCCGCCGACGCCTCGCTCGAAGCGCTCGACCAGGCGATCCAGACCCATGGCGGCAATGGGCTCGCGCTCGAATACGGCCTGGCCGATCTCTGGTTCATCGCCCGCCTGCACAAGACGGCCCCGGTCAGCCGGGAAATGGTTCTCAACTTCGTCGCCCAGCATTCGCTGGGCCTGCCGAAGAGCTATTGAGGGCGATCAGGCGATGAACATGGCACACCAGACCGCCAGCACCTTCGCCGAGATCATCCGCGGCCACGCCGCCGCGCGCCCGAACGCGCCTGCCCTCACCTTCGAGGATGTGACACAGACCTTCGCCGAACTCGACGCCCTGAGTTCCCGCACCGCCAATGCGTTGCGCGCCGAAGGCATCCGTCCCGGCGACCGCGTCGCGGTGCTGACGAAGAACCGCGCCGAATTCTTCGAACTCATCATCGCCTGCAGCAAGATCGGCGCGATCTTCGTCGGCCTGAACTGGCGCCTCGCCGCCTCCGAGATCGCGGCCATCCTCGCCGACGCCGCGCCCGCCATCGTCATCGCCGGCGCGCAGGAAAAGGCGCTGCTCCCCGAAACGCCGATCCACACGATCGTCTTCGGCGAGGCCTACGATGCATGGCGCGACGCCCACCCCGCAACCGATCCCGGCCATCGCGGCGCGCCGGACGAGGTGATCCTCCTCCTCTACACATCCGGCACGACCGGCCTGCCGAAGGGCGTGATGCTCACAAACGAGGGCATGTCCTACACGCGCAAGCTCGCCGATGCCTGGGGCATGACCCCAGCAAGCGTCAATCTCGTCGCCATGCCGATGTTCCACATCGGGGGCTGCGGCTACGGCTCGAGCACGATGATGGCCGGCGGCCACACGGTGCTGATGCGCGAGGTCGATCCGGCGCGCGCCATCGAACTCATCGCCCGCCACCGCGTCACCCACACTTTCTTCGTCCCGGCCGTCGTCCAGATGATCCTGCAGGCGCCCGGCATCGAGGACGCCGACCTGTCGAGCCTAGAACTCCTGATGTACGGCGCCGCCCCCATCGGCGACGTGCTCCTGAAGCGCGCGATCGAAAAGCTCAACTGCGGCTTCATGCACGCCTATGGCATGACCGAGGCGTCCGGCACGGTGACGATCCTGCCGCCGGCCGACCACGAGCCCGACGGCCCCCGCGCCAACCTCCTCAAATCCTGCGGCAAGCCTTTGCCCTGGGTCGAGTTGCGCGTCATCGACCCGGCGACCCAAACGGACGCCGCGACCGGAACCGTCGGCGAGGTCTGGCTTCGTTCGGCCATGATCATGAAGGGCTACTGGAACAACCCGGCCGCGACCCGCGAGGCGATCGTCGAGCATGGCTGGTATCGCACCGGCGACGCCGGCTACCGCGACGCGGACGGCTACCTCTATCTGGTCGACCGCTTCAAGGACATGATCATCTCCGGCGGCGAGAACATCTACCCGGCCGAAATCGAAAACGCGCTCAATGCCCATCCCGCTGTCCGAGAGGTCGGCGTGATCGGCATCGAGCATTCTCGTTGGGGCGAGACGCCGATGGCCGTGGTCGTGCTGCATCAAGACGGCACGGCCACGGCCGAAGACATCATCGAGTTCACGCGCGGCCGGCTCGCGCGCTACAAGTGCCCGACCAGCGTGGTGTTCGTCGAAGCGCTGCCGCGCAATGCGTCCGGCAAGCTTTTGAAGCACGAGATGCGACGCATCTACCGGCGTCCCGGCGCAGCCGCCCTGTCGCTGGTGCGGCGCTGGGTCAACGATTACTTCAACCGTCACGACGCCGCCGCCTGCGCCGCTTTCGTCGCCCCGGACTATGCGCTGGAGATCGGCGACGTGACGCTCGCCGGCCGCGACGACGTCTGGCTGCCCGCGGTCGATGTCCAGATGAAGCGTTTCCCCGACCTCTCCATGACCGTCCACCAGACGGTCGCCGGCGAGGACTGGGCCGCGGCCTTCTTCTCCGAGCATGGCGCGAACGAAGGCAGGCAGGCCGTCTGGTCCGGCGTCGGCATCTGGCGCTCGAACGGTGAAGTCCTCACCGGCTGCATCGCGCAGGAAGACTACATGACGCGCCAGCGCCAGCTCAAATCCAGCGTCGCCGATCCGGTCGACCCGCCGGCCGCAGCCCCATGGGATGTCGCGCTCCTGCCACGCGACAAGGCAGCCGAACGGATCGTCGCCGACTGGCTGCAAGGGGCATGGCCGCGCGAGCCGTCCACGGTCCGCTGCGACGACGACCACATCACCGGTTCGCCACTCCGCTTCGACGTGAGCGAAACCGAGACCGTCTTCCTCAATTCGTCCGGCCAGGACGTTGTCTTCCACGTCCGCCAGACCGGCCTCTACCGCGGCGGCCTTGCGAAAATCGGCGCGATCGACCTGCCCGCGACGCTTTACGTCAACGGCATCGTCCGCGTCGAAGACGGCCGTGTCGCCTCGGGCCGCGTCATCCGCGACCGCGTCGGGCTTCATGCCGCGCTCGAAAGGGTGATGCGATGACGATTCACCAAACCCATGCGCCGACCGTCCTCGTCGAGATCGACGGCCCGATCCTCGTCGTCACCATCGGCCGTCCCCACGCGCGCAACGCGATCGACCGCGCGACGTCGCAGGCGATCGCCGATGCCATCGACCGGCTCGACGCCGATCCCCAGCTTACCGTTGGAATCATCACCGGCGCAGGCGGCCATTTCTCTTCGGGCATGGACCTGAAAGCCTTCCTCGCTGGCGAGCGCGTCGAGCTCGACGGGCGCGGCCTTGCCGGCATCTGCGAGACCCCGCCCGCAAAGCCGCTCATCGCAGCCGTGGAAGGCTATGCGCTGGCCGGCGGCTGCGAGATCGCGCTCGCCTGCGACCTGATCGTCGCCTCGAACGAAGCCCGTTTCGGCATTCCGGAAGTGAAGACCGGCCTGATCGCCGGCTCGGGCGGGCTCGTGCGCCTGCCGCAGCGCGTCCCGCGCCAGATCGCGATGGAATACGCCCTGACAGGCCGCATGATGACCGCCGCCGAGGCGCATCGCTTCGGCCTCGTCAACCGGCTCGCCGAGCCGGGCCAGGCGCTCGATGCCGCACGCGTCCTCGCCCGCGAGATCGCCGCCAACGCGCCGCTCTCCGTCGCCATGTCGAAGCGCATCGTCAACGAGGCGGGCGACTGGCCGGCCGACGAGGTCTGGACGCGCCAGCACGCGCTTTTGGAAGAGATCGTCGCATCCGAGGACGCGCGCGAAGGCGCGCGGGCATTTGCGGAGAAGCGCCGGCCGAACTGGCAGGGTCGATGATGCGGGGTCGAAGGAGGTGACCGATCAGGCAAAGGGATAAGATGGAGGAATGAACCGGTCCTGCCAATGATGGCCGATCCGGTGACGACCAAGATCATCGACGTGTCAGCAGGAGGAACCATGACACAGAATTCATTCACGCGATCGAACGATCGCAGCCTTCGCCCGGTCGCCCTGTCAGTCGCGCTGACGCTCGCCGCCGGTCTTGCAAGCCTCACCGCCCACGCCCAGGAATCGCCCGCCGACGGCGTTCATGCCGACCGGGTCGACTGGGGCATCCTGATGGACATGTCCGGCCCGACCGCCTCATCGCAGAGCGTGTGGGTGCGCGGCTTCCAGGACTACGCCGCCAGGATCAACGAGGATGGCGGGATCAACGGCCGTAAGCTGAACCTCCTCGTTGAGGACAACCGCTTCGATGCGGCCACCGACAAGATCGCCTTCGAAAAGCTCGTCGGCCAGACGCCCGTCATCGCGATTTCCGGCATGGGCAGCTCGGTCTCGCAGGTCGCCCTCGCCGACACGATCAAGAACGGCAAGGTTCCGGTCATCGGCACCTACACGCCCACCAAGGCGCTCTCCGAACCCGTCTCGCCGATGGTCTATAACGGCTTTTGCGGCTACCGGCAGCAGGCCGAGGCCGGCGTCGGCTACATGGTCGAGAAGCTCGGCCTGGAAAATCCGAAGGTCATGACCGTCGCCATCGAGACGGCCGGTGGCCAGGAATACGCCCAGTTCGTCGCGGACGCCGTCGCCAAGTATAACGGCACGGCCACGTCGACGACGATGAAGGTGACCGCCGCCGACGTCACGCCGCAGGTTCAGCAGATCATGTCGGAAGAGCCCGACTTCATCACCATCTACGGCATCGAGAACACCGCGATCCTGACGATGAAGACGCTCGCGCAATACGGGCTCGAGACGCCGGCCTTCGGCATCACCTATCTCGGCACGCCCTCGGTCTATGCCGCGCTCGGCGCGGAGGCCGGCGCCAACTACAACTTCATCTCCTGCTTCACGCCCGGCGGCGCGGATGACGCGGAAGGCAATGCCGAACTCGTCGCCTATGCCGAAACGGCGGGCAACGAGGACCTGTCCGGCAACATCAACTACGTCGCCGGCTGGGTCGCCGGCCAGTTGGCCGCGCAGGCGCTCGAAATGGCAGGGGAGAACCCGACCCGCGAAAGCCTCGTCAAGGGGCTCGAAGGCGGCTTCACGGTCGACAGCAAGGGCCTTGCCGCCCCCATCGTCTTCACGCCCGAGGACCACATCGGCCCGCAGGTGCTGAAGATGTTCAGCTACGACTACGACAACTCGGCCTTCACGGCCGACGGGGACTACGCCGACTACGAGAAATACACCAAGCCGGCGGAGTGATCGGATGTTCGCGCAAGTCCTCTTCAGCGGTCTCGCCCTCGGCAGCATCTACGGGCTCGTCGCCCTCGGTTTCGCCGTGGTCTTCAAGGCCACTGACGTGTTCAACTTCGCGCAGGGAATGTTCGCGGTGTGCGGCGCCTATTTCGCCGTCACCGCGATCTCCTCCCTCGGGCTCCCGTTCGGGCTTGCGATCGCGTTCATGATCGTGGCCTGCGCGACGTTGGGCGTGCTTGCGCACATCTTCCTCATCCAGCCGCTTGCGGGACGCTCGATGCTCGCCATCATCATGGTGACGATCGCGCTGTCGATCGTCCTGCGCGCCGGCGTCGAGATCTTCTACGGCCCTCAGGGCCGCGTCCTGACGACGCCGCTCCCCTCCGGCGTCATCCGCATCGGCGATCTGCGCATCTCGCAACTCCACCTCATCGCCGCGCTGACGAGCTGGGCCTGCATGGCAATCTTCGGCGCTTTCTTCCGCTTCACCTCGGTCGGCCTCCTGATGCGCGCGACGGCGGACGGCCATGAGGCCGCCCTCGTCTCCGGCGTCAACGTCAACGCCATGAACCGCCTCGCCTGGGCCATCGGCGCCGTGCTGGCCGGCATCGGCGGGCTCTTCCTTGGCCAGATCCAGATCGTCTCGCCCGAGCTCGAGGCCATCGGCCTCCTCGCGCTTCCCGCCGTCGTCATCGGCGGCATGCAATCCATTCCCGGCGCCATCATCGGCGGCCTGCTCGTCGGCCTGATCGCACAGTTCGCCGGCTCCTACATCTCGCCGAAATCCACCGACATCGTCATCTACGGCCTGCTTCTCCTGATTTTGATGGTCCGCCCCTGGGGCCTGCTCGGCCAGCGCGAACTGGGGAGGGTCTGATGTCCGACACGCTCGCCCCTGCAACCGTCGCACCAGCCCGCGCCAGGACGTCGACCGGTCGATGGATCGTCCGCGCCATCATCCTAGCCGTACTCGTTTACGCACCCTTCGTCCTCGTCAGCCGCTCCATCTTCGGCATCCCGCTGTCGAACATGCAGCTTCTCAATCTGGGCCTGACCCAGATCAATCTGATGCTGATCGCGATGCTGGGCGCGCTGTCGCTGAACTTCCTGACCGGCAGCGCGGGCCTGATCTCCATCGGCCATGCCGCCTTCTACGCCACCGGCGCGATGACGGCCGCGATCTTCGGCACGCAGTTCGGCTGGCCGTTCCCGCTGGTCCTCTTCTGCGCGGCCATCGCCGGCGCGCTCGCCGGCATCCTGGCGGGCCTGCCCTCGCTGCGCGTGCGCGGGCTCTATTTCGTCCTCTCCACGCTGGCGGTGCACTACGTCGTCGTCTTCCTCTTCCAGGAATACCAGTTCGCCTTCTTCGGCGTCGTCGGCGTGCCCTTCGCCCAGCCGAATATCGGCCCGATCGCGATCGACAGCCCGATCCGCTGGTATTTCTTCCTGCTGCCGCTCGTCGCCCTCGTCTATTTCGGCCTGCGCAACGTGCTCGCCACGCGCGAGGGCCGTGCGCTGATGGCAATGCGCGACCACGAGCTCGCCGCCACCGCGATGGGCGCCGATGTCCGCATCCTGCGTCTCAAGGCCTTCGCGCTGAGCTCGGCCATCGCCGCCGTCGCCGGCGCGCTCTATGCGCATCTCCTGAGCAACGCGACATCGGAAGTCTTCGGCATCAATTTCGCGATCCAGTTCATCGCCATGATCATTATCGGCGGGCTGGGCTCGCTGTCCGGGTCTCTCCTCGGCGCCGCCGTCTGGCTGCTCCTGCCCACTATCATCACCGGCCTGACGTCCTTCGCCGCCGATTCCACCGGCATCGTGCGCACCGTCCTCGTCGATCACCGCCCGCAGCTCGTGCAGATGATCTTCGGCCTGATCGTCATCGTGCTCCTGATCTTCGCACCCGGCGGCATGGCCGATTTGATCGCCAAGCTGCGCGCGGCCCTCTTTGGCAGGAGACGCGGATGAGCGACCAACCCATCCTCTCCGTCGAAAACCTCTCGGTCGGTTATGCCCGCAAGGGCCTCGCGCTCGACGATGTCACCCTCACGGTCCCGCGCGGCGGCATCGTCGCCCTGCTTGGCGCCAACGGCGCCGGCAAGACGACGCTCATCCGCGCGATCTCCGGCCTGCTCGACCACCATCACGGCCGCATCGAGGGCGGTTCCGTCCGTTTCGACGGCCGCGTCGTCAACACCCTTCCGCCGCACAAGCGCATCCGGCTCGGCATGGCGCAATCGCCCGAAGGCCGCCTGATCTTCAAGAGCCTCACCGTCGAGGACAATCTCCTCGTCGGCGCCGCGATCCTCCCCAGCGCCAAGCGCCAGGATGGGCTCGACGCGGTCTATTCGCTCTTCCCACGCCTCAAGGAACGTCGCGGCCAGTCGGCCGGCTGGATGTCCGGCGGCGAACAGCAGATGCTTGCCCTCGGCCGCGCGCTGATCGGTCGCCCGCAGCTCCTGCTCGTCGACGAATTGTCGCTCGGCCTCGCGCCGCTTCTCGTCCGCTCCATCTACGAGGAACTGAAAAAGGTGCGCGAACTCTTCGGCTCCTCGATGCTCATCGTCGAACAGAACGCCAAGCTGGCGCTCGGCTTTGCCGAACATGCCTATGTGCTCGATCGCGGCCGCATCGCGCTCTCCGGCACTGCCGCCGAAGTCGCGGCAAGCTCGGCCATCCACGATTCCTACCTCGGCACCGAGCGCCCGGCGAACGAAGGAGCGCACGCATGACCCGGCCGCTTCTCGAGATCGATGCGCTGCATATGCGCTTCCAGGGCATCGTCGCGCTCGACGACGTCTCCTTCTCGCTCGACGAGGGCAAGGTGACGGCGCTGATCGGCCCCAACGGCGCCGGCAAGACCACCATGTTCAACTGCGTGACCGGCATGTACAGGCCGACAGACGGCGCCATCCGTTTCGGCGGCGAAACCATCACCGGCCTCAAAGCCCACCGCATCGCAAAGCACGGCATCGCCCGCACCTTCCAGAACCTGGCGCTGTTCTCCGGCCTGACAGTCCTGCAAAACCTTCTGGTCGGCGCGTATCTCAAGGGTTCGTCCGGCCTTCTGCAGGGCATGTTCCGCACCGGGGCGACCCGCACGGAAGAGGTGGAGGCCGAAGCGCAGGCGCGCGAAATCCTCGCCTATCTCGGCCTCAAGGACGTCGCCGACGCCAAGCCCTCGCAACTCCCCTACGGCCAGCAGAAGCGCATCGAGTTCGGCCGCGCCCTGATGCAGAAGGCGAAGCTCATCCTGCTCGACGAGCCGATGGCAGGCATGAGCAAGACCGAAAAGGCCGCGATGACGGCGCTGGTCCAGCGCGTGCGCGCCGAAATGGGCATGACCTTCCTGATCGTCGAGCACGACATCCCGGTCATCATGGACGTCTCGGACAAGATCGTGGTGCTCGATTTCGGCCGCAAGATCGCCGATGGCGACCCGCGCGCGGTCCGCTCGGACCCGGCCGTGATCGCCGCCTATCTGGGCACGGACGAGTAGCGATCAGACCGCCGTCGCCTCGGCCTTCCGCTTGATCGGCGCGCGCTTGGCGCCGGCGATTCCAAGGATCAGCCGCGTCATTTCCGAGGCGATGCCGGCGACTTCGAGCCGGCCTTCCGGCCTGTACCAGAAGGTCGACCAGCTCACCGCGCCGCCGATCGCGAGCGCGCCCATCTTGGCGTCTTCGAGGTCGAATTCGCCCGCGTCGGAGCCGGCTTGCAAAAGGGTCGCCACCTGGCCGAAAAACCGGCGCCGCATGTCGCCAAGCCGCCGCGCATCGGCCGGTTCGAGGTTCTTTTCCTCGCGCGTATAGATCGCGATGTTCTTCTGGTTCATCAGGATCGAGGTCACGTAGCGCTTGCCGAAAAGGCGCAGGCTGTCCGTCGGCCCCAGCTCCTCGGCAAGAACGCCCTCGATCTCGTCGAGTGCCGCGCGCACGCCGCGCTCGCAGATTTCCGCCAGAAGTTCGCTTTTCGAGCCGAAATTTGCGTAGATGAACGGCTTGGTGACGCCCAGCCGCTCAGCAACCTCGTCCAGGGTCGTGTTGTCGTAGCCCTTCTCATAGAAGAGATCGGCCGCCGCGCTTACCGTGCGCTCGCGCTTCAATGCCGCAACCTCGTCGCGGATCTTCAGGTGCCCTTGGGCTTCTTTGGCCATCGCCTTCATTTCCTCAAGCACCTGATTAGAGGCGCGTTCCGCAGCCAGTCTAGGCGATTCCCCGCCTCAAAGGGACAGGATGTCCCGAATTTCGGTCATATAGAGCTTGCCGGTCTCTACATCCTCGACCGTCACCTCGTGGCGCACATAGCGCCGCTCGCGCTTCACATATTTGTCGGTCGCCCGGGTCGTGATCCGGATCGTCGCCCCCACAGGGATCGGCGCCACGATCTCGGTGTCGTGAAATGTATGGATCGACCCGATCGCGAAAGGCTTGGTGTGGTCGAACTGGACCGACAGCACGAAATGCGAGACGAGCAGCGGCGGCACGATTGCGGAGCCGAAGGGCGATTCACCCTCGATCCGCCACTTGTTCATGCGCCATCCCTCGTACCAGGGATTGTAGTCCTCCACCGCGTCGGCATAGAGGATGATCAGCTCCGGGGCGAGATAGAGTTCGCGCGACAGCACATCGCCGATCTCGACCATGTCCCAGTAGGTCTGGCATTCCTCCTGCAGCCCCTCGACGAAAGCGCGCTCCTGCGCGATCTGCAGCGGCGTCATCGGACGCAGATCGTCCGTCCTCGGCTCGGGCATCATGCCAGTTCTCCCTGCACCCCGACATCGACTTCGAGGAAGCCGACCGTCTTGACCTCGCCCGCCTCGTTGTCGGCCCAGAACTCGACTTTGAAGCGGTAGCCCTCGCCGTTCGGCGTCTTTTCGCGCACCACGCCATGTGTGGTGATGATTTCGTTGGCGAAGGTCGAGGCGACGTATTTGCACTGCATGCGTGAGCCGACGAAGAAATCGGCGCCGAAATAGTTGACGCACATCTCGGCGATATAGGCCGACGACATCTCGCCGGTCTGGATCGGCGCCTTCAGCCCTGTCTCGGCCGCATAGACCGGGTCCCAGTGGTTCGGGTTGAACCGGCCCCAGAGCCGTGAGCCCATGAGCTGGATCGCCGCCTTCTTCTTCACCCCGATCAGCTCGAAGCCGACCGGCGTATCCTTCGTGATCCGCACGGCCGTCGCGGACGGATTTTCCATCGGCTCGGCCTGCGCATTGAGTGCGGCGGTCATGTCAGTTGCAACTCCTCGATGGCGCGCTGGGTGAGCAGGAACTTGCGGGCGCGGCCGGACGGCGTTGTCGGCAGGTCCTCGGCCCGGATCGGCAGCACGTATTTCGGCACCTTGAAGCGCGCGAGCCTGTCGGCGCAAAGCGCGATCAGTTCGTCCGGTGCCACCGGCACCCCGTCGCGCAGCACGACATAGGCCGCACCCGCCTCGCCCATGCGCCTGTCCGGCACCGGAACGACATGCGCCTGCAGCACTGCCGGATGCGCCGTCAGCACGTCCTCGATCTCGGTCGGCATCACCTGTTCGCCGCCGCAGCGATAGGATTCCTTGCGCCGCCCGACCAGCGTCATGTAGCCGTCGGCGTCAAACCGCGCGAGATCGCCGGTGTGGAGCCAGCCTTCGGCATCGAACGCTTCCGCGGTCGCATCCGGCTTGTTGTAATAGCCCCGCGTCACGCCCGGCCCCCTGGCCATCAATTCCCCGACTTCGCCCGTCCCGAGCACCTTGCCGGTCTCGGGATCGACGATGCGGTAGTCGACGAGGCGTCCACCGAGCCTCGGCTCGCCCGCCGGCCCGATCTCGCGCATCCGGCCGTTCGTCGAGGCGAGCCGCTCGTAGGGATCGTCTGCGCGCGTCGCCATCGTCGTCGCGGTGACTTCCGTCATGCCGTAGCCCGTCGTCACCTCGTCCGGCGTCATCAGGTCGAAGATGTCCCGGAAAATGCTCTGCGGCGAACGCTGCCCCGACGAGATCACCGCCCGCAACGACGGCAGCTCGCGCGGCCGCGCGCGCAGTTCGTCGAGGATGACGCTCGTCATCGTCGGCACCAGAAGCACATCGTCCGCAAGGTGCGTGTCGATCGCGTCGAGCGTACCGACCGGGCTGAACTGAACTTGCGGAATGATCGCCCCGCCGACGAAGGGCACCGTCAGCATGCCCTCGACATAGCCGTAGACATGATACATCGGCAGCGAGAACGTCACGCGCCAGCCATCGTCGAAGCCGCGGCAGAAGGCGCTGCCGAACGCCGCGCGCAGCAGCATGTCATGCGTCAGCATCACGCCCTTCGGCGCGCCGGTCGTGCCGGACGTGTAGATGATGTCGCTGACCGATTGCGGATCGACGGACGGAAATGTCGCCCCGCCGGCATCCGCTGCAAGAAGCTGGTCGAACGCCGTCGCACCTTCGCGAACCGGCGCATCGCCGGTGGGAAATACCACCACGCGCTTCAACCGCCGAAAGGCATCGCCGCCGCCTGCGCTCTCCCAGCCGGGCATCAGCGCATCCAGCGCGCCGAGATAGTCGAGGTCGCGAAATCGGTCCATCGTCACGAGAAACGCCGCGTCGGACTGCTTGAGCACATAACCGAGCTCGTCGCGGCGGTTGAGGAAATTGACCGCAATCGCGGTCGCGCCGACCCGCGAGATCGCATATTTCAACGCGACGAAATCGGGATGGTTGGCGAGCACCATCGCCACATGGTCGCCCGGCCGCACACCGGCCGCCATAAGCCCGGCGGCGATCGTTTCCGAGCGCGATTTCATCTGCGCATAGGTCCAGGTGAAATCATCAGTGACGACGCAGGGACGGTTGGGAAAGCTCTCCGTGGCATGGTCGAGCAGGCCGTGGAGCGTCCGGGCGACCCATTGCGGATGGCGCCGCACGAGAGCGTCCTGCCGTTCCTTCAAACTCGACGTCATCGCGCCTCCCGCGGCCGCGCCGGCGGCAAACCTCCAGATGCCGGAGAACGGCTTTACACGAAGCGCCGTCCGCACTACCGTTCTCATCAGCAATAAAACCTACTTACACGTAAGTATCGCAACTTACAAGTTTGCAAGGGTCCGTGCCATGCCGCTCGACGCGCGTTTGAAACCGTTTCTGGCCGACCCGCGCAATCATGTGCGCCCGCCGCCGGCCCATGTTCCGATGGAAAAGGTGCGCCGCGCCGCCAACGCGGCCATGCCCGGTCCGGCAAGGGTCGAAATCGCCGAAGTCCGGACGCTTGCCGGCCCTGGCGGCATCGCGCTTAGGCTCTACCGCCCGACCGATGCACCCCACCTGCCGATCATCCTCTTCCTGCATGGCGGCGGCTGGGTCTGGGGCGACCTCGACACGCATGACACGATCTGCCGCGTGCTTGCACAAAAATCCGGCGCTGCAGTCGCCTCGATCGAGTATCGCCTCGCGCCCGAAACCCGCTTTCCCGGCCAACTCGAAGATGGCCTTGCGGTCTTGCGCTGGCTGCGCGCCGAAGCCGGAGCGCTCGGCCTCGATGGCACGCGCATCGCGCTTTGCGGCGACAGCGCAGGCGGCAACATCGCATGCGCGATGGCGATAGTCGCCGGCAAATACGCCATGGACCTTCGTCACCTGGCGATGATCTATCCGGTTCTCGACGTCGCCTGCGCCAGCCCCTCGCAACGCGAATTCGCCGACGGCTACCTTCTGAGTGGCGCCGGCATGAAATGGTTCTGGGACTGCTACCTCGGCGAAAGCGCCCATGCCGGAAATCCGCTCGCTTCGCCGCTCGCAGCCAGTCCGGCCGAGCTTTCCGCGCTTCCGCCGGTGTCGATCTCGACCGCCGAGTTCGACATCTTGCGCGACGAGGGCGAAACCTTTGCTGCACATCTGCGACAGGTGGGCATCGCGGTTTCGCTGCGCCGCCATGATGGCATGGTCCACGGCTTCCTCTCCCTACCCCCCGTCGAGGACGTCGCCCTTGCCGCCATCGCCGAGATCGCCGGCGACATTGCCGCAAGCCTTGAGGACCGACCGGAATGAGTGATTTCCTCGCCTATGAGACGATCCGCACGACCCGCCGTGGACGCATCCTGACGCTAACCCTGAACCGTCCCGACAAGCTCAACGCCGTCGATGAAAAGATGCACGGCGAACTCGCCACGATCTTCAGGGCGGCAGCAGACGACCCGCATTCCGACGTGATCGTCCTGACCGGCGCTGGCCGCGCCTTTTCCGCCGGCGGCGACATCGTCTGGATGCAGAAGATGATCGACGAAGGCTTCGACCAGACCGCCCGCGAAGCCAGGCGCATCGTCCTCGACCTCCTCGATTGCGACAAGCCGGTCATCGCCAAGCTCAACGGCCACGCTGCCGGCTTCGGCGCGACGTTGGCGCTCTTCTGCGACGTCATCTTCGCCGCCGACCACGCGAAGATCGGCGACCCGCACGTCACCGTCGGCCTGACGGCAGGCGACGGCGGCGCCCTGATCTGGCCGCAACTCGTCGGCTACGCACGTGCCAAACGATATCTCCTGACCGGCGACATGATCCCCGCCGCCGAAGCCGAACGCATCGGCCTCATCACCCACGCCCTCCCCGCCGCCGAGCTCGACGCCGCCGTCGACGCCTTCGCCGACCGCCTCGCTGCCGGCGCGCAAGTCGCGATTCGAACCACCAAGCGCGCCATCAACGCAGCCTTGAAGGCGAACGCCGCCCAGATGATGGACACATCCCTCGCCCTCGAAACCCTCTCAAACGCCTCGACCGATCACCAGGAGGCGGTCACCTCGTTCCGAGAGAGCCGCGCGCCGAACTTCACCGGCCGCTAGCCTTGCCGAAACATCATGCCCCAACGCAAAAAGCCGCCCATAGGGCGGCGCGTCGTATTTGTTGTCCGAGTTCGGTTTTGGTTGCGGGGGCAGGATTTGAACCTGCGACCTTCAGGTTATGAGCCTGACGAGCTACCGGGCTGCTCCACCCCGCGTCACCTAAGTCTC
>JAEWET010000033.1:0-26295 GCA_023389195.1 Pseudomonadota bacterium
TCTGTTCGGTGGTGCAGAGCGGCTCGACCGAGCCGATCCGCAGACCGGTCTCCTCCTCGGCCTCCCGGCGCGCGGCCTCGGCCGCAGGCTCCATCGGATCGACCTTGCCGCCGACGATATTCCAGTGCCCCGCTTCCGGCGGGCGCAGGCGGCGGCACAGAAGAACCTTGCCGTCTGCACGCAGAATCACGAGGCCGGTACCGACCCCGGGGAAATCCGTACCGGGTATCGAGCCGGTCACGCGGACTCAGGCCTTGCCGGCGTTGGCGACGATCAGCATGAATGCGGGGATGTCGTCACCGAAGCCGACGGGTGTCGGGCCATCGTCCTGATCGCGGCGGTGACGCGAGCGACGATCGCGGCTGTCGTCGTTGGCGGGGTTCTGACGGCCTGCGCGAGCAGCCGGCTGCGGCCTTCTCTCGGACCTGCGTTCCGGCCTGTTCTGCTCCTGGCTCGCTTCCACGGCAACCTCTTCCACTGTTTCGACCTCTTCGGGCTGTTCCGCCTTCGGTGCGGTCTCGCTGCGCTTGCCGCGTCCGCGATCCCTGTCACGATCCCTGTCGCGATCCTTGTCACGACCCCGACCGCCCTTGCGAGCGCGGTCGCTGTCATGGCTTTCCATCGGAGCCGGCAGTTCGGACAGGTCGCCGTTCAACCACTCGATCTTTTCCCCGATCAGCTTCTCGATCGCATCGAGATACTTGGTGTCGGAACGTGTCACCAGTGTGAACGCCTTGCCGGAGCGTCCTGCGCGGCCGGTACGACCGATGCGGTGGACATAGTCCTCGGCATGGATCGGCACGTCGAAGTTGAACACGTGGCTGACATCAGGGATGTCCAGGCCGCGTGCAGCAACGTCGGATGCCACCAGCAGGGTGATGTTGTTGTCCTTGAAGTTCGCCAGCATGGTCGTGCGCGAGCGCTGGTCCATGTCGCCGTGGAGGGCGCCGACGGAGAAGCCGTGCCGGTCGAGCGAACGGAAGAGATCGGCGACATCCTTCTTGCGGTTGCAGAAGATGATCGCGTTCTTCAGGTCGTCCTGGGCCTTGATGATGTCACGCAGGACCGCACGCTTCTCGTAATCCTTGGAATGCGAGGCGACGAGACGCTGGGTGACGGTCTTGGCCGTGGAGGAGGGCGGTGCCACCTCGATTCGCTGCGGGTTCTGCAGGAAACGGTCCGCGAGCTTCTGGATCTCCGGCTGCATGGTCGCCGAGAAGAACAGGGTCTGGCGGGTGAACGGGATGAGCTTCGCGATTCGCTCGATATCGGGGATGAAGCCCATGTCGAGCATGCGGTCGGCCTCGTCGAGGACGAGCCAGCGCGTCTCGGAGAGCACGATCTCGTTCTGACGAACGAGATCGGTCAGGCGGCCCGGCGTTGCGACGAGAATATCGACGCCCTGCGCCATGCGCTTGACCTGGCCGCCGCGCGACACGCCGCCGAGCACGAGGCTGGTCGAGATGTGGAGGCCCTTGGAGATCGCGCGGATCGTTTCCTCGATCTGCACGGCAAGCTCGCGCGTCGGCGCGAGGATCAGCGCGCGGCAGGTCTTCGCCTTGCGCTTGTCGCCGAGCGCGGCGATGTGCTTGAGGATCGGCAGCGCGAAGGCGGCCGTCTTGCCGGAGCCGGTCTGGGCGACGCCCAGAATGTCCTTGCCGGCGATCTGCGCGGGAATGGCCGCAACCTGGATCGGCTTGGGCTCCACGAACCCGGCACGGGCAGCGCTTTCGAGCAGCTTGCCGTCGATGCCGAGGGGGCCGAAACCGCCGGTCGCGGCGGTGGTCTGGTTTTCAGTCGTCAAAATAGTCTTCTTTCTGGCGCGCGGCGTTGGCCGGGCGCAAAATTCGATGCCGCAGGGCGCAACCTGCGTGCGATATGTCAAAATGGGATCGACAAGGCGGCGAACCCTAAGGTCCGCGCGGCTGCGCTGTCGTCGCCGCGGTCATCCGCGGGCTTGCCTTGCAAACGAACAAGACAAAGACGCAACCAGTCCGTATTCGGGAAAGCCGGAAAGTCCGGCCCAAGCGCCTCGTGCGGCTCATATGGGCCTGTTCGCTGCCAAATGCAACCGAAACTTGCTGCGGTGCAAAATCAGGTGGGTGTATTCAGATTACGAGGCCGGCGATGGTCTCGTTGTCGGTGATGTCCTGATAGGTCCAGCCCGCTGCCTCGAACTTTTCGGCGAGAACCGCGAAATTCGCCGGATTCTTCGTCTCGATGCCGATCAGCACGGAGCCGAAATTGCGCGCCGACTTCTTCAGATACTCGAACCGGGCGATGTCGTCCTCGGGGCCGAGCAGGTCGAGGAAGTCGCGCAGTGCACCGGGCCGCTGCGGAAAGCGGAAGACGAAGTATTTCTTTAGCCCCTCGAAGCGCAGCGCGCGCTCCTTCACGTCCGGCAGGCGCTCGAAATCGAAATTGCCGCCAGATACGACGAGCACGATTGTCTTCCCCGCGATCTCGCTCGGAGCAAGATCCTTCAGCGCATCGATCGCCAGCGCGCCGGCAGGCTCCAGCACCACGCCCTCGACATTCAGCATCTCGATGATCGTCGCGCAGATACGGTTTTCCGGGATGCGGGTCACGTCGTCCGGGACAAAATGCGACAGCGCGGCAAAGTTCGCTTCGCCGATCTCCGCCACAGAAGCGCCATCGACGAAATTGTCGACCTGCGGCAACCGCACGCGCCGCCCTTCGGAGAGGCTCGAATGAAGGCTCGACGCGCCGACCGGCTCGGCAAAGAGGAACCGCGTGCCGGCATCGGCGAGATAGCGCGTCACCCCCGCCGCAAGCCCGCCGCCGCCGACCGGCAGCACGATCAGGTCTGCAACGACGCCGTCCGGAAGCTGCGCCTCGATCTCCTGCGCGACGCTCGCCTGTCCCTCGATGATGTCTTCATGGTCGAAGGGCGGCACCATCAGTCCGCCTGTTTCGGCGGCAAAAACCTGCGCGGCACGATAGCAGGCGTCGAAATAATCGCCGGTCAGGCGGATTTCGACGAACTCGCCGCCGAAGAGCCGGGTCTTGTCGATCTTCTGCTGCGGCGTCGTCACCGGCATGAAGATGACGCCACGCTTGGCCAGGTGCCGGCACACATAGGCGAAGCCCTGCGCGTGGTTGCCAGCCGAGGCGCAGACGAACACCTCCGGCCCCGCCCCCGCTTCCAGCACCTTGCGGAAGAAGTTGAACGCACCGCGGATCTTGTAGGATCGCACCGGCGACAAGTCCTCGCGCTTCAGGAATATCCGCGCGCCGGTCTTCTTCGACAGATACGCGTTTTCCTGCAGCGGCGTTTCGGGAAAAAGCGCGCGCATGGCGTCGGCTGCCAGTCGAACGTCGGCTTTGAAGTCACGGTGCAAAGGCTTCGGACCTTCCTGCGGTCTTTGTCTGTTGGCGCGTCCGCCGCGCTATTGCATATTCGGTGCGCGGAAGCCACTGTCGCGCCGCTTCAAGGGGTCAAGTCGGGGAAGACGTGCAGTATCTCGCCATTCGCACCGCGATCCACATCGCGGCGATCTTCGCCATCTACCTGTCCCTCGCCATGTTCATACCGGCCGGCGTGGACCTTTATTTCGGCAATGAGGATTGGCAGGTCTTCGCCTTCTCCGCGGTCCTGACCGGCGGGCTGGCGCTGGCCGTCGCGGCCGCGACGCAGGGGCGCCCGCCCGTTCTTTCGGCGCGCTTCGGCTTCTTCGTCGTCAATTTGCTCTGGCTGACCACCTGTACCGTCGGCGCCATTCCGTTCCTCACATCCTCGCTGGAGATATCGCTGACCGATGCGGTCTTCGAATCGGTCTCCGGCATCACGACCACCGGCGGAACCGTTCTGACCGGTCTCGATTCCCTGCCGCCCGGCATTTTGATCTGGCGTTCTCTCCTGCAATGGATCGGCGGTCTCGGCGTCATCGCGCTCGGCCTCTTCGTCCTGCCCTTCCTCAATGTCGGCGGCGTCTCCTACTTCAAGATCGAATCCTCCGACATCTCGGACCGGCCCTTCGAGCGCTTCTCGACCTATACGACGAGCCTGATCGCGATCTACGTCGCGCTGACGGTCATCTGCGCGATTTGCTACGCGGCCGCCGGCATGACCGGCTTCAACGCGGTGAACCATGCGCTGACCACCATCTCGACGGCCGGTTTTTCGACCCACGATACGTCGATGGCCTTCTACGACGACAACCTGCCGGTGCTGTGGATCGCGACCGTCTTCATGTTCATCGGCGCCCTGCCCTTCGCGATCGTCATCCTGCTCTTCACGCGCGGGCGCATCGAATCCCTGCGCGATCCGCAACTGCGCGTCTTCGCCGGCTACGTGCTCATCTTCATTCTGGCGGTGACGATCTATGTGCGCCTGTCGAGCGACATCGGCTTCATCGATGCGCTGACGCATTCGGCCTTCAACTTCATGTCGATCATCACGACGACGGGATATGCGAGTTCGGACTACACCGCCTGGGGCCCGTTCGCCTTCGCCTGCGCCTTCGTCGCCATGTTCCTCGGCGGCTGCTCGGGCTCGACGACGGGCGGCATCAAGGCCTACCGGTTCCTGATCCTGTTCGAACTCGTGCTGAACGGCCTGCGCCGCCTCGTCTATCCCAACACCGTGCAGAGCGTGCGCTACGGCGACCGACCGGTCGACGATGCCATGCAGCGCGCCGTCGTTCTCTTCATCGCTTCGTTCTTCATCCTGTGGCTGATCACGACGATCCTCCTGTCGGCGACGGGTCTCGACTTCATCAGCGCCATGTCGGGCGCCCTGACGGCGCTCACCAATGTTGGCCCCGGCCTCGGCGACGTCATCGGCCCGGTCGGCAATTTCGCGACCATCCCCGACACCGCCAAATGGATCATGGCCATCGCCATGCTCATGGGCCGCCTCGAAATCCTCGCCGTGCTGGTGGTCTTCACGCCGATCTTCTGGAACAGGTAGACATACACGGGGGTCATCCCGGAAGCTGATTGACGCGCAGCGGAGATCGGCTGTCCGGGACCCACTCCGTGACCTCGAAGCGAACGGAATGGGTCCCGGCTCTCGCCTCGCTTCGCTCGGACTTCGGCCGGGATGACGCCGACCCAACCGCCCTAAACGAACAGTTCCACCTTCTCAAACGTCCTGACATCCACCAGCCCCTGGTCGGAAATCCGCAGCTCCGGGATCACCACCAGTGCCAGCAGCGAGTGCTGCATGTAGGCGTTGTTCAGGACGCAGCCGACCTCGCGCATCGCCGCCGTCAGCTTCGCCGCCTTCTCCGCCACGATCTCCGCGCGCTCGTCCGACATCAGCCCTGCGATCGGCAGTTCGACCAGCGCCAGTTCGTGCCCTTCCGAGATCAGCACCACCCCGCCGCCGACTTCGCCGAGCCGGTTCGCCGCCAGCGCCATGTCGGCCTTGTTGGTGCCGACGACGATCATGTGATGGCTGTCATGCGCGACCGTCGAGGCCATCGCGCAGGGCTTCTTGTAGCCGAACCCGGAGACGAGTGCGTTGACGACGCTCCCCGTCGCCTGGTGCCGCTCGACCAGTGCGATCTGGCAGACGTCGTTGGCGCCGTCCATCGCGACGAGCCCGTTTTCAATGGGCATATCCATTTCGAGCGCCCGCGTCGGCGCCTGGTTCTCGATCACGCCGATCACCCGCGCCCGCACCGAATTCGCCCCCTCCGGCGCCTTGATGTCGAAGTCCGTAGCGGCAAGCTGCTTGCCGAGCTTCACCGTCTGCTTGGCCTCGGCCGGATAGGGATAGGGTTCGATCTCGGCAACGAGCCGGCCCTTTTCGGCGAGCAGATTGCCATGCGCGTAGACCTGGTCGATCGCGAGCGCCGCTAGATCGGAGACGATCAGGAAATCGGCGAGTCTACCCGGCGCGATCGAGCCGATCTCGCGCTCGATCTTGAAGTGCTGCGCCGTGTTGAGCGTCGCCATCTGGATCGCGGTGACAGGCTTCAGCCCCTGCGCGATCCCGTGGCGCACCACGCGGTCCATGTGGCCCTCCTCGACCAGCGTGCCCGAATGACAATCATCGGTGCACAGGATGAAATTGCGCGGGTCGAGCCCGGACTCCGTCACTGCCTTGACCTGCTCGGCGACGTCGTACCAAGCCGAGCCGAGCCGCAGCATCGCGCGCATGCCCTGCCGCACGCGGGCGATGGCGTCTTCGGCGCGGGTGCCCTCATGGTCGTCCTCCGGCCCGCCTGCGACATAGCCGTGGAAAGCGGGGCCGAGGTCGGGCGAGGCGTAGTGCCCGCCGACGGTGCGGCCGGCCTTCATCGTCTCGGCGATCTCGGCCACCATCTTGGGATCGTTCGCCGAAACGCCCGGAAAATTCATCACCTCGCCGAGCCCGATGATGTTTTCCCACGTCATTGCCTCGGCGACGTCCTTCTCGTCGAGCGTCGCGCCCGGCGTCTCCAGCCCCGGCGCCGACGGTACGCAGGATGGCATCTGCACATGGACGTTGACCGGCATCGCCATCGCCTCGTCATGCATCAGCCGCACGCCCTTAAGGCCGAGCACGTTGGCGATCTCGTGCGGATCGATGAACATCGACGTCGTGCCGTGCGGAATGACGGCGCGGCAGAACTCGGTGACCGTCACCATGCCGCTCTCGACATGCATGTGCGCATCGCACAGCCCCGGCACCAGATAGCGCCCGGACGCGTCGATCACCTGCGTCCCCTCGCCGATCGCGTGGCTCGCATCGGGCCCGCAATAGGCAAAGCGCCCGCCGGCGATCGCAAGGTCGGTCCCCGCGATGATCTCGCCCGAATAGACGTTTACCCAGCGCCCGTTGCGGATGACGAGATCGGCCGGTTTTCGCCCCGTCGCGACGTCGACCAGCGTGGTGGCCATTTCATGCCAGGGGCGCGGTTTGTTGAATCTGGCTGACGACATCAGGTTGAATCTCCGTTTGAGCCGAATGTGCCAAGCCGCTGGGCGGAAAGCCAGAATGCATTCCGTCCAGCCGTGCGAAAACTGTTTCTCCCTAACCAATCGCCCCTGGTTCTACGCCATTCGTCTAATCGCGCTTGACAGTTTGTCGCAGCTCCCTTTCGATGGCCGTCCGCTTCGAGGCGGTCGGCGAGGGAGGAGAAACGCTTCCCGCCTAAATCGACAATATCAAATTCAGACGTTCGATCGGGAGGATCGAGAATCATGTTCAAGACCATGTTTGCCGCAGCCATGGCTGCCGGCGTTTCGCTCGCAGCCGTGTCCGCGCAGGCCCAGACCTATCCCGAGCGTTCGATCACGATCGTCGTACCCTTCGCCGCCGGCGGCCCGACCGACACCGTCACCCGCCTGATCGCCGAGCCGATGAGCACGACGCTGGGCCAGCAGGTCATCGTGCAGAACGTGGCCGGTGCCGGCGGAACGCTCGCCGCCGGCCAGGTCGCCGCCGCGCAGCCGGACGGCTACACCATCCTCATGCACCATATCGGCATGTCGACGGCGCCCTCGCTCTACAGCGCCCTGCCCTATGATCCGGTCGAGGATTTCGCCCATATCGGCCTCGTCACCGAGGTTCCGATGACCATCATCGGCCGCAAGGACCTCGAGCCCAACACGCTGGCCGAGCTCGTCGAATACGTGAAGACCAACGGCGAGACCGTGACCTACGCCAATGCCGGCATCGGCGCGGCGTCGCATCTGTGCGGCCTGCTCTTCATGTCCGCCACCGAGACGACGCCGACCGAAGTGCCCTATCAGGGCACCGGCCCGGCGATGACCGATCTCATCGGCGGTCAGGTCGACTTCCTGTGCGACCAGACGACCAACACGACCGGCCAGATCCAGGGCGGCGAAGTCAAGGCCTATGCCGTGACCTCGGCCGATCGCCTGCCGACCCTGCCGGACCTCGAGACAACGGCCGAAGGCGGTCTCGACATGGAAGTGACTGTCTGGCACGGCCTCTACGCACCTGCCGGCACGCCCGACGAAATCGTCCAGAAGCTGTCCGAGGCGCTGCAGACCGCGCTCGCGGACCAGGGCGTGATCGACAAGTTCGCCGATCTCGGCACGACGCCGGTCGCGCAGGAAGACGCGACGCCGGAGGCACACCTCGAGACGCTGACTTCGCAGATCGAACTGTGGAAGCCGATCATCGAAGCGGCAGGCGTCCAGCCGCAGTGATGCGTTCGACACCAAAATGACGAAGGGCGGTCTCTTGCGAGGCCGCCCTTTTCTTGCCTTCGACGCTTCCAGGAACCGTCCCAATGACCGCCAGATACTCGCTCAAGAACCTGTTGGCCGGGCTCATCTTCGTCGGCTTCGGCCTCGCCTTCGGCTACGCCGCCTCGAATTACCCGATCGGCACGGCGCTGAGGATGGGTCCGGGCTATTTCCCGATCATCCTGGCGGTCATCATGGTCGTCCTGGGGACCATCATCGTCGTCCAGTCCTTTCGTGAAGGAACCGACGAGATCGCGCTCGGTGCTATTCCCTGGCGAGGCCTCGTTCTCCTCATCGGCGCGCTCGTCTTTTTCGGGCTGACCGTGCGCGGTCTCGGCCTCCTGCCGTCACTCTTCGTCACCGTCTTCCTCGCCGGCTTCGCCAGCCGCAGCAACGGCTTTCTCGGTGCGCTCGTCCTTGCCGCCGGGCTCACCGCCCTGTGCATGGTCATCTTCGTGTGGGCGCTCGGCCTTCCCCTTCCTCTTTTCGGGCCGTGGCTGGCCGCTGTGGGGTTGTGATCATGGATCTCCTCGCCAACCTCGCCCTCGGCTTCGAAACGGCGCTGACGCCGGCCAACATCTTCTACTGCTTCATCGGCGTCCTGCTTGGCACGCTGGTCGGCGTCCTGCCGGGCATCGGGCCCACCGGCGCCATCGCCATCCTGCTGCCGATCACCTTCACCTTCGAGCCGGTCACCGCCATCATCATGCTGGCGGGCATCTATTACGGCGCGCAATATGGCGGCTCGACCACGGCGATCCTGATCAATCTTCCAGGCGAATCCTCGTCCGCGGTGACAGCCATCGACGGCTACCAGATGGCGCGGCAGGGCCGCGCAGGGCCGGCGCTCGCCACAGCCGCGCTCGGCTCGTTCTTCGCCGGCACGGTCGCCACCATGCTCGTCGCGGTCGCCGCTCCGCCGCTCGCGCGCCTGGCGTTGAAATTCGGCTCGGCGGAATATTTCGCGCTGATCGTGCTCGGCCTCGTCGCCTCCGTCGCGCTCGCGCACGGGTCGATCATCAAGGCGCTGGCGATGATCGTGCTCGGGCTGCTGCTCGGCATGGTCGGGCAGGACATCTACACCGGAACGCCGCGCTTCACCTTCGGCTTCTTCGAGCTCTACAGCGGCATCAACTTCGTCTCCGTCGCCGTCGGCGTGTTCGGCCTTGCCGAAATCCTTCGCAATCTCGAGAACGAAACGACACGCTCGGTCCTCGTCAAGAAGGTCGAACGCCTCTGGCTCACGAAGGACGATTTCCGGCGCATCGCCATGCCGGTGCTGCGCGGAACCGGCCTCGGCTCCATCCTCGGCATCCTGCCCGGCGGCGGGCACGTCCTCGCCTCGTTCGCTTCCTATTCGATCGAAAAGAAATCGTCGAAACATCCCGAACAGTTCGGCAAGGGCGCGATCGAGGGCGTCGCCGGTCCCGAATCGGCCAACAACGCCGCCGCGCAGACCTCGTTCATCCCGCTCCTGACTCTCGGCATCCCGGCCCATCCGGTCATGGCGCTCATCATCGGCGCGTTCATCATCCAGGGCATCCAGCCTGGCCCGAACGTCATCACGAGCGAGCCGGCGCTGTTCTGGGGCGTCATCGCCTCGATGTGGGTCGGCAACATCCTGCTCGTCATCCTCAACCTGCCGCTGATCGGCCTGTGGGTGAAGATGCTGACGATCCCCTATCGCGTGCTGTTCCCGGCGATCATCGCCTTCGCCTGTATCGGCACGTTCTCGATCAACATGAACGCGTTCGACATCTATGCGATCGCGGTGCTCGGCATCATCGGCTACGTGCTCGTCAAGCTCGACTGCGAACCGGCGCCGCTCCTGCTCGGTTTCGTGCTCGGCCCGCTTCTGGAGGAACATCTGCGCCGCGCCATGATCATCTCGCGCGGCGATCCGATGACCTTCCTCGAACGCCCGATCAGCGCCGGCCTCCTGGCCCTGGCTGCCATCGCGATCATCGTCTCGATCCTGCCTTCGATTCGCAGGAAGCGCGACGAGGTGTTCGTCGAGGAAGACTGAGACTTGGTGCGGGCGGCGGGACTCGAACCCGCACGGCCATGGCCTCCGGATTTTAAGTCCGGTGTGTCTACCGGTTCCACCACGCCCGCGCCCTCTGCTTCTGTCCCGCTTTTGCGGCGGGCGTCAAGCCGTGGGCTTGCGGCGACGCACCGCCTCGGCTATCGCGGCGGCAATGCAATCGGGATGAGGCTGAAGATGACGAAGTTGATCGCGGCTCTGATGACCGCCCTCGTGCTGGCCGGCTGCGGGGCCGGGACCCCGATGCGCGTAGAATCGCGCGGAGGCCAGAGCGACGAGGTGCGCGCCGCTGAAATGCGCGCGGCATCGATCCGCCTGACGCAGCGCTCGCGCGGCGCAGACTGAAATCAGGCAGACGCCGGGTCGCGCTGGAACGCCCGCCCGGCGATGCGGCGGATGAATGCCACGACCTGGCCCGTCACGGCATATTGCGGCATGTGGCCGATCCCTTCGGCAATTTCAAGATCGAGACCGGCGATCTTGTCGCGCATCGACAGGCCGTGCCGCCGATAGTTCAGCACCCGGTCCTTGTCGCCGAAAAAGATGCCGATCGGCAGGTCGAGCTCGTCGTAGCGCGCCTCGAACTCCTTGAGATCGTGCCGGAGCGCGACGAGATCGGTCGAGGTCGCATAGATGTGGCTCGGCCGCATGCCCGCGAGCGCGCCGCCCGCGACGGCGAAATCGGCCGGCGGCTTTTGCGGGCCGAAGACGAAATCGAGCGTGCGCGGCGCATTGCGCGCCGACGTCGGCACCGCGACCGTGTTGGCGATCAGCCGCCGCAGGAGCGGGTTTGGAATGTGCAGCGGCGCGAATTCCGGCGGCACCTCGGAATAGTGATGCGTCAGCGGCGAGATGAGCGCGAGCCCGCTGATCTTGCCCGGATGGCGCAGCGCCGTGGCAAGCGCGATCGCCCCGCCCAGCGAGTGCCCCACGATCAGCGGCCGGTCGAGTTTCATCGCGTCGATGAAGTGCGCGATGAAATCGGCCTGTTGCGACAGGCGCCCGTCGCCGCGCGGACGCGTCGAATATCCCGAGCCCGGCCGGTCGATCGCGATCAGCCGGTAATCTTCGCCGAACTGCTCCATCAGCGGTCGGCGCATGTGGTGCAGATGCCCGCCGAGCCCGTGGATCATCAGGATCGGCCGCCCCTGCCCGCTCTCGACATAATGAACGTCGTGCCCGTCGACGGTGATGCGCTTGCCAGCCGCCGGCACCAGCTTTTCGGCCTGGCGGGAGATGCGCCGGGTGACGTGCATGAAGAAGCCGGTGACGAGAAGGAGGATGACGATGGCCGTCACCACCAGCCAGAACAGAACCGATATGAAACTCATGCGCCTCTCCTGAATCGAGCCGCATTTAGGACCTCGCCCCCTCGACGGCAAAGAAAAAAGCGGCAGCGCGTCGATTGCCTGCGCGCGGCCTTGGGCTTAATCGATACGGGAAACGCATCGGGGCCGACATGAGCGAAATCATCACCGCCGCAATGATCGTCATCGGAGACGAGATCCTGTCGGGCCGCACCAAGGACCGCAATATCGGCCACCTCGCCGACGTTTTGACCGCGATCGGCATCGACCTGAAGGAAGTGCGTATCGTCGCCGACGAGGAAACCGCGATCGTCGAGGCGGTCAATGCGGTGCGCGCGCGATACACCTACGTCTTCACCACCGGCGGCATCGGCCCGACGCATGACGACATCACGGCCGATTCCATCTCCGCCGCCTTCGCCGTCCCCTGCGGCTACGACGACCGCGCCTTCGCGATGCTCGAGGCGCACTACGCCGCGCGCGGCATGGAGTTCACCGAAGCGCGCCGGCGCATGACGCGGATGCCTGAGGGCGCGACCCACATCGACAACCCGATTTCGATCGCGCCCGGCTTCGTCATCGGCAATGTCCATGTCATGGCGGGCGTGCCGGCGATCTTCCAGGCGATGCTCGACAATGTCGTCCCGACGCTCAAGGGCGGCACCAAGCTCCTCTCCGGCGCCGTCCACTGCCCGCATGGCGAGGGCACGATCGGCGGCCCCCTCGGCGAGATCCAGAAACGTCATCCCGAAACGATCATCGGCTCCTATCCGAAATACCAGGACGGCTCGTTCTGGACCGAACTCGTGGTCCGTGCGCGCGACCCCGAAAAGCTCGAAGTGGCGCTCGCGGAGGTTCGTGCGATGGTCGAGGGTATTTCAGCGAAAGCTTGATATCGATCAAGGCGGGGCGCATCATAGGTGGCCTATCGGTTTGCAATGCAACCCATGGGAGGCTTGGATGAGCTACAAGACGCTACTCGCCGTCCTTCAGGACGAAACCGACGCCCGCCGCGTTCTCGACTGCATCGCGCCGCTCGCTGAACGCTTTTCCGCCCACGTCATCGGCGTCCATGCCGAGCCGCTTCCGGTGCCCTACGCGACGCCGATGGGCTTTCCCGACGCAGACTTCATGGTCACCAGCAGCGAGACCAACAAGGAACGTTCCGAGGCGATGCGCCAGATGTTCGACGGGCGCATGTCGCGCTCGGGCCTTTCGGCCGAATGGCGCGCGCTGGAGAGCTTTTCGGGCGACAGCGCGATCTCCTCGCTCGAAAGCGCCCGCGCGGTCGACTTGATCGTGGTGCAACAGCGCGACCCGTCCTCGCACCTTCCCGGCACCAATGTCGACGCGCTCCTGCTCCAGACCGGGCGCCCGGTGCTCTTCGTGCCCTACGCGATGCCGGTCGACACCCGCTTCGAGACGATCCTGGTCGGCTGGAACGGCACGCGCGAATCAACGCGCGCGGTGTTCGACGCCCTGCCCCTGCTCACCACCGCCCGCCAGGTCGAGGTGTTCACCGTCGATCCCGACCGCTATGGCGGCCATGAATCTATGACGGCCGGCGGCCAGATCGCGGCGGCCCTGTCGCGCCACGGCGTGCGGGTCACGGTGCAGAGCCAGCACAAGTCGGAACTGACACATGGCGAGGCGATCCAGAACCGCGCCGTCGAACTCGGCGCCGATCTTCTGGTGACCGGCGCTTACAGCCAGTCGAAGCTGAAGGAGTTCTTCTTCGGCGGCGTGACCAAGTCGGTGCTGGATTCGATGCCGACGGCGACCTTCATGTCGCGGTGAGTCAGAAGGCTTTCGACAGCCGCATGAGCGCAATGAAATGCGCGAAGGGCGAGCCCGCGTTCCAGGCGAGGTAGCGCGGCTCCTCGCGGCCGTGGAACCGCCGCTTGAACGCGGCATGGCCGGCAAGGTTGAACACCTTGCGATTGACCGCGCCGGACCGGTAGAGCTTCTGCAGCATCGCCCGAAACGCTGCGCTCTCGGCAAAGCCGCTCGGCTCGACGTCGCAGAGCGGCGACAGGCCGAGCATCAGCACTTCTTTGCCCTCTGCCTTGAAGACGTCCGCGGCCCGCTTCGTCAGCCCGATCTCGGCATGCGAGGTCGTGTCCGGCAGCTTGCGCTTGAAGGCGGTCAGATAGCCGATCACCTCGCCATCGCGGCAGATCGGGTCGAAATAGAGAAGGCAGCCGATGCGCCCGTCCGGCTCGATCAGCACGAAGCGGCGCATCATCGGCCCACCGGCTTCCGGGAGCGGCCGGTTGAGAAACGCCATCTCCCGCTTCTTCACGATGCGCGAAGCCCGCCAACGCTCCGAAAGGTCGCGGATCATCGCCTCGGCGCCCTCGACCTCCTCGGCTTCGGCGATGCGGTATGCCTTCTTCTCGAGCCACCGCTCCGAATAGCGCACCGTCTCCTTGCGCTTGCCGGAAAAATCGTAGGTCTGAAGGTCGAGCGCGCTGTCGATGCCCATCATCGCGACCCTGTAGCCGCGCCCGGCAAGGTGCTGCGCAGTCTCGCGGCGGATTTCGGCGAAGACAGGCGTCTTCGCAGCGTCGACGAAGGCGTCGAGCAGCCGGGCGCGGTCCTGCGGCGCGCAGACCGGATCGCCGAGCGCGATCAGCGAGCCCATCTTCGCCGCATGCGCGATATAGCCGCGCGCGTCGCCGAAATGGCGAAGCCCGGTCTGCACCGCCGTCGAATAGGCGAGCGAGAAATCGCCATGACGGGAGACGAGGTCGAGGCGCTCGCCTTCGCTCAACGGCGCTTCGGGCAGGTCGGCGAGCTTGCGGTCTAGAAAGCGGTCGATCAGCTTGCGGCTCATGCCGACGCCTCCGGCTTCGCGAAGACCAGCGTTCGGTAGAGCGCGGGACCGATACCCAACAGGCGGTGGTCATGGAGCGCGACCTGGCGGAAACCGAGCCGCTCGACGTGCGGCCGGTAGTCATAGATCGGATGCTGCGAGGCGAGCCCGAGCAGCCAGAAGAAGCTGAGCCCGAACTTCAGATAGAGCCAGGCGAGAGGCCCGAGCGGACCCGAGGGCGGCGACATGTCGGCGATCATCAAATGGCCGCCCGGCCTCACATAGGTCGCCGCCCTGGCGAGCACGACCGGCATGTCAACCGGCCCGAACACGTTGAAGAAGTAGTTGCCGCAGACGGCATCGAAAAGCGGTTCCGGGTCGAGCGCCAGCGCATCGCCGGCGATCAGCTCGGCCGTCAGCCCCTTACGCGCCATGCGCCGGCGCAGCCTTTCGATCATGCGCGCGGATAAATCGATGGCCGTCACCCGTGCGCCCGCCCGCGCCGCAGCCACCGCGTCCTCGCCGGAGCCCGCGCCGAGATAGAGCACCCGGTCACCAATCTTGAGATAGGCGAGTTCGGCCAGCTTTGCGCGGCGGATCAGCCCGAAGGAATAGAGGTTGGCCAGCGTCTCGTAGATGCCCGCGACCGCATCGTAATTGCGGCTCTTGACCTTCTTTTCGGCGATGGGTGCATGCACGCGTGTCGCTGCCTTTCGCGGATCGATCTGGAGTGGCCTTCTATCGCGGGCAGGTGAACTGGCACAAACCGCAAGGCGCGAGTGCGGCAAAATGCTTGCCAAGCGCTGTTGAATACGTCTAATTCCGCGCGCATTCCGCCTTTTCCAGCCGCCGTGCCCGGAGTGCCAGCAAAATGTCCCTGCCCGAAAAAGCCTTTCCCGTCTCCTGGGATCAGTTTCACCGCGATTCCCGCGCGCTCGCGTGGCGCCTGTCCGGCATCAACGGCAACTGGCGCGCCATCGTGTGCATCACCCGCGGCGGCCTCGTCCCTGCCGCCGTCATCTCGCGCGAACTCGGCGTGCGCCTGATCGAGACGGTTTGCGTCGCCTCCTATCACGACTACACCGAACAGGGTGAGCTGAAGGTCCTGAAGGAGATCAACCCCGCGCTTCTCGAGGACGAGGGCAAGGACGTGCTGATCATCGACGACCTGACCGACACCGGCAAGACCGCCGCCATCGTCCGCGCGATGATGCCGAAGGCGCACTTCGCCACCATCTACGCCAAGCCCAAGGGCCGTCCGCTCGTCGACACTTTCGTAACGGAAGTGTCGCAGGATACGTGGATCTATTTTCCTTGGGATCTGGGGTTCACCTATCAAAAGCCGATCGCCGAAGGCCATCTCGGTTAAGCCGAACCGAAAGCGAAGCGAAACCGGGCGAAACTTGCGCGGACCTTGCGCTTTTGCGCGCAAGACCCCATTTTGGTGCAATCTCCACGGAGAAAAGGCTTTGAAACTCTCGACTTGAGGAGGATACTCCTTGAGTTGGCAAACGAATCGGACTCGAAACACGAACATGTTCCTCACCCGCCAGACACGCGCGAATGTTGCCGAACGGCTTCGTCGGCTGATCGGCGGTTTGCCTTGCCGCACCCAGGTCGCCGCCCTGCCCTTCCGGCGCACGGACGACGGCTATGAGGTCATGCTCATCACCAGCCGCGGCACCGGCCGCTGGGTCATCCCCAAGGGCTGGCCCGAAGGCGAGGAAGATTTGTGGCATGCCGCTGCGCGCGAAGCCGACGAGGAAGCAGGCGTAGCCGGCGAGATCGAACGCGATGCGCTCGGCCGCTTCTATTATGCCAAGCATCTCGCGCGCGGTCGCGAGTGGCGCTGCGAGGTTCTCGTCTATCCGCTCGAGGTCAAGGACGTGGCCGACAAGTGGCGCGAGAAGAAGAAGCGCCGCCGGCGCTGGTTCCCGGTTCAGGACGCCGCCCGCCTCGTCAACGAACCCGGACTTGCCGAGCTGATCGCCAAGTTTGGCGCTCATCCCCGAAAATCTGCCGCCTGACGGTCGCAATTCGTCGCCATATGGGCTAGCCGGCTAACGGGGATCATCCTCGCGCCGCAAAAGCTCTGGATTGACGATGGCCGACACGACGATACGCAAGGACACGCTCGACAAGGATCTGGACAAGCTGGTCCATGTCGAGGAAGCGACGAGCGTCGTCGCACGCGGCCTCGTCGCACCCGGCCTGTCGCTTCTCTTCCTGGCGATGAGCGCCGTGTTCGCCGCGCTCTACGTCTTCGACGAGCCGCGCGCGGTGCTGATCGTGGTCGCTGCCGTCCTCGGCGGTTACATGGCGCTCAACATCGGCGCCAACGACGTCGCCAACAATGTCGGCCCCGCCGTCGGCGCCAAGGCGCTCACCATGGGCGGCGCGATCGCGATCGCCGCGATCTTCGAAAGCGCCGGCGCGCTGATCGGCGGCGGCGATGTCGTCAACACCATCTCGCGCGGCATCATCGACATCTCGTCGGTCGGTAGCCCCGAATTCTTCATCCGCGCCATGATGGCGGCGCTGATCTCCTCGGCGCTCTGGATCAATCTCGCGACGTGGATCGGCGCGCCGGTCTCGACGACCCACTCCGTCGTCGGCGGCGTCATGGGCGCCGGCATCGCGGCGGCTGGCCTGTCGGCGGTCAACTGGCCGATGATGAGCGGCATTGCCGCAAGCTGGGTCATCTCGCCGCTGCTCGGCGGCGCCATTGCCGCCCTCTTCCTCGCCTTCATCAAGGAGGCGATCATCTACCGCGAGGACAAGATCGACGCTGCCCGTCGGTGGGTGCCGGTGCTGATTGCAATCATGGCTGCCGCCTTCGCGGTCTATCTCGGCATGAAGGGGCTGAGCCGCATCATCGACCTGTCGGGTTCGGCTCTGCTGCTGATCGGCGCCGTGGTCGGCTTTTGCGCCTGGCTCTGGTCGCGCGGCCATGTGCGCCGCCAGTCGGCCGGCATGGAAAACCGCAACCAGTCCCTGCGCAAGCTCTTCAACATCCCGTTGATCTGCTCGGCCTGTCTCCTGTCCTTCGCCCACGGCGCCAATGACGTGGCCAATGCCGTCGGCCCGCTCGCGGCGATCGTCTACACCGCCGAGGCCGATGCCATCGCCTCGAGCGTCTCGATACCGCTCTGGGTCATGGTCATCGGCGCCTTCGGCATCTCGCTCGGCCTCGTCCTCTTCGGCCCCAAGCTCATCCGAATGGTCGGCGAACAGATCACCAAGCTCAACCCGATGCGCGCCTTCTGCGTCTCGCTGTCGGCCGCGATCACTGTCATCGTCGCCTCCTGGTTCGGCCTGCCGGTCAGCTCCACCCACATCGCCGTCGGCGCGGTCTTCGGCGTCGGCTTCTTCCGCGAATGGTACACCGCCAATTCGCCCCGCCGCCGCCGCTACATGGAGCGCAAGAACGCGCTCCACCGAGCCGCCCGCGGCCAGCTTGCCGAGGACCAGGCGAGCGAAGCCTCGAGCCCGTTCGACGGCAACGGCTACGGCAATGGCAACGGCGTCCCCGATGCCGACCGCGACCTCGACGCCGCTCCGGTCTCGACCGAAGAAGCCAAGCGCCGCCGCCTCGTGCGCCGCGCCCACGTTTCCACCATCGTCGCCGCCTGGGTCACCACCGTCCCCGCCGCCGCGCTGCTATCGGCGATGATCTTCCTGGCATTGAACGCGCTGGCTTGAACCGAGCAGGCCCGGCGCCCTACGATCGCACCCCCACCCTTCATCCCTCCCCACAAGGGGGAGGGAGTCGCCGGCGTTGCTTTCTTCCTTCAATCCGGGCGCAAGGCTGACGAAATATCTCGGCGAAGACGCCCTCCCTCCCCCTTGTGGGGAGGGATAAAGGGTGGGGGTACGATGCCGCCAGCCGACCTCTCCAACGCAAAAACCACAGCCAAGCGCGGCTTGCTCTTCTCCCCGTTATCCACACCGGTCCCCACAATATCTAGCGGTCGACTAACGATCGTAAACGATCCCTTGACGCTCCGACCCGAGTCGCGTTGTTATGATCCTCGTGCGCTCTTTTGGGTTGCACCGAGGCGGGTTTCTTCGGGGTCGGGGTTTTCCTGTAATTGGTTGGATGCAAGTCGGAACGGCGCAGGTCAGCGCCGCGCCGAGTGGGTTTCGGTGCGCAATTTTTCTGCGTTCTGGGTTCGGAATTTTTGATCGTAAACACTATATTTAGTGTTGCAGCGTCACAGTAACCCAAGATAGAGTTGAGTTCTGATTTTCGGAATCGGGATACGGGGCAAGCCTCGCCGGTTCGCAAAGCGAGCATGAAGCGCGCGACGAGGATCGGCCAAGCGTAGGATTTTCAAGCGTTTTCGAGGGAACGGGCTTTGGCGCGCGGGGCGTCGGCCGGATGCGGAAATCGGGTTCTTGCGGAAATCGCCCGGCGGCGGCGCAGAACCACAACATATAGACGATGGGACAACACACGATGCGTATCGAACGTCGCTTCACCAAGCCCGGCCAGTCGGCCTATGCGGAAGTCGAATTCCGCAAGGCGGTCAGCGAAATCAAGAACCCGGACGGCTCCATCGTCTTCCGCCTGGCCGACATCGACGTGCCGGCGCAGTTCTCCCAGGTCGCCAGCGACATCCTCGCGCAGAAATATTTCCGCAAGGCCGGCGTGCCCGCGCGGCTGAAAAAGGTCGAGGAAAACGACGTTCCGTCCTTCCTCTGGCGCTCCGTCGCCGACGAGACCGCCCTCGCCGCGCTGCCCGAGAACGAGCGCTACGGCTCCGAGACCGATGCCCGTCAGGTCTTCGACCGCCTCGCCGGCACCTGGACCTACTGGGGCTGGAAGGGCGGCTATTTCGCCTCCGAGGAAGATGCATCCGCCTTCCGCGACGAGCTCGCCTACATGCTCGCCACGCAGCGCGTCGCGCCGAACTCGCCGCAATGGTTCAACACCGGCCTCCATTGGGCCTATGGCATCGACGGCCCCGGCCAGGGCCATTATTACGTCGACCCCTTCACCGGCAAGCTGACCAAGTCGAAGTCCTCCTACGAGCACCCGCAGCCGCATGCCTGCTTCATCCAGGGCGTCGGCGACGATCTCGTCAACGAGGGCGGCATCATGGACCTTTGGGTCCGCGAGGCGCGCCTGTTCAAGTACGGCTCGGGCACCGGCTCCAACTTCTCCTATCTGCGCGGCGAAGGCGAGAAGCTGTCGGGCGGCGGCCGTTCGTCCGGCCTGATGTCCTTCCTCAAGATCGGCGATCGCGCCGCCGGCGCCATCAAGTCGGGCGGCACCACCCGCCGCGCGGCGAAGATGGTCGTCGTCGACGTCGACCACCCGGACATCGAGGAATATATCGACTGGAAGGTGAAGGAGGAGCAGAAGGTCGCCTCCCTCGTCACCGGCTCCAAGATCGTCAAGCAGCACCTCGCCGCCATCATGAAGGCCTGCGTCAACTGCGAGGCGGACAATGGCGACTGCTTCGACCCGGCCAAGAACCCGGCGCTGAAGCGCGAGATCAAGGCCGCGAAGAAGAACTTCGTGCCCGAGAACTACGTCAAGCGCGTCATGCAGTTTGCCCGCCAGGGCTACACCGCGATCGAGTTCAAGACCTACGACACCGACTGGGATTCGGAAGCCTACCTCACCGTCTCGGGCCAGAATTCCAACAATTCCGTCTCGCTGAAGGACGACTTCCTGCGCGCCGTCGAGAACGATGCCGACTGGCACCTGACCGCCCGCAAGGATGGCAAGGTGATGAAGACGCTGAAGGCCCGTGACCTTTGGGAGAAGATCGGCCACGCCGCCTGGGCGTCCGCCGATCCGGGTCTCCACTTCAACACCACGATGAACGACTGGCACACCTCGCCGGCCGCGGGCCCGATCCGCGCCTCGAACCCGTGCTCGGAATACATGTTCCTCGACGACACGGCCTGCAACCTCGCCTCGATCAACCTCCTGCCCTACCGGAACCAGGACGGCACGATCGACATCGCGGCCTACGAGCATACGGTCCGCCTGTGGACCATCGTCCTCGAAATTTCGGTGATGATGGCGCAGTTCCCGTCGAAGGAAATCGCGCGCCTGTCCTACGAATACCGCACGCTCGGCCTCGGCTACGCCAATATCGGCGGTCTCCTGATGACCTCCGGCATCCCCTATGATTCCAAGGAAGGCCGCGCCATTGGCGGCGCGCTGACCGCGATCATGACCGGCGTCTCCTACGCGACCTCGGCCGAGATGGCCGGCGAGCTCGGCGCCTTCCCGGATTACGATCGCAACGCCGACAACATGCTGCGCGTCATCCGCAACCACCGCCGCGCCGCCCATGGTTCGGTCGATGGCTATGAGGGCCTGTCCGTCGCCCCGGTCCCGCTGGAAGCGGCCGATTGCCCGCATGCAGACCTGATCGACCACGCCCGCCTCGCCTGGGACAACGCGCTGGCGCTCGGCGAAAAGCACGGCTACCGCAACGCGCAGGTCTCCGTCATCGCGCCCACCGGCACGATCGGCCTCGTCATGGATTGCGACACGACCGGCATCGAGCCCGATTTCGCGCTGGTCAAGTTCAAGAAGCTCGCCGGCGGCGGCTACTTCAAGATCATCAACCGCGCCGTGCCGGAAGCCCTTCGCACGCTCGGCTATTCGGAAAGCCAGATCGCCGAGATCGAGGCTTACGCGGTCGGCCACGGCAATCTGAACCAGGCGCCCGGCATCAACCCCGGCTCGCTCAAGGCCAAGGGCTTCACCGACGAGAAGATCGCTGCGCTCAACGCCGCGACGGCGCAGGCCTTCGACATCAAGTTCATCTTCAACCAGTGGACGCTCGGCGCCGACTGGCTGAAGGAGAATTTCGGCTTCACCGACGAGCAGCTCTCGGACTTCTCCTTCGAGCTCCTGCCCGCGCTCGGCTTCTCCAAGAAGGACATCGAGGCCGCCAACATCCATGTCTGCGGTGCGATGACGCTGGAAGGCGCACCGTTCCTCAAGGACGAGCACCTGCCCGTCTTCGACTGCGCCAATCCCTGCGGCAAGATCGGCAAGCGCTATCTGTCGGTTGAAAGCCACATCCGCATGATGGCGGCCGCCCAGCCCTTCATTTCGGGCGCGATCTCCAAGACCATCAACATGCCGAACGACGCGACGGTGGAGGACTGCAAGGAAGCCTACATGCTGTCGTGGAAACTGGCGCTGAAGGCCAACGCGCTCTACCGCGACGGCTCCAAGCTCTCCCAGCCGCTCAACGCCTCGCTCATCGCCGATGACGAGGACGAGGCTGACGAGCTCATCGAGGAGCTGATTGCCGCCCCGGCTGCCCAGCAGGCCGCGATCGTCACCGAAAAGATCGTCGAAAAGATCATCGAGCGCGAAGTCCGCTCGCTGCGCGACAAGCTGCCGAACCGCCGCAAGGGCTACACCCAGAAGGCGGTCGTCGGCGGGCACAAGGTCTATCTGCGCACCGGCGAGTTCGACGACGGCCGTCTCGGCGAGATCTTCATCGACATGCACAAGGAAGGCGCCGCCTTCCGCGCGATGATGAACAACTTCGCCATCGCCATCTCGATCGGCCTGCAATACGGCGTGCCGCTGGAGGAATATGTGGAGGCGTTCACCTTCACCAAGTTCGAGCCGGCCGGCATGGTCCAGGGCAACGACGCGATCAAGAACGCGACGTCGATCCTCGACTACGTCTTCCGCGAGCTGGCCGTCTCCTATCTGGAGCGCGGCGACCTCGCCCATGTCGACCAGTCGGACTTCTCCAACACGGCGCTCGGCAAGGGCATTTCCGAAGGCAAGGCCACGCCCTTCTCGCGCGGCCTGACCCGCGGCGCCTCGCCCCTGAAGGTCGTCTCCGGCTCGTCCGACCCCAAGGGCTCGGCCGGAAGCACCCCCGCCGCCGCCCGTCCGGCAACGGCGTCCTACGCCTCCAACGTCCGCTCGATCTCCTCGGGCAACGCCGCCCTCGCCCTCAAAACCGAAGGCGCCACCGCCTTCAAGCGCGACTACGAGGAACGCGCGGCCGAACTCGCCGAGGAAATCGCCGAAGACACCGCCAGCGCCCTCTTCACCGACGCAGCCGCCGAAGAAGCCACCGAAGCCAAAGCCCTCGCCGCCCAACGCCGCGCCAAGTCCATCATGCAGGGCTACACAGGGAACATGTGCACCGAGTGCCAGAACTTCACGATGGTGCGGAATGGGACGTGTGAGAAGTGCGACACGTGCGGGGCGACGAGCGGGTGTAGCTGAGGCTTGGCAACTACTACAACCTGACATGAAATGACATCGGCCCGGTCGCAGACCGGGCCGATGTCTATCGATGGCCTGCCTTGGTCATCGCAAGCCCTCACTTCGTCATCCTAGGGCGAAGCGGGAGCGCAGCGGACGCGTAGACCCTAGGATCCATGCCTCGCCGCTTCCGCCGCTCTACGGTCGGACTTTTGGCCTCTAACGGCGCTCACGCAGAGTAGTTCTGCACCACCATGCCTGCACCACCACCGAGGCATGGATCCTCGGGTCAAGCCCGAGGATGACGAAGCGGAGAAGGCTTCGCCGACTTGTCGGCGAACCGGATCGATAATCGGCGACGACCACCTTTGGCAAAAACTAAGCCCCATCCCCACCCTTTGTCATCCTAGGGCGGAGCGGGAGCGCAGCGGACGCGTAGCCCCTAAGATCCATGCCTCGCCGCTTCCGCCCCTCTACGGAAGGACTCTTGGCCTCTAACGGCGCTCACGCAGATTAGTTCTGCACCACCATGCCTGCACAACCACCGAGGCATGGATCCTCGGGTCAAGGCCGAGGATGACGAAGCGGAGGTGTTGCGCCCCGCTTGCCGGAGATCGTGCACCCCTACCACCCGATCCCACGCATCAGTTCGTTCCAGTCCGGGTTCGTCTTCTCGATCAGTTCGACCTTCCACTGTCGCGGCCAGCGCTTCAGCGATTTCTCGCGCTGAATGGCATCGCGGATGTCGAAATGCTCCTCGTACCAGACAAGACGATGCACACCGTAGCGCGCGGTAAAGCGCGAGCCGCCGCTGCCGCGATGTTCCGGCACCCGGCGCGCAAGATCGTTCGTGACGCCGATATAGATCGTGCCGCCCTTCTGGCTTGCGAGCATGTAGACGAAGCCTGTCATGGCGCCACGCTAGCATCGCCAACCCGAAAAACTTATCCCCCTCCCAACAACCTCCCTCATAATCCCCCGCATCGTCCTCATGGGAACCGGTGCGCACCGGGTGTCGGGAGGGCGGCGATGACCTCCCCCTGACGGGTGTCGGAACCTGTCGGGCACGTGAGGGCTGGGAACAGGCCGGCGTGGTCGAACGACCATGCGGGAAAAGCCGCGGCGGCGGCGATCTCCGGATCGCTCCGCTGTGATCGGCCGAGAGCCAGACAGCCATCGGCGGGGTGCGCGGGTTCGCGCCACTCACATATCCTTCGGACGGCACGGCCCGCGCGCCCCGCTTCCCGTTCTTCGACAATGGCCGGATGCCGCATGGCAGGCGCGGCGATGAGGAGGCGCGCCGTCGCGCCGCTGGCCCAAGCGCCGCCGCTTTATGGAGCCCCGCATTGCTGGTACGTCTCGCCGAAATCGCAAACCTTCGCGCCACCGACGGCGCGACGAGCCGGACAGTCCCGTTGAGCCAGCCGAGATCCCCCGCATCCGACCCGCGCGCCGGCATGTTCTACATGATCGCCACCTGCGCCGTCTTCGCGGTCCAGGACGGCGTCTCGCGGCACGTCGCCGAAAGCGTCAGCGTCTACATGGTCGTCATGCTGCGCTTCTGGTTCTTCGCAGCCCTCGCCATCATGTGGGCGGCGCGCTCGTCCGGCGGCCTGGCGTCAGCGACGCGCACCGCGTTCCCGAAGCTTCAGGCGTTGCGGGCGGTGCTGCTGATCAGCGAGATCTGCCTGATCATGTTCTCCTTCGTCGGCATCGGGCTGATCGCCACCCATGCGGTCTTCATCTGCTATCCGCTCATCATCGCGGCGCTCTCGGTGCCGTTCCTGGGCGAAAAGGTCGGCTGGCGGCGCTGGTCGGCGATCATCGTCGGCTTCGTCGGCGTGCTCGTCATCATCAACCCCGGCGCGTCGGTGCTGACGCCGTGGACGCTGGTGCCGCTCGCCTGCGCGACCCTCTTTGCGGGCTACAGCCTGCTGACGCGCTATGTCGCGCGCGAGGACAGCGCGAGTGTCAGCTTCTTCTGGACGGGCGTCTTCGGCGCGATTCTCATCACCCCGCTCGGCCTATGGCACTGGCAGGCGATCGCGCCCGCCGACGCCGGCTGGATCGGCGCGCTCTGCCTGCTGGCGATCACCGGCAACTGGCTGCTCATCAAGGCCTACGAAGTCGCCGACGCGTCGAGCGTCCAGCCCTTCACCTACTTCCAGTTCCCGTTCGTCTCAGCCGTCGGCCTGCTGGTCTTCGGCGAGGCGCTGAGCATCAACCTCGTCGTCGGCGCCACCATCGTCATGGCCGCCGGCCTGTTCACCCTGTGGCGCGAGCGCGTCAAGCGCGTTGCAGCGACCGAGCCCGCGGTGCCGGCCGATCGGCCCTAGTGGCGCCGGGCCTGCACGAGATAGGCGTTGATCGTCGTCTCGCCGAGAAACTTCATCGCCTCGAGCCGGTGCAGCCCCTCGACCAGGACGTAGCGCGCGCCGTCCTCGCGCACCTGGATCGGCGTCTTGAGCCCGTTCTCGAGAATGTCCTTGGCCAGCACCCGCGCCGTCTCGGGATGAAGCGTCTTCTTGCGCGCCGTCGGCACATAGACCGCGTCGATCGGGACGGGCTTGGAACGCAGCATGAGGCCTCCTTGCGGGCACGGGGCGATGCCCGACTAGATCAGGCCGCCCCCGGCGCGGCAAGACGGAGGAAAGGGATGCGGCCGCGCGGGCCGCATCCGTTAGGCGTCAGAGCGTCGCGTTGATGGAGCCGCCGTCGAGCAGGATGTTCTGGCCGACGATATAGCCTGCATAGGCGCTGCAAAGGAACGCGCAGGCCGCGCCGAACTCCTCGGTCGTGCCGAACCGGCCGGCCGGATTGGCCGCATAGGCGTCCTCGCGGGCCTGGTCGACCGAGATGCCCTTCTGCTTCGCCGTGTTGTTCATCAGCGATTCGATGCGTGCCGTCTCGTGCTGGCCTGGCAGCAGATTGTTGATCGTCACGCCGTGCCGCGCGACCTGGCGCGAGGTGCCGGCGACGAAGCCGGTGAGGCCGCTGCGCGCCGCGCCCGAAAGGCCGAGCGCCGGGATCGGCGCCTTGACGGAGCCGGAAGTGATGTTGACGATCCGCCCCCATTTGCGCTCGATCATGCCCGGCAGGACGGCGGTGATGAGGTGGATCGGCGTCAGCATGTTGGCGCGGATGGCGTTCTGCCATTCATCCTCGCCCCACTCGCTCCAAACGCCGGGCGGCGGACCGCCTGCATTGTTGACGAGGATGTCCGGCGCCGGCGCCGCCTCGAGGAGCTTGGCGCGACCCTCCGGCGTCGTCACGTCCGCCGCGACCGTCGTCACCTTGACGCCATAACGCTCCGCGATCTCGCCCGCCGTCTTCTCAAGCGCGTCAGCAGAGCGCGCATTGAGCACGATGTCGACGCCTGCCTCCGCAAGCTTCTCCGCCGACCCACGCCCAAGCCCCTTCGACCCGCCGCAAACGATGGCCGTACGGCCCCTGATTCCCAAGTCCATCTCGTCGTCTCTCCCGCTTCGCAGTCACAGCAATCGCTTCGCCCTCCTCTAAAAAGGAAGATGCACACGTGCAATATACCGCCCACGCCCCGAAGCCTACCTCGAGTGCCTACAATTGGAAGCAAAAGCGCAGAGCCCCCAACGCAAAAAGCCGCCCAGGGCGGCGCGTCGTATTTGTTGTCCGAGTTCGGTTTTGGTTGCGGGGGCAGGATTTGAACCTGCGACCTTCAGGTTATGAGCCTGACGAGCTACCGGGCTGCTCCACCCCGCGTCACCTAAGTCTC
>JAEWET010000022.1:0-105276 GCA_023389195.1 Pseudomonadota bacterium
GCTACTGCGAGAGCTTCAACTCGAAGCTGCGCGACGAACTGCTCAATGGCGAGATCTTCTACAGCCTCGCCGAGGCGAAGGTCATCATCGAGGCGTGGCGGCGCTACTACAACACGGAGCGGCCGCATTCATCGCTCGGATACAAACCACCGGCACCGCAGGCAATCGTTATGCCTGCGACACTACGCGGATCGGCTCCGTCATCTGCCCAAGCGATAGCCGGACAGCCGATCATGAACTAAGACTGAAACCGGACCACCCAGTAGGGGCAGGCCAAAAGGGGCAGGCCGCCAGCTTGCTCTTATTGCATTTAAGGTATCCCTGTGCCAAGAGCGGCGCGCTCCAAAAAAAAGCAAGACCGATCACGAGGTGCCTCGATGCTTTCGAATTCGTCAATACTGGTAACGGGGGGGACCGGGTCCTTTGGTCATACGTTCGTGCCGATGACTCTGGAGAAATATAATCCTCGTCGCTTGGTGATCTACTCCCGAGATGAAATGAAGCAGTGGGAGATGGCAAAGCTTTACGGCGACGATCCGCGGGTGCGGTTTTTTATCGGCGACGTCAGAGACCAGTCGCGTTTGGAGCGAGCTCTTGATGGCATCGATTTTGTCGTTCACGCCGCCGCAACCAAAATTGTTCCGACGGCCGAATACAATCCATTCGAGTGCATCAAGACCAACATTCTGGGAGCAATGAACCTGATTGATGCCTGCATCGATCGTAAAGTTCGCCGCGTCGTTGCGCTGTCCACGGATAAAGCTAGCAGCCCGTTGAATCTCTACGGGGCCACGAAGCTCGCCTCGGACAAGCTTTTCACTGCGAGCAATTCATATGTCGGCTCGCAAGATACCGAGTTTTCGGTTGTGCGATATGGCAACGTGATGGGCTCGCGAGGGTCGGTTATACCGCTATTCATGTCTCTCGCCGAGCATGGAGAGCTCCCGATTACTGATCCTAGGATGACCCGCTTCATGATCACTTTGGAGCAAGGCGTAGAGCTGGTGTGGCACGCGTTTGAAGACATGATCGGTGGAGAAATCTACGTCAAAAAAATTCCGTCGATGAACGTCGTCGATATCGCAGAAACAGTGGCTCCTGGTGCCTTGCATCGCCATATTGGCATCCGTCCGGGAGAGAAACTGCACGAGCAGATGATCGGTGAAGAGGATGTGCCTTATACGTACGAGTACGATGGCCATTACAAAATTCTACCCGCAATCAATGATTGGTTCAAAGACCCAAATCGCATCAAAAACGGCACAAAGGTCGCAGCAGATTTCGTTTATCGCTCAGACATCAATAGAGAGTGGATGCAGCGTTCCGAACTAAGCTCCTGGATCGAAACAAATAGAGGGAAGATTGGAAAAATTTGAAAAACCAATCCCTTACGGCCGGCAGTCGATCAGCAAAGCGGACATCGAAGCGGTTGTTGATGTGCTTCGATCCGATTTCCTTACACAGGGTCCAGCCGTTCCTCGGTTCGAAAGAGCGGTTGCCGAGCGTGTAGGTGCGGCATACGCCGTCGCTTCTAACAGCGCCACATCATCCCTCCATCTTGCCTGTTTGGCGCTTGGCGTGCAGCCTGGAGATTTGGTTTGGACCTCGCCGATCACGTTCGTGGCCAGCGCCAATTGCGCCCGCTATTGCGGTGCGGACGTAGACTTTGTCGATATAGACCCTCGATCCTGCAACATGAGCGCGGAACGGCTGGCTGAAAAACTGGCGCAGGGAGAAGCGACAGGCCGGCTTCCGAAGGTCGTGATTCCGGTCCATCTCGCGGGCCATCCGTCCGACATGCGCGCTATATATGAGCTAAGCCAGCGATACGGTTTTGCAATCATCGAAGATGCGTCGCATGCCATCGGCGGCCGTTATCGTAATGCCAAAGTTGGAAGCTGCGCGTATTCCGACATTACGGTCTTCAGCTTCCATCCCGTCAAGGTGATAACGACGGGCGAAGGGGGCATGGCGCTCACCAACGACCCCACGCTGGCACGGCGCATCTCAAGCCTCAACAGCCACGGGATCACGCGAGAAGCGTTAGAGATGACCCGTCCCGCCGACGGTCCGTGGTACTATGAGCAGCTAGAGCTCGGATACAATTACCGCATGACAGATATTCAAGCTGCGCTCGGGCTCAGCCAGCTTGATCGTCTAGATGACTTTGTTGCTCGGCGCCACGATGTGGCAAAGCGCTATGATGAGCTTTTGAGGGACCTACCGGTTGTCACGCCTTGGCGCGATGATAATGACTATTCTGGTTTCCATCTCTACATCGTAAAGCTTCGTGATATGTCGAATGGATACCACAAAAGAGTTTTTGAGCACCTGCGCTCACGCGGGATTTTAGTCAATCTTCACTACATTCCCGTCTATCGCCAGCCCGATTTCGCACGCTTCGGGATCGATCCCGCTGATTTTCCCGCAGCCGAGGCTTACTACGCAAGCGCAATGAGTTTGCCCCTTTATCCTGCCCTGACGGAGCGCGATCAAGATCGGGTCGTAGAGGCTCTGTGCGAGGCCACTGCGATATGAGCACCTTGGCGATCATCCCTGCCCGAGGGGGTAGCAAGCGCATACCGCGAAAGAACATAAAGCTCTTCCACGGGCGCGCAATGATCGGCTATGCGATTTCTGCGGCGCAGTTGTCTGGCATCTTCGACAGAATTGTCGTTTCTAGTGATGATGATGAAATCCTTGCGGTCGCTGTTGAGCATGGCGCACAGCCGTTGACCCGTCCCGCTGAACTGGCCGACGACCACACTGCCACAGTGCCAGTCATCGCACACGCGATTGACGCTGCCGAGCGCGCTTTGAATTTCACGGCTCGTTCGGTCTGCTGTATATATCCTGCGGTCCCGTTCCTGCGTCCTCAGGATTTGCAGGAGGCAAACATGCTGAGCGGAAAGAACGGAGCTCACTACGTCTTTCCTGTGGTGGCTTTTCCATCGCCGGTCGAACGTGCGCTGCATCTAGGTGAAAACGGTGTTTTGCGACCCCTCTTTCCGCAGAACGCCATAGCGCGAACGCAGGACCTGCGAGATGCATATTACGATGCCGGGGAGTTTTACTGGGGCTCCCGCGAACTCTGGCTATCGCAACAGTCCGTTCATGCAAACGGCATCGGCATGCCGATCCCGTCGTGGCGTGCTGTAGATATCGACACCACGGAGGACTGGGAGAGAGCCGAATTGCTTTACGAAGCGCTGGGTAATCGGACCGGCGCAAGATGAGCGTCTGCATCCGAGTGGACTCTTCGCTGCAGATCGGAACCGGTCACTTGGTCCGCTGTCGCTCGCTCGCCAGAGAAATCGTCCGACGCGGCACCAAAGTTCTGTTCGTCTGCAGAGAGCTTCCAGGCCACCAAATGAACTTGCTTCAAAGCGAAGGCTTTGAGGTCCGCGTTCTGGCCGAAGAGGATCTAAGCTCGGCGGCGGACGAAGTCCGGGACGCACAGGATACGTTAGATGCCATTGCGGGCGAGGATGTCGAGCATATCGTGGTCGACCATTACAGGCTTGGCACAGCTTGGGAAGTTCGTGTCCGACAACATGCTTCAAAACTGATTGTCATCGACGATTTGGCGGACAGACCTCACGACTGCGATATCTTGGTGGATCAGAATTTCTTCAGCGATCCTTCGAAACGCTATCGCTCGTTGGTGCCGCAAGAAGCAAAGCTGCTGCTAGGTCCGGCCTATGCAATCGTCGACCGATCCTACATCGAGCTCGAGCCACGGGTGCGCACGACCGTCGAGCGCGTATTGGTCTTTTTTGGAGGCGCGGACAACGACAATGCGACGGCGATTGCGCTCGAGGCATTATCGACGCCGGAACTGGAGACCTTGCCCCTAGATGTCGTAGTCGGCGCCTCAAATCCCCACCGAGCATCGATCGAAAAACAAGTCGCTGGCCGCGGCAATGCCCAGCTTCATGTTCAACTACCGACCCTTTCGTCGGTCATAGGCGGCTCGGACCTCGCAATCGGTGCCGGAGGTTCAACGACCTGGGAAAGGTTGCGTTCTGGGCTGCCTTCGATCGTAGTCAGTATCGCAGACAACCAGACGGAGATTAGTCAGGAACTCGCGCATGCCGGTCTGATCGATTACGCCGGTGACTTGGCAACCATAGAACCTGGCGAGTTGGCGACTCGGGTTACCGCCCTGAAGCATGACCTGACCCGGCTGAAAGCGATGTCGGAGAACTGCCAAGTTCTTGTGGATGGTTTCGGCGCTGCGCGCGTAGCAGAGGCTTTCCTGCCGACCGACTATCGTGATCTAAGAATGCGACTTGCCAAACTCACCGACGCGGCAATCTATTTTCGATGGGCAAACGACGCGACGACGCGCCAACATTCATTGGCAAGCGAAGCTATTCCTTGGGAAAGCCACATTGCTTGGTTTTCACAACGGATCGCAAGCGATCGGTGCCTAATGCTTCTACTGTTGACCGGCTCTGGCCTGCCAGCAGGACAAATTCGCTTCGATCTCAGCGCGGGCGGGATTTATCGATTGAGCTACTCGCTCGACTCCGTTGTGCGTGGCCGTGGCTTAGCCAAACACCTCGTAGCTATGGGGATTAAGCAGCTGGCGCATCGTGGAAATGTCGAAATTCTGGCGGAGGTGAAGCAAGCGAACCGGGCGTCAATCCGAGTGTTCGAGGAACTGGGCTTTAGACTCGAAACCAATCTGCACGAACTGCGAACCTACCGAACTTCAACAGCTTCAAAAGGCATGCAACAGGATGATTAGGATCGGGAATCACTCCATCGGTCGAGAGCACCCTCCGTTCATCATTGCCGAGATGTCCGGCAACCACAATCAGTCGCTCGAGCGGGCGCTGCAGATTGTCGATGCCGCGGCAGCGACCGGCGCTCATGCCGTCAAATTGCAAACCTACACACCAGATACGATGACCATTGATCTGGAGGAAGGCGATTTCTTCATCGCTGACCCCAAAAGTCTCTGGGCGGGACGGTCTCTCTACAACCTTTACCAAGAAGCCCACACCCCATGGGATTGGCAGCGACAGATTTTTCGACGGGCAGCGGACCATGGCATAGTGTGCCTGAGTACGCCATTTGATGCCACGGCAGTCGACTTCTTGGAAGAGTTGGATGCGCCCTGCTACAAGATCGCGTCCTTCGAAAACACGGACCTTCCGCTCATCCGACGTGTTGCAGCCACTGGGAAGCCCCTGATCATTTCAACTGGTATGGCTACCGTTTCCGAGATAGATGAAACGGTGCGCGCGGCGCGCGAAGCCGGCGCGCAATCAATCGTTCTGCTGCAGTGCACGAGTACCTACCCTGCAACACCGGAAAATTCTAACCTGCTGACGATCCCGCACATGCGAGATCTCTTCGGAACTGAAGTTGGCCTTTCCGACCATACCCTGGGCGTAGGAGTATCTGTGGCTAGTGTTGCGCTTGGAGCGACCCTGATCGAAAAGCACTTCACACTGGATCGATCTGAGGGAGGCGTGGACAGCACTTTTTCTATGGAGCCAGCCGAGATGTCGCAGCTTGTAACTGAGACCAAGCGCGCATGGCAGGCACTTGGAAACATTACGTATGGTCCAAGCGAGGCCGAGCGGAAGTCGCTTCAGTTTCGCAGAACGCTGTATGTGGTCGAGGACGTTGCTCCGGGCGAAACGCTCAGTAGCCAGAACGTTCGCGCTATTCGGCCGGGCAGTGGACTTCCGCCAAAATGCTTGGACGTGGTTTTGGGCCAGAAACTACCAGCAGGGGCGAAACGTGGAACTCCACTGTCTTGGGATCTGTTCAAGGATTCTCTGGCAAGTGGCAACGAATGAGTTCTGCGTTCATCAGCGGCTGCGAACGCGCCATCTGGATCACTTCCAAAAGCGAGAGCTTCCGCAATGTCGTCGAATCAAAAGTCGGGCCTGACCTTCGCGCAATCGCCGCACGTCCTGATGAGAAAACCAGGGCCAAGGCATTCAGACGTCAACTGAAACAACGCCTGTCTAGATTAACACTTTATAAGACAGAACCTGCCGACATTGTCTATTTTGGTAAAACTATAAATAATAGGAAAGAATTTAACTTTCTCGCAAATCTCTTGGACGAGTTTGAAGTGCAATGCACGCATCGCATGTTTCTCGACGATTTCTCATCTTCGAAAAGCAGTTGCAAATTATACTCGTCACTCGCCAATGAGATCATCGAAGAGGCCGGAAATTTCGCGGCACGAGAAGGGATCGGGAGCGCACATCTTTGGCAACTTCTTCAGTATGCGGCCACCTTTCTTAACATTCGTGCATCATACGAAATTGCTAAAGACAGTTTGCCGCGGATTGGAGTCGTTGCAAACGATCACTCTCCGTCGCAGGTCGCATTTAAGGCTGTAATGGATGAGTTCAACGTACCGGTTGTCTACCTCCAGCACGCGGAAATCTCTAAATCTTTCCCGCCCTTAGAATACTTTATAAGCATACTCCGAAACGAAATTTCACAGGAAACCTATGTCCAAGCTGGTCAGGTGGAGGGTAGCGTTTTTATTCTCGCTCGGCAGCCGATGGGCAGTCGCTTCAGCGAAGTTCCAGACGCGCTTCTCGCGCAATCAACGCACGCCATTGTGGGCATCTACCCGACGTCGCGCTTTGATCCTCAGAAGGTTAGCGCGGCGGCCCAAGCCCTAGCCGGAAATCCGTCTGTTGACGATTTCTTCGTCAAGCTGCATCCCAATAGTGGCACCAAAGTCGACGACGAACTTAGTGCTAGACTTCGGGTCCGCGCCGATATTCCTACAACTCAGCACATCGCACTGGTAGGGAATTCGTCGGTGGCCACTGATTTGCTGGCACGGGGCATCCCGGTGTTTCAGCTGTTCGAGCTAGATGAAATTCAGCCGGACTATTATGGCTTTGTCTCGTCAGGTATCACGCCGGAAACCTCATTCAAGGCGATTGCTGACGGCCCTTTCTGGTCGAACGCGTTTTATGACCGCACATGGCTGATCCGATCTGCGAAGTTCGATCCGGCGGTTGCTGGAGGCCAGGAAGAGGCGCGACGCGCTGTCGCCGACGCGATAGCCGGGCAAATCGCAAAACTCCGACCTGCAACACCATCAAGTAGGCTCCAACCGCCTAGGACGGTCAAGTCCCCATCCCGCTCCACACTAAATCGCGTGGTGGTGAAAACTATTGAGCCTATTGTTCGAAAGGTGTCAGCACGATTCCCGCGTGAAATGAACCGCCTAGCGCTGATCATATCAGAGGCCTTAAAAGGCCAAGCGCGCGCTTCAAACTCATCAGCGGAGGCATCGCCCATTTCGACGCTCATGAATGAAGCGAGTGACCGGCTCGCACTCGCTAGAACGTTGTTGGAGACTGCGACAAACGCCGACGTTCCCATAAATTTGGCGCGCTGGTTCGAAGCGAGTTGGGCCGCTCGAGATTCTCAAGCATTTGATCTGGTTCGAAGCGTCGCAGAAAACATTTCGACCGAAAAACATTTGTGGCTGCGGCTGATCGCACATGAAACAATGGCTATGCCGTTGTCAGCGCAGGCCGCATCCAATCTCATCCAGGAGCTCGATGAGATAGAAAGTCCAAATGTTAGAAAAATATATGAAAAATTGGCAATGCGTGTCCTCATTCGCAATGACCATCTCGGACAGTTTTCCAGGCTTATCGACCAATCGCCTGTGCACAGCCTCGGCTCTCTTGGCGGCAACCTTAAATTGCAGGTCGCCAAGCAGTTGTTCAATAACGATCGACACACCGACGATCGGCTCAAACATGAGTTTCTGAAGGGTCTGAGCGCTTACGAGCGCATGAAGCTCGATGCCAGTGGACTGTCAGAGACCGCGGCAAATGTGAGCCACAAGACCCTGGAAGCAAACTTCATTTCGCTAACGCACCCCCAACTATCTCGAGAGTTTTCCCGAAGCATCGTGCCGGCGTATAGCGCTCTGCGCTCCAAGATGAAATATATGGATGTCCGGACGGACAGTAGCCAGCGCAACCTGCTGGCGAGCACCATAGCGGACGCTGTGAGAAGGCATCGGCCGTTTTCTCTGATACGCATGGGGGATGGGGAAGCTTATCTGGTCCCCGAGGATGTCGGTCCATTTACGGCGTCAGACCGACGAATGCGCGAGCGCCACTGGTGGAACTGCGAGTTATCTGATGATCTCAGCCGCGATCTGCGCACAAGAGCTCTAGACGCGTTGCGCTCAGCCGACATTGTCGGCATTCCAAGCATTCATCGGTTCTTTCGGGACTATTCTGATAATTCGCGACAGCTGTTTGCAAGTACGGCAAATCGGGGCATCGCAACGTCAGTTCTAGGTGCTGCGTCCATTCTCTCCGACACGGTAGCGCTTACTGAAGATAGGGTTCACCATCTCGTTTTTGACTCGGCATCACTCCTGACCTTGCTGCCAGTGGCGAAGCGTGTGGTGATCGTGTCGAGCATCCGTGCCGAAATTCTCAAGGAAAGTCTCGGACCATATTGCCGGTCACTCGACGTGGTGCAAATCCCGACGCATGCCAAAACGAAGCACAATCCAGCATTCGTAAGTTGGGATGAACCGCTACCATTCGTGATTGGAAATGTTGACTCGCAGCTACGCGCGCTCGTGGAGCCAGGAGATTTGGTGCTGGTTAGTGCGGGCATTGCCGGCAAGTCTCTCATTGCTACTGCAAAGAAAATGAAGGCGATCGGGCTGGACCTGGGCGGCCAGTTGGAGCCACTCGTAGGCATTCCAAGCGGAGGAATTTTCTAGGGCCCTTTTACGGCAGGAGATCACGAGGAACTTGAAACGGCCGCCACTCGGGATTCAGCGGCATATGCAAGCTCTTGGCATTTTCGTGCCAAGAGCAGTATGCCCTTCGATATGCATTCCTGAGTGGGGAAAAGACGCCGGTATTGTCATCGATATTGAAAATACCACCTCCCGTTAGCGAAGTTTCCGTCTGAGCCACAAAATTCAGTATGAGGGGGACCTCTATAACGGCTGACTGGCCGAACACTCTTTCGAGCCGGAACTGATGTTCTCCATCCGCCCCTGCCCGCACCGCGTCGTAATAGCCGATCTTTCCGACAACAGACGACCGGCGGTACATCAATGATGACACGTCGCGTCTCGTGTAGTAACCGTTTCGGTTGTTCAGTCCACCCGTGGCAGAACACCTGACATGATGCGAGTAGGCCGCGATCTTATGCGGCTGGGCCGTCAATACTTCAGCAAGGCGTTCGAGTTTTTGGGGATGAGCCCAATCATCGGAGTCTTGACAGGTGACGAATGTCCCGGATGCCTGCTCGAGCGCAATGTTCTTGGCAGCGTAGGTTCCAACATTCCTATCAAGTCGAATGAGCCTTGTTCGTGCGTCCGAGTTCGTGATGTGATCGATCATGCGAACCGTATCGTCCGCGCTAGCATCATCGACGATTAGCAGTTCCAGATTGGTATGGGTTTGCTGAAGGATTGACGAAATAGCATTCTCAATTGTTTCTGAACTATTCCGCGCTGTCATTAGAACGCTGATCAGCGGCCCGTTGACACTGGCACAACCATCACCTTGAGCGAGATTGGTTGCGCTTATCGGTTCTTCCGAGTTTTTCGCCGCTATCGGGCAAAGCCCGGTTAGGTACAAAGCCTTGTTGATCGCCGTCAATTGAGCCGGATAATCGTGGTCGTGCCAGTTCAACTGCGATTCCAGCATTTCGACAGCGACTGATTGCTGCCACGACTTGACGACATGCCCGTGGAGTAACCCTTGCATCCGAGCGGTCTGCGCCAAATCGCCGGATTGCGCGAAATCGTGGGCCAGCATTAACTGATCATAAAAGCTGAGGTGTTCTATCTCAGGATGTTTTAGTAGGCGATCGGAAACGATTATTGCTTTTTCATGATCATACGATTTCGCATACCTATACAGATAGGCGGCGTAATCGACATCGTCGCCGAACTCGTCGATCTCCTTGCACAAAAAGTCCCGTACCAGATCAACCCTTTCGAGATTGGCGATCGCTTCGAGATACAGACGACGCAGCTTCGAACTTGAGCGCCCTATAGAGATTGCTTTCCGATATGCGCGTATAACAGGCTCAAAATTTCGGCATTGCATGTTGTTGCTGGCCCGGATCTCCAAAGCGGCAACGTCGTCAATCCCCGTCAGGATCAGGTTAGAGGCTTCAAAATTTCGTAGCTTTGTTTGCACGACGGCTGCCGCAAGTTTTTTCGTCTGGCGGTCACCGAAGAGACGACGCAGCCCACGCAGGGATATCGAGGCCAGCCGACGCAGTCTCGGAACGACATTTCGATCCGTACCAAAGTACTCAAAAGGCATCACCGAAGGCGCTCCTGGTTCCGCCACCAGGTGTTGAATACGTGCGCGCATCGCCATGCGGTCTCGCCGTCCCATAGCGGTATCGGTTGCCGCGTCCAGTCTCTTTCAGCAACGCATGAAGCGTGAACAGCAACATCATCAAAACTGACGAGAATATTTGTGCCCAGGATCGTTGTTACCGGTCGCTCGGTCGTCTCGCGAAGGGTCAAACATGGAGTTCCGACGTAAGTGGTTTCTTCCTGAACGCCTCCGGAGTCCGTGACTACCAGTTCCGCTTGCGAAATTAGGTTCACAAAGTCTGGATAGGCCATGGGCTCAACGAGGCGGATTTTCGGGTGGCTTTCCATAATTTTGCGTTGTTGGCCTGAAAGTTTGCTGATCGTCCTGGGATGCACGGGGAACACCACTTTCCTGTCGCGAGCCAGGTCGCATATCGTCTGAACCACGCGTTCTAGGTTTACGGGATCATCGACATTTGAGGGTCGGTGGAACGTGACGACCGCAAACTTCTTCGGAGTGAGCGCAAAGCGCCTCAAGATTTCGCCGGCTTGACGGAGGGCCAGCACTTCCTTCAAGGAATCGATCATTATGTTCCCTACGAAGTGAACTTTGTCGCGAGGTTGCCCTTCACCGAATACCAGGTTCTCTGCCGCTGCCTCAGACGGTGCCAACAGGATGTCAGCAATCGAATCGATCAATATGCGATTCAGTTCTTCTGGCATGCGCCGGTCCGTGCTTCTTAAGCCTGCTTCCAAATGCGCCACCGGACGGAGCGCTCGCTTAGCAGCTATGGCTGTCCCCAAAGATACATCGACATCGCCTGGGATCACCACGAGATCAGGATCGTCCGCTCGAAGTGCTTCGTCATAGACGCTGATGATCGATCCAAGGCGCGTGCCCAAATCGCCCTTCATCAGCGTTAGCCGCGTAACGTCATCGACATTTAGCTGCTTGAATATTCCAGCCCCCATGTTGGCAGTGTCATGCTGTTCAAGAAAGAATATTCGCGGATCACACCACGCCTGTTGTTTCAGCGTCTTATACAACGGCGCGATTTTCATGACGTTTGGACGAGTTCCGGCTACCAGATGAATTTTGCAGCGACGCATGGACCATCCCATTTATACTTAGTCTCATGTTTTAGTATTTATCGACTTCGACACAACGGCTAGTCTTCTACCCATAAATGAGATTCGTCGAAGCGGCGTACAGCACCTCAGAGTGGACGTCGAATGCTCCGACATCATTCAAATTCGAATGGTGCCGTCAGCAGCGAAACAGAAGTCGAATACCCTCTATACTGCCAGTCCATCAAGCATCTTGGGACAGGACACTGTAGAAATTCTCGCATGCTGATTGGATCGGCTTAGATAGCCTTGCCGCCGACCAACGATCTACTCATTCACTTCCTCCGCGATGAACTCAAGATCCTTGTCGGATTAAACACCAACAATCACTTCCTGACGAACTTGCCTATTAGCGTCCGACACACTAATATATACGCTCCATCCGAAGCCGAGCTCACTACGGATGATCGACTCGCGTAAAGTCGTCATGCCTCTTGTCTACGTCGATCCCGTCTCTGCCAGATATCTTCGCCACAGCCGATGCGCCGGTCAGGCGGTCATACATCTCGACCAGCAGATACTCCTGAGCTTCCCAGTTCAGCCGCTTCATCGCCATGCGGGAATTGGCTGCGCAGTTTTCGCGAAGGCTACGATCTTGGACCATGCGTTGCAGGGCCGAAGCGAGGGCATAGGTATCGTCGGAACGTACAAGTAGGCCGAGCTTGTCGCCCTGTACGATCTTGCGTATCTCCGGAAAATCCGACGCCACGACCGGCAGTCCGGCCATGACATATTCGAACAGCTTGTTGGAATCGGTTGTGTAGTGGTTGAGGCAGGTGTTCTCGATCGGCTGCACGCCGATATCGGCCGATCGCGTATAATCCGGCAACTGGTCAAGATCGACCTTCGGGATTAGCTTCACCCGCTCCTCGAGTTTCAATTCGGCGATCACCTTGCGGACGGCGCGTTCCGACTTGCCGCTGCCGACATAAACGACATACGCGCCCGCAACCGACGCTGCCGCGACCGCGAGCCGTTCAAGGCCCCGGCCGGACTGGATGCCGCCCTGATAGACGATGATGGGCCAGTCCTCGCGCAGCCCCAGTTCGTCGCGGATGCGGGTCGAGGGCGCCCAATCCTGCCGGCGCGGCCGGTTCTGGAGAACCATCGGCCGCGGAACCTTGTAGGCGCGGGAGAAGAATTGCGCGCGCGCATCCGTGGTGGTGATCGTCGCATCGGCGCGGGGCATCAGATGTTTTTCGATCCAGCCGATGAACTTGCGCTCGCGCGCATAGCCCTCGCGATCGGTGCTGATCTCGTGCGCATCATAGACGAGCGCCGCGCGGGTGAAACCGGAGGCGAGCCAGGCGGTAGGGAGGGTATTGAAATCGTGCGCGTGGACTACGTCAGGGCGCGATGCGACGAGCGCGGCGAGAAGCGCGCTGTGCGTCGTCCCGCGCGTAACGATGCCGGCCGCCAGACGAAGCTTGCTGCGCGACCCCGGCTTGGCGGAGGTGGTCGAAGCCATAGTTGGCGCAGGATCGCCTGCCGGCTTCGCGGTCAGACCGAGGCGCTGGCGCAGGGTCCAGAACGGGCTGCGCATCACGCGCACGACTTTGACCCCGGAACTGAGGGTCTCGCGCCGCTGCGTTTCTCCAGGCGTGTGGAGCGCGAACACCGTCACCTGGTGGCCGGCCGCCTGAAGCGTCTCGGCTTCCTTCAGCACACGCGCATCGTTGCGAAAATTGTTCCACACGATCATGGAAACTCGAGGCATACCAGACTTTCTCTTGGGCTGATCGCGGCGGCTTTGCGCGAAGGCATCCCGTCAGCGCCGTTGTAGCATCCTATCGCGAATGGCGTTACGGCCGCCGCATTCGAAACACTGTAGGAGAAAGGCGCGGTTGCGCTTTCCTCGAGGCATTGCAAATAAGCCATCGGGCTACCGAGGAAAAGAGGCGGAACATGGACACTTGCACCGTATCTCACTCGCCCGGGCGCACCGGCGTGAACGCGCGATCGATACCCGCATCGTCGACGCGGGCCTGCTGCGACGGTGGGGCCGGTAGGTACTCGGGCACGATATGCCGCAGCAGGTCGATGACCCGGCCGGCATCCTCCGCTTCGGCGGCTTTCTGCAAATTGTCGAGCGTGCGCTTCATCAATGTGCCGTCGATAATGCGAGGTAGGGCGATGACATAGCCGTCGTCGAGATGCGAATCCTTGAGCTCGTTCGGATCGAAAAGCTCCTCATAGAGTTTTTCGCCCTGGCGGGTGCCGATGAAGGCAATTTCGATGTCGATGCCAGGTCGCAGGCCGGCTAGCTGGATCATCCGCTCTGCCAGATCAAGAATGCGCACCGGCTTACCCATGTCGAGGACCGTGATCGTGCCGCGCTCCGGATCCGTGTCCAGCGTCTTCGCCGTGGCGTGGAGAACGAGGCGCACCGCTTCGGGGATTGTCATAAAATAGCGGACGATCTGCGGGTGCGTGACGGTCACCGGACCGCCGGTCAGGATCTGTTCCTGAAAGCGCGGCACGACCGAACCGTTCGATCCCAGGACATTGCCGAACCGCACGGTCTTGAACCGGGTCGTCGCCGACGTCACGTCGATCGCCTGGCAGTAGGCCTCGGCAGCCCGCTTCGATGCGCCCATGATATTCGTCGGGTTGACAGCCTTGTCGGTCGAGATCATCACGAAAATGGCGGTGCCGTGTTTCAGCGCCGCATCGGCCGCGTTGCGCGTACCGATCACGTTGGTCTTGATGCCCTCGATCGGGTTGTCTTCGACAATCGGCACATGCTTCAGCGCGGCTGCATGGAAGACGATCTGTGGCCGGTGCGCGGCAAAGACGGCGTCGAGCCGCAGGGCGTCGCGCACGCTTACGAGTTGAGTGACAACATCAAGGCGGGGAAAGCTGTCGCGGATTTCGGTGTCGAGCAGGTAGGTGTTGTGCTCGGAATTGTCGGTCAACACGAGGCGGCGGGGATCGAACTGCGCAATCTGCCGGACAAGTTCGGAGCCGATCGACCCTCCAGCGCCGGTCACCAGCACGACCTTGCCGCGAATGAGGTCGGCGACCGAACTGACGTCGGTGACGATCTCGGCCCGGCCGAGGAGTTCGCGTATCTCGATCGGGCGCGGTTCAAGGACGCCCGTCGGGCCGACATGCGACATTTCCATCTGGTCGGGAATGCGCGTCGTCCTGAGGCCGGCGGCCGTTGCCCGGTCGACGATTTCGATCAGCCTCTGCCGGTCCGGCCGCGATTCCGCGACGACCAGTTCCGATACGTTAACCCGCTGGCGCTTCAAACGGGCGACGACGGCATCGATCTCGTCGAGCCGGCCATAGACGCGCACGCCCTGCATGGACTGCGAGGTGATGCGATCATCGAGTATGCCGACGACTTCGAACTGGTTGCCGGGTGAGCGCCGCGTCGCACGGATGAACGCATCGGCCTCGGATGTGTAGCCGAGGATCAACACGTAGCGGGTGCCTGCCGCATGCTTGCGGATACCCCGTCGCAGAAACCCGCCCTCGACCGCCAGGCGATACATGATGCGCGGTCCGGCGAGCCCCGCAAACATCAGGAAGCTGGTCAGAATCAGTACGCTTCTGGGCACGTTGCTGCCGCGCGAGACAAGAAACGCCCCAGCCGTGTAGACGACCACGGCAAGGACCGTGGCCTTGCCGAGATTCATCATCTCCGGCAGCGAAACGAAGCGCCAGGAGCCGCGATGCGTGGCGAAGAGGATGAAGGAGACGGCGCAGATCGCCGTGAACATCAGCGTCTTTTCGGCGATTCCCGGTACGGAGGGCACGAATTCGATGCGAAACACGATCCCGTAGGCCGCCAGAAACGCAATGGCCGCGACCGCGCAGTCCAGGAGGAAACTGAGCGGCCTCCACAAAACCGTTCTGGGCATTGACAGTTTCATACTCGAACCAATCTAGGTATCGCCCTAAAGGGATGACCAATGAACTGAGCGCCGCGACGATCCAGCAACGCCACAGGTTGCATCACCTCGGCGAAGAAGGCGATAAACAATGTTGCAAATCCCGGTCCAATGCGCGTCGAAGTGCGAGAATTCCCCAGATGAAGCGGATCTTGATTACCGGCGCCAGCGGAATGATCGGCACCGCGCTACTCGACAATCTGCGGGAGACAGGCGACGCGATCACGGCCGCATCAAGGCATGACGCGCATTTCCCACCGGGCGTCCGGCATGTCAAGGTCGGGGAGGTCGGCGCCGAAACCGACTGGCGCGACGCTCTCGAGGGTCAGGACGCGCTCGTCCATCTGGCTGCCCTCCTCCCAAGCCCCGCGCATTCGCCCGACGATTTCGACCGCGTGAATGCGGCCGGTACGGCGCGAATCGTCGAGCAGGCGGAGCGATACGGCATTAAGACCATCGTCTTCCTGTCGAGCATCGCCGTCGTGACCGCCAACGCGAACAATCTCACCATCGACGATATGACGCCGCCCAACCCGGCGAACGCCTATGGGCGGTCCAAGCTCAAGGCGGAAGAAGCCGTCATGCGCTTCGCATCGATCGGCCGGACCGGCATTTGCCTGCGCCCGCCGCTCGTCTACGGGGCGCAATCGCGCGGCAACTGGCGCGCGATGATGAGGCTGGCCGCATCCGGCCTGCCGCTACCTTTCGGGGCCGTCGACAACCGGCGAACCATGATCAGCGTCGGTAACCTCGTCAGCGCCATCCGCCACTGCGTTGAAAACGCCGCGCCGGAAAGGAGCGGCGCATATGCAGTTGCCGATTGCGAAAGCGTCAGTCTTACGCAGATGTTTCGCGATCTGCGTGCAGGAATGGGGCGGCGGCCCGTGCTCGTGCCCGTCCCGCCTTCCCTGCTGGCCAATCCCCTTCGCCTTGCCGGCAAGGGGCAGATCGCGGACAGCTTGTTCGGCGATCTCGAGGTGGACTCAAACCGCTTTCGCCAAGCGTTCGGCTGGTCGCCGCCAGAAAGCGCGCGCGACGCGATCCGCTGCTCCGGCCGCGAGTTCGCAGCTATTCGACAGTGACGGACTTGGCCAGGTTGCGCGGCTGGTCGACGTCCGTGCCCTTCAGCACGGCCGTGTGATAGGCGAGCATCTGCAGCGGCACGGCGAAGACGAGCGGCGCGAGAAGTTCCGGCGCAGTCGGTACCACGATGGTTTCCAGCGTCTCGATGCCGGCCTTTTCGGCACCCTTCTCGTCGGTAATCAGGATAATCTTGCCGCCCCGCGCCGCCACTTCCTGCATGTTCGACACGGTCTTTTCGAAGACGCGGTCATGCGGTGCGACAACTATCACCGGCATGTTCTCGTCGATCAGGGCGATCGGACCATGCTTCAGTTCGCCGGCGGCATAGCCTTCGGCGTGAATGTAGGAGATTTCCTTCAGCTTCAGCGCGCCTTCCACCGCGAGCGGATAGCTGGTGTCGCGACCGAGATAGAGGGCGTGGCGGGTGTGCTGGAGTTCGCGCGCGACCTTCTCGACCTGCTCGACGACCTTGAGCGCGGAATTGATGTAGCGGGGGGCCTCGGCAAGCTGGCGCACCAGCCGCGCCTCTTCCTCAGCATTGATCGTGCCGCGCTGGACGCCGGCGCGAACGGCGAGCGAAGCCAGGACGGCCAACTGGCAGGTGAACGCCTTGGTCGATGCGACGCCGATTTCCGGACCCGCGAGCGTCGGGAAGGTCCCGTCGGATTCGCGCGCGATGGTCGATTCGCGAACATTGACGACCGCGCCGATCTTCATCCCCGCCTGACGGCAATAGCGCAGCGAGGCAAGCGTGTCGGCGGTCTCGCCCGACTGCGAGATGAACAGCGCCGCGTCCTTGGCCGCCAGCGGCATTTCGCGGTAGCGGAACTCGGAAGCGATATCGATGTCGACCGGCAGGCGCGCATGGCGCTCGAACCAGTATTTGCCGACGACGCCGGCAAGGTAGGCGGTGCCGCAGGCCGAAATGGCGAGGCGGTCGATCGACGAAAAGTCAAACGGCGCGGCCATGTCGCGGGTGCGGCCGGTGGAGAAGTCGAGATAGTGGGCGAGCGTGTGGGAGACGACCTCCGGCTGCTCGAAGATCTCCTTCTCCATGAAGTGGCGGTAGTTGCCCTTGTCGACGACATAGGCCGCGTTCGCAGCCTGCCTTCTTTCGCGATTGACGGCATTGCCGGCAGCATCGAACACGGCGAAGCTGTCGCGGCGAACCACCGTCCAGTCGCCGTCTTCCAGATAGGTGACGGCATTGGTGAAGGGCGACAGCGCGATGGCGTCGGAGCCGAGGAACATTTCGCCCTTGCCGTGACCGATCGCCAGAGGGGGGCCGTTGCGGGCGCCGACGATCAAGTCGGCATCGTCGGCGAACATGATGGCGAGCGCGAAGGCGCCCTCCAGCCGCCGGATCGCAGCATGGGCAGCCTCGACCGGGCTCGCGCCGTTCTTTACGCCATGCGCGACGAGATGGGCGACGACTTCGGTGTCTGTCTGCGAGGCGAACGAATACCCGTCGCGCTTCAGTTCCTCGCGAAGTTCGGCGAAATTCTCGATGATGCCGTTATGGACGACCGCGACGCCGCTGGAAAAGTGCGGGTGGGCATTGGTCTCGTTCGGAACGCCATGCGTTGCCCAACGCGTGTGGCCGATGCCGATCGTGCCGTCGAGCGGGCTGTCCTCGAGCCGGCGCTCGAGGTTCACGAGCTTGCCCTCCGCGCGCCGGCGATCGAGCCCGACATCCGACAGCGTCGCCACACCGGCTGAATCATAGCCGCGATATTCGAGCCGCTTGAGCGCGTCCACGATCAGGGGGGCGACAGGGCGTGTGCCCACGATGCCAACGATACCGCACATATCAGGACCTCATCGGGAGAGTACCGCTTCGCATGGCGGCAACCATTTCGGTTAAAGATGGATCGCGACGTCGAAAGCCAATTCGGGACCGCGCAGACTGAAGTTTCGGCGGCAATAGCATTGCGGTTTTGATGCCGCAAGGCTGGCGCCCCGGTGCGTCAGGCCCATCAGTTCCGGATCATCGCTTCGACGGCTGCCTGCCTGTCGGCGAGGAGCGCGATGTCGCCGCGCGTCTCCAGATTGAGACGCAGAAGCGGCTCGGTGTTCGATGCGCGCAGGTTCAGGCGCCAATCGTCGAATTCCATCGACAGCCCGTCCAGCCAGTCGGTCGTGCGTGCCTTGCCGGCCAGATTGTCGGCGATGCGCTCCTGAATCCTGCGGCTGTCCGGCACGGTGAAATTGATCTCGCCCGAACACGGGAACGCCGCGATGCGATCGGCGAGCAGATCGGCCAGCGACACGTCGCGCGCGGAGAGTTCCGCGACGACCGCGAGCCAGGCCAGCATACCGGAATCACAATAGGCGAAATCGCGGAAATAATGATGCGCGCTCATCTCGCCGCCATAGATGGCATCCTCCTCGCGCATCTTCTGCTTGAAGAAGGCGTGCCCGGTCGGGCAGGCTTTCGCGACGCCGCCCATCCGGCCGACGATGTCGATCGTGTTCCAGCAGACGCGCGGATCGTAGATGATCGGCGAGCCGGGATGGTCGCGCAGCATGGTCGCCGCGATCATGCCGACGAGGTAGTAGCCTTCGACGAATTCGCCGCGATGGTCGTAGAGGAAGCAGCGGTCGAAATCGCCGTCCCAGGCGATGCCGAGATCGGCGCCCGTCTCGCGCACGGCGGCGCTCGCGCGCAGGCGCTTTTCCGGCAATAGCGGGTTCGGGATGCCATTCGGCAGGCGCGGATCGGGCTCGTGGTCGACGCGCACGAACTCGAAGGGCAGATGCGGCTCCAGCATGTCGAGAACTGGCCCGGCACAACCATTGCCGGCATGAACGACGATCTTCATCTGCCGCAGGGGCTTGGCCGCGACGGATGAGAGCAGCCGGTCGACATAGGCCCGGCGCGGCAGGATGTCGTGCAGGTGCCCGCGCGCGGCGTAGTCCGCCACCGCCGGCAGTGGGATTTCGGAGAGGACGACGTTCTCCAGCGCATCGAGCGCGTTCTCGCGGGTCGCGGCGCGTGCGCCCGAAAGCACCATCTTCAGCCCATTGTAGTCGGCCGGATTGTGGCTCGCCGTGACCATCAGCCCGGCATCGGCGCCGCTCGCGGCTGTGTGGAAATAGACCTCTTCCGTGCCGCACATGCCGAGCGGCAGAACGTCGACGCCGACGTCCAGCAGTCCCTGAGCCAGCGCCAGCGCGAAGGCCGGGCTCTCCTGGCGCATGTCGTGGCCGACGACGACCGCGCGCGGGGCCAGTTCGCGCCCGACGGCCTTGCCGAAGCGGTGCATGAAGGCGACGTCGATTTCCTGCGGGATGCGGCCGCGAACGTCATAGGCCTTGAAGGGCGATCCCAATGGCGTACTCCGCTGAAGACTTGATGGGGCAAGTTGCACAATTTGCGTTCACGACATGTAAATTGGACTTTGTCATGAATACTCCGGAACGGAACCGGGAAAGACAGCGGGGACGCGCGAATGCTCTTGCCTATCATCATGGCTGGCGGGTCGGGGACCCGGCTCTGGCCGCTCTCGCGACAGCTCTACCCCAAGCAGTTCCACGCGCTGGTCGGCAACGAAACCATGCTGCAGGCAACCGTCTCGCGCCTCGATGGCCTCGACGCCCAGACGCCGCTCGTCATCTGCAACGAGGAACAGCGCTTTCTGGCCGCCGAGCAGATGCGCGTCGCGGGCGCTGGCGATGCGACGATCCTGCTCGAGCCTGTCGGCCGCAACACGGCGCCCGCCATCGCGCTCGCCGCAATCCGCGCATCGGCAGCCGGGCACGATCCGGTCCTGCTCGTCCTTGCCGCCGACCATCACATCCGCCAATCCGAGGCGTTCCACGATTGCGTGCGCGCCGGCGTGAAGCTGGCCACGGAAGGCAAGCTCGTCACCTTCGGCATTGTCCCGGCGAGCGCCGAGACGGGCTACGGCTACATCCGCAAGGGCAATCCGCTCGGGGCGGGCTTCGAGGTCGCCGCCTTCGAGGAAAAGCCTGACGCTGCCACCGCCGGGCGCTACGTCTCGGAAGGCAACTACCTCTGGAACAGCGGCATGTTCATGTTCCGCGCCCGACGCTATCTGGAAGAGTTGAAGAAATTCCGGCCCGACATCCTCACCGCCTGCCGGCAGGCGATGGCCGCGACCACGCCCGACATGCAGTTCGTGCGCGTCGACGCCAAGGCGTTCGCCGAGTGTCCGTCCGAATCCGTCGACTATGCGGTCATGGAAAAGACGAAAGACGCCGTCGTTCTGCCGCTCGACGCCGAGTGGAACGACATCGGCTCGTGGTCGGCGCTCCTTTCGGTGCAGGAGCGCGACGCGGACGGCAACTCGTTCTCAGGCGATGTGCTGTCGATCGGCACGCGCAACACGCTGGTGCGCGCCGATGGCCGCCTCGTCGCCCTCGTCGGCATCGAGGACCTCGTCGTCGTCGAGACCAAGGACGCGCTGCTCGTCGCCCATCGCGACAAGGTTCAGGACGTCAAGGGCATCGTCGACCAGTTGCGCGAAGCCGGCCGCACCGAGCACCTGAAACATCGCGACGTCTACCGGCCGTGGGGCCACTACGATTCCATCGATGTCGGGGAGCGCGACCAGGTGAAGCGCATCACGGTCAATCCGGGCGCCAAGCTCTCGGTTCAGATGCATCATCACCGCTCCGAGCATTGGGTCGTCGTGCGCGGCACCGCGCGGGTGCACAAGGGCGAGGAGACGATCATGCTGACGGAGAACGAATCCGTTTACATCCCGCTCGGCGAAATCCACGCACTGGAAAATCCCGGCAAGATCCCGCTCGAACTGATCGAGGTGCAGACGGGTTCCTATCTCGGCGAGGACGACATAGTGCGCTTCGAAGACCGCTACGGCAGGTCGTAGACTGAGCTAATCGAGCGGCAAAACGTCGACGGCCTGCGTGGCCGTCTGGCCACCGGCGGTCCGGATGACGCCGCGCACCGGCGGCACGTCGGCGTAGTCGCGGCCATAGCCCACGACGATATGGTCCGCCCCCACGACCAGGTCGTTGGTCGGGTCGAACTCGACCCAGCCGGTCTTCGCCCCGCACCAGGCCGACACCCAAGCGTGCATGGCATCCGCGCCTTCGAGCCGCTCCTCGCCCGCCTGTGGAATCGTCCGCAGGTAGCCGCTGACATAGGCGGCGGGTATGCCCAGATGCCGCAAGCCCGCGATCATGATGTGGCTGAAATCCTGGCAAACGCCATGCCGCGCCTCGAAGGCCTCGGCCAGCGGCGTGTCGACATCGGTCGCCTCGGCGTCGTAGCGCATGTCCTTATACAGAGCGGCATTGAGCGCGAGTGCCGTCTCATAGACGGTTCGAGATGAATGTTCCCGCGCATAGTCGCGGATGCCCGCATGGGGCGGGACGAGCGCAGACGCGTTGAGGAAATGCGCCGGCGAGCGTCCAAGGAGCGTCCGGTCCGCGTCGAGTTCGGCGCGCAGATCGGCAAGGGAAACCGAATCCGAAATGGCATAGGACGGCGCCGTGCGCTCCACCCGCGCCTGCGCGGTGTAGACCAGATCGTCGGGGATGGCGTCGAAGGCGCAGTCGGTGACGGGATTGCCAAAAAAATCCACCCGCGCCGAGCGCTCACGCGGCACCGGATCGACGTCGACATGGCCGGCGATCATCCGTTGATGTGTGCCGAGCGTCTGCGGCAGCACCCGGATCGCATGGCGCCCGCCGCCGGCAAGGCCGGAATAGTCGAAGCGCATGGTCAGCTTGATGTCATAGAGCATGGCGCGTCATCCCAGATAGGCCGCGGCGACGAGGTCGGAGATGATCTCCAACTCGCCATGCACGCGTTCGAGGAAGGCGGCATCGACCTCCTGCACCTGCGCGGTCGCGAGCTCGGTGTGGAGCCGAAGCGTCGCGCGCGCCAGGTCGCCGGCGCGGCCGGCAAGCCCGCCATCGGGCAGCAATTGAACCTGGTCGTTGATTTCCGCGACCTGGAACAGGATCGAGCGCGGATTCATCGGGTCGAGCGCCAAGAGCGCCACGACGCTTTCGACGCTCGCCTCCAGCGAAAAGCGGCGGCGATGGGTCAAGACGCTGTCACCGATCTCGATGGCGATGTCGAGCGCGCCTTCAGGCGCATCGTAGGAGATCATGAAGCCGAGCATGGAGGCGGTCGCGATAGCCCGCTCGATCGAGCGGCCGATCCGCATGAAGCGCCAACCGGTGAAACGGTACATATTCTCATGCGCAAGGCCGGAAAAACCGGTGATTTTGCGCAAGAGAACACCCATTATCCGCCCGTTTGGGTCAGAAGCCTCATCTTTTTCGCTCATATTCCGGGTCGTTGCGGCCAAATCCTTGAGTGCCGCCCAGCCATCGATCGAGAAACGGTCGCGAACTTTCGAGGCGCTGAAGACGGCCGAGCCGATGGTCGCGGACAGTGCTTCGGGAATGCGCTGGGTAAGATCGATCCCGGCATCGTCGAGAAGCTGGGCAAAATGGACGAGGAGCGGTGTTTCCTCGCCGCCCGCTTCCGCCGCACGGACGCGGTAGGCCCTGATTAGTCGCATCGTGTCTTCGGCGCGTTCCACATAGCGCCCGAGCCAGAAGAGATTGTCGGCGGCGCGGGCAGGCAGCGCGCCCTGCTGCGCCTTGAGGTTGGCCGCGTGCTCGCCGGAGAGAAGGCTGATGGCCTCGACCGGCTTGTCGGCGACAACCCAGACATCGGCGACCTTGCCGCCGAGCGCCAGGCTCGCCGCGCCGCCCTCGCCTGCCGCAATGCGCGCATAGCCGCCGGGCAGCGCCTGCCAGCCATCGGCCGTGCGTGCGAGGAAAACACGCAGGCTGAACGGCCGCGCAACCAGCCTGTCGCCGTCAAGCGCCGGCGTCGAGCCGAGCGAGACGATCTCCTGCGCGACGAAGAGTTCGGGGTGAGCGTCGGGCGAGGCGTCGACCGAGAAGCCGTGGGTCGCGAGCGGCACGTCGCCTTCATAGGGGAGGCTGGTCGAGAGCGCGGAGGAGCGGTGGAGATCAGTCCGTTCCGCGATGGCCGTCCGCGTCGCCTCGTCGCCGCACCACCATGTCGCGACGTTTGGCAGGGCGAGCGGTTCGCCGTGAAGGATTCGCGAAAGGCGCGGCATGAAGGCGAGGAGTGCGCGCGTTTCGAGGATGCCGACGCCGAGCGCGTTGACCATGGCGAGGCTCCCCTGCCGCAGCGCCGAAACGAGGCCCGGCGTGCCGAGGCGCGAGCGGTCGTCGAGTTCGAGCGGGTCGGCATAGCTCGCGTCGAGACGCCGCCACAGGACGCCGACCGGCTGCGGGCCGGAGACGGTGCGCACCATCAGGCGGCCATCGCGCACGGTCAAATCCTCGCCTTCGAGAAGCGACAGGCCGAGATAGCGCGCGATGTACGCGTGCTCGAAATAGGTGTCGCTGTGCGGCCCCGGCGTCAGGATCGCGGCACGCCCCTCCCCGCCCGGCGCCAGCGATTGCAGGCTGGAGCGGAAATCGCGGAAGAAGCCCGCGAGCCGCTGGACGTTGGTGCGGGCGTAGAGTTCAGCGAAGATGCGCGCGGTCGCGACGCGGTTTTCGAGCGCGAAGCCCGCGCCGGAAGGTGCCTGCGTGCGGTCGCCGAGCACCCACCAGTCACCGTCGACGGAGCGCGCGACGTCGAAGGCGACGATATTCAGCCGGTGGCCGGAGGCGGGCGGCACGCCGACCATCGGGCGCAGCCATTCGGGGCTCTGCGCGACGATTGCCGACGGCAAGTGTCCGTCCGCGACGAGACGGTTTTCGCCGTAGATGTCGGCCGCGACGGCTTCCAGAAGCTCGGCGCGCTGGACGAGGCCGGAAACGAGACCGGACCAGTCGGTCTCGTGGATCAGGACAGGGAGATGGCTGAGCGGCCAGACGCGCTCGGCATCGCCGGCGCCGAACTGGCGCAGATAGACGCCGGCATCGCGCAGGTATTCGTCGCCGCGCGCGACGCGGCCTTCGATCTCGCCCGGTTTCATCCGGGCCAGATCGTCGACGAGACCGCGCCAGAGCGGACGCACCGCGCCGTCGCCATCCAGAAGCTCGTCATGCGTTCCGGGGAACGCTCGATAGGTCTCCAGAAGCGCGGAGCGCCTTTGCGGCAGGGACGGGCGGGGCGACGGGGCGTTCATAGGTTCGCCGGACGTCTCAAATCGAGCGTTGAAGGAAACTCCGGATGCGGCGTCTCGCGGGCAGCTTCGAACCGGCCGGGCGTGTGGCCCCACGGCTCGAAACGCGACAGCCGCCGGGCCTCTGCCTCGTTGTTGTTGATCGGGAACGTTTCGAAGTTGCGCCCGCCCGGATGGGCGACGTGGTAGACGCAGCCGCCCAGCGAGCGGCCGGTCCAGTTGTCGTAGATGTCGAAGGTCAGCGGAGTATCAACCTTGAGGACCGGGTGAAGCGCCATCGAGGGCTGCCATGCCTTGTAACGAACGCCGGCGACCGCCACGCCGTTCGCCACCTTCTCCAGCGGCATACGCCGGCGGTTACAGGTGACTGCGTAGCGCGAGGGGTCGGCCGCCTGGAGCTTGACCTGGAGGCGTTCTGTCGAACTGTCCGTGTAGCGAACCGTGCCTCCAATCGCGCCGGTTTCGCCGAGCACGTGCCACGGCTCCAGCGCCTGGCGCAGTTCGAGCCTGACACCCTCGACCTCGATTTCACCGCAGAACGGGAAGCGGAACTCGGCCTGCGCCTCGAACCATTCGGATCGGAACGCGAAACCGTGGTCCTTGAGGTCAGCCAAGACTTCGAGGAAATCGGTCCAGACATGGTGTTGGAGCATGAAGCGGTCGTGGAGCGCCGTGCCCCAGCGCGTGAACGCGCCCTTGACCGGCGTCTGCCACAAGCGGGCGATGATGGCGCGCACCAGCAATTGCTGGGCGAGCGACATGCGCGGATTAGGCGGCATCTCGAAGCCGCGGAATTCGACGAGTCCCAGCCGGCCGGTCGGCCCGTCCGGCGAATAGAGCTTGTCGATGCAGATTTCCGCGCGATGCGTGTTGCCGGTCACGTCCGTCAGGAGATTTCTCAACAGGCGATCCGTCAGCCAGGGCAATGGTTGGCCGCCCTCCTGCGGATCGGGGATCTGCGCCATCGCGATCTCGAGCTCGTAGAGCCCGTCATGGCGGGCTTCGTCTATGCGCGGCGCCTGGCTCGTGGGGCCGATGAAAAGGCCGGAGAACAGGTAGGAGAGCGAGGGATGGCGCTGCCAATAGAGGATGAGGCTGCGCAACAGGTCGGGCCGGCGCAGGAAGGGACTGTCCATAGGCGTGCGGCCACCGACGACGACGTGGTTGCCGCCGCCGGTGCCCGTATGGCGCCCGTCGATCATGAACTTGTCGGCGCCGAGGCGGCACTGACGCGCCTCCTCGTAGATCGCCTCGGTCGTCGCCACGCAATCCCGCCAGGACGAAGCCGGATGGATGTTGACCTCGATGACGCCCGGATCGGGCGCGACCCGGATGACGTTCATGCGCGGGTCGGCCGGCGGCGCATAGCCTTCGATGTGAACCTTGACGCCGAGCTTTTCGGCTGCGTTCTCGGCGGCGGCGACCAGTTCCAGATAGTCCTCGATGCGTTCGACCGGGGGCATGAAGACGCAGAGCCGCCCATCACGCGGTTCGACCGACAGCGCAGTGCGCACGGCACCGCCGAGTTCGCCGATCTCCTGCGGCACGATCGCCTGCTGGGGCGTTGCGGCGGTAAAGCTCGCCACCTTCTGCTCCGGTTCCGGCGGCGAGGGAAGCGGACCGCGCTCCTCCGTCGGGTCGGCCGGGTTCACATAGGGATATTGCGCCGGCGGCACATAGGGGAGCGAGCCGAGCGGCAGGCGATAGCCGACCGGGCTGTCGCCGGGCACGAGGAAGAGATGCCCGCGCCGCACGTTCCAGACCTCGGACATCCAGCGCGGCGCCGTCGCTACCGCCTGCCAGCGCTGCACCGGCAGGACATAGCCGGACGGCTCGGTCAGCCCACGGCCGAACACCCGCGCGATGCGGTAGCGCTCCTCAGGGTCCTTCAGTTCGGAGTTTTCCGGCGTGACGTTCTCGGGAAGCTGGCCTTCCTTCAGGAGCCACTCAGCCGGGTCCTCATACGCGGCCACCACGTTCTCGCCGGGAAGCCCCAGCTCTCCGGCGATGGCTTGAAGCAGGTTTTCCGCCTCTTGCGGCGAAGCCGTGCCGCCGCCGCTCTCTGTCGCGATCCGGTCTGCATCGCGCCAGATGTGCCTGCCGTCGTCGCGCCAGTAAAGCGAGAACGTCCAGCGCGGCAGCGTCTCGCCCGGATACCACTTGCCCTGCCCGTAATGCAGGAATCCGCCCGGCGCGAAGCGGTCGCGCAGGCGCCGGATCAACTGGTCGGCGAGCGCGCGCTTGGTCGGGCCGACCGCGTCGGTGTTCCATTCGGCGGATTCGAAATCGTCGATGGAAACAAATGTCGGCTCTCCGCCCATCGTCAGGCGCACGTCGCCGGCCGTCAGCGCCGCGTCGACCGTCTCGCCCAGTCGGTCGAGTTCGGTCCAGGCCTCGTCGGAGAAGGGCCTGGTGATGCGCGGATGCTCGGCGACGCGCGTAACCTTCATGTCGAACGCGAAATCGACCTCGGCATAGCTCGCCAGGCCGGAGATCGGTGCTGCGTTGGAGAAGTGCGGCGTGGCGGCCAGTGGGATGTGGCTTTCGCCTGTCAGCAGGCCGGATGTCGGATCGAGGCCGATCCAGCCCGCGCCGGGCAGATAGACCTCGGCCCAGGCGTGGAGGTCGGTGAAGTCATGGTCGGTCCCCGCTGGTCCGTCGAGCGCGACGAGATCGGGCTTCAACTGAATGAGGTAGCCCGAGACGAAGCGAGCGGCGAAGCCGAGATGGCGCAGGATCTGGACGAGCAGCCAGCTCGTGTCGCGGCACGAACCGGAAGCGCGCTCGAAGGTTTCCTCGGGCATCTGCACGCCCGGCTCCATGCGGATGACGTAGCCGATCTCGCGCGCCAGCCGCGCGTTGAGATTGACGACGAAATCGACCGAGCGCGTCCGCTCGCGCGGGATGGTGTCGAGAAAAGCCTGAAGGCGCGGGCCGGCGGGCTCCGGCCTGCGGTAGATGACGAGATCATCTTCCAGCGCGGCCGGATAGTCGAACGGCCATTGCTCTGCTTCCTCCTCGACGAAGAAATCGAACGGGTTATAGACCGTCATGTCGGCGACGAGGTCGACCTCGATCTTCAACTCGCGCACCGGTTCGGGAAAGACATAGCGTGCCAGCCAGTTGCCATAGGGGTCCTGCTGGTAGTTCACGAAGTGATTGTCCGGCGCGACCTTCAGCGAATGCGAGACCACGCGCGTACGGCTGTGCGGCGCGGGGCGCAAGCGGATGATCTGCGGGCCGAGCGTGACCGGTCGATCGTACTTGTAATGCGTCAAATGGGTGATGGCAGCGAGGATCGACATCGGGCGGGTAAGCTTCCATGTGTGATCGGATCGTGCGGACGTTTTCACAAATAGGTGCGTCGCACCACAGCTTTGTTGGAAATGAGTTGCATGCTCCGTCCGGGGCCATCACCTTGCGCACCGACGATGGAGGAATTGATGAGAACGAAGGCAATCGTAACGGGACACAGCCGCGGACTCGGCGAGGCGATCGCCGCGGCACTGCTCGACAAACATGTCGACGTGCTCGGCCTGTCGCGGCGCGCATCGACGCATCTGGCTTCAAGCGACGGGGCGAAGCTGACGCAGGTCGCGCTCGACCTCGGCGATGTGGGCGCGCTCACCGACCGGTCGCTTTCCGACCGGATCGAGGCGTTCTGCGCCGGGGCAGACCGCGTTATCCTCGTCAACAATGCCGGCATGGTGAAGCCGATCGGCCCCATCGGAACCGGCGGGGCGGAGGCGATCGCAAAGGCCGTGACGCTGAACGTGACCGGCCCGCTGGTGCTGGCCGATCTCTTCCAGGCAGTCGCAGCGCCGGTTAAGGACCGGCGGCTGCTGCATATCTCGTCGGGCGCAGGGCGGCGCGGCATGGCGGGATGGAGCATCTATTGCGCGACCAAGGCCGCGCTCGACAACCATGCCCGCGCGATCAAGGAAGATGCGATCCCCGGCCTTCGCGTCGCCAGCCTCGCGCCCGGCGTCATCGACACCGACATGCAGGCCGACATTCGCGGCTCGAGCATCGAGCAGTTCCCGGCCATCGACCAGTTCAAGGCGATGAAGGCCGACGGCGTCCTCGCCTCGCCCGCCGAGGCGGGCGCGAAGATCGCAGCCTATCTGTTGTCGGATGCTTTCGGCGCCGACACCCTCACCGACCTGCGGACGCTTTGAGCCTCACCTGCGCGCGCTGCCTGTTGCGCGCCGCAGCGGCGATCATGACGCCCAAATAGAGAAAGATGCCGCAGATCGTCGTCTCGTGCAGGAACGGGTTGTGGAGCGAACCGTAAGACAGAAGCGCTGCCAGGAAATAGAAGGCGTTGCGTTTCACGGCCGTGTGGCGCGCATGCCGGTAAACATAGCCGAGCCCTGCAACGAGCAGGCCGGACAGGATGAACAGCCCCGGCAAGCCGTGCAACAGCGCCTCGTCGAGGAACATGTTGTGCACATGCTTGAACTCTTGCAAGACGTCGTGCATCGCGGGCGCATTCAGGACGACGTCGGTCATCCGGTCCTCCCCGAAGCCCGCCAATGGCCGCTCCGCAATCGAGACCGCGGCACCCTCCCATAGCGCAAGCCGAATATCGCCCGTCGCGCTGTCCCACTCGACGTCTTGTCCGGCATAGTGGAGCACGACGGGCGTAATGACCCGATCAATCAGATCGTGGACCGGCCCGGCGGCCAAGAGGCCCGCGCTTAAGACCACGCCGGCGAGCGCTCCGGCGATCTGCGATCCACGCGACTTCTTCCGCAGCCAGACGACATATTCGACGACAAGGACAAGCGGAACGATCACCAGCAATGCGCGGGTTTCGGAAAAGAAGATCGGAACCGCTCCGATCAGGGCGTAGACGATCGAATTCGGTGCCCAGCGCGGCGCATTTTTGACAGGAAGGACCGCAGCAATCATGCAGATCGCAGCGACCATTGCGAATGGCGCGGGGTTGCCGCCAAGACCGACTCGGGATTCGCCGATCAGATGGAAGCTCATCGCGGCGAAGGTCGCGGCCACCACGCCCACCCGGCTGCCGACAACGAAGTACCGCAAGGGGTCCCGGACCAGGACAAGCCCGTTGGCGATGAAACCCAGGCTGCCAATCAGCAGAGAATAGGTCATCTGCTGGTTGCTCAGAACGGGATCGCCGTGGGCGACAACAAGGACCAGCGACCACGCAAGATATGCGACGGCGAGGCCTGTGAACCAGGGGGCGAGCCCGCGCGCTCCGCGATGACCGACAGCAACCAGGTAGATACCGACCACCGCGAAGAACACGGTGACGAAAGGCGTGACGCCATGACGAAGGGGCATCGCCGCACCGCCTAGCGCCGTCAGCCAGGCATCCCAGCGCCTGCGCTGCAGGAAATGTCGCGTGGTCCATTTCATCGCGACGATCCCGTCGCAGCCCCGCGCAAGGCGAACGCCATACGGCGAACGTACTCCGTGGCGCGAAAGGCCAGGGTGCCTCCGCGACGATAGAACGGATCCTTGATCAAGCCGCCCTGCCCCACAATGGTGCTGGTTTCTTCCGGCTGCAGACCGATGGCCCTCCGATCGGTCGTGTAAAACCGGATCGCGCCCTTCCACCCACGCTCCAGTGCGACGTCGTAAGGCAGCATCATCGGCATGAGATTGTCGCGAAGCCGCCTCGCGCCTTCGCGCGTCACGGCGTAGGACGCCGAACTGCCAGACGGCCCATGCAGGCAACGCCCGATCGCCCATCCGTCCTTAAGGTAGCGGTGGGGGCAGAAGCCGCGATATCGGAAATTGAACAGCTTGACGACATCCCAGCCGGACGTGGCTGCTAAAGCGGTTATCAGCGGCAATGTATCGTCGGTGAAGGCGATGTCGTCTTCGCAAATGAGGCCGATCTCGCATCCATCGGCCAGGAACGCGTCTAGCGCCTTGATATGACTGAGATAGCAGCCCACTTCCCCCGGCACCAGATTGCGGCCATTCACGCGCTTGAATCGCTCAACATCGACGCCTGGATGTTGTTCGGCGGATATCTCGCGGCCCTCGACGGCCACTACCCGATTAAAAGATATCCCGTGCACATCCGCACTCGCCTTCACAGCGGCGAGGCGATCGGGCGAGCGATCGAGGTTGATCACATAGACCTGGAAGGCGTTAGCGGACATCGAACCTGCGACATTCGGTATTCGGCAATACCGATGCGCACAAAATTCGCGGCGACCGGCAGCGTGCCCTAGCCCCAATATCCCCGAACGTCAAACAGTCGTCGGTCGCGCAGCGCCTTCCAGTTCGCGCTCCAGCCTGTCGAGCACGCGCTGAATTTCGTCGGGGCGGATGCAGTCGCTTTCCATCAGACGGAGCGACCAGAACCCCTCGATCGCCAGAAACGCGATCGTCGACAATTCGAAATCCGCCGAGCGCTCGCGCAGACGTTCCATCACCTGCTTTTGATAGCGGCGCACCGGATCGATGAATTCGGGGTTCTCCGCTATCGCCGCCAGCACGCCGGATGCCGGCTCCGGCCGATCGATCATCTCCTGGCGACAGTAGCGCAGATAGGCCAGTGCCATGGCGTTGCGGCCTTTCGGGCCGGCTTCGACGCTCTGCGCAAGCGCCGCTTCGGCGCGTTCGATATGCATCTCGACCAGCGCTTCCAGCAATTTGGCCTTGGTCGGGAAATTGTAGAGCAGGCCGCCTTTCGACAGGCCTGCCCTTGCGGCAACGGCGTCGAGCGATATGTTGCCGGGACCTTGTTCGCGCGCCAGGGCCTCCGCCGCCTCGAGGATGCGCTGTCGGGAACTGGGTCGGCCAACTGGAAGCTTCAATTCGTCACGCGCTGCCTTTGCAGATTAGCAAATGTTGACAATACCGTCCGGACGGTACAGTAATGCGCCGCACAATTGCAAGTCCTCCACGCATCATAGCGCATTTGAGCGCCATCCAGCTTCGTCACGGGCCCACCGATGATCAAACGTTTTCTCATTGCCATCGTCTTCGTCGCAATCGTCGTCGGCGGCATCGTCGGCTTCAACATGTTCCGCGATCAGGCGATCCAGGATTTCTTCGCTAACCGGCAGGCGCCCGCCTTCCCGGTCGATTCGGTCGTTGCCGAGCCAGCCGACTGGCAACCCGGCATCGAGGCGATCGGAACGGTCTATGCGGCGCGCGGCATCGATCTCGCAGTCGAAGCGACCGGCGTCGTCCGCGAGATCAACTTCCGTGCCAATGACGAGGTCGACGAGGCCATGCTGCTGGTCCAGATCGACGACACGATCGAGCGTGCGGAGATCGCCGCCGCCCAGACGCAGGTCGATGTGAGCACGCAGGCACTCACGCGCGCGCAGACCCTTTCGGATCGCGGGGTCAGCTCCGCCTCGACCGTGCAGGAGGCCGAGGCTGCCGCCGCGTCCGCCCGCGCCCAGATCGAGCGGCTGCAAGCGGTGCTCAGCCAGAAGGCGCTCGAAGCGCCGTTCTCCGGCACGATCGGCCTGCCGCGCGTCGAGGTGGGACAATACATCGCCGCCGGCACGACGGTCGCCACCTTGCAGGCGCTGGATACGCTGCGGGTCGACTTCACCGTTCCCGAGCAGCAGCTTGGACGCCTCTCGATCGGCCAGACCGTCAACATCGCGACGGAAGCCGGCGGCGCCGTCTCGTCCGGCACCATTACGGGCATCGAACCGCGCATCGACCCGCAGACGCGGCTCGTCAGCGTGCGCGCCGAGGTCGATAACCAGGAAGGTGCGCTCAATCCCGGCCAGTTCGTGCGGGTTCGCGTGGAGATGCCGGTCGAAAGCGACGTCATCGCCCTGCCGCAAACCGCCGTGACGACCAGCCTCTACGGCGATTTCGTCTATGTCGTGAGTGCGCCGGAAGAGGCGCAGGAGCCCGCGGAAGGCGAGGCCGAGCGCTTCGTCGCCCGCCAGGTCTTCGTCCAGACCGGACGACGCAACGGACAGCTCGTCGAGGTGACCGATGGCGTCAGTGCGGGCGACCGTGTCGTCGTCGCCGGCCAGAACCGCCTGTCGAACGGCGCGCCGGTGACGCTCAGCCCATCCGCCGACGCCCCGGATGGCGCAGACGCTTCCGTCGAAGCTGCGGAGAGCGACCAGTGAACATTTCCGAACTCTTCACGCGCCGCCCGGTCCTTTCGACAGTCCTCGGCGCACTCATCCTGCTCCTGGGTTTCCAGGGCCTCTTCAACCTCTCGATCCGGGAATATCCCGAGGTCGAAGAGACGGTCATCACCATCAACACCGTCTATCCGGGCGCGAGCGCGGAGCTCATCCAGGGCTTCGTAACGGCGCCGATCGCCTCGGCGGTCTCGACGACAGAGGACATCGACTACGTCACTTCGGCCAGCCGCCCCTCGTCGAGCACGGTGACGGTCCAGATGCAGCTCGGCGCCGATCCCGACGTGGCGCTGACCGAGGTCATGTCCAAGGTCCAGCAGGTGCGCGGGCAGTTGCCGTCGGACTCGGAAGACCCGGTCATCGTCAAGGGAACGGGCCAGCAATTCGCCATCATGTATCTCGCCTTCCAGAACGAGAACATGACGGCCGAGCAGCTCACCGAGTATCTGGAGCGCGTCATCCGGCCGCGCATGTCGACCATCGAGGGCGTCGCCGAGGTGCAGATCCTCGGTGCGGCGAACTATGCGATGCGCGTGTGGATCGACCCGATCCGGCTCGCCAGCCGCGGCGTGACGGCATCGGAAGTCCTGCAGGCCATCAACGCCTCCAACTTCCTGTCGGCCCCCGGCCAGACGCGCAACGAATATGTCGCCTACTCGATCACGCTCGAATCGACGCTGCAGACGCCGGAGGCCTTCGGCGCCCTGCCCCTGCGCTCGGACGGCGATGAGGTCGTGCGGCTGCGCGACGTCGCAAATGTGGAGCTTGCCGCCGAGAACACCGACACGGTCGTCAACTTCAACGGCAATCCGGGCACGTTCATCGGCATCTTCCCGACGCCGTCGGCCAACCCGCTCGACACCGCAGATGCCGTCAACGCGGAACTGCCGGCGATCCAGGCGACGCTGCCGGACGGGATGAACGTCTCGCTCGTCTACAACGCGACCGACACGATCCGGGCTTCCATCGACGAGGTGTTCGTCACCATCGCGGAAGCGGTCGCGATCGTGGTCGTGGTCATCCTTCTGTTCCTGGGCTCGTTCCGCTCCGTGCTCATGCCGGTGGCGACGATCCCGCTGTCGCTGATCGGCGTTTGCTTCTTCCTCCTGATGATGGGCTATTCCATCAATCTGCTTTCGCTTCTGGCCATGGTGCTCGCCATCGGTCTCGTGGTCGATGACGCGATCATCGTGGTGGAAAACATCCACCGGCATATCGAGGAAGGTCTTTCCCCGATGGCGGCGTCCATCAAGGGCATGCAGGAAATCTCGCTCGCCATCGTGGCCATGACGCTGACGCTCGTCGCCGTCTTCATGCCGCTCGGCTTTACCGGCGGCCTGACCGGGGCGCTCTTCCGCGAGTTCGCCTTCACGCTTGCCGGCGCGGTCGTCATTTCGGGCATCGTCGCTTTGACCATCACGCCGATGATGTCGGCGCGGCTATTGAAGTCGGGCGGACACAGCCGCTTCCAGATGTTCGTCGACCGCACTTTCGACCGCCTGTCGAACTGGTATGGCCGCATGGTTTCCGGCTCGCTGAACTATCGCCCGGTGACGCTCTTCATCTCGGCTGCGCTTGTGGCCGTGACCGCCTTCATGTTCTTCAACACGTCCAGCGAACTCGCGCCCGAAGAGGATTCGGGAGCGCTTTTCTCGCTCGTCACCGCACCGCGCTATGCGACGACGCCCTATACCTCCGGCTATGCGGGACAGATCGAGGCCGCGACCACCGACCTCGAGGAAGTGCGCTCGCGCTTTTCCATCGTCGGGCTCGGCGGCCAGACCAATTCGGGCTTCGTGGTCTGGGCTCTGAAGGATTGGGCCGAACGCGACCGGAGCCAGGCCGAAATCCAGCAGGATATCCAGGCCAGGATCGGCACGGTCGACGGCGTCGAGGCGCTCGTCTTCGCGCCGCCCTCGCTGCCGGGTGCCGGCGGCGGCCTGCCGATCTCGCTCATCGTCCAGTCGACCGGCGATCCGAGCCAGGTCTACGAAGTGGCCGACCAGATCCGCCGCGAGGCGGAGGCGACCGGCCAGTTCATCGTCGTCCAGAACTCGCTCGCCTTCGACGCGCCGCAGGTGACGATCACCATCGACCGCGAACGCGCCGCCGCGCTCAACGTGCCCGTCAGCGATGTCGGCACGACGCTCGGCGCGCTGGTCGGCGGCGGAGCCGTGGCGCAGTTCGACCGCGAGTCGAACAGCTACGACGTCATTACCCAGGTGCCGCAGGAATATCGCGACAACCCGGAAAGACTGGGCGAGTTCTTCATCCGCGCGACAACCGGGGAGATGATCCCGCTTTCCTCGGTCGTGACCATTTCGACCAATGCCGCACCGGCCGCGATCGAACAGTTCAACCAGTTGAACTCGGCGACCATCTCCGCACTGCCGCTGCCGGGCATCACGACGGGTGCCGGTCTGCAGACCATCACCGAGATCGCGCAGGCGGCGCTGCCGGATTCGTTCTTCATCGAATATTCCGGCCAGTCGCGGCTCGAGGTGCAGCAGGGCAACACGATCCTTATCGCGTTCTCGCTGGCGATCGTGGTGATCTACCTCCTGCTCGCCGCGCAGTTCGAGAGCTTCCGCGATCCGTTCATCATCCTGATGTCGGTGCCATTGTCGATATTCGGCGCGATCCTGCCGCTCAATCTGGGGCTGGGGACGCTGAACATCTACACGCAGGTGGGCCTCATCACGCTGATCGGCATCATTACCAAGCACGGCATCCTCCTGGTGGAGTTCGCCAACCAGAAGCGCGACGAGGGCATGTCGATCCGCGAGGCGATCGTCTATTCGGCGACGGTGCGCCTGCGCCCGATCCTGATGACGACCGCCGCGCTGGCGCTCGCCGTCATTCCGCTGATGATCGCGGCCGGCGCGGGCGCAGCGGCCCGCCAGGCGATGGGTCTCGTGATCTTCTCGGGCCTATTGATCGGCACGTTCTTCACGCTGTTCGTGGTGCCGATGTTCTATACGCTCATCACCTCGAAGGAGCGTTCCGAGGCGACGCGCAAGCCTGTCGCGAACACGTCGCCGCAGCCGGCGGAATAGCAACTCCGGCTTCCGGCATCCAAATGAAGGGGCGGCTCGCGATCGCGGGCCGCCCTTGGCACTTTAGGCCCACGGTCTTATGTCGCGGCGATACGAATTGTGTAGCGGCCTCCCCCTTACCTTCGTGAAACCAATCGCGTTTGAATCGGTTTAGCGTCAGCCCGACATGCGTCGGGCGTTCGACAGCGCTTAGACGGATTCTTTTTGAGCATGAACATCCAGACCGATCCGGCCCGCATCCGCGACGCCGCTCCGCTCCTGCCTGCTGCAGTCGATACGCCCATTCGCTTCGCTCCCGGAAAAGACCTGACTCTGCACGCGCTCGGCTATGACCTCGCTGCCGGACGCTTGGAGCCCGAATTCGACCTGTTCGACCTCGATCTGCGCCAGCGGGCCAACGAGAACGGCGATACGATCCTGGCGGTCGTAACCTACCTGGGAACGGCGCAGCAGAATGGCGAACCGGTCACGCCGGCAGCGAACTGGCTGCTCGACAACCACTATCTCGTCGAGGACACCATCCTGCAGGTGCGACGCGACCTGCCGCCGCGCTTTTTCAAGAAACTGCCGCTGACCACACTGCCCGACGGGCGGCAGGTGCCGCGTGCACTGGTGCTTGCCTGGACCTATGTGGCGCAATGCGACAGCGCGATCTCGGTCGCCGGTTTCGAAACGATGGTGGCGGCCTTTCAAGAGGTTGATCCGCTTTCCATCGGCGAATTATGGGCGCTGCCATCGTTGCTGCGCTTCGTGCTCGTCGAGAATCTGCGCCGGCTCGCCGTGCGCGTGAAGCGCGCGCACGAAATGCGCGCAGTGGCCAACAAGGTGGCCGACGAGGCCCTTGCACAAGGCTCCGTGGAAGAGGAACTTCGCGTACTGGGCACCTACGACGCCCATGCGCGCGACACCACCTTCGCCACCCAGCTTCTGTTCCGCCTGCGCGACGGAACGCAATATGCCGCGAGCGCGCTCGGATGGCTTGAGACCGAACTCGAGCGCTTCGACCTCGATGCGGAGGAAATCGCGCGGCGCGAGCACGCCACCCTGTCCGCTGGCAACGTCACCACCGGCAACATCATCAAGGGCCTGCGGCTCGTCGACGACACGGACTGGACGGTGTGGTTCGAGGAGTTGAGCCATGTCGACCGGACGTTGCGCGCGCATACCGACTTCGCCGAACTCGACTTCCAGTCGCGCGACCAGTACCGGCGCGCGATCGAGGAATTGGCCGCCGGGACCGAGCTTTCCGAGCGCGACGTGACCGAGCGGGCGATCTCCATGGCCGCAGACCGCGCCATCGCGATCGGCCAGCAGACCTGTCCCGATATCGGGATTTTCGTCGTGGGACCGCGTCGGCCGGAATTCGAGCAGGCGATCGGCTATGCGCCGAAATGGCCGAGCCGGGTGCGCCGCTTCTACAAGCGCACCGGATGGATGGGGATCGTGCTTCCGGCCGCGCTATTGACGGGGCTGCTCCTCATCGCCGTCGGCTTCACGCTTGAAGGTATCGGCCTGTCGACATTCGCGGTGACGCTGCTTCTCGCGTTATTTTTCCTGCCGGCGAGCGAGGCGGCGCTCGGCCTTTTCAACACCGTTGCCTCGCTGCTCGTCGAGCCGACGCGGCTGATCGGCTACGAATACAAGGACGGCGTGCCTGCCCATGCGCGCACGCTGGTCGCGCTGCCGATCCTGATCGGATCGCGCGACGACGTGGAGGACGCGCTCCACAATCTCGAGGTGCACTATCTCGCCAACATGCAGGGCGAACTCGACTTCGCGATCCTCTCGGACTGGCGCGACAGCCAGTCGGAGCAGACCGTCGAGGACATGGAAATCCTCGAACACGCCCGCAAGCGTGTCGCGGCGCTGAACGCACGCTATCCGCGTGAGGATCGACCGCGCTTTCACGTCCTCCACCGCCGCCGGCTCTACAACGAGGCCGAAGGCGCCTGGATGGGGTGGGAACGCAAGCGCGGCAAGCTGCACGAGCTAAACGCGCTCCTGCGCGGCGACCTCGACACGACCTTCATCGCACCGACCACGCCGCTGCCGGCGAACGTGCAATATGTGCTTACGCTCGACGCCGATACGCGCATGACGCGCGACGCGGTCGCCAAGCTCGTCGGCAAGATGTCGCATCCGCTGAACCGGCCGGTGATCGACGCGAAGACGGGCCGCATTCTCACCGGCTATGGCATCTTGCAGCCGCGCGTAACGCCGTCGCTGACGACGGGCAACGAGGCGTCGTTCTTCCAGCGCATCTTCTCGGCCAATCGCGGCATGGACCCTTATGTCTTCGCCGTCTCGGACGTCTATCAGGACCTGTTCGATTCCGGCACCTTCACCGGCAAGGGCCTCTACCACATCGACGCGATGGAAGCCGCGCTCAAGGACCGGATTCCCGAGAACGCCGTCCTCAGCCATGACCTTCTGGAAGGCGCATGGGCGCGCTGCGCGCTCGTGACCGACGTCGAACTGATCGAGGACTATCCGACCCGCTATTCGGTCGACGCCTCGCGCAACCATCGCTGGATCAGGGGCGACTGGCAACTTCTGCCCTTCATCCTCGATCCGCGCTCGGAAATTCCGGGCCTGTCGCGCTGGAAGATGATCGACAATCTGCGCCGCTCGCTGACGCCGATCTCCTGGGTGCTGGCCTCGATCGCCGGCTGGACGCTGCTGCCCTTCGCCTATGCCGCGCAATGGCAGGCGCTTTTGATCCTGAGCCTCGTCCTCGCGCTGACCTATTCGATCGTCGACGCGCTCATGCCGCGCAATTCAGAGGCGACGTTGCGCAGCCATTTCTCGGCACTGGCGCGCGAATTCGCATTCGCGACCGCGCAGGTCGTCCTGAAGGTCGTGCTCATCGCGCATCAGGCATGGGCGTCGGCGGACGCGATCGCACGTACGCTCACCCGCGTTTTCTTCACCCGCCGCAAGCTCCTCGAATGGCGAACGGCCTCTGATGCGGCGCGCGGCGGCGAGACGCTGCCGACCTACCACGCGATGATGATCGGCTCGCTCGTGATCGCGCTGGTCGGCTTTGCCGTCGCTGTCATCGGCGAGCGGTCCGGCGTCATCGTGGCCGGCATCTTCCTGCTCTTCTGGGCCGGCGCTCCAAGCTTCGCCTGGCTGATCAGCCGTTCGGCGGAGACGGAAGACCAGCTCGTCGTCGATCCGGCCGATGCCGCCAAGCTGCGCACTGCCGCCCGCCGGACCTGGCTCTATTATGAGACCTTCGTCACGGCCGAGCACAATTTTCTGCCGCCGGACAATTACCAGGAGACCCCCTCCCCGGTCGTCGCGGCGCGCACCTCGCCCACGAATATCGGCATCTATCTCCTGTCGATCGTCTCCGCCCGCGATTTCGGCTGGATCAGCCTTGCAGATGCCGTGCGCCAGATGGAAAGCACGATCTCGACGATCGAGCGCATGGAGCGCCACCGCGGGCATCTTTACAACTGGTACGACACGCAGACGTTGAAGCCGCTCTTGCCGCTCTACGTGTCTTCGGTCGACAGCGGCAATCTGGCCGGGCACCTCGTCACCGTGGCGGCGACCTGCAACATCTGGGCGCAGGCGCCCGCCGCGCACTTGCAGGGCGACTTCACGGGCATCCTCGATGCGGTGACGATCCTCGAAGAAAGCCTCGAGGAACTGCCGGACGATCGCCGTCCACTGCGCCCGCTACGTCAGCGGCTGCGCGAACGCGTCGACGGCATGCGCCGTGCGGTCGAGACGATCCGCAGCGAGCCGGAAACGGCCGCGATCCGAACCATCAACCTCGCCGTTCTCGCCGCCGACATCCGCAAACTTGCGCGATCCATACACGAAGAAATCGGCTCGCATGCCAGCGAGACGCTGGCACTTTGGGCAAACAAGCTCGAAGCGACCTGCCAGTCGCACATCGCGGATTCCCACATCGAGGACGCACATGTGACGGCCCTGCGCCGCGACCTGATCGCGCTGCGCGACCGGGCGCGCCAGTTCGCCTTCGAGATGGAATTCTCCTTCCTGATGCGCGCCGACCGCAAGCTGCTCTCCATCGGCTATCGCGTCGACCAGCGCCAGCTCGACGAGGCCTGCTACGATCTGCTGGCCTCCGAAGCGCGGCTGACCAGCCTTTTCGCCATCGCCAAGGGCGATTTGCCGACGGACCACTGGATGCGGCTCGGCCGTCCGGTCACGCTGGTCGGCTTTTCCGGGGCGCTCGTCTCCTGGTCGGGGTCTATGTTCGAATATCTGATGCCGCCCTTGGTGATGAAGGAGCCGCTCGGCGGCATCCTGAACCAGACCAACAATCTCATCATCGCCCGCCAGATCCGCTATGCGCGCTCGAAGGGCATTCCGTGGGGTATCTCGGAAAGCGCCTACAATGCGCGTGATCGCGAGATGACCTACCAGTACACGAATTTCGGCGTACCCGGCCTCGGCCTCAAGCGCGGCCTCGCGCAGAACACCGTCATTGCGCCCTATGCGACGCTGCTCGCCGCGCAGTTCAAGCCGCGCGAAGCGGTGCTGAACCTCGCCGAGTTGGAAGCGATCGGCGGACGCGGGCGCTACGGCTATTACGACGCGATCGACTTCACGCCGACGCGCGTGCCAACGGGCGCCGCCTGCGCCGTCGTGCGCAACTACATGGCCCACCACACGGGCATGTCTATCGTGGCCATCTCTAACGTCGTCTTTGAGGGCAGGATGCGCGATCGCTTCCATTCAGACGCCGTGATCGAAGCCGCCGAACTCCTGCTGCAGGAAAAGGCGCCGCGCGACGTGCCGGCCACCAAGGCGCGCGCGGAAGCGGGCGACCGCACGACGGCGGAAGAGGTCGAGACGAGCTCGGACATCCGCGTCGTCGCCGATCCGGTCCACGCGCTGCCGGCCACCAGCCTGATGTCGAACGGCTATTACAGCGTCATGCTGACGGCCAAGGGCACCGGCTACAGCCGCTGCGGCGACATCGCGGTCACGCGCTGGTCGGGCGATCCTGTCGAGGACCGCTCCGGTACGTTCATCTTCGTCTCGGACCCGGCGACGGGCGCATGGTGGTCGGCGACCGGCGACCCGAAGGCCGCGGAAAACGAGCGGACCGAGGCGATCTTCAGCGACGACAAAGCGACGTTCATGAAGCGCGTCGGCCCGATCACGACCAAGGTCGAGGCGATCGTCACCTCCGAGGCGAATGGCGAGGCGCGGCGGATCACCATCTCCAACAATGGCGACGCTGACCAGCATCTCGAGATCACCTCCTATGGCGAACTCGCGCTGGCGCCGGAAGCGAGCGACCAGGCGCATCCGGCCTTCTCCAAGATGTTCGTCAAGACGACCATCGCCAACGAAGGCAGCCTGATCCTGGCGCGGCGCAACAAACGCGCGCCGGGCGAGGCGGACGTCGCCTTCGCGCATTTCGTCACCGCCGGCGCCGGCATCTCGCGCGAGGCGCGCGCCCAGACCGACCGGCGCGAATTCCTCGGGCGCGGCCGCTCGATCGTCGACCCCGCCGCCTTCGACCGCAATGCGGTCTTCGACGGCAAGGACGGGTTCACGCTCGACCCAATCCTGTCGATCCGCTGCAAGGTGCGCGTGCCGGCCGGAAAGGAGGTCTCGCTGACTTTCTGGACCGTCGTGACCGCGACCGAGGACGATGCGCGCGCCGCCGCGACCCGCTTCGACAATCCCGAATCCTTCGAACGGCAGGCAATGCTCGCCTGGACGCGCTCGCAGGTGCAGACGCGCCATGTCGGCCTCTCGCTTGCCGACGCCGCCGGCGTCCAGAAGCTCGCGCGCTATCTCCTCTATCCCGACCCGGCGCTGCGTGCGCCGTCGGAATCGATCATCGAGGGTCTCGGCTCGCAATCCGCGCTCTGGCCGACCAGCATCTCCGGGGATTTTCCGATCTTCGCGCTGCGCATCGCCGACGTCGCCGATCTGGAGATCGTGGCCTCCGCGCTTCGCATGCAGGAATATCTGCGCACGCACGGCCTCGTCGCCGATCTCGTCATCGTCAACGAGCAGGCCTCGTCCTACGTGCAGGATTTGCAGCAGGCGATCGAGCAGTTGTGCGACAACAGCCGCATGCGCGGCCGCGAACTCGGGCCGCGCCAGCACATCTTCGCCGTGCGCCGCGACCTGATGGACGACCGCACCTACAAGACGCTGCTCGCCGTGGCGCGCGTCGTGCTCCACACGCGCAATGGCACGATCTTCGACCAGATCGACCGCGCCGAGGCGATCGCGCATCAGGAACTCGGCCAACGCCGGGCGCTGGCGCCCGCGCAATTGGCGAAGCCCGTCGCGCGGCTGGCACCGGTGGCCGCTGCCGATGGAACCGGCCTTGCGATGTGGAACGGCTATGGCGGTTTCGCCGATGAGGGGCGCACCTATGTCGTGCGACTCGATGGGCGCAGCCACACGCCGCAGCCCTGGATCAACGTGATCGCGAACGAGAATTTCGGGTTCCACGTTTCGGCCGAAGGCGCCGCCTTCACCTGGAGCCGCAACAGCCGCGACTTCCAGATCACGCCGTGGACGAACGATCCGGTGACCAACCGGCCGGGCGAAGGCCTCTATATCGTCGACCGGGATACGAACGATGCCTTCTCGCCGATCGCCGCCGTGCTCCGCGACCCTTCGCTGATCTACGAAGCGCGGCACGGCCAGGGTTCCTCGACCTTCGCCGTCGAGCGCGGCCGGATCGCGGCCGAGCTGACGCAGATCGTTGATCCCGCGGACCCAATCCGCATCTCGCGGCTCAGGCTTTCCAACATTGGCGACACACCGAAGCGCCTGCGCGTCTATGCCTATGTCGAATGGGTGATGGGCGTGAACCGCACCCGAAGCAGCGCGACCACCGTGCCCGGACATGACGCGACGGTCGACATGGTGACGGCGACGAACCCCTATCATCTCGACTATGGCGACCGCGTCGCGTTTCTCGCCGGTGACCGGACGGTTCAGTCCTTCACCTGCGACCGGGCCGAGTTTCTCGGCCTGCGCGGCTCGTCGGAGCGGCCGGCGGCAGTCGTTTCGGCAGCCTCCCTGTCCCGGACGGCTGAGGCCGGACGCGACATCTGCGGCGCCGTCGCCTTCGACATCGACATCGGCGCGGGCGCCGAGGAGACGCTGACGCTCTATCTGGGCGATGCGGGTTCGCTCGCCGAGGCGCGCAATCTCGTGCAGCATCACCGCCAGCAATCCTTCGACGAACGCCTTGTGCGCAACGTGGAAAGCTGGCGCGATTTCGCCGATGCGCTGCAGGTCGAAACACCCGATCCGGCCTTCGATGCGCTGGTCAACACGTGGCTGCCGTATCAGGCCTTCGCCTGCCGCATCCGCGCCCGCGCGGCTTTCTACCAGGCGAGCGGTGCCTATGGGTTCCGCGACCAGTTACAGGACACGCTGGCGCTTCTCCTTCACGACCCGTCACTCGCCCGCGCGCAGATCCTGAATGCCGCCGGGCGCCAGTTCCGCGAAGGCGACGTGCAGCACTGGTGGCTGCCGCGCTCGGGCGCCGGCGTTCGCACCATGATTTCGGACGACGTGGTGTGGCTGGCGCATGGCACGCATCGTTATGTGACCGTCACCGGCGATGCGGCAGTTCTCGACGAAACACTGCCCTTCCTCGAAGGCGAGATGTTGCAGGAAGGCCAGCACGATGCCTTCTTCACGCCGCAACCCTCGAAGGAAAGCGCGTCGCTCTACGAACATTGCGCGCGCGCGCTCGACCTTGCCGTCAGGCGCACCGGGCCGCATGGCCTGCCGCTGATCCTCGGCGGCGACTGGAACGACGGCATGAACCGCGTCGGCGAAGAGGGACGCGGCGAAAGCGTCTGGCTCGGCTGGTTCCTGGCGGCCACGCTGCGCGATTTCGCGGCGATTGCGGACCAACGCGGCGACGCAAAGCGCGCCGACGCATGGCGCCGCCATCTCGACCAGCTCAAGATCGCGATCGAGGATGCCGGATGGGACGGCGAATGGTATCGCCGCGGCTATTTTGACGACGGCTCGCCGCTCGGCTCCAGCCAGTCCGACGAATGCCGGATCGATTCGCTAGCCCAGTCCTGGGCGGTGCTGTCGGGCTTCGGCCCGAAGGACCGCGCGAGCCAGGCGATGACGAGCGCGCAGGACTGGCTTCTCGACGAGGAGCACGATCTGATCCGTCTTTTCACCCCTCCCTTCGAGAACACGCCGAAGGAGCCAGGCTACATAAAGGGCTATCCGCCGGGCGTGCGCGAGAATGGCGGGCAGTACACACATGCCGCCACGTGGTTCGTCCTTGCCCTTGCGGCACTCGGTCGCAGCGACGACGCCTACCACGCCTTTTCCGTGATCAACCCGGTCAACCATTCGCGTGATCGGGCTGCGGCCGACGCCTATCGCGTCGAGCCCTATGTCGTGGCCGCGGATGTCTATTCGGAAGCGGACCGCGCCGGACGGGGTGGCTGGACGTGGTATACCGGGTCGGCAGGCTGGCTCTATCGGGCCGCGGTCGAAGGGATTCTCGGCATCGAGCGGAGCGGCGACACGATCTCCATCGATCCGCACCTTCCCTCCAACTGGCCGGGATTCCACGCGAAAATGCGTTTCGGCCAGGCCGGGTATCGAATTTCGATCGTGCGCGGTACGGCGAAATCGATTGTTCTTGACGGAACGCAGGTGCAGCAAATAAAGCTTGCCGATCAGGGCCATCACGAGGTCGTCGTTACCGTCGCAAACGGTGAATTGGGCTAGTCGTCACGCGCCGCATTGGTACCGCATTTGCGGCGCACGCTCCCAATTGATCAAACATTTCCGATTGTTAAAGCATCACGGAAAGTAACGACCGTTCGCTCTTCTTGTAGCGAAATTCGAAACCCGTCCCCCACATACCCGATTGTCCAAGTCCGCAACCTGACGTAGCGTCATTTATGTTGCGGCGCACAATGAACGCTGAAAGGCCTGATGCCGTGTCCCTAGTGGAAGTGTACTGGAGAGCGCTGACCTATCTTGCCGTCGCCCGAGGCAAGGTCGCGATCATCTGCGGCTCCAACGTCCTGCTCGCGATCGTCGCCATTGCCGAGCCGATCCTCTTCGGCCGCATCATCGACGCCATCTCGGAAAAGACGGACGTGACGCCGGCGCTGGCCATGTGGGCGGGTCTGGGCGTGTTCAACATCATCGCCTTCGTGCTCGTCTCGCGCGGCGCTGACCGGCTCGCGCACGCCGTGCGCGGCGACGTCCTTGCGCGTTCCTACGAAAACGTCATCACCATGCCGCTCGCCTGGCACTCCAAGCGCGGCACGTCCAATTCCCTCCATACGCTGCTGCGAGCCGTCGAGGCGCTGTTCAGCCTGTGGCTGGAATTCATGCGCCAGCATCTGTCGACGGCCGTCGCCCTCGTGCTTCTCGTCCCGACCGCGATCTCGCTCGATCTGCGCATGTCGATGGTGCTGTTCACGCTCGGCACGACTTACGTCATCATCAGCCGCCTCGTCATGAAGAAGACCAAGGAAGGACAGGCCGAGGTCGAGCAGCACTATCACAAGGTCTTCGCCCATGTGAGCGATTCGGTCTCCAACGTGTCGGTGCTGCAGAGCTATGGCCGCATCCAGCAGGAGACGCAGGCGCTCAAGGAGCATATCGGCCGTCTGATCGGCGCTCAGTATCCGGTCCTCGACTGGTGGGCGCTGGCCAGCGCCCTGCAGCGCCTGTCCTCGACGATCTCGATGATGGTCGTGCTCATCATCGGCGCGCTGCTCGTCTCGCGCGGTGAACTGCGCATCGGCGACGTCGTCGCCTTCACCGGCTTCGCCACGCTGCTGATCAGCCGCCTCGACCAGGTGACGGGTTTCGTCAACCAGGTGTTCGAGGCGCGCGCCAAGCTCGAAGCGTTTTACGAGATCGAGGATTCGGTCGAGGAACGCGCCGAGGCCTATGACGCCAAGGTTCTCGACCGTGTCGACGGCAACATCGTCTTCGACAACGTCAATTTCCGCTTTCCCGGCACGAGCGAAGGCGTGAGCGACATCTCGTTCTCCGTCGGTGCCGGCCAGACGGTCGCGATCGTCGGCCCGACGGGCGCTGGCAAGACGACGCTGATCAACCTCCTCCAGCGCGTCTACGACCCGCATTCGGGCGCTATCTACGTCGATGGCGTGGACACGCGCACGGTCACGCGCAATTCGCTGCGTCACCAGATGGCGACGGTGTTCCAGGATGCGGGCCTGCTCAACCGCTCGATCGAGGACAATATCCGTCTCGGACGCGACTCGGCGCTCAATGACGACGTGCATCACGCCGCGCGCGCCGCCGCCGCCGAAGAGTTTATCCTCGGCAAGTCCGGCGGCTACGACACGCTCGTCGGCGAACGCGGCGGGCAATTGTCCGGAGGCGAGCGCCAGCGGATCGCGATCGCCCGTGCCATCCTCAAGGATGCGCCGATCCTCGTCCTCGACGAGGCGACGAGCGCGCTCGACGTCGAGACCGAGGAGCAGGTCAAGCAGGCCATTGACCGCCTGCGCGAGAACCGCACCACCTTCGTCATCGCCCACCGCCTGTCGACGGTGCGCGACGCCGACATGGTGATCTTCATGGATCGCGGCCGCATCGTCGAGATGGGCGGCTTTGCCGAACTCGCGCAGAGCAATGGTCGCTTTGCCGGTCTCCTGCGCGCAGGCGGGCTCCTGAACGACGAGGAAGTGCGTCGCTCCTTCCGCCTGGCGCCGGCCATCGAAGCGGCCTGAGCCAAGCAACCATGCGGGATGCGAGGCCGCCATCCCGGCGGCCTCTTCCATTTCAGCGTCTGCTGAAACGAAGTTTCGCGAAACGTGATCCTCCCCGCGGATCGGATTCGGTACTTAACGCGTTGACGACATGCTTCGAGCGCTGCCGCAATTCCGTCCGGCGATGCTGTCAGAGCGGTGTCTTCACCTCAGGAAGGGATGCCTGGCCTGCGAAGCGGCATGAACCCGTTTCGCACCGTTGGAATCGATTTGCATGATGAATGCCAAGACCCCCGTTCGAGATACACGGATCGACGTCATCCGCGCCGTCGCGCTGCTGTCGATCTTCATCAACCACGTCCCGGGCAATCCGATCGAGGTGATCACGCACAAGAATTTCGGCTTCTCAGATGCTGCGGAAGCCTTCGTGCTGATTTCCGGTGTCTCGGCGGCGTTGGCCTACGGGCTGAAATTCGAGGCGGGCAACCGACTGATCACGACGCTCAAGACGTGGCGGCGCGCGGGCGTGCTCTATATCGCACAGCTCGGCACCACGATGGCGACGCTCGGGATCTTCTCGTTCTTCGCGCTCTATTTCGGCGCGCCGCATCTGCTTGCCAAGATCAATATCGAGCCGGTCGTCACCGACACGGCGGCGTCGTTGATCGGCATCGTCACGCTCGGCCACCAGCTTGGCTACAACAACATCCTGTCGATGTACGGCATCGTCCTGTTGCTGTTGCCGCTGTTCCTGCTGATCGGAACGCTGAGCATCGGCTGGATGGTGGTCGCGTCCGGCCTGTTGTGGATCGTCGCCGGCCTGCTGCCGATCGCGCCGCCGCAGTTTCCCAATGGCGGCTACTGGTTCCTGAACCCGTTCTCCTGGCAGTTCCTGTTCGTCATCGGCATGGCCGTGATGATGCACGTCAAGCGTGGCGGCTCGCTGCCGGTCAATCGCTGGCTGGTCGGCGCGGCGGCGCTCTATCTCGTCACCGCGCTGCTATGGGTCCGTGTCCCGCTATGGGGTATCGACGTCTCGATGGGCCTGCCGAAGATCTTCACCGGCTTCGACAAGACGTTCCTTTCCTTGCCGCGGATGCTGCACGTGCTTGCCGCCGGCTACCTGCTCTACGCGCTGCCGCAGCTTTCGAACCTCTTCCGCACGAGCTTCGACAATCCGCTGGCGGTGCTCGGACGCCACGCGCTGCCGGTGTTCGTCGTCGGTACGATCCTGTCGATGGGCGCGCAGGCCTGGCGCGGCGTCTTTGCCCCGACCGTGCTGTCCGACATCGTCATCGTGACGGCCGGCATCGCGCTTCAGTTCGCGCTCGCCTACTACATCGAGTGGTATCGCCGCCTGCTGAAGAGCGCGCAGGCCGCACGCGAGCCCAAGCGCGTCGTCCTGCACGGACGCGACCTGGCAGCGGTCCCGGTGCGCAGCAGCCCGCCGCAGCGCCGATAGGCGCCTGCCCCGGAAACGAAAAAAGCCCCGGCAGCGATGCCGGGGCTTTTTTTGATTGCAGGTAAGCGACGGTTACAGCGGCTTCCTGATCAGCTTGGACAGGACACCGACGATGCCCTCGCGGAACAGCAGCACGCCGAGGACAAAGATGATGCCCTGGACGATGGTGACCCAGGCGCCCCACGTCGCCAGATAGTTCTGCATGGTGACGATGATCGCCGCACCGACGATCGGGCCGAACACCGTGCCCATTCCGCCGAGCAACGTCATCAGCACGACTTCACCCGACATCGACCAGTGAACGTCCGTCAGCGAAGCGAGCTGGAAGACGAATGCCTTCGTCGATCCGGCAAGGCCGGCCAGCGTCGCTGAGAGGACGAACACGGTCAGCTTGTAGCGGTTGACGCGGTAGCCGAGCGAAATCGCGCGCGGCTCGTTCTCGCGGATCGCCTTCAGCACCTGGCCGAACGGCGAGTGGATGATGCGGTAGATGATCAGGATGCCGATGAAGACGATCGCCAGCACCAACCAGTAGACCGCGAAATGGCTTTGCAGGCTGATGATGCCGAACAGGTTGCCGCGCGGAACGCCCTGGATACCGTCCTCGCCGCCGGTGAACGGCGCCTGCAGGGCAAAGAAGAACACCATCTGCGCGAAGGCGAGCGTCACCATGGCGAAGTAGATGCCTTGGCGGCGAATGGCGAGCGAGCCGAAGGCGAGGCCGAGGATCGCGGCGGTCGCGGTTCCTGCCAAGATCGACAGTTCCGGAGACAGTCCCCACACCTTAGCGGCATGGGCCGAGACGTAGCTGGCCGAGCCGAAATAGGCGGCATGGCCGAAGGACAAAAGCCCACCGAAGCCGAGCAGAAGGTTGAACGCGCACGCGAAGAGCGCGAAGCACAGCACCTTCATGACGAAGACGGGATAGAGCATGAACGGCGCGATGATGCCGGCCGCCAGCAACATGGCGAAGATCGCCATGTGGTGGACGGGCATGCCCATCGTCTTTTGCCGGATGCGCGGCTCGGCGACGGCCGACGTCGCTTCGGTATCGGTCACAGAAACCATCAGGCGGTCCTCCCGAACAGGCCGGCGGGCTTGATCATGAGCACGATGGCCATGATGACGAAGATGACGACGGCGGAGCCTTCGGGATAAAAGACGCGGGTCAGGCCCTCGATAAGGCCAAGGCCGAAGCCGGTCAGGACGGAGCCGAGGATCGAGCCCATCCCGCCGATGACGACCACGGCGAAGACGACGATGATCAGGTCAGCGCCCATGTTCGGATTGACCGAATAGATCGGCGCGGCAAGGACACCGGCAAAGCCGGCAAGCGCCACGCCGAAGCCGTAGGTCAGCGTGATCATCAAGGGCACGTTGATGCCGAAGGCGCCGACCAGCGTCGGGTTCTCGGTGGCGGCGCGCAGATAGGCGCCGAGCCGCGTCTTCTCGATGACGAACCAGGTGCCGAGGCACACGGCGAGCGAGGCGATGACCACCCAGCCGCGATAGTTCGGCAGGAACATGAAGCCGAGATTCTGGCCGCCGGCCAGTTCCGCCGGAATGCCGTAGGGCAGACCCGAGATGCCGTACTCGTTGCGCAGAAGGCCCTGCATGATCAGCGCGAGACCGAAGGTCAGGAGCAGGCCGTAGAGATGGTCGAGGTGATACAGCCTCGATATGAGGAGCCGCTCGATGATGATGCCGGTCGCGCCGACGATGATCGGGACGAGGAGCAATGCCCACCAGTAGCCGATGCCGAGATAGTTGAGCAGCATCCAGGCCACGAAGGCGCCGAGCATGTACTGCGCGCCGTGGGTGAAATTGATGATGTTGAGCAGGCCGAAAATGATGGCAAGGCCCAGGGACAGCATCGCATAGAACGAGCCGTTGATCAGACCCAGCAGCAACTGGCCGAAGAGAGCTTGCGGCGGAATGCCTAGGAGCTCGAACATGTGCGCGATCCCGTGTCGAGGATTTCTGGAAGCGACGGACGGCGCGGCCTTTCGGCAGCGCCGTCCAGTTGGTTCAGCTTACTGAACGAGCGAGCAGCCGCCATCCTCGAGCGGGCGGAAAGCTTCGGCCGCAGGCGTGGTCGAAACCGTCTCGTAGTAATCCCACGGACCTTCCGACTCGTCCGGCGCCTTGACGCGGAAGAGATACGAGTCGTGGATGTGGCGGCCATCGGCGCGGATTTCGCCATTGCCGAAGAGCGGGTCTTCGGTCGGCAGTTCCTTCATCTTGGCGACGACGTCCTGCGCACCCTTGTCACCCAGGGCTTCGACAGCCTTGAGGTAGTGCAGGATGCTCGAGTAGACGCCTGCCTGGACCATCGACGGCTTCTTGCCGGTCTCTTCCTCGAAACGAGCCGACCATTCGCGGGTCTGGTCGTTCAGGTCCCAGTAGAAGCTCTCGGTGAGCAGCAGCCCCTGTGCGGTTTCCAGACCAAGCGCGTGGATGTCGTTGATGAAGACGAGCAGGCCGGCGAGCGACTGCCCGCCCTGGACCACACCGAACTCCGAAGCCTGCTTGATCGAGTTGATCGTGTCGCCGCCGGCATTGGCGAAACCGATCACCTTGGCGCCTGAGGACTGCGCCTGCAGGATGAACGAGGAGAAGTCGGTGCCCGGGAAAGGCGTGCGCACGGAACCGACGATCGTACCGCCTGCAGCTTCGATGACGGCGGACGTATCGCGCTCGAGAGCGTGGCCGAATGCGTAGTCCGCGGTCACGAAGAACCAGGAGTCGCCGCCATTGGCGACGACGGCCTTTCCGGTGCCGTTGGCGAGCTGCCAGGTGTCGTAGGTCCAGTGGATGGTGTTCGGCGAACAGGCGGAACCCGTCAGATCCGACGTCGCGGCGCCCGAATTCAGAAAGACCTTATCGGATTCGCGCGTGATGTCGTTGACGGCGAGCGCGACCGAGGAGGTAGGGACGTCGACGATCACGTCGACATTTTCCTGATCGTACCACTGGCGGGCGATCGTCGAGCCGACGTCCGGCTTGTTCTGGTGATCGGCCGAGACGATCTCGACATTGATCCCCTTGCTTTCGGCGTCGAAGTCCTCGACCGCCATGCGGGCCGCCACGACAGAGCCTTCGCCGGCGATGTCGGCATAGATGCCCGAACGGTCGTTCATGACGCCGATCTTGATGTCGACGGCATAGGCCGGCGCGGCGAAGACCGCGGCAGCGATCGATCCGAGAAGAATCGTCTTCAGTTTCATGTCCTCACTCCTCCACATGCGACGCTTATGAGCGCCTTTCCTCAGTCAGACGCCCAGATAGGCGTGCAGTTTCTCGATGTTGGCATCGAGTTCGTCGTTCAGGATCTGGTCGACGACCTTGCCCTGCTCGACGACGAAATGGCGGTCCGCGACGGTCGAGGCGAACCGGAAATTCTGTTCGACCAGAACGATGGTGAAGCCCTCCTGCTTCAGCCGCGCGATGGTCTTGCCGATCTGCTGGATGATGACCGGGGCAAGGCCCTCGGTCGGCTCGTCGAGCAGCAACGTCTTGGCGCCGGTCCGCAGGATGCGTCCGATCGCCAGCATCTGCTGCTCGCCGCCGGACAGCTTGGTGCCCTGAGAGTTCAGGCGCTCCTTCAGGTTCGGGAACAGTTCGAAGATGCGATCGACCGTCATGCCGCCGGTCTTGACCTGCGGCGGCAGCATCAAATTCTCCTCGACGGAGAGCGAGGAGAAGATGCCGCGCTCTTCGGGGCAATAGGCGATGCCGGCGCGCGCGATGGTGCGTGCGGGCAGCTTGATCGTCTCGCGGCCCTCGAAGGTCACCGATCCGGTGCGCTTGGGCAGGATGCCCATGATCGCCTTCAGCGTCGTGGTCTTGCCGGCGCCGTTGCGGCCCAGAAGCGTGACCACTTCGCCCGGCTTCACGTCGAAATTGATGCCGTGCAAGGCATGGCTTTCGCCGTACCAGGCATTGAGATCGCGGACGGCGAGAAGCGGCGCTGACGTCGACTGTGCCGCGGGCTTTGCGGCCTGGGCTGCATCATGCATGGCCGGCTCCGATATAGGCTTCGACCACGCGCGGGTCCTTGGAAACGGTAGCGTAGTCGCCTTCGGCAAGCACCTTGCCGCGGGCAAGCACCGTGATCGTGTCCGACAGCGAGGCGACGACCGACAGATTGTGCTCGACCATCAGCACCGTGCGGTTGGCCGAGATGCGCTTGATCAGCGCCGCGATGCGCTCCACATCCTCATGGCCCATGCCGGCCATAGGCTCGTCGAGGAGCAGCATCTCCGGATCGAGCGCGAGTGTCGTCGCGATCTCGAGCGCGCGCTTGCGGCCGTAGGAGAGTTCGCCGGCGAACGTATCGGCGAATTCGGAAAGGCCGACATCGGCCAGAAGCTCGTGAGCGCGGTCGTCATAGTCCGTCAGGACTTTCTCGGAGCGCCAGAAATCGTACGAGTCGCCGCGCTTGCGCTGGAGCGCGATGCGGACATTCTCCATCGCGGTCAGATTCGGAAACACCGCGGAAATCTGGAACGAGCGAACCAGACCCAGCCGCGCAATGTCGGCCGGCGACATCGAGGTGATGTCCTCGCCCTTGTAGGTGATCTGGCCGCGCGAAGGCGACAGGAACTTGGTCAGGAGATTGAAGCAAGTGGTCTTGCCGGCCCCGTTGGGACCGATGAGCGCGTGAATCGTGCCCCGCTTCACGCTCAGATCGACGCCTTCCACGGCGAAGAAGCCCTTGAACTCCTTCGTTAGGTCGCGCGCCGACAGAATGATACTGTCAGTCATGCGTATATGTTCCTCCTCGGCACCCGTGCGAGCGTTGCGTGGTTTGTTGCCGGGCTCTCCCATGGCCCACCATCGCACCGCCCTTGGTCCAGGCGCTTGTCGTTGCCGCATGAATGCACGCCGGCGCGGCAGATGCAAGTTCGTAGAAATACGCTGCCTTGCACCGCACAAAGCCTTGCAAAATCAGTCATTTCAGCCTTCGCAAGCGCGAATTCTACGACTTAAGTCTAAGATTCTTTTCGCGGTGACCCTTGGTCAGATCGCGCTCTGGTTGACGCGCCTTGACACCTCTTCAACCGTCTCGACGCGTTCGGAATACCGGTCGGTAAGGTAGTCGGTGCGGCCGCGCAGAAGAAGGGTGAATTTGACCAGTTCCTCCATCACGTCCACGACCCGGTCGTAATAGGAGGACGGACGCATGCGGCCGGCATCGTCGAACTCGTTGAACGCCTTGGCGACAGAGGACTGGTTGGGGATCGTAACCATGCGCATCCAGCGGCCCAGGATGCGCAACTGGTTGAGCGCGTTGAAGCTTTGAGACCCGCCACAGACCTGCATCAGCGCGAGCGTGCGGCCCTGCGTCGGCCGCATGCCGCCCAGCGAGAGCGGCAGCCAGTCGATCTGGGCCTTCATGATGCCGGTCATGGCCCCATGTCGTTCGGGCGAACACCAGACATGCGCTTCGGACCACATGGACAATTCGCGCAGTTCGCGAACCTTTGCGTGGTCGGCACTCTCGGCGTCGGGCAAGGGAAGCCCGCGCGGGTCGAAAATCTTCACCTCGGCGCCCAGCGCGTCGAGAAGGCGCGCAGCTTCGAGGGTCAGGAACCGCGAATAGGAACGGTCGCGCAGCGAGCCGTAAAGCATCAGAACACGCGGCTTATGCGTCGCATGGTCCTGCGCAAAGAGTACATCACGGTCGATCGGGCGGAACGCGTCGGGGCGCAAGGCTGGAAAATCCGTCATGTCAGTCCGCCTTTACGACCTCGCCGTCCTCCTTGACGAAATCCTCGGCGAGCGGGGTCGGCAGGATATCGAGCACGCGTTCGGATGGCCTGCAAAGGCGGGTTCCTTTCGGCGTCTCGACGATGGGGCGGTTGATGAGGATCGGATGCGCGAGCATGAAATCGACGAGTTCGCCGTCGCTCCATCTGTCTTCCTCAAGGCCCAGTTCGGCATAGGGCGTGCCCTTCTCGCGCAGGAGTTCGCGCGGCGACAAGCCCATCGCGTCGATCAGTTCGACGAGGCGCTCACGCGAGGGCGGGGCCTTCAGATATTCGACGACGACTGGCTCCTCGCCCGAGGCGCGGATCATCTCCAGCGTGTTGCGCGAGGTTCCGCAGGCGGGATTGTGGTAAATCGTGACGGTCATTGCAGGCTCCTTACGAAAACCAGTGGCGGGTTCGGTTGGCGAAGGCGACCAGCGACAGCATCACCGGCACCTCGACCAGAACGCCGACGACGGTCGCGAGCGCGGCACCCGAATTCAGGCCGAACAGGCCGATGGCGACCGCCACGGCGAGTTCGAAGAAGTTCGACGTGCCGATCAGTGCGCAGGGCGCGGCGACGTTGAACGGCACCTTCCAGGCGCGCGCGGCGAAATAGGCGAGGAAGAAGATGCCATAGGACTGGATCAGGAGCGGAATGGCGATCAGGATGATGACCAGCGGATTGGTAAGGATCACATTGCCCTGAAAGGCGAAGAGCAGGATGACGGTGGCGATCAGGCCGACGACCGAGGCCGGCTTCAGCTTTGCCGTGAACGCGGTTACCGCAGCCTCTCCACCGCGCCCGTTCGCCCTGCCTATCAGCCAGGCACGCACGAGTGCGCCGGCCACGAGCGGGATGACGATGTAGAGTGCAACCGACAGGAGCAGGGTTTCCCATGGCACCACGATGTCGGTGACGCCCAGGAGCAGCGCGACGATGGGAGCGAAGGCGAAGACCATGATGATGTCGTTCACCGAGACCTGAACCAGTGTGTAGTTCGGGTCGCCGCGCGTCATCTGGCTCCAGACGAACACCATCGCCGTGCAGGGTGCGGCGCCGAGCAGGATCAGGCCGGCGATGTATTGCTGGGCGTCGGCCGGGTCGATCAGCGGCGCGAAGAGATATTCGAAGAACAAGACGGCCAAGGCTGCCATCGTGAAGGGCTTCACCAGCCAGTTGACGACGACGGTCAGCACGAGGCCCTTCGGCTTGTCGCCGACATGGCGCAGGCTGGCGAAATCGACATTGACCATCATCGGGAACACCATCGCCCAGATGAGGATGGCGACCGGCAGGTTGACCGAGGCGATCTCGAGACCCGCGAGCGCGCCGACGAGGCCGGGCGCAACGGCGCCAAGCGCGATACCGGCGACGATCGCTGCCGCGATCCAGGCGGACAGCCACTTTTCGAAAAAGCCGATGCCCGCGGGCGCCGGCACGCTCAAACTCTCATGTGTCATCAGGAAATCCGTTCAGGCGAGCGCGTCGCCGCTTTGGCCGATCTCGTCCAGCCGGCGCTTCAGCGCGAGCCGGTCGACAGCCTCGAGGGGAAGTGCGGTGAAGACCGATATGCGGTTTGCCAGCATGCGGTAGGCTTCGGCGAAGGCGAGGTGCCGCTCCGCTTCCGTCCCGTCCGCGCGTGCCGGATCGGGCACGCCCCAATGCGCCGTCATCGGGTGACCCGGCCATATCGGGCATGTCTCCCCGGCCGCGTCGTCGCAGACCGTGAAGATGAAATCCATCTGCGGCGCGCCGGGCTCTGCGAATTCGTCCCAGCTCTTGGAGCGCGCGAAGCCGGTGTCGATCTTCATGCTCGAAAGCAGGTCGAGCGCGAAGGGGTGAACCGTCCCGCGTGGATAAGATCCGGCCGAATAGGCGCGGAAGCGGTCGCCGCCCAGAGTGTTGAGGATCGCCTCGGCGAGAATGGAGCGGGCCGAGTTCGCCGTGCACAGAAACAGGACATTGTAGGATCGGTCGGTCATCTCATCCCTCCTTCAGCATTTGCACACGATGGCGTCGAGGGCGGGCCGGCAGATTTCGGGCTCCCCCTGGCAGCAGTCTTCCATGAGGTAGGCCATCAGGTCGCGAAACCCGGTCATGTCGGCGAAATAGCGAATGACGCGGCTTTCTCGCTGAGACCGGACGAGGCCGGCCGCCGTCAGGATCTTCAGATGCGCCGAAATCGTATTCTGCACCGCCCCGAGCCGCTCCGCGATCTCGCCGGCGGGAATTCCCGCCGTGCCCGCGCGCACCAAAAGACGAAAGACATCGAGCCGCGTTTCCTGGCCGAGCGCGGCCAAGGCCGCCAGCGATCGAAACTTATCCATATATCCATCCTTCTCGATATATTCCTATTTTGAATCGAGGATGGTGTCAATCGGCCAATCGCGGCTGGACAAGACTGCCGCGACACGCGAGAGATCGGATATGGACGACATCGCAAGACCTACGACGCCTGCCCGAAAAATGACGCGCGCCTCGCTCGGCTGGCGAACGGCGACCGTCGCAGGCGTCGTTCTGGCGATCGGGCTTTGCCTGTTCCTCATCATCTACGCGTCGAGCGGCTTCCTGCTGCTTTTCGCCGGTATTCTCTTCGCGGTCTTCCTCGATGCCTTCACCACCGGTCTCGGGCGGCTCATGCCGATCCCTCGCGGCTTCAGGCTGGCGATCTCGTGCTTCCTGACCAGTGCCGCCGTGATCGGCTTCGTCACCAGCGTCGGCGTCACCGCCGTCTCGCAGACGCCAGACCTGATCCGCACGCTGGAGCGTGAAATCCGCGGCATCGAGCAGATGCTGCAGGAATACAATGTCGTCGACGTCGTGACGGCGGAGATTACGGATCAGGACATCGACGAGGACGGAAACGGGAATGGCGAGACGTCGACGCGATCGAACGGCATCGCGGACTGGCTGCCTGATCCGTCAGGCCTCTTCGGGCAGGTCCGGGCGGCATTCGCGACGACGTTCGGCGTCATCGGCAATATCGGCGTGATCCTCGTCGTCGGCGTTTTTCTGGCGGCACAGCCGCAACTCTATCGCGACGGCGCCGTGCGCCTCGTCTCGATCGAGAGCCGGCCGCGCTTTGCCGAAGTTCTCGATGAGATCGGCGTCACGCTGCGGTTCTGGCTCATCGGCCAGTTCGTGACGATGAGCATCATCGGCGTGGTCGTCTATGCGGCGCTTGCCGCCGTCGGCATGCCGGGAGCCATTCTTCTCGGACTGACGGCCGGCGTCCTCAACTTCATTCCCGTCCTCGGGCCCATTCTTGCCGGCATCCCCATCATACTCGTCGCCATGTCGCAGGACTGGTGGGTGGTCGGCTACGCGCTCGGCGTCTACTGCGTCGTCCAGTTTCTCGAAGGCAACATCCTGACGCCGCTGATCCAGCGTCAGGCGGTGAGCCTGCCGCCTGCGCTCATCATGGCGTCGCTGGTTATCATGGGGCTCTTGTTCGGCTTCGTCGGCATCATGCTGGCGACGCCGTTCGCCGCCGTCCTGATGGTGCTGGTCAAGCGGCTTTATATCGAGGATGTGCTGGGTGACAGGGCCGGCTGAGGCAGAAACCGTTGGCGGCCCATCCAGCGGGTGATGAAGAGCACAGCGACAACCGCGAGCCCGACCGACAGGCCGATCCAGATCCCGATACCGTCGAAGCCGAGCGGGAAGGCCAGCGCCACGCCGAGCGACATGCCGATCGCCCAATAGCCGATCGCGGCATAGATCATCGGCACGGTCGTGTCGTGCAGGCCGCGCAGCATTCCGCGGCCGACGGCCTGCGCGCCATCGACGATCTGGAACAGGGCGGCGAGCGCGAGGAAGGTGATCGCCATTTCGATGACCGGCAGGTTGACCGGGTCGTCCATGTCGATGAAGGCCCAGATCAGCGCGCGCGGCGCAAGCAGCATGACCAGCGCCACCGCCGCCATGAAGCCGACGCCCAGGACGAAGGCCGTCCAGCCGGCGCGCGTGATGCCGTCGCGATCGTTCGCCCCGAAGGCGCGGCCGACGCGCACCGTTGCCGCCTGCCCGAGCCCCATCGGGACCATGAAGGTGATCGAGGCGATCTGGATCGCGATCGCGTGGGCGGCGAGCGAAATCGCATCGATCAGGCCCATGAGGAGCGCGGCGGCGTTGAACACCGAGACTTCGAGCGCCAGGACCCCGGCGATGGGCAGGCCGAGCCGGACGAGTTCGCGGAAACGCGGCCAGTCGGCGCGCCAGAAGCGGCCGAATATCGCGTAGCGCCGGAACCGGCGATCCATCGTGACCACCAGAACCATGCCGGCGAACATCAGCGTGCTCGACGCGGTGGTCGCGATGCCGGCGCCGACGATGCCGAGCGCGGGGAACCCCAGATTGCCGAAGATCAACGCCCAGTTTGCGACGACGTTGAAGGTCACCGCACCGACCATCACCACGAGCGCCCAGCCCGGACGCTCCAGCGCGGAGGTGAACGAGCGCAGGACGATGTACCAGTAGAAGGGCAGCAGCGCCCATTGCAGCGCGCGCATGTAGTCGGCCGCCAGCGCCGAGAGGTCCGGGTCCTGCCCCATGGCAAGGAGGATCGCCTCGGTCTGCCAGAGCAGGAACCAGATCGGGATTGCAACGAACAGGCCGACCCACATGCCTTGACGGACGGTGCGGCGCACGTCGCGCACCGAACTCGATTTTCGCCCCAGTTCGCGCGCCATCATCGGCGACGTCGCGAGAATCAGTCCGAGGCCGAAGATCATCGGTGCGAAATAGACGTTTGAGCCCAGCGTGCCCGCCGCGAGGGCCGCGGGGCCGACACGGCCCATCATCATGACGTCCGTCGCCGTCATCGCGGTCTGGGCGAGATTGGTGAGCACCATCGGCCAGGCCAGGAGGAGCATGGCGCGGATTTCGCCCCGCCAGGTGGACAGGGACTTCGGGGCTGGCGCGGACTGAAGCATCACGGGCCAATAACGCGGTTCGCGCTAGAGGCTAGGCCCACCGGCGGCAAGCCGTTGGGTCACGTCGTCAACCGGCAACCGCCGCCTGCGGCTTGAAGGTCATCGCCACGCCGTTGATGCAGTGGCGCTTGCCGGTCGGCTGCGGACCATCGTCGAAGATATGGCCCATATGGCCGCCGCAACGCGCGCAATGGCATTCGGTGCGGGTCATGAACAGCGTGTTGTCCTCCTTGGTGCCGATCGCGTTCGGTTCGGCCTCCCAGAAGCTCGGCCAGCCGGTGCCGGAATCGTACTTTGTTTCCGAAGAATAGACCGCGAGATCGCAGCCCGCGCAGTGGAACATGCCGGCACGCTTCTCGTCGTTCAGCGGGCTCGTGAAAGCCCGTTCGGTCGCCTCCTCGCGCAGCACCTGGTACTGCATGTCGGAGAGGATCGAGCGCCATTCGGCCTCGGTCTTCGTCACTTCGAAGTTGCCTTCCGCGGCGGCCATCGCATGGCCGGGCATCAGCCGGTAGAGAAGGCTGCCGCCGAGCGCCGCGAAGCCGATGGCGCCGGCGCTGCCGTAGAGAAACTGTCTGCGTGTCATCGGTTCATCTCCTGCGATTGTCAGCACCTTACATGCGGGACCTGGGCACGGGGCAATCAATTCGCGTTGAAAGGCACGTCATGCGAGCCACGCGCTCGAAACGAAAAGGCCCCGGCCTTCTCGCGGGTGCAGACGCGAACGCGAAAGGCGGGGCCAAGTCAGCCGGCGACCGATGCGGGAGCACGGAGGTCGCCGGCCGGTTGCTGAAGACGGTCCTTACATCTGGGGCAGCAGCACCGCGTCGATGACGTGGATCACGCCGTTCGACTGGTCGACATCGGCGATCGTGACAGTCGCCTCGCCGCCGTTCTCGTCGACGAGAACGATGTTGTCGCCGTCCATCTTCGCCGTCACGGTGCAACCGCCGACGGTTTCGATGGCGTGCTCGCCGCCATCATCCGAGATCATGGTGCCGATCGCTTCCGACATCGCGTCGGCGGCAACCACGTGGCAGGTCAGGACCTTGGTGAGCTGCTCCTTGTTCTCCGGCAGCAGGAGGTTGTCGACGGTTCCTTCTGGCAGGGCGGTGAACGCGTCATTGGTGGGCGCGAAGACGGTGAACGGGCCTTCGCCCTGAAGCGTCTCGGCGAGGCCGGCAGCCTGGACGGCAGCGACCAGCGTGGTGTGATCGGCCGAGTTCATCGCGTTTTCGACGATGTTCTTGTCGGCGAACATTTCGGCGCCGCCGACCATCGGATTGTCCTGCGCAAGCGCGGAGCCTGCGAGAGCGGACAGGGCGATGGAGCCGGCGAGAATGGTACGCGTGAAGTTGCGCATGTTCGAAACCTCCTGAATTGGCCCTCTAGCGGGGCGACACCGGGAGTCACGAAGGAGCGCGTCAAGAGTTTCAGGCCGAATCAAAAAAACGGAGCCAAAAATGAAAATCGGCCGGCAAAGCCGACCGATCTTCATGTCTCGAAAGGCCAGGAAGGCCGTTTCGTTTATTCGGCCGGCGCCGTCGTCGCCGGGGGCTCCGTCATGCCGGCCGGCTGATCCGTTCCCGCATCATCCGTGCACGCGGCCATCGCCAGAAGTCCGAAAGCAATCAGCGGAAACGTCAAAATACGAAACATGTCCTTCACCTCAAATTCCATTGCATTCCCTACCCACCACCAAGGTAAGGATCGAGATGAATTTGTCGACCGGAGTGGGATAAATTCGGATCAATTCTCAAAAGATGACGTGAAGCAACAATCTACTTCGAATTCGATCAGATGCTGCGCAGATCACCAAGAGCGACAACGGCACCGGTCGGCTGCCCGGTGGGCGAGCCGCCCTCCGGCTCGAGCGATACGGCCAGGACGGCGCCGGCTGCGAACTTCGTGCGCAACTCGTCGGAAGGCCGCACTTCGAGGTGATCGGCATCCGCGAGCACGCCGAGCGAGGCCGGTGCTTCGTCGCCTTCGATGACCCACAGTTCGAAATCCTGGCCCGCGGCAGCGGCCCCGTCGAGGCGGGTCAGGCTGATCGTCGCATGCGTCTCGTCGTAGAGCGCCAGATAGCGCACGTCCGTCTCGGGATTTTCGAGCGAGGCGACGAAACGCTGTGACGGCGCCTCCTCGCCAGGCGGCTGCAGGTTCCAGCCGACGACCAGCGCCAAGGCGACCACCGAAGCAGCGGCCAGCCCCCGCCAGACCCCGAGACTGTTCCACCACGAAGCTCCGGCCCGCGGTGCCGGCGCGACGTCGCCCGCGAAGATGCGGCGGTCGAGAGCCTGCTTCAGCGAGGCCGGGGCTTCGAACGGCGCGTAGAAATCGCCGAGCGGCGACAGCCGCGCCTCCCATTCGTCGACCAGGCGCGCGAACATGATGTCGGCTTCGATGCGACGCGCGACGTCCTGCCGCTCGGACGCCGGCAGCACGCCCAGAACGTACTCGGCGGCGAGCGCTTCGTCGCCTCCAAGTTCCGGTTCGTGATGGTCGGTCGGCGTCATCTTTCCAGACAGTCCTTCAGCTTCATGAGGCTGCGGCGCAGCCAGGTTCGCATCGTGTTCAGCGGCACGCCATGGCGCTCCGCAAGTTCGGCATAGCTCTCACCGACGAGATAGGCTCCGCGCACTGCGGCGGCCCGGTCGGTGTCCAGTTCTTCAAGGCAAAGATGGATACGCGCGCCCTCGTCGCCGGCAACCGCGAGCGCCTCCGGCCCGGGGGTGGGGTCGGCGATCTCGGCGGCCTCGTCGAGCCCGGTCTGCTTCATCCGACGCGCCCTGATCCGGTCGATCGAATGATTGCGCGCCACAGCCACCAGCCATGAAATCGGACTCAAGTCGGAGACGGCGAAGCGGTCGGCCTTGGTCCATATCTTGACGTAGACTTCCTGCAGCGCTTCCTCGGCTTCGGCCCGATCGTTCAAGACACGCAGGCACACGCCGAAAAGTTTCGCGCTCGTTTGCCGATAAAGCAAATCGAACGCTGCGCGGTCGCGCATCGAGGTCCTGACGATCAGCTTCGAGATATCCGGCGGGGTCATCTGGCACCAAACTAGCGGCCAGGTTCGGTTTTGCAACGCCTGATCGCATTTCCTTTCGGGCGGCGAAGGCGTTTGCCCGTTCCGACGAATGAAGCTAAACAGCCCCCGCCCCAATATCGTGCGAGGACGCCCATGACCCCCGAGCAGCTCGGAACCGCCGAGGAACAGGCCCGACTCCTGTCCGCCGCCCTGCCCTACATGCAGCGCTACGAGAACAAGACGGTCGTGGTGAAATATGGCGGCCACGCCATGGGCAATGTCGAACTCGGCCGCGCCTTCGCACGCGACATCGCGCTCCTGAAGCAATCAGGCGTCAACCCGATCGTCGTTCATGGCGGCGGGCCGCAGATCGGCGCCATGCTCGCCAAGATGGGCATCGAATCGAAGTTCGAAGGGGGCCTGCGCGTCACCGATCAGAAGACGGTCGAGATCGTCGAGATGGTCCTTGCCGGCTCCATCAACAAGGAGATCGTCGCGCTCATCAATGCCGAGGGCGAGTGGGCGATCGGGCTTTGTGGCAAGGATGGCAACATGGTCTTCGCCGAAAAGGCGCGCAAGACCGTGAAGGACCCCGATTCCAACATCGAGCGCGCCATCGATCTCGGCTTCGTCGGCGAGCCGGTCGAGGTCGACCGGACGCTGCTGGACCTTCTCGCCCGCTCCGAGATGATCCCGGTCATCGCGCCGGTCGCGCCGGGCCGCGACGGTCATACCTACAACATCAACGCCGACACCTTCGCCGGCGCCATCGCCGGCGCGCTGGGTGCCTCGCGCCTCCTGTTCCTCACCGACGTTCCGGGCGTTCTCGACAAGGACGAGAACCTCATCGACGAACTGACCGTCAGCCAGGCCCGCCAGCTCATCGCCGACGGCACGATCTCGGGCGGCATGATCCCCAAGGTTGAAACCTGCATCGAGGCGATCGAACGGGGCGTCGAGGGCGTCGTCATTCTCAATGGCAAGACGCCGCACGCGGTGCTGCTGGAGCTGTTCACCGAACATGGCGCGGGGACGCTGATCGTGCCGTAGGCGACATTGCGTTATTGTAGCCCATAAGTGGTTAGACGCAGTTCGAGATCAAAATGCCAAGGGGCGGATATTGATCCGCATCCGTCGAATGACGCTCGGCAATTTTGAAGATGTCTCCCCGGTCGGCGAAGGCGTGTCGGAGTTGCGTGTGCACTCAGGCCCGGGATACCGGGTCTATTTCGTGCGGCGCGGTGAGGAACTGATCATCCTTCTCGGTGGCGGCGACGAAAGCTCGCAAACCCGCGATATCGCTGCCGCAAAGACGCTGGCGAAGACCTTTTGAGGAAAATCAGATGTCGCTTGATCTCAAGCCCTGGGACGCCGCCGATCACCTTAATGACGAGGGGGCGATCCTCGCCTATCTCGAGGCGGCTGTCGAAGATGGTGATCCGGCGCTGATCGCGGCTGCCATCGGCGATGTCGCGCGCGCAAAGGGGATGACCGAGGTGGCCATGGAAGCGGGACTGTCGCGCGAAAGCCTCTACAAGTCACTGAGTGCCGACGGCAACCCATCTTTCGCGACCGTTCTGAAGGTCCTGCGTGCACTCGATATAGACCTGTCATTCAAGCGCCACGTCTCGGCCGCCTAACCCACCAGCACAAGAACCATGATCCCCGCCACGATCAGAGCGCAGCCGGCGATTTCGATGCGGTTGATGGCTTCCTTGAAGAAGAAGACCGACGCGGCGAGGGTGAACAGCATCTCGATTTGGGCCAGCGCCTTGACGACGGCAGCCTGCTGCAGCGTCATCGCCATGAACCAGCCGAAGGACGCGGTCGCGCCCATGAGGCCCGTGAAAAGCGACGGCTTCCAGGCGCGCCGGATGCGGCTGATCTCGGCGCGGTCCTTCCACAGCATCCACGCTGCCATGATCGCGGTCTGGAAGGTGATGACGACGGCGAGCGTCACCGCTGCCTGCATCATGAAGTTCGGGCCGCCGAGCGAGAGCGAGGCGGCACGGTAGGCGACGGCCGAAATGCCGAAGGCGGTGCCCGAGGCAAGGCCGATCAGCGCGTTGCGCGCCATCACGGACGTCACCAGATTGCGCCAGGTGATCTGCATGTGCGCGACCGAAATCAGCATCACGCCGAAGACGCTGATGGCGATGGCGGCGAGCGTTCCGGCCGTGACGCGCTCGCCGAAGAAGATCAGCGCGAAAAGCGCGGCCTGCGCCGGCTCGGTGCGCGAATAGGCGGTGCCGACCGCGAAATTGCGAAACGAGAACAGGTGGATCAAGAGGAAGGTCGCGGTGATCTGGCCGATCGCGCCGACCACGACCCACGCTGCGAAGGTCGCGTTCAGCGCCGGCAGGTCGAAGCCGGCGATGCCGTGCAGTCCGGCAACGAAGGCGAGCGCGAAGGGCAGGCCGAAGCCGAAGCGCACGAAGGTCGCGCCGGTCGTTCCCATGACGCTCTTCAGATGCTTCTGGCCGGCCGACCGCAAATTCTGCAGGAATGCGGCCGCGATGGTGATGGGAATCCAAAGTTCCATGTCGCCCCCTGACGCGAGAGCGGCTAGGGCATAAAGCGTCGGCACGCAAGCCGGGCGTTGCGCTTCGTCATTTGCTGCGCCACAAGCAGGCCATGACCAATCTTCCCGATCCCGCCCGCTTCGCCCATGTCACGGACTGGGTGTTCGACCTCGACAACACGCTCTATCCGCACCACACGAACCTGTTCGCGCAGATCGACGTGCGAATGACGCGCTATATCAGCGAGCTTCTGACGCTTCCGTCGGATGAGGCGCGGCTGATGCAGAAGGAGCTCTACAAGGAGTACGGGACGACGATGAAGGGGCTGATGGAGCGCCATTCCATCGATCCGGACGATTTCCTGCAGAAGGTCCACGACATCGACTATTCGCCGGTCGAGGCCTCGCCCGAACTCGGCGCGGCGATCTCAGCGCTGCCGGGCCGCAAATTCATCTTCACCAATGGCGACCGCAAGCATGCCGAGAACACGGCCCGGAGGCTCGGCATTCTCGACCATTTCGACGACATTTTCGACATCGTGGCGGCCGGGCTCAATCCGAAACCGGCCCGCGCGACCTACGATACGTTCGTGGCCCTGCACGACGTGGTGGGGCCGAATGCGGCGATGTTCGAGGATCTGGCGCGCAATCTCCACGTGCCGAAGGCGCTCGGTATGACGACCGTCCTCGTCGTGCCAAACAATTTCGAGCCGACCTTCGCGGAAGTCTGGGAACAGGACCCGGACCACGAGGACGACGTCGATTACGTCACCGACGATCTGACGTCGTTCCTGACCTCGATCCTGGCGAAGCGCTAAACACGCGGGTCTGAGGTGCGGTCAGGGACGGGGTCGACCGCGTCGTCCGGGTTGGCGCCGGCGCTGCGCGAAGGCGGCAGGTTGCCGAGTTGCTCGGCGCTCGACACGCCAGGCCGCTTGTCCTTGTCGAACTCGCCATCCTTGCGCTCGGTCTCGTCGGGAAGCGAATCCTGCGGATGCTCGTCAGGCTGTTCGGCGTGGCCGAGGTCTTTTTCCTGCTGATGCTTGATGACGTCGTCGTCGGTGCTGGTGCGTCCGCCCATGACAATTCTCCTTTGGGGGAGAAACGCCGCTAGCGCCGCGCCTGTTCCGCTCAGTGGCGGTGCGCCTTGATCATTGCCGGCTCGCGAACCGGAAACTGCAGCACCACCGAGCCCGCCTTCTCGAACTCCAGCGTCAGTTCGATCTCGTCCTCGGCGACCAGCGCCTCGTCGATGCCGGTCAGCATGAAATGCAGCCCGCCCGGCTTGAATTCGACCCTGTCACCCGGTCCGATCTCGATGCCGCCTTCCACCGGCCGCATCTTCATGACCCCGTTCTCGACCGCCATCTCGTGCATCTCGACGCGCCTTGCGGCGAGCGCGGTCGCGCCAATGAGCCGGTCGGCCGTCTCGCCGCGATTGAGGATCGACAGATAGGCCGCCGCCACCTTCTGGCCGGGCTGCATCGCCGGCACCCATGCGCCCGAAAGCTGCAGGTCGTCGGCCATCACCGTGTCGAGATCGACGCAGCCCGCCACGTCGAAGACCTGCCCCTCCAAGCACTCCTCGTCGGCGGCGAAGGCGGGGGCGGCAAGCGCAGATAGGGCGACACAGGCGGCCACAATCAGCCGAAACGGGACGAGAATCATGATGCGAAGGTCCTTTCCGACCTATTTTCCACCGTCGATCTCATAGAAACGCGCAATCACGTCCCAGGCTTCCTGCGCGGTGTCGACGAAATCGATGATATCTTGGTCCCCGGGCGAAATCGTGCCCTGTTCGGCAAGAAAGTTGAGGTCGACCGCCCGCTCCCAGAAGGACTTGCCGAAGCAGATCACCGGGACGCGTTCCATGCGGCCGGTCTGGATCAAGGTCAGCGTCTCGAAGAACTCGTCCATCGTGCCGAAGCCGCCGGGGAATACGGCCACGGCCTTGGCGCGCATGACGAAGTGCATCTTGCGGATCGCGAAATAGTGGAAATTGAAGCAGAGTTCCGGCGTCACGTAGGGGTTCGGCGCCTGCTCATGCGGGAGGACGATGTTGAGGCCGATCGAGGGCGCGTCGACATCGGTCGCGCCGCGGTTGCCGGCTTCCATGACGCCTGGCCCGCCGCCGGTGACGACGACGAATTCGCGGTAGCCGTAGCTGGCCGAATGCTGCGAGCAGAGGCGGGCGAATTCGCGGGCCTCGTCGTAATATTTCGCATTGGCCAGGAGGTTCTTCTTCTGCACCTCGTTCTTTGCCGCCCATGCCTCGCCGCCCGGCTCGGGAATGCGCGCGCCGCCGAACAGGATCACGGTCGATTCGATGCCGCGCTCCGCCAGCACCATATCGGGCTTCAACAGTTCGAGTTGTAGACGGACCGGGCGCAATTCGCGCCGGGTCATGAACTCCTCGTCGTCCCAGGCCAGCCGATAGGTCGGCGCGCGCGTTTGCGGCGTATCCGGCACGCTCTTGGCGCGTTCGCGATCCTCGTCCGAATGCGGCAGAGGCGACCAGTCGTTCTTTTTCGTCCGTTGCATGAAAGCCGAATACCCCAATCTTGCGCAACGCGCTTCGCGCCCGTCCAATTCACCCAGTCAAACCATGAAATGGCGGCGCTTGCACGTGGCTTGCGCCGATACCGCGCTTGGCCTAGTTTCCGCGCCGACCGGGAGCCGCCCACAACCCAGTGATGAGTGGCCTTCACACTTATGCAATGGAGCAAATTGATGACCAAGCCCGATATCGGCGCGCTCGAACAAACCATCGAAAAGGCGTTCGACGAGCGTGACGGAGTGGGCACGGGCACCAAGGGCGAGATCCGCGACGCGGTCGAGACCGCGCTCAACCTGCTCGACCGCGGCGAGGCACGCGTTGCCGAGCGCCAGGCGGACGGCTCGTGGACCGTCAATCAGTGGCTGAAGAAGGCCGTTCTCCTCTCCTTCCGCCTGAACGACATGGAAGTCATCAAGGGCGGGCCGGGCGATTCGGTCTGGTGGGACAAGGTGCCCTCCAAGTTCGACGGCTGGAGCGCGGTCGACTTCCAGCGCGCCGGCTTCCGCGCCGTGCCGAGCGCGGTCGTGCGCCGCTCGGCCTTCATCGCGCCCGGCGCGATCCTGATGCCGTCCTTCGTCAATCTTGGCGCCTATGTCGGCGAAGGCACGATGGTCGACACCTGGGCGACCGTCGGCTCCTGCGCGCAGATCGGCAGGAACGTGCACCTTTCGGGCGGCGTCGGCATCGGCGGCGTGCTCGAACCCATGCAGGCCGGCCCGACCATCATCGAGGACAATTGCTTCATCGGCGCCCGTTCCGAGGTCGTCGAGGGCTGCATCGTGCGCGAGGGATCGGTGCTCGGCATGGGCGTCTTCATCGGCAAGTCGACAAAGATCGTCGACCGCGATACCGGGTCGATCACCTATGGCGAAGTGCCGCCCTACTCCGTTGTCGTCGCCGGCGCCCTGCCCGGCAAGCCGATGGGCAATGGCGAGCCTGGCCCGAGCCTCTACTGCGCCGTCATCGTCAAGAAGGTCGACGAGAAGACGCGCTCCAAGACCTCCATCAACGACCTCCTGCGGGCCTGATCCGGTGAACCAGTTTCCGATCCTCTGGCTGTTCTTCGGCCTCAAGGGACGCATCAGCCGCGTCGCCTTCCTGCTCGGCGGCCTGATGATGACGGTCGTCACCTTCTTCGTGCTCTATCGCATGTCGGTCGCGGAAGAGGTCGGGCAGGGCTTCGAATTCTGGAACTCCGTCCTCGGCGTCGTCGTCTTCGTGTCGCTCTGGTGCCAGGCGGCGCTCGCCGCCAAGCGGCTGCACGACATCGGACGGCCGGGGCTTTTCGCCGTCGCGATGTTCGTCCCGCTGATCAACTTCATCGCCTTCATCGCGCTGTGCGTCATTCCCGGCGAGCGCGGCCCGAACAAGTATGGCGCGGCGACCAACGCGCCCAGCTAAAGCGAGACGAGCTTGACCAAGCCGACCGATCCCGTCGAAAACCTCGCCGCCCTCATCCGGTGCCCGTCGGTGACGCCCGCTGAAGGCGGAGCGCTCACGGCGCTCGAGGCGATGCTGACGCCCGTCGGCTTTTCCGTCGAACGTCCGACTTTTTCGGAAGAAGGCACGCCGGACGTCGAAAATCTCTACGCCCGCCTGTCGGGCAACGGCCCGCATCTGATGTTCGCCGGCCATACAGACGTCGTGCCGGTCGGCGACGAGGCCGCGTGGACGCATCCGCCTTTTTCGGCCGAGATCGCGAACGGCATGATGTATGGCCGCGGCGCGGTCGACATGAAGGGCGGCATTGCCTGCTTCGTCGCCGCCGTCGCGCGCTATGTCGAAAAGCATGGCGGCCTCAAGGGCTCGGTCTCGCTGCTCATCACCGGCGATGAAGAAGGCCCGTCCATCAACGGCACGACCAAGCTGCTCGACTGGGCGGCAGGAAAAGGCGAGGCGTGGGACGCGGCCATCGTCGGCGAGCCGACCAATCCGAACACGCTCGGCGACATGATCAAGATCGGCCGGCGCGGCTCGGTCTCGGCCGATCTGATCGTCAATGGACGCCAAGGCCACGCGGCCTATCCACACCTTGCCGACAATCCGGTGCGCTCCATCGTAGCGCTGCTCGACGCGCTCCTGCATCCCGCACTCGACGAGGGCACTGACGACTTCCAGCCGACCAACCTCGAAGTGACGACCGTCGATGTCGGCAATCCGGCGGTCAACGTCATCGCCGCCAAGGCCAAAGCCTCGTTCAACATCCGCTTCAACGACACCTGGACGCCCGAAACGCTGCAGGCGGAAATCCACAACCGGCTGGACCGCGCCGCCTCGCGCACGCGCCTGCGGCCGGGCAAGGACGATCGCATCGATTTCGAACTGATCTGGCGCGACCGGCCGAGCCCCGTCTTCCTCACCCGCAACGACAAGCTCACCAACACGCTCTCTGCCTCGATAAGCGCCGTCACCGGCCTGACGCCGACGCTCTCGACCTCCGGCGGCACGTCGGACGCGCGCTTCATCAAGGATTTCTGCCCGGTCGTCGAATTCGGTCTCGTGGGCCAAACCATGCACATGGTTGACGAGCGCGTGGCTCTTGCCGACCTCGAAACGTTGACGCAAATCTATCTGCGTTTCCTCGAGGACTGGTTCGGATAGACCTTAAATGCCTTCGGCCGACTACGTTCAGCAATCGCTTTCCGGGGCCGCGCGCCTCATGGCCGGCAAGAAGGACGGGCTGCGCTTCCTCGACATCTCGGCCGACGGTTTCTGGACCTCGTTCTTCGCCATCCTGATCGCGCTGCCGGCGATGACGGTCGGCTGGGTGACCCTCGCCAACGAACTCGCCTTCCAGGGCGATGGCATCGGCAGCCGGCTCTCGATCGTGCTGCGGCTCGCGACCATCGACGTGCTCGCCTGGATCATCCCGCTTGCGGTCTTCGCGCTCTTTGCAAAGCCGGCCGGCATTGCAAGCCGCTTCGTCCATTTCGTCGTCGCCAGCAATTGGGGCTCGGCGATCTATGTCTGGATCATGCTGCCGCCCTCTCTCATCCGGCTGTTCTGGCCGGATGCGGGCGAAGGCGTGACGGCGTTCTCGCTCGGCCTGTTCTTCTTCACCATGGTACTCGCCTGGCGGCTGACCAATGCCGTCCTCGACAAGGGACCGGGCTTTGCGACCGGGGTCTTCACCGCGATGTTCCTGGTGTCGCTCTTCGTGCTTTTCACGCTGCAGGGCGTGTTCGGGCTCGTTCAGTCGTAGTCGACACGCGTGAGAAACAGCCCGTCGGGCGGCGCGACTTGGCCGCAGCGGGCACGGTCGGCGGCATCGAGCGCCGCGCGAACATCCGCGACAGACCACGCACCCTCGCCCGCCTTCTTCAGCGTTCCCACCATCGAGCGGACCTGATTGTGCAGGAACGAACGCGCCGAGGCGCGGATTTCGACGATGTCGCCGTCGCGCGTCACGTCCAGCCGGTCGAGGGTGCGGACCGGGCTGTTGGCCTGGCACTGGACCGAGCGGAAGGTCGTGAAATCGTGCCTGCCGAGCAGCGTCTGAGCCGCCGCGTGCATCGCCTCGGCATCGAGTGCCTTCGGAACGTGCCACGCGCGGCCAAGGTCGAGCGCGGCGGGCGCACGGCGGTTGAGAATACGGAAGAGATAATGCCGGGCGGTAGCCGAAAAGCGTGCGTCGAACTCCTCGCCTACCGCCTCTACCGCGAAGACCGCAACCGGGTCGCCCGCGAGCCGCAGATGCGCGTTGAGCGCGCCCATCAGCTTGTCCGCCGTCCACTCGCGGGCAAGATCGACATGGGCGACCTGGCCCGTCGCGTGGACGCCCGTATCGGTGCGCCCCGCCCCGCGGATCGACACGCGCTCGGCGGTGAAGCGGAAGATCGCGTCCTCGATCGCCTGCTGGACGGTGGGCAGATCGGCCTGCCGTTGCCAGCCCGAATAGGGCCGGCCGTCATATTCGATGTCGAGTCGAAACCGGGCCATCACATTTCAGAAAAGGCGGCGGCGTAGACGAGCCGCCCCATGGTCGGCGCCTCGGGCGAGAAGGCGAGCGCCTGTAGATACTCGCCTTGATAGTCGCTCTCGAATTTTTCGGCGCGCCGACGGGCGTAGCCGAACTTGCCGTAATAGGCCGGGTCGCCGAGGACCACCGAAAGCTCCTCGCCGGCATTCTTCAGGAGATGATGCGCGTTCTCGATCAGCGCCTTGCCGACGCCGGTGCGCTGCTTGTCGGGCCGCACCGCCAGCGGCGCGAGCGCCACGGCATCCGCGCTGCGGTTCTTCGATTCGACGACGAGCCGCGAGAACAGGATATGGCCGTAGATCTGCTGCTCGTGCGTGGCGACCAGTTCGAGCACGTCGTCGCTCGCCGCGCGAATGGCCTCGACCAGCTTCGCCTCGCCCGGATTGCCGAACGCTTCCTCGAGAACCCAGCGCACGTCTTCCGCGTCGCGCGCTTCGAACGGCCGGATCACCAGTCCACGCATCATAGCCTGTCGCCCTTCCGCAAACCCGCGCCGCGCAGAAACGCCCCAGCCTCCATCGGCCTGCCGCCCGCGCGCTGCACTTCGACGAGGCGGACCGCGCCATCTCCGCAGGCGATCGTCAGCCGGTCGTCGAGGATCGTGCCGGGCATGCCCGCACCCTCGCCCATTGTCGAGCGCAGCAGCTTCAACCGCTCCGGCTTGCCACCGATATTCGCCTCGCACCATGCGCCCGGAAAGGGCGAGAGGCCGCGGATGCGGTCATGCACGTCGCGCGCCGGCTTCGCCCAGTCGATCCGCGTCTCGTCCTTGGATATCTTGGCGGCGTAGGTAGCGCCCTCACCCGCTTGCGCGACGGTCGGCAGGTCGCCGGCCTCCAGCCTGCCTAGCGCCTCGACCATCAGTCGCGCGCCAACATCGCGCAGCGTATCGTGGAGTTCGCCCGCCGTCATGTCGGCGCTGATCGCGACGCGCTCGGTCAGGGCGACCGGGCCGGTATCGAGGCCTTCGTCCATCTTCATGATCATCATGCCGGTCTCGGCATCGCCCGCCATGATCGCGCGTTGGATGGGCGCGGCACCGCGCCAGCGCGGCAGAAACGAGGCGTGGCCGTTATAGGCACCGAGCCGCGTGCCCTCGAGGACCGCCCTCGGCAGGAGCAGACCGTAGGCGACGACCACGGCGACATCCGCGCCCAGCGCACGAAATGCAGCCTGCTCGGCCTCGCCTTTCAGCGAAACGGGGGTGCGGACATCAATGCCAAGTGTTTCAGCGATCTCGTGGACGGGGGATTTCTTCAGCTCCAGCCCACGCCGGCCCGCCGGGCGCGGCGGCTGCGAATAGGCGGCCACGACCTCGTGCCCCGCCTCGACGATCGCCTTCAACGTCGCCGCCGAAAATTCCGGCGTGCCCATGAAGATGACGCGCAGCGCCACCCGATCAGCCGACGAGGCGCTGCGGCGCCTTCTCGCGGGCGAGCTTCTTGAACTTGCGCACGACCATGTCGCGCTTGAGCTTGGAGATGTGGTCGATGAAGAGGACGCCGTTCAGATGGTCGATCTCGTGCTGGAGGCACGTCGCCATCAGCCCGTCGGCCACCATTTCCTGCGCCTTGCCATCGCGGTCGAGATAGGTGACCGTCACCGTCTCCGGACGCTCCACCTCGGCATAATAATCCGGGATCGACAGGCAACCTTCCTCATAGACGGAAATGTCGTCGCCCGATGCCACGATCTGCGGATTGATGAACACGTGCGGGGCCTTCTCCTCGCCTTCCTTGGCGAGGTCGATCACCAGCATCCGCACCGGCTCGCCGATCTGGATCGCGGCGAGCCCGATGCCCGGCGCGTCGTACATGGTGTCGAGCATGTCGTCGGCGAATTTGCGGGTCGCGTCGTCCACGCGCTCCAAGGGCTTCGAGACCTGGCGCAGGACGGGATCGGGGAGGATGATGAGCGGCTTGATCGTCATGGCCGTCACGTAATCGGTGAAACCGCGCGCGTCAACGCTCCGGCATGTGGACGTTCACGTTTTGGTCTTATTGCGACGTCGCGAATCGTCTAGTGTCGCGCGATGAACCCGTCAGAATCGCTCTTCGCCGCTCCCCTTCTCGAGCTCGGCTCGACCACGATCACGCTCGGCCACGCGCTGATCGCCGGCGCGGCCGTCGTCCTGGCGCTGGTCGCGCTCCTCGTCATGTCCGTTTCGCGTGCGGCGCGGGTGCAGGCCGAGGTGGCGGAGGAAAGCGCCGCGCGGGCGCGCGAAGCCGATGCGCGGCTCGCCGAGATCACCCGTGCACAAGTCGAGATGCAGGGGCGCATGGGCACAATCGCCGAAGTGTTCGGCGCGCGGCAGGCCGAGCTCAACAAGGCGATCGGCGAGCGGCTCGACGGCATGACCTCGCGGCTCGGCCATTCGATCACCGAACAGACGAAGTCGACGCATGAGAATCTCGCCAAGCTGCAGGAACGTCTGGCCGTCATCGATACGGCGCAGAACAACATCCAGTCGCTGGCCGGCCAAGTCGTGCAGTTGCAGCACATCCTTTCCAACAAGCAGACGCGCGGCGCGTTCGGGCAGGCGCGCATGGAGGCGATCATCGCCGACGGCCTGCCGCACGGCGCCTACGAATTCCAGGCGACGCTTTCCAACGGCAGCCGCCCCGACTGCACGATCCGCATGCCCAACGGCGCGCCCGACCTCGTCATCGACGCCAAGTTCCCGCTGGAATCGTGGAACGCCATTCGCACGGCTGCCGAGGCCGAAAATTCGGAGGCGCAGAAATATGCCGCGCAGAATTTCCGCCGTGACGTGGAAGTTCACCTGAAGGCGATCGCCGACAAATATCTCATCAATGGCGAAACGCAGGACACGGCCTTCATGTTCGTGCCCTCCGAATCGATCTTCGCCGAGATCCACGAGAATTTCGAGGCGCTGGTGCAAAAGGCCCATCGCGCCCGCATCGTCATCGTCTCGCCCTCGCTGCTGATGCTCTCCATCCAGGTCATCCAGGCGGTGCTGAAGGACGCGCGGATGCGCGAGCAGGCGCATCTCATCCAGGGCGAGGTCATCCGCCTGATGGAGGATCTCGGCCGCCTCGACGAGCGCGTGCGCAAGCTTCAGACCCATTTCGGACAGGCCAATCGCGACATCGACCTGATCCTCACCTCGACGGAAAAGCTGACCAAGCGCGGCGAGAGGATCGAGGCGCTGGAACTGGACTCGCCGCAGATCGACGAGAAAGCAGACAAGAAGCCGGCAGAAGCGCGCAGCGGCTCGCTGCGCCTGCGGGTCGTCGACGAGGAATAGACTGTTCACTTGGTTGCGACTGGCAAAATGCCTGCCGGTTCCATACCTCTTCTTCAAATCGAAGGGATATGAACGATGGAAATCGGCCTCTACACATTCGGCGATGTCGGCACCGATCCGGTGACCGGAAACATCGTCAGCCCGGCGCAGCGCTTCGCCAATCTCATCGAGGAAATCGAACTCGCCGATCAGGTGGGGCTCGATCTCTTCGGCCTTGGCGAACATCACCGGCCGGACTACGCCGTCTCGGCTCCCGCCGTCGCGCTCGCCGCTGCCGCCCCGCGCACCAGGAACATCAAGCTGTCGAGCGCCGTCTCGGTGCTCTCGTCGGACGACCCGATCCGCGTCTTCCAGCAGTTCGCGACGCTCGACAACATCTCGAACGGGCGTGCGGAGATCATGGCCGGGCGTGGCTCCTTCATCGAATCCTTCCCGCTCTTCGGCTACGACCTCGGCGATTACGACACGCTCTTCGCCGAAAAGCTCGAAATGCTGATCAAGCTCAACGAGGGCGAAATCTTTTCATGGGAAGGCGGCAAGCACACGCCGCGCGTCACAGAACGCGGCGTCTATCCGCGGCCGGTCAACGGCAAATTGCCCATCTGGCTCGCCGTCGGCGGCACGCCGCAATCGGTCGGGCGCGCGGCCATGCTCGGCCTGCCGCTCGCGCTCGCCATCATCGGCGGCGAGCCGGCACGCTTCGCGCCCTTCTTCAAGCTCTATCGCGAGGCGGCGGAAAAGTTCGGCCGTGATCCGAAAACATTGAAGACCTCGATCAACGTCCACGGTTTCGTCGCCGACACGCGCAAGGAAGCCATCGATACCTTCTACCCGGCACAGGCCGAAGTGATGAACCGGATCGGCCGCGAACGCGGCTGGCCGCCGACGAGCCGACAGCAGTTCGAGGCATCTGCCGGTCCGCGCGGTGCGCAGTTTGTCGGCGACGCGTCGGAGCTGACTGACAAGATCCTCGCGCACTACGAAATCTTCGGCTTCGACCGCTTCGTCATCCAGATGGCGATCGGCGTGATGGATCACGCCAAGCTGTTAAAGGCGATCGAGATTTTGGGCACGCGGGTGGCGCCGGAGGTGAAGAAGGCGGTCGGCGAAAGGCGGATCGCCGCGGCCTGACGGGCTTTCCCGTCCGAACCGGTTGGAGATAATTGCGCTCATTGGGGCGCATCGTCCCGATTGTCGCCGTCGCTTTTTTCCGAAGTGACCCCCACCCTGTATCCCTCCCCACAAGGGGGAGGAAGTCGCCAGCGTCGAGCCTTTCCGTCAATTTTATCACCCGGCCGAAAGCAGGGGCGCGACGTGAATGCCCTCCCTCCCCCTTGTGGGGAGGGATAAAGGGTGGGGGTCCCCTTCAAGGAAAACAACAATTGTGAAGCGGCCGCCACCCATTCTCCCGGTCGGAACGACGCCGGTCAGCCTTCTTCGTTCGCCAGATCATTCCACGCATTCTGCTGCGCGAGCATCGACCGCAGATACGCCACGTTCGCCTCGGCCTGTTCCGGCGACAGTTCGCGGCTGGCAATCGCCTCGGCATCCGCGAAGCGCCCTTGCAACCCGACCACCAGCGCCAAATTCTGCCGCACGCGGCTGTCGGCGCCGGGCTGGGTGACGGCGTTCTGGAGCTGGGCTTCGGCCTGCTTCAGATCGCCTTCCAGAAGGTAGGACATACCGAGGTTCGAAAGCACGCTCGGGTCGTTCGGCTGCATTTCGAGAGCGCGCGCATAGAGCCGGCGCGCTTCTCCGGCCTGGCCGAGCTGGTCGAGGATCGCGCCTTCGGCCGACATCAGCTTCCAGTCGGGGTATTCCGGCGTCTGCGCACGGCGGACGGCGTCGAGCGCGGGCTGGAGGTCGCCGGCGGCGGCCAGCGCCTTGCCGTAGGCGGCGAGCACCTGGCGCTCTTTCGGATGGTCGATCGCCGCCTTTCGCATCACGGCAAGCGCCTGGTCGTTGCGCCCGTCCATCTGCAGCACCGAGGCGTATTGCATCGCGACGTTCATGTCTGCCGGATTGCGCGTATATGCAGTGCCGAGCTGGTCGGCCGTCGCGCGCAGTTCGGGTGCCGTCATCTGCGTCACCGCGCCGGTGGTCGTACGGTCGACGGAGGCGGTCGTCATGCGCTTGTTGCCGGCGCAACCCGCCAGCGCAAGCGTTGCCGCCAGCGCCAGGATCGTCGCCGTGGTCCTCGCTCCAGCCTTCATGTTGATCGACATTCTGCCCGACCTCCGCATCGACAAATCCCTCGTGCCGAAGCACCCGTTAATGTCCCGAGCAATATTCCGTTAACCCTAACGGAGCGTTAAAAGGGATCGCATCTGCTTCGCGCCAGCCTTCCAGGAGACCCCATGCCGATCGAAATCACGCAAACGCCGCTCGCCAATGCGAAGCCCATCCATGTCGTTGCCAAGGACTGGCTCGACGGCGTCGCGATCGACGCGCGGGCGCGGGCTTGGGCGAAGGCCAGCAGCTTTGCCGGCCAGTCGGGCAAGGTGCTCGCCTATCCCGATGCCGACGGCGAGCTTGCCGGCGCGCTGGTCGGCATCGGCATCGAAGACGGCGCGACGGCGGCGCTGGGGCTCGGCCGCCTCGCCCGCGACCTGCCCTCCGGCGAATGGGCCTTCGCGCCCGGCGCGTTCGACGCGCACTTGGCGACGCTCGCTCTGGTGATCGGCGGCTACCGCTTCGAGCGCTACTGGAAAGACAGCCCGCGCGACATCCGTCTGCAGCTCAGCCCCGGCGTCGACCTTGCCCGCGTCACGCGCGAGGCCGAAGGCGTCATCCTCGCCCGCGACCTCATCAACACGCCGACCAACGACATGGGCCCGGCCGATCTCGAAGAGGCCGCGCGCAGGCTCGCCAAAGCGCACAAGGCAAAGGTCGGCGTCATCGAAGGCGACGCGCTCCTGAAGCAGAATTTTCCGATGATCCACGCGGTCGGCCGCGCTTCCGATCAGGCGCCTCGCCTCATCGACTTCACCTGGGGTCCGAAGGACGCGCCCAAGGTGACGCTCGTCGGCAAGGGGGTCTGCTTCGACACCGGCGGGCTCGACATCAAGCCGGCAAGCGGCATGCTCCTGATGAAGAAGGACATGGGCGGCGCGGCGAACGTGCTTGGGCTCGCCTCGATGATCATGAGCGCCAATCTCAATTTGCGCCTGCGCGTCCTCATTCCCGCCGTCGAAAACGCCATCGCCGGCAACGCCTTTAGGCCGGGCGACGTCCTGACCAGCCGCAAGGGCCTGACGGTCGAAATCGGCAACACGGATGCCGAGGGCCGCCTAATCCTCGCCGATGCGCTGGCGCTTGCCGACGAGGAAAAGCCGGAACTCCTGATCGACATGGCGACGCTGACGGGCGCAGCCCGCGTCGCGCTCGGGCCGGACCTGCCGCCCTTCTTCACCGACGACGAGACGCTCGCCGTCGACCTGTCGCGCGCGGGCGAGACGGTGGCCGATCCGGTCTGGCGCATGCCGCTTTGGAAGCCCTACGCGAAAAAGCTTTCCTCCCGCGTCGCCGACATGAACAACGTCACCACCGACGGCTTTGCCGGCTCGGTCACGGCGGCGCTCTTCCTCCAGAAATTCGTCGAAAATTCACGAAGCTGGGTCCATCTCGACATCTTCGGCTGGAACCCGGTGGAGAAACCTCACGCGCCAGTCGGCGGCGAGGCGCAGGCCATCCGAGCGCTGATGCACGTTCTCGAAGCGCGGTACGGAAAATGACCACGCTCGACCGCCGCCTCCACGCCTTTCGGCCTGACCTTGCAGCGGAGAGCCTGCGCGGCCGTGTCGAGGCCGGCCAGTTCGTCGAAGGACAACCGGCGCGGATCGCCGCGCCGATCGTGGATTTGCGCCCCGCCCCCCGCGCCGACAGCGGCATCGATACGCAACTGCTCTGCGGTGCCACGGTCCGCGTTTTCGACGAGCGCGAGGGCTGGGCATGGCTTCAGGCCGACGCCGACGGCTATGTCGGCTACGCCCCCGCATCGGCGCTGAGTACGGTCGAGGAGGCGACACATGTCGTTGTCGCGCAACGCAGCTTCGTCTATCGCGGCGCGGATTTGCGCTTTCCGATGACCACGGCCCATTCGATGGGCGCAGCGGTGCGCATCGTCGGCCAGGCCGAAACGCGCGGAACGCGCTACGCCCTCCTTGAGACTGGCGAGGCGATGATTTTCTATCACCTTCGGCCGGTCGGGCATCTCGAGCCGGACTACGTCACAGTCGCGGAGCGCTTCGAGCACACGCCCTATCTTTGGGGCGGCGTCTCCGGCTTCGGCATCGACTGTTCGGGCCTGGTACAGCTTGCGATGCGGATGGCCGGCATATCAGTGCTGCGCGACACCGACATGCAGGCGGCGAGCATCGGCAGCGCGCTCGACATCGGCGACGACCTCGCCGGCCTGCAACGTGGCGACCTCGTCTTCTGGAAAGGTCATGTCGCGATAATGCTCGACGCCATTTCCATGATCCACGCCAGCGGTCACACGATGTGCGTCACACGCGAGCCGCTGGCCGACGCGGTGTCTCGTATCGGCCATCTTTACGGCGGGCCGACGGGGTTTCGGCGGCCCTGACTTTCTGGACTTCGCAAACGCCCCCTCCACCATGCTTCGCATGGTCCCCCTCCCCCGCTTCGCAGGGGAGGAATCGAGGTTGCGGTCTTTCTCGAGGAAAAATCCTCCCCCGTTCACGGGGGAGGTGGCCCGAAGGGTCGGAGGGGGCGCTCGCCCGGCCTAATATCCCGCCTTGCGGTCCACCAGATGCTGCAACGGCTCGCCTCGTTCGAAGCGGTCCATCTGCTCCAGCATCAGCGGCACGAGGTGGCGGGCGTCGGAGGTGGCGGCGGCGTGGGGCGTGACGAAGACGCGCGGATGCGTCCAGAGCGGGCTCGTCGTCGCCAGCGGCTCGGTCTCGAAGACGTCGAGGCTCGCCTCCTTCAGCGTGCCGTCGTCCAGCGCGCGCAGGATGTCCGCCTCCTTCTGCAGCTTACCGCGGCCCGCGTTGATCAGGCACGCGCCGCCGAGCCCGTTGTCGCGGCGCAGCTTCGACAGGAGTTCGTAGTCGACGATCCCCTCGGTCGCCGGCGTGTGCGGCAGCAGCACCACGAGGATGTCCGTCGCGTTGAGGAACGGCGTCAGCCCCGCCTCGCCGCTGAAGGTTTCGACCCCATCGACGGATTTTTCCGTCCGCGTCCAGCCCTTCACGTCGAAGCCGATTGCCATCAATGCCTTCGCTGCCGCCAGCCCGAGCTCGCCGAGGCCCAGAATGCCGACCGAGACATCCGGCGAGGCCGGCTGCGCGATCTCGCGCCAGCTCTTCTTCGCCTGCTCGGCGCGGTAGAACATGCCTTGGCGCTGGTGATCCAGCACGCGCCAGACGACATAGTCGACCATGTGCTGGGTCAGGTTTCCCGCCACCACGCGCACGATCGGCACGTCGGGCAGGTTCGGGTCGGCGAAGATGTGATCGACACCGGCGCCGATCGAGAAGATCGCCTTCAAATTCGGCAGCGTGGCGAGAATTCCGGGCTGGTGCTTCCAGACCACCGCATAATCGATCGAGTGGTCGCTTTCGCCCTGCGGCTCCGTCACGACCTCGCGTTTGGCCGACAGGAGCTCGTGCCATTTCTTCGGATTGAAACCCTGGACGGACAGAAGAATGCGCCCCGCGCGATGGTCGGTCATGGTCGGCTCCCTGATTTTTCGGTCTACTCGCTGACGACGCCCGCGGGCGCGGTCGCGATGTCGAAGGCGGCGGCGATCAGCGCCTTCGTGTAGTCGGTCTGCGGGTTCTCGAAAATCTGCCGGCTGGTGCCATATTCGACGACCTTGCCGTTGCGCATCACGATCACCTCGTTCGCCAGTGCGCGCACGACCTTCAGATCGTGGCTGATGAAGAGATAGGCGAGCTGATGCTTCTTCTGGAGGTCGCGCAACAGGTCGACGACCTGCGCCTGCACGCTCATGTCGAGCGCCGAAGTCGGCTCGTCGAGCATGACGAAGCGCGGATTGAGCACCATGGCGCGCGCGATGGCGATGCGCTGACGCTGGCCGCCGGAAAATTCATGCGGGTAGCGGAAGCGCGTCGCCGGATCGAGCCCGACTTCCTTCAGGACGTCCACGACCAGCGAGTCGCGCGCATCGGCATCAAGCTTCGGCTGATGGATGCGCAGCCCTTCCTCGATGATCTCCGAGACCGACATGCGCGGCGAGAGCGAGCCGAATGGGTCCTGGAAGACGATCTGCATCTCGCGCCGCAGCGGCTTCATCTCGCGGAACGAGAAATCGTCGATCGCCTTGTCGCCGAGCATGATTCGTCCCTCCGACGAGATCATGCGCGAGAGCGCCAGCCCCAGCGTCGTCTTGCCCGACCCCGATTCACCAACGACGCCCAGCGTCTGGCCGGCGCGCACGGTCACGTCGATGCCGTCGACCGCCTTCACATGGTCGACCGTCTTGCGGAAGAACCCCTGCTTGATCGGGAACCAGACCTTGATGTCGTCGCCCTTCATGACGACGGGCGCCGCGTCGTTCGCCGCCGGCGGTTCGCCCTTGGGCTCGGCTGCCAGCAGATGGCGCGTGTATTCGTGCTTCGGATTGGCGAAGACTTCGGCTGTCGGCCCCTCCTCGACGATCTTGCCCTTCGTCATCACGCAGACGCGGTCGGCGATGCGGCGCACGATGCCCAGATCATGCGTGATGAAGAGCATCGACATCTTGTTGCGGGTCTTCAAATCGGCCAGGAGTTCGAGGATTTGCGCCTGAACGGTCACGTCGAGCGCCGTGGTCGGCTCGTCGGCGATCAGGAGCTTGGGCTCGTTGGCAAGCGCCATCGCGATCATCACGCGCTGGCGCTGGCCGCCGGAAAGCTGGTGCGGATAGGCGCCGAGCCGCTTTTCGGGCTCACGGATGCCGACCTCGTGCAAGAGTTCCAGCGTGCGCGCCTTCGACTGCTTCTCGTTCATGCCGCGATGCAGCTTCAGGATTTCGCCGATCTGCCGCTCGATCGTGTGCAGCGGATTGAGCGACGTCATCGGCTCTTGGAAGATCATCGTGATGTCGTTGCCGCGCACCCGCATCAGCGCCTTCTCGTCGAGCGCAAGCAAGTCCTTGCCCTCAAACAGCACCTGCCCGGAAGGATGGCTCGCAGCCGGATAGGGCAGGAGCTTCAGCACCGAGAGCGCGGAAACCGACTTGCCGGAGCCGGACTCGCCCACCAGCGCAAGGGTTTCGCCCGGCGCGATGTCGAACGACACGTGGTCGACGGCGATTTGCTCATGCCCGCCCTGGGCGAAGGCAACGGAGAGATCGCGGACGGAGAGGAGGGAGGTGGTCATGATAGTTCGCCACGAATTCTGGTCACGATATCGAGATCAAGCGGAAGCACGGCGAGCTTTGCGGGTCCTGGCTCGGTACCCCAGCGCTTATGATATAGATTGATCTCGCTCGGAAGACGTCTGTCACCGCTCATTAAGTGGCTGCAGCCAAGTCCGATCGCGTTCGAGATGTGGATCGCGTCGGGCAGCTTGACCGATCGATACTGCTGCCTGACAACAGCGGCGTACCACAGGACACTTCGATCCACGGGCCTGACTTCGAGCCAAGCACGGGAATTTATCCAGTTGTCGTAGAGCTGGATAAGGCCGTCATTCTCGTCGCGGCATGGCTGCACGAGGAGTTCGGCAAGGCTCAACTCGCTTGTGCAAAGAAACGTCTGACCCGGCCGTTGCGCTCCGACGAGCCCATACAGTTCCGCCGATAGATCGTCGGCACCTTCTGCCATTGCGATGAATACGTTGGTGTCGAGATAGAGACGTTCGATTGACGCCATCAATCGTCCCACTCGTCGCGCAACTCGCGTTTCCGAGCCACAGCTTCCTCGACCGTCACCTTGCGCTTCAAGGACTTGCGCACCTCCAGAAACTGTTCGCGCAATTCCTCTTGAGTGAACGGCTTGCGCTCCTCCTCCACCGTGACGGTGACCGACGCGCCGGGCTCTAGCCCTTCGCGCAGTTCCTCGGGCAGCTTCGACACCGGATAATGCGCGCGGACGATCCTGTTCATGGGTGCCTCCGGGGCGACTTGGTCTGCACATGACATACCACAGCCCTCACCGGAACGTCTTCCGGGGATCGAAGGCATCGCGGACGGCTTCGCCGACGAAGATCAGCAGCGACAGCATCACAGACAGCGACAGGAACCCGACGATGCCAAGCCAGGGGGCGTTCAGGTTGCGCTGGCCCTGGCGGAGGAGTTCGCCGAGCGAGGCGGAGCCGGGGGGCAGGCCGAAGCCGAGGAAGTCGAGCGAGGTCAGCGTCGTGATCGATCCGTTGAGGATGAACGGAAGGAAGGTCAGCGTGGCGACCATCGCGTTCGGCAGGAGGTGGCGGAACATGATCGTGGCGTTGCCGACGCCCAGCGCCCGCGCCGCGTTCACATATTCGAAGTTGCGCGCCCGCAGGAATTCCGCGCGCACCACGCCAACGAACGCCACCCATGAGAAGAGCAGCATGATGCCGAGGAGGATGAAGAAGCCCGGCGGCAGGATCGCGGCGATGATGAGGATCAAATAGAGGACCGGGATCGACGACCAGATTTCGATCACGCGCTGGAAGATCAGGTCGGTCCAGCCGCCGAAATAGCCTTGCACGGCACCGGCCGTGACGCCGATGATCGCCGAAGCGGCCGTCAGGACGAGGCCGAACAGGACCGAAATGCGGAAGCCGTAGATGACGCGCGCCGCGACGTCGCGGGCCTGGTCGTCGGTGCCGAGCCAGTTGAAATTGCCGAGCGTGCAGTTCGGATCGTTCGCGCCCTCGAAATAGCGCTGGCAGCGCGTCTCGCGGTCGTAGAGCCAGGACGGCTTGGCGGGCGCGGCCTCGGGGATCTCGTTGTTCACCGTGCGGTAGGAATAGCGGATCGGTGGCCAGATCATCCAGCCATTCGCCTCGATCTCTTCTTGGATGACCGGGTCGCGATAGTCCGTCACCGCGAGGAAGCCGCCGAACTTTTCCTCCGGATAGTCGACGATGGTCGGGAAGAGGATTTCGCCATTGTAGGAGGCGAGGACCGGCTTGTCGTTGGCGATGAACTCGGCGAACAGCGACAGCACGAACAGGATGAGGAAGATCCAGAGGGACCAGTAGCCGCGCCGGTTCGCCTTGAAGTTCTGCCAGCGGCGCTGGTTGAGCGGCGAGAGCCATGGCCGCGCGACCTTCTCGCGCACTTCCTCGACCTGAGCCTTGGCGAGCATGTCGGACATCAGACGTCCCTCCGCTCGAAATCGATGCGCGGGTCGATCCAGGTGTACATCAGGTCCGACAGCAAGCTGACGAGCAGCCCGATCAGCGAGAAGATGTAGAGCGTCGCGAACACGACCGGATAGTCGCGGTCCAGTACCGAGCGGAAGCCGAGGAGCCCGAGCCCGTCGAGCGAGAAGATGTTCTCGATCAAGAGCGAGCCGGTGAAGAAGGCCGAGATGAAGGCGCCGGGGAAGCCGGCGATGATGATCAGCATCGCATTGCGGAAGACGTGGCGGTAGAGCACCTGACGCTCGGACAGTCCCTTGGCGCGCGCGGTGACGACGTATTGCTTGCGGATTTCCTCGAGGAAGGAGTTCTTGGTCAAAAGCGTCGTCGTCGCGAAGGCGGAGAGGACCATCGCGGTCAGCGGCAGCGCGAGGTGCCAGAAATAGTCGAGGATGCGTTCTAGCCAGGAGAGGTCCGACCAGTTCTCGGAGGTCAGGCCGCGCAGCGGGAACCAGTCGAAGAACGAGCCGCCGGCGAAGAGCACCATCAAAAGGATCGCGAACAGGAAGCCCGGGATCGCGTACGCGACGATGACGATGCCGCTCGTCCAAACGTCGAAGCTCGACCCGTCCTTGACCGCCTTGCGAATGCCGAGCGGGATCGAGATCGCGTAGGAGATGAGGGTGATCCACAGGCCGAGCGAGATCGATACCGGCATCTTCTCGATGATCAGGTCGATGACCGAGATGTCGCGGAAGTAGCTGTCGCCGAAATCGAACCGTGCGTAATTCCAGATCATATTGGCGAAGCGTTCGAGCGGCGGCTTGTCGAAGCCGAACTGGCGCTCGAGCTGGGCGATGAATTCGGGGTCGAGCCCCTGCGCGCCGCGATAGCTGGATTCGCCGCCGGTATCGAAATTCTGGAAATCGGAACTGCCGCCGCCGATGCGATCGGCCGCGCCGCCGCCCTGCCCGGTGATGTTGGCGATCACCTGCTCCACCGGTCCACCCGGCGCGAACTGGATGACAATGAACGAGATCGCCATGATGCCGAACAGGGTCGGAATCATCAGCAACAGACGTCGAAGGATATAGGCGCCCATCAGGTGGACTTCGCTGCGAGGGTGGTCAAATCAGTCTCAAGCCCTGCCAATCGATTTCGCCTTTTCCTCGTCGTACCACCACAAGGCCTCGACGGGGAAGCCATAGTCCGGCTTCGGGTCCTTGAAGCCGAACATGTCCCAATAGGCCGCCCGGTGATTCGGCGCATGCCAATTTGGAATCCAGTCATGGCGCGCGCGCAAGATGCGGTCCATGACCTTCAGCGTCACGACGAGCTCGTCGCGCGTCTCGGCCTTGCCGGCACGCTCGATCAGCGCGTCCAGCGCCGGCGATTTCGTGCCGGGATAGTTGCGCGTTCCCGGCAAGTCGGCCGAGCGCGAATGGAAGAAATTGGCGAGCGAATCGCGCGTCGGCGTCGCGCCGAAGGACGCAGCCATGCCCACCATGTCGTAATCGAAATCGAGCTGGCGCGCCTGGTATTGCGCTGAATCGACCTGCCGGATCGAGGCGTCGATGCCGATCTGGCGCATGTTTTCGACGAAGGGCGAGCCCGATCGGATGAAGACCTCGTCCTGGATCAGGTATTCGACAGTAAGCGGCTGCCCGGCGGCATTCCGGAGCACGCGGCCATCGGCCTGCCATCCGGCTTCCATCAGCAGACGGCGCGCTTCGCGCAGCAGGCGCCTGTCGCGGCCCGAACCATCCGACGTTGGCGCGACCACCGCCTCGCCGAGAGCTTCTTCTGGGATGTCGCTACGGAACTCCTTGAGCAGCGCAAGTTCTGCCTCGGACGGTGTGCCCTCGGCGCGGAACTCCGATTTTTCGAACACCGAATTGGAGCGCGCATATGCGTCGTAGAAGAGATTTCGGTTCGTCCATTCGAAATCGAAGCACATGCCGATCGCTTGGCGCGTGCGCGGATCGGCGAACTTCTCGCGCCGCTGGTTCAGCGCCCAGGCCTGCATCGAGGGCGACAATTCGCTGGGGAACTCGCGCTTTAGCACGCGCCCGTCGGTGATCGCCGGGAAGTCGTAGCCCGTCGCCCAGGTCCGCGCCGTGAACTCCTGACGAAACTGAATGTCGCCCTTCTTGAACGCCTCGAAAGCGGCATTGCGGTCGCGGTAGAACTCGATACGGATCGTGTCGAAATGGAAAAGCCCGCGCATGACCGGCAGGTCGCGACCCCAGTAGTCCTCGACGCGATCGTATTCGATCGTCTGCCCGGCATTCACGCGACCGACCTTGTAGGGGCCCGAGCCGAGCGGGGGCTTGAGTTGCGAGGCGTCGAACGGGTTCTCCTCATAGAACGCCTTCGAGACGATCGGCATGGCAATGACGGAAAAGATCGTGCGCGAGGACTGGTTGCCGTTGAAGGCGATGCGGAAGGTCGCCTCGTCCTCGGCCACCGCCTCCGTCATCTCGCTCAAGGGCAGGACGAGCGACGGATGGCCCTTTTCCTTGAAGAGATTGAACGAATAGGCGACGTCCTCGGCCGTCAGCTTGGAGCCGTCGTGGAAGCGCGCCTGCGGCCGAAGCTTGAAGGTGAAGGAATTGCGATCGTCGGCAATGGTGATGGTTTCCGCCAGAAGTCCGTAGGCCGAATCCGGCTCGTCGAGCGAGCCGGCCATCAGGCTGTCGAAGCACAGCTCCATGCGCGGCGGCGCGTCCCCTCGCGGCACGAACGAGTTCAGTGTGTTGAAGGTGAGGACCGACTGGTTGTACCCCCAGTTCGGAACCGAGAAATTGAACCGCCCGCCTTTCGGCGCCTGCGGGTTCGCATAGTCGAAATGGGTGAAGTCCGGCCCGTATTTCAGATCGCCGAAGGCCGAGATGCCATGAAGCGGCGTTCCGGTCTGGAGTTGGGCCAGCGCGACGCGCGGCAGGAACGGCGCGGCGAAGGCGGCGCCGCCGAGCGCGAGGAAGGCACGGCGGTCGATACCTGCGCCGCTCATTCCGCTTCCTCGATCTGCTCTTCGATTTCGGCCTCTCGATCCTGCAAGATCCACCAGGATTGCGGGTCGATGCCGGAATATTCGGGCTGCTTTTCGGGGATGCCGAACTTGTTCCAGTAGGCGTAGCGCATGGTCGGCTGGAAGTATTGCGGCACGGTGTAGTAGTTCCAAAGGAGCACGCGGTCGAGCGCGCGTGTTGCCGCCACCAGCTCCTCGCGGTCGGCCGCGTAGATGATCTTGTCGATCAGCGCATCCACCACCGGGTCCTTGATACCCGGCACGTTGCGCGAGCCTTCGGCGTCGGCGGCCTGCGTGCTCCAGTAATCGCGCTGCTCGTTGCCGGGCGATTCGGATTGCGGGAAGCGCGCCGTCACGGCGTCGAACTCAAAGGCTTGATAGCGCTGGATGTATTGGGAGGTGTCGACGATGCGCAGCGTCGCGTCGATGCCGAGGCGGCGCAGATTGGCGATGTAGCCGCCCGTGATGATCTCGCTCGTCGGCGAGGACCCCAGGAATTCGATCCGGAATTGCTCGCCGCTCTCCTTGTTCACCATGCGGCCGCCCTGGATCGCCCAGCCCGCTTCGTCGAAGAGCCGGACCGCCTCGCGCAGATTGTCGCGCTGCGCCTGCGGCGTGTCGAAGACGGGCAGCTTGAACTCTTCGGTGAAGAGCTCCGGCGGCAGCGCATCGCGATGCGCTTCGAGCATTTCAAGCTCCTGCCCTTCCGGCACGCCGCTCGACGCCAGTTCGGAACGTTCGAAATAGCTGGAAAAGCGCTCGTTCATCTCGAAGAACTGAAGGCGGTTCTGCTCCTCGAAATTGTAGGCCAGCGTCAGAGCCTGGCGCACGCGCCGGTCCTGGAAGCGGGGCTGGCGCATATTGAAGGCGAAGGCCTGCATGTGCTGGATGCCGCCCGAGATGAACTCGCGCTTGATGACGTCTCCGCGCTCGAAGGCCGGGAAATTGTACTCGACCGCCCAGCGCCGCGTGCTCGTTTCCTGCCGGATATCCTCGAAACCGCCGCGCGTGAAGGCCAGGAACTCGGCATTGTCGTCCTGGAAATAGGTGTAGGTCATGCGGTCGAAATTGTTGCGCCCGATGTTGACCGGCTCCTCGGCGCCCCAGTAATCCTCGACGCGCTCCCAGACGATGCGCGAGCCAGGATCGAAGGATGCGATCCTGTAAGGTCCGCTGCCAAGCGGCGCTTCGAGAGTCGGATTGGCGATGTTGCGCTTCTGGCCGCGCGCGTTCTCGCCTTCCCACCAATGCTTCGGCAGAACCGCCAGATCGCCCATGATGTGCGGCAATTCGCGGTTGCCGGTCTGGTCGAAGGTGAACTCGACTTCGCGCTCGGAAATCGCGACCGCCTCGGTGACGTTTGCATAGTAGCGGCTATAGGCCGGGCTGATCTCCTTCAGCTTCTCGAACGACCAGACCACGTCCTCGGCCGTGACCGGCTCGCCATCGTGCCAGCGCGCGTCCGGGTTCAGGCGATAGATCGCCGAGGAATAGTCGTCCGGATATGTGAAGGCCTCGGCGATCAGCGCATGGCTCGTCCCGGCCTCGTCCGGGGATTGCTGCATCAGCGTATCCCAGAGAAGTCCGCCGAACTGGCCGAGGCCGGCCGCGGGCGTGCCGCGCACGATGAACGGGTTGAAGCTGTCGAAGGTGCCGAAGGCCGCCGAGTTCAGCGTGCCGCCTTTGGGCGCGTCAGGGTTCACGTAGGAATAGCGGGTGAATTCCTCGGCCGGCGGCTCGGTCTGGATCAGCGAGGATGTCGTGCGCCATTCGGCCTCGGCATCCTGCGCCAGCGCAGTGCTCGCCCCAGCGAGCAGAACGGTCGCAACGACCCATGATTTGCGCAGATGATCGCCCCAGCGGCCCAATTCCATTCGACGCATCTCCTCTTCGTCCGAGCTCGCACCCTATCCCATCGGGCGTGATTGGAAACCGGCTACGTGGCTAAACTTTGCGTGGCCGGGCATTTTCACAGACGCAAAAAAGCCGGGCGAAACCCGGCTTTTTCGTGATCGTCGAGATTACGGTTTGGTTAGTTCTGCGCCGGAGCCCGCTCTTCTTCCTCGCTCACCTCGCCATCGGCGGCGGGCGTCGCAGGGTCGGTCTCGGGCGAAGCGGCGGAACCGTCTTCCTCGGGCGTCGCCTCGGCCGGAGCAGCTTCGGTCTCGCTTGCAGCATCGGCATCGGCCGGCTCTGCGGCATCGTCAGCCGGAGCGGCTTCATCGGCGCCAGGCGCAGCCTCGTCGGCCGCCGGCGCGGCGTCCTCGGCGGGAGCGGCCTCTTCGCCTTCAGCGGCAGGTGCAGCTTCTTCGCCTTCGGCAGCCGGAGCAGCGTCGTCACCTTCTGCGGCCGGAGCAGCGTCTTCACCTTCGGCGGCTGGCGCGGCTTCCTCGCCCTCGGCGGGAGCAGCTTCCTCGCCCTCGGCCGACTCTTCTTCAGCGGCGGCCGGCTCGGGCAGCGGCATCGGGTTGTCCGACTGGGCGTTGATGTAGGCGATCAGGTTGGCTTCTTCCTGCGGATCGCGGATACCGGCGAAGGCCATCGTCGTTCCCGGCACGTAGGAGCGCGGGTTGACGAGGAATGCGCTCAGATTCTCGAATTCCCAGGTCTTGGAGCCGCCCTCGGAATATTCGGTCATCGCGGCGGAATAGGAAAAGCCTTCGTGCGACGCGACGACACGGCCCAGCACGTCGTGCAGGTTCGGGCCGACGCGGTTCGCGCCGCCAGCCTCGATCGTGTGGCACGAGGCGCAGCGGCGGAAGGCCGCTTCGCCGGCTGCCGGGTCCGCGCTGGCGAGAAGGTCGAGCGCGCTCGGGCCGGTTTCGGCCGGCGCTCCGCCACCTGCGGGCTCTTCGGGAACCTCGATCGCATAACCCGGAGTTTCGGGAGCATGGGACGCAAAGATCGCGTCCGACACAAGGCTGACCGAAAAGACGACGAACACGACGCCCAGGAACGCGCCGATCAGCTTGTTAAGTTCAAAAGAGTCCATCTACCCAAGGCTCCAAGGTTCGACCGGGGTGATGCGGCGTGCGACCGGCGCACACGCGTCAAAGGGTCCCCCACCCGGTCGTGCCGGTGAAAATCGCGCGGAAACTAGGTCTTTTGCTTGGATGTTGCAACACATATAAGGGCCTTTCCACGTGAGACCTTTTGCCACTTTTCCGACCTTCCCGAGAGCCGCACCATCGCTTCGCGCATGTCCAGACTGATCCTCATTCCCGCCCGCATGGCCTCCACCCGCCTGCCCGGCAAGCCGCTGGCGGACATCGCCGGGCTGCCGATGATCGGCCAGGTGGCCAGGCGCGCTGCCGAGAGCGGTGCAGGCGAGATCGCCATCGCGACCGACAGTGACGAAGTGGCGCGCGCCGTCGAGGCCCTCGGCTTCGTGGCCGTGATGACGGCGGCAAGCCACCAGTCCGGCTCCGACCGCATCTTCGAGGCGCTGCAGAAGCTTGATCCCGACGGGCGCTACCAGACGATCGTCAACCTCCAGGGCGACCTGCCGACCATCGATCCCGCACTGATCGCGAGCACGGCCGACGTGCTCGAAGAGGGCGAAGAGGGCGACGCGGACATCGCCACGCTGGGCGTCGAGATCGAGGACGAGGCGGAGAAGACCAATCCGAACGTCGTCAAGATCGTCGGCTCGCCGCTCACGCCCGCTCGTCTGCGCGCGCTCTATTTCACCCGCGCGACCGCACCATGGGGCGAAGGCCCGCTCTACCACCATATCGGCATCTACGCCTATCGCCGCGCCGCGCTCGAACGCTTCGTCGGCCTCGGCCCGAGCCCCCTGGAGACGCGCGAGCGGCTGGAACAGTTGCGCGCGCTCGAAGCGGGCATGCGCATCGATGTCGGCCTCGTCCGTTCCGTTCCGCTGGGCGTCGATACGCCCGAAGATCTCGAGCGCGCCCGCGCCATGTTGTCGTAAGGAAGAGCAGAAGCCGCATGTCCAGGACCAACCGCATCGCATTTCAGGGTGAACCCGGCGCCAACTCCGACACCGCCTGCCGCAACATGTTTCCCGGCATGGAGCCGATGCCCCGCGCGACCTTCGAGGACGCGTTCAATGCGGTCGAGAGCGGTGCGGCCGAACTTGCGATGATACCGATCGAGAACACGATCGCGGGCCGCGTCGCCGACATCCATCACCTGCTGCCCGAATCGAGCCTGCACATCGTCGGCGAATATTTCCTGCCGATCCATTTCCAGCTCATGGTCCTGCCGGGCGTGAAGATCGACGAGATCAAGTCCGTTCACAGCCACATTCACGCGCTCGGCCAGTGCCGCAACGTGATCCGCAAGCACAAGTGGAAGCCGGTCATCGCCGGCGACACGGCTGGCGCCGCGCGCCAGGTGGCCGACGAAGGTGACCGCACCGCCGCAGCGCTCGCGCCCGTCCTTGCCGCCGAACTCTACGGCCTCGACATCGTCGCCGAGAATGTCGAGGACACCGACAACAACGTTACCCGCTTCGTCGTGCTGGCGAAGGAGGAATCCTGGGCTCCGCGCAAGTCGGCCGATGATTTGATGATGACGACCTTTATCTTCCGCGTGCACAACATTCCGGCCGCGCTCTACAAGGCCATGGGCGGCTTCGCCACTAATGGCGTCAACATGACCAAGCTGGAGAGCTATCAGCTCGGCGGCACCTTCTTCGCCTCGCAGTTCTACGCCGACATCGAAGGCCACCCCGACGACGCCAATGTCGCCCAGGCGCTCAAGGAACTCGACTTCTTCTCGCGCGAAGTGCGGGTGCTCGGGGTCTATCCGGCGGCGGAGTTCCGGATCAGCCAGCGTCCTTCTTGAAAAACCCAACTGATGGGATAATGTATTGGTCGTCGTCCACCGTGCGCATGGCTATCGTTTCGTCATCTACACGCAGGACCACGCGCCGGCCCATATCCATCTCATCGGAGCGGGCAATGCCAAGATCGACCTGATCGGGCCGGACGGTTCGATCGAGCTGGTCTATGCGATCGGGATCAAGCGGCCGGAACTGCGCCGGCTTCTTGAGGAAGTCGCGGCACGGCGCGACGATTTCCTGCAGGACTGGGAGCGCATTCATGGTGAAGCTGACTGACATGCAGATCGACGCCGCCGAAGAGCGGGGACGACAGGTGCTCGCCGAAGGTCTGCGGGCACGGGCGGCGAGCTACGATGCGGCGAGCGGCCGGATCGTCGTCGAGCTCGAAAATGGCTGCGCCTATGTCTTCCCGCCCGCGCTCGTCCAGGATTTGCACGATGCGCCGGCGGCCGATCTGGCCTTGGTCGCGGTCGACGGGTTCGGCCTCAATCTTCACTGGCCGCGCCTCGACGTCGATCTTTCCGTGCCGGCGCTCGTTGGCGGCGTATTCGGCACACGACGTTGGATGGCAAGCCAGTTCGCGCGTATTGGCGGCAGCACGACATCGCCAGCCAAGGCGCGCGCCGCGCGCGAGAACGGCGCAAAGGGCGGACGGCCGCGCAAGAGCGCCTGATCAGCCCGCGTCCACCCACGCCCGGATGAGATGATTGGCGATCGCCGCGTTCGGCGGCACGACCAGGCCTTCGGAGTGCGCGCCGGCGATCATTGAGCGCACTTCCTCGCGCGTGAACCAGCGGCAGGCTTCGAGTTCGGTGAAGTCCGGCGTCAGATCCTCGTTCAGCGCCTCGCCGAAGCAGCCGATCATCAGCGAGTGGGGAAACGGCCAGGGCTGGCTGGCGTGATAGGCGACGCGGCCGATCTTGACGCCCGATTCCTCCAGCGTCTCGCGCCGCACCGCATCCTCGATCGTCTCGCCCGGCTCCACGAAGCCGGCGAGCGTCGAAAACATGCCCGGCACGAAATGCGGGCTGCGGCCCATCAGGCAGCGATCCGGCGTGACGGTCAGCATGATGACGACGGGGTCGGTGCGCGGGAAATGCTGCGCGCCGCAGCCGGTGCACACGCGCTTGTAGCCGCCGATGCGTGCTTCGGTCGCGGCCCCGCAGCGGCCGCAGAAGCGGCAATTGGCGTTCCAGGCCAGGAGGGACGCGCCCTGCCCCACCGCGCCCATGTCGTCGGGAGCGAGAAGGCCCTGGCTGTTGAGCGAGCGCAGGTCGATCGCCTTGATGCCGTCCGGCAGGTCCTCGGGCTCGAGACTACCAGGGGCAGCGATCACCGGACCGTCGGGGCCATGACCGAGCAGCACCGCATGCTGCAGCTTGGCCTTGAGGGCTTCGGCTTCCGATGCCGAAAAATGGCAGTCGGGACCGGCGCCGTTCATCTTCAGGCAGAGGCGGCCTCCGCGTAAAATCAGCACCGACAGCCGCGGGTCGACAAGCGCATCCGCCAGCGCCGTCTCGGAGCGGTTCTCGGCCTGCCGGTCGATGCGGTTGCCGGCAAAGCCGACGAAGCGGCTCGGCTCTTCGGCCGGCCGGTCGAACAGTGCGAAATTCACAGGCGGCCCTTGATGTCGTTGATCAGGCCGTGAAGGTCCTCACGGCGATAGGGTTCGGGCTGGCCGTGGCCCCAGACGGGTCCGGGCCAGTTCGCATCGCCTTCCCTGCGCGCGATGACGTGGACGTGGAGCTGGCGGACGATGTTGCCGAGCGCGCCGATGTTGATCTTGTCGCAGCGCGTGACCTCTTTCAGCGCCTTCGACACCATGGTCGTCTCGAAGGAGAGCATCGCCTGGTCGAGCGGCGTCAGGTCGTGGATCTCGACGGCGCCGCGGCGTTGCGGGATCATGATCAGCCATGGCCAGCGCGCATCGTTCATGATCCGAAGCTCGCAAAGGCCGAGCCAGATCACTTCGCGGCTGTCGCGTTCAAGCTTCCTGTCGAGCTCGAAACCGCCAGCCCTGTGCGGCATGTCCATGTCTCCCTCCTCTGCCAGGGTTGCGAGGCTAGAGCGTTTCCCCGCCCGATGGAAGCGAATCGTTCCAGCTTTCGATCCGGCCTTGCATTCGCCTTTCGAATTGCCGATATGGGGCGCGGGAGGTTGGTGGTGGACGAGCCACTCGCCAACCGGGTCAGGTCCGGAAGGAAGCAGCCCTAACGAGCCCCGGCACGGGTCACCGTGCCAGCCTCCCACCTTATTTCCCCGGCCTTGCGTCCGAGCCGTTTGCGGCATTGACGCCTGGCCATGTCGGGGACGACACTCGCGCCGCGAGGATGATCCGGGCCTTCGGGCTCATGGCACGAGCGAGACTTGATGGACGAAACTCCGCAGATCGAGACGAGCCGTCCGCAGGGACCCTACCGGGTCCTGGCGCGCAAATATCGCCCGCGCGATTTCTCCACCCTGATCGGCCAGGAGCCGATGGTGCGCACGCTGACCAATGCGTTCGCCACCGGCCGCATCGCGCAGGCCTGGATGCTGACCGGCGTGCGCGGCGTCGGCAAGACGACGACCGCCCGCATCCTCGCCCGCGCGCTCAACTACAAGACCGATGCCGTCAGCCAGCCGACCGTCGACCTCTCGGTCCCAGGCGAGCATTGCGAAGCGATCATGGAAGGACGCCATGTCGACGTGGTCGAGATGGACGCCGCCTCGCATACCGGCATCGACGACATTCGCGAGATCATCGAGCAGGTTCGCTATGCGCCGGTTTCCGCGCGCTACAAGGTCTACATCATCGACGAAGTGCACATGCTCTCGACGCAGGCCTTCAACGGCCTGTTGAAGACGCTCGAGGAGCCGCCGCCGCACGTCAAGTTCATCTTCGCGACGACCGAAATCCGCAAGGTGCCGATCACCGTCCTGTCGCGCTGCCAGCGCTTCGACCTGCGCCGCGTCGACGCCGGCCTGCTGACCGCCCATCTGCGCGGCATCGCGCAGAAGGAGGACGTGTCGATCGACGACGACGCCCTCGCTATGATCGCGCGCGCGGCCGAGGGGTCGGTGCGCGATTCGCTGTCGATCCTCGACCAGGCGATCGCGCATGGGTCGGGCACGGTCACCGCCGAAGCGGTGCGCGACATGCTCGGGCTTGCCGACCGCGCCCGCGTCATCGACCTTTTCGAACTCCTGATGAGGGGCGACGTCGCCGGCGCGCTGGATGAATTCCGCGGCCAGTATGACGCCGGCGCGGACCCCGCGACCGTCCTCACCGACCTTGCCGAATTCAACCATCTCGTCACCCGCATCCGTTTCGTGCCGAATGCGGCCGACGATGCCGCGATCTCGCAGGAAGAGCGCCAGCGCGGGCGCGAATATGCGGACGGGCTTTCGGTACGCGTCCTGTCGCGCACGTGGCAGATGCTCTTGAAGGGCATCACCGAGGTTCAGACCGCCTCGCGGCCGGTCAGCGCCGCGGAGATGGTGCTGATCCGCATCGCGCATGCCGCGACCCTGCCGACGCTCGACGAGGCGCTGAAATCGCTGGAAGGCGACGCGCCGGTTCGCACGCTTCCGCACGGCACGCCGACATCTTCCGCAGGAAGTGCTCCGAACCGTGCGCCGGCACCGGTCGATGCAGTCGCCGCGCAGCCCGTCGCGATGTCATCGAATGGCGGCGGGCAGACGATGCGCCTCGTGCGCACCGAGCCCGAGCCCCTGCCGGCCGCCACGCCAAAGCCGCAGGTCGAGGAAGCGCCGGCCGAGCCCCGTATCGCCTCGCTGACCGATCTCGTCGCCTTGTGCGACGCCAATCGCGACATGGCGCTGAAGGTTCAGATCAAGCAGTTCCTGCGACCCGTGAAGTTCGATCCGGGCCGCATCGAGGTCAGTCTCACCGAGCACGCCCCGCGCATGCTCGTCAGCGACCTGACGACGCGGCTCCACACCTGGACCGGGCGGCGCTGGGTCGTCACGATCTCGCGCGAGCGCGGCGGCGACACGCTGTCGGAGATCGAGCAGGCGCGGCGCGACGTCGCCCTTCTCGACGCCAAGAACGACCCCTCCGTCGCGGCGATCCTCGCCCGCTTTCCCGGCGCGAAGATCATCGACGTTCGGCTGCCCGACGCGGTCGAGACGCCCGAGATCGAGCTCGAAAGCGACGAAGTGCCGGTCGATCCGGGCATCGGCGATCTGGACGATGACGACGAAATCTGACCAACGGAGATCACGATGAAAGACCTTCTCGGCATGATGGGCAAGGCCCGCGAGATGCAGGCCAAGTTCCAGCAGATGCAGGAAGAACTGGCCAATGTCGAAGCGTCCGGCCAGTCCGCGGGCGGGCTCGTCCAGGTCACGCTTGCCGGCAAGTTCGAAATGAAGTCGCTCAAGATCGACCCCTCGCTCTTCAAGGAAGACGACGTCGAGATTCTCGAGGATCTGATCCTCGCCGCGCACAACGACGCCAAGACCAAGGTCGAGGCGATCATGCAGCAGAAGACGCAGGAACTGACAGCCGGCCTGCCGATCCCGCCCGGCATGAAGCTGCCCTTCTAGGTTGCGGTTAACGCGTTAATAACCATTCGAGCGATAGGATCGGGCATATCCGGTTTTGATCGCGGAGCTCCGGCACAGGCGCGTTTGTGGCGCACCTGCCCCTTTTTTGCCGCAAATCACCCTTTCAAAATCATCGACGAAACGGCGGGGGCCGTTCGGAGAGGTTTATAACGTGTTCTTTCGGCTCCCGGCCGCCGCCTGCGCGGTCGCCCTTTCGCTTGTTGTTTCCGCCTGCACCTCCAGCAGCGACCTGCTCGACGACGTCGTGACGTCTTCGGTCAAGCCCGTTGCGGCGACGGCCAGCAATCGCGACTGCATGGCGCGCGCGATGTTCTTCGAATCGCACCGATCGAGCCGCGAGGGCCTTGTCGCCGTCGGCACGGTGGTGATGAACCGGGTCAATTCGGGCGAGTACCCGAACACGATCTGCGGTGTCGTCGGCCAGAAGAACCAGTTCGCGCCCGGCGTGATGACGCGCAAGATGAATTCCAAGGCGATGCCGGACGTGATGGCCGCCGCCGATGCGGTGCTTGCCGGCGAGCGCCACCCGATGGTGCAGAACGCCAAGTTCTTCCACACGGCCGGCCTGAACTTCCCCTATCCCAACATGCACTACGTGCTGAAGGCTGGCGGCAACGCGTTCTACGAGAAGCGCGGGCGCGAGGAGCGCGCCGCAAACGGCGTACGCCCGCAGTCGCAGCTTGCCGCCACCGGCCGCGTCGAGGGCAAGCAGGCGCGCGTCCAGGTCGCGGCCGCGCCGCAGCCCCAGCCACAGGCCGAGCGCTTCGGCACGCCGCAACCGGCGCCGGCCGTCCCGCAGATGGAAACCGCTGAGGCGGCAGCGCCGGCGAACACGGCCTCCGAGGCGCTCTCTTTCGCCGTCGACCAGACCAAGGCCGACGCGATCGGCGCCCTGATCCTCGACCAGACGCGGACCGGCTCGACCAACTGAGTTCGACCTACACATCGGCCGGTTTCGGCGTTAAACCGGAGCCATGTCGAAGAGAATCGCCGGCCCCGAAATCGAACGTCTGATCCAGCTCCTGGCCAAGGTGCCGGGGCTCGGACCGCGTTCGGCGCGGCGGGCGGCGCTGCATCTCATCAAGAAGAAGGAACAGCTCTTCGTGCCGCTCACCGCCGCCATGGGCGAAGCGGTGGAGAAGGTGCGCGTCTGTTCCACCTGCGGCAATGTCGATACGTCCGACCCCTGCACGATCTGCACCGATCCACGCCGCGAGGACGCGACCCTGATCGTCGTCGAGGACGTCGCGGATCTGTGGGCGCTGGAACGCGCGGCGGCGATGAACGTGCGCTACCACGTCCTCGGCGGCACTCTCTCGCCGCTCGACGGCGTCGGCCCGGACGACCTCAACATCAGGACGCTGATCGCGCGCGTCGCTTCGGGCGTGGTGTCGGAAGTGATCCTCGCCGTCAACGCGACCGTCGAGGGCCAGACGACCGCGCATTACATCACCGACCAGTTGTCGAGCTTCGACGTCAAGGTCACGCGGCTCGCGCACGGCGTGCCGGTCGGGGGCGAGCTCGATTATCTCGACGAGGGAACGCTGACGGCGGCGCTGAAGTCGCGTACGGCGTTTTGACGGAGGACCGATGAAAAGCCGAGCTCTACGTTGCCCCCCTCTGTCCTGCCATTTTGGGGCAAGACTGGCATCTCCCCCGCAAGGGGGGAGATCACGCTGTGTCGATGACGAGACTAATCTCCCCCCTCGCGGGGGAGATGTCCGGCAGGACAGAGGGGGGCGCCATAGAGCACTGACATTCCTGATCTTGCTCCTCCTCCTCCCCCTCCCCCTCCCCGCTCTCGCCCAATCCATCGACCAGCAATTCCGCACCTGGCTCCAGACCGACCTCTGGCCCGACGCGTCCCGCGCCGGCGTCTCGCAATCCACCTTCGACGCCGCCTTCGCGAATATCGGCCCCAATCTCGACCTGCCCGACCTCGTCATGCCGGGTCAGGCTGCGCAGACGCCGCAGCGCCAGCATCAGGCGGAGTTCGGGTCGCCCGGCAACTATTTCGCCGAGAACATCGTCGGCGGCGTCACCGCGGGCGGGCGCCAGCGGGCGGGGCGGCTCGCACCGGTCTTGCGCGATCTCGAAGCGCGCTACGGCGTTCCCGGCGGCATCCTGCTCGCCGTCTGGGGGCGCGAGAGCGGGTTCGGTGCCGCCAGAATTCCGCACAATGCCTTCCAGGTGCTCGGCACCAAGGCGTTCATGGCGACGCGCAAGGAGATGTTCCGCGCCGAGGTGATCGCCGCGCTGTTGATGGTCGAGCGCGGCCATGCGCGCGTTGGCGACATGAAATCGTCCTGGGCCGGCGCGCTCGGCCAGCCGCAATTCCTGCCGACCTCCTACCTTCAGCATGCGACGGCCTATTCCGGCGGGCGCGCCGACATATGGAATTCGGAAGCCGACACGCTCGCCTCGATCGCCAACTATCTCGCCCATTTCGGCTGGGTACGCGGGCGCGACTGGGGCTTCGAGGTCACCTTGCCGGCAAGCATTTCCTGCGCGCTCGAAGGTCCGGACCGCGGCCGCCCGATCTCCGAATGGGCGTCGATGGGCGTCGCACGCGTCTCGGGCCGGCCTTTCCCCGACCATGAGTTGCGCGGCGAAGGCTTCCTCATGATGCCTGCCGGCCGCTCCGGCCCCGCCTTCCTCGTCACACCGAATTTCTACGTCATCAAGGAATACAACGAGAGCGACCTCTATGCGCTTTTCGTCGGCCACGCAGGCGACCGCATCACCTATGGCGACAGCCGCTTTTCAGGCGCGTGGGGCAATGTCGGCGGGCTGATGCGATCCGACGTCGCGGCGATGCAGCGCGGGCTGCAGGCGCTCGGCTACGACACTGGCGGCGCCGACGGCCTGGCAGGATTTCGCACCCGCCGCTCGATTGGGGAATGGCAGCAGAAAGCGGGTCAGGCGCCGACCTGTTTCCCGAACGGTTCGATCGTGCGCGCGCTGCGATGATTTTTTTGTCGGCGGCGGGAACCACAACGCGTCCAGCGTCTTGAAGCATTCGGGACGGGTCTGTTTTGGAGTGAACTCATGAAATTCGAATTTTCCGGATTGAAGACCGGATTGCTGGCAGTCGTCGGCGCCGGTCTGCTGGCATCGTGCGTCGTCGTCGAGGAAGGCCCGCGGCCCCTGCCGCCGCGCCCCGGCCCCGAGCCGATCTGCACGCAGCAATATGATCCCGTCTGCGGCGAGCGCGGACGTGACCAGCAGACCTTCCCCAATTCCTGTGTGGCGCGCGCCGAAGGCTATCGCATCGCCTATGGCGGCGAGTGCCGTCGCGGCGGCGGCTCGAACTGGGATCGTCCGGGACGTCCGGGCGGTGGCCCGGGCTGGGATCGTCCGGGCCGGCCGGGCCCCGATCGCCCGCAGTTCTGCACGCGCGAATATGCCCCGGTCTGTGCCGTGCAAGGCAACCGCCAGCAAACTTTCGGCAACGCCTGCGAGGCGGAGGCTGCCGGCTGGCGCATTCGCCGCGGCGGCGAATGCTGATCTGAACAGGAAAAAGGCCGGCGCGATACCGGCCTTTTTCTTTGCTATTCGGCGGCCGCGCTCATCGCGGCCAGTCCGTGGACCTCGGCCAGTATCTCGAAAGAACGCACCCGCGCCGCGTGATCGTGGATCTGCGCCGTCACCATCAGTTCGTCCGCGCCGGTGCGCGCGATGAAGGCTTCAAGCCCTTGGGCGATCCGCTGCGGCGAGCCGACGATGGCGCAGGTCAGCGCCTGGTCGAGCATCGCCTTCGCCATCGGATCGATCTGCTGCTCGAACCCTTCGACCGGCTTCGGCAGCTTGCCGGGACGGCCGGAGCGCAGATTGACGAAAGCCTGCTGCAGCGACGAGAACAGATAGCGCGCCTCCTCGTCGCTCGGCGCCGCGACGACGTTCAGCCCAGCCATGACCTGGGGCTTGTCGAGATATTCCGACGGCTCGAAGCGCGTCCGATAGACCTCCAGCGCATGGTCGAGTTCGGCCGGGGCGAAATGCGAGGCGAAGGCGTAGGGCAGGCCGAGAGCGGCCGCGAGTTGCGCGCCATAAAGGCTCGACCCGAGAATCCACACCGGCACGTTCGTCCCCTCGCCCGGCACCGCGCGCACGCGCTGGGTGGGCTCAGCCGGTTTGAAATAGGCGAGCAGTTCGAGGACGTCGTTCGGGAACTGGTTGACGTCTCCCGAAAGAGAGCGACGCAGCGCATGGGCGGTCAACTGGTCGGTGCCGGGCGCGCGGCCGAGCCCGAGATCGATGCGGCCGGGATAGAGCGAAGCCAGCGTACCGAACTGCTCGGCGATGACGAGCGGCGCATGGTTCGGCAGCATGATGCCACCGGCGCCGACGCGAATGCGCGACGTGCCGCCCGCGACATGGCCGATGACGACCGAGGTCGCCGCACTGGCGATGCCCGGCATGTTGTGGTGCTCGGCGAGCCAGTAGCGGTTATAGCCGAGCCGGTCGGCGTTTCGTGCGAGGTCGAGCGTGTTGGCGAGCGCCTCGGCGGTCGTCGCGCCGTCCGGCACGGGGGAAAGGTCGAGTACGGAAAGAAGGGTCATCGCATCATCCGGTCATTTTCACTGCCCGGATATAGGGAAGCCGTTCGCCGCTCGCCAACTCACGGCGTGACGTGCTGCGCCTCTTCCTTGCTTTCTTCCTCTTCCTCGGCCGTCTGCTGGGCCGAGAGGAAATTGCCGACGTGGCTGAGACTCTCGAAATGGTCGCAGAAGACCTTGATGACGACCAGCAGCGGCACGGCGATCAGCGCGCCGACGAAGCCCCATAGCCACGACCAGAACGCCACCGCGATGAAGATCGCGACCGCGTTGATCTCCAGCCGGCGGCCGACGATCAGCGGATTGATGAAATTGCCTTCGAGGATATTGCAGAAGAGCACGAAGGCAGGCGGGATCATCGCATAGGCGATGCTGTCGAACGAGACGATCGACAGGACGGCGACGAGGATGATCGTGATCGCGGCGCCGACATAGGGCAGGAAATTCAGGAGGCCGGCCGCCACGCCGAAAACGAACGGCATCGGCATGCCCAAGGCCCAAAGGCCCGTGCCGACGGTGATGCCAAGGCATGTGTTGATGGCGGCAACGGTGAGCAGATAGCGCGAGATTTCGCGCTCGACGTCATAGACGACGCGCAGCGCACGCTTCTTCTCGCTCAGTTTGGTGAAGGACTGGACGATCTTCTCGTAGAACATCGTCCCCGAAGCGAGCAGGAACAGCGACAGGACGAAGGTGATCGCCGCCGTCGTCGAGCCGGAAAGCAGGTTGCCGGCCGCGCGCGAGACGATGCCGGGCTGCGAGACGACGACGCGCTGGACGTCCGGCTCCGAGGTGGTTTCGGCCGCCTCGTCCACCTGCCTCGACACTTCCATGAAGCGCTCGAACGGGCGGCGCACCTCCTCGAGCCTTTCGGTCAGCCGGCGGCCGATGGCCGGCGCGTCGTTGACGAGTTCCACCACCGGCCCGGACAGGAAGTAGCCGGTCGTTCCAATCGCCGCCATCGACATGAAGACCAGAAGCGTTGCCGACAGCGCTTCGGGCACGCGGCGCTTGCGCAGGAAGCGGACGATGGGCGTCAGCATCAGCGCCAGCAGGAAGGCGAGGACGATCGGCATGAAGAAATCGCGCGCGAAATAAAGCGCATAGACGACCGCGAACAGGAAAAGGCCGAGCATGAAGGTGCGAATGAGACGCAGGTCCCGGTCGCGCGCAGGAACGGGCTCGGGCGGCACGGACGGCCCCGCTGGATCGAATTCGCTCTTCATGACCGTTCCCCGGACTGCCATCCGCGAGTGCCGGCGGCAATCGGGCGGATTGAGGCTGAAACGCGGCGCTCTGCCTTTCGTTCCGGCCCTTAGAAGGGGTTAGAAGATGTTCTGCTGGGAAATCTGGATGCCGGCAGGCCCGAGGATGACGGCGAAGAGAACCGGCAAGAAGAACAGGATCATCGGCACGGTCAGCTTCGGCGGCAGGGCCGCCGCCTTCTTCTCGGCCGCGGTCATCCGCGCCTCGCGGCTTTCGGCCGAAAGAACGCGCAGAGCGTGGGCGACGGGCGTGCCGTAGCGCTCGGCCTGGATCAGCGCCTGAGAGACGGAACGGACAGTTTCGAGACCGGTACGGCTCGCCAGGTTCTCGTAGGCCTGCTTGCGCTCCGGCAGGAACGACAGTTCGGCGTTGGTCAGCACCAGTTCCTCGGCCAGTTCGACCGATTGCGAGCCGATTTCCTCGGCCACCTTGCGAAAGGCCGCCTCGACCGAAATGCCGGATTCCACGCAGATCAGCATCAGGTCGAGCGCGTCGGGCCAGGCGCGCTGGATCGATTGCTTGCGCTTGGTCGCCTTGTTGGAAACGTAGAGAACGGGGACGTAGAAGCCGGCATAGGCCGCGATGATGCAGATGACGCCGCGGATCAGATCGGGCTGATCGGCGAAGGCGCCCATGCCGAAGACGTAGACGAGCGCGGCGGCCAGGAAGACGAAGGGCAGGACGAGGCGAAAGAACAGAAACTTCGTCAGCGGATTCTGGCCGCGATAACCGGCCATCCGCAACTTGGCGACCGTCGCATCGTCGGCGAGCGCGCGGCGCAGGTCGAGCTTTTCGACGATGGACCTCATGCCCACCGATTCCTGCTCGCGAAGCCCCTTGCGCCGGCGCTCGGCCTCGCTTGCAAGCCGTGCCTTCTGCTGCGCGCGCAACTGGTCGCGCTCCAGCGCCACGGCCTTCATGCGTGTCTTCAGCGGATTGCCCGAAAGCGCCGGCAAGGCCGTGAACAGCGTCGCGAACACCGCCACCGAGACGAGAACCGCCAGGAGGAAGCTGGGATCGGTAACGATGCCGACGACTGAGCCTGTCATGACCGGTTCCTAGAAATCGAAGTTCATCATCTTGCGCATCACGAGCAGGCCCATGGCCATCCAGATGCCCGAGATCAGAAGAATGAGATGGCCCGTGCTGGTGGTGAAAAGCGGCATGATGTAACCGGGGCTCGACAGGTAGACGAGGATCGCGACCACGATCGGCAGCGCGCCGATGATCACGGCGGATGCCTTGGCTTCCATCGACAGGGCGTCGATCTTGGCCTTCATCTTCTTGCGGTCGCGCAGCACCTTGGACAAATTGCCGATCGCTTCCGACAGATTGCCGCCGGCCTGGCTCTGGATCTGGATGACGATGCCGAAGAAGCTCGCTTCGGCCGCCGGCATGGATTCGGGCATCCGCATCACCGCTTCGGGGAGCGACAGGCCGAGTTGCTGATGCTCGACGACGCGTTTGAACTCGCTCTTGACCGGCTCGGGCGATTCACCTGCGATCATGCGCACGGCATCGTTGAGAGGCAGGCCGGACTTGACCGCGCGAACGATCACGTCGAGCGCGTTCGGGAATTCGTTGAGGAACGCCTTGACGCGCCGCGCACGCTTGAAGGTGACGAACCAGCGCGGCAGGCCGAGGCCACCCGCGATCATCGCGCCGGTGGCAAGCAGCAGCGGTGCGCCAAGGAATACGAACAGCACGAAGGTCACGAGGCCGGCGGCGACCGAGACCATGTAGAACTGGCGCATCGACATGGTGAGGCCGGCCTGGCGGATCTGCACCTTCAGCGGCGGCTTGTGCCGGCCCTGCCCGCGCGCCTTCTGCTTTTCCTCGAGATCCTTCAGCGTGTCCTGCACCGATTTGCGGCGCTTGGCGGCCTCGGCCACACGGTCACGCGAGGCGCGGACGATGTTACGGTCGGCCTCGGCATTGCGGACCGTCTCGAAGCGACGCTCGATGGTGCGTTCGCTCTGCACGCGCGAAAACAGCAGGCCGTAGGCGAGTGCCCCGGCGCTGACCGTTGCGAGCGCGATGAAGAGCAGCAGGTTCATGTCCATCGCGCGTTCCCCGTCCGGCCGGTCACGACTGAACTTCCATCGCTTCGAGCGCTGCGGCCAGACGCGCCTCCTCGCCATAGTAGCGCGCACGGTCCCAGAAGCCGGGACGGCCGACGCCGCTGGAGACGTGGTTGCCGATCAAGCGACCATTGGCGTCTTCGCCCTTGATCTCGTAGGTCATCAGATCCTGCGTGATGATGACGTCGCCTTCCATCCCGATCACCTCGGTGATGTGGGTGATGCGGCGCGAGCCGTCGCGCAGGCGCGCGGCCTGGATGATGACGTCGATCGAGCCGACGATGATCTCGCGCACCGTCTTCTGCGGCAGGGTGAAGCCGCCCATGGCGATCATCGATTCCATGCGGTTCAGGCATTCGCGCGGATTGTTGGCGTGGATGGTGCCCATCGAGCCGTCGTGACCGGTGTTCATCGCCTGCAGGAGGTCGAACACTTCGGGTCCGCGCACTTCGCCAACGATGATGCGTTCGGGACGCATGCGCAGGCAGTTCTTGACGAGATCGCGCATGGTGATCTCGCCTTCGCCTTCGAGATTGGCGGGGCGCGTTTCGAGGCGCACGACATGCGGCTGCTGGAGCTGCAGCTCGGCCGAATCCTCGCAGGTGATGACGCGCTCCTCGCGGTCGACATAGTTGGTCAGGCAGTTGAGGAGCGTCGTCTTGCCCGAGCCGGTGCCGCCGGAAATGATCACGTTGCAGCGCACCCGGCCGATGACCTTCAACACCTCCGCGCCTTCCGGCGAGATCGAGCCGAACTTGACGAGCTGGTCGAGCGTCAGCTTGTCCTTCTTGAACTTGCGGATGGTGAGCGCGGTTCCGTCGATGGCCAGCGGCGGGGCGATCACGTTGACGCGCGAGCCGTCCGGAAGGCGCGCGTCGCAGATCGGGCTTGATTCGTCGACGCGGCGACCCACCTGGCTCACGATCCGCTGGCAGATCGACAGCAGCTGGGCGTTGTCGCGGAAGCGGATCTCGGACTCCTGGACCTTGCCGGCGACCTCGATGTAGGTCTTACCGGCGCCGTTGACCATGATGTCGGCGATGTCGTCGCGGGCCAGCAACGGCTCCAGCGGGCCATAACCGAGGACGTCGTTGCAGATGTCGTCGAGCAGTTCTTCCTGCTCCGAGATCGACATCGCGAAGTTCTTGATTGTGATGATGTCGTTGACGATGTCGCGGATTTCCTCGCGCGCGCTCTCGGTATCGAGCTTGGCGAGCTGCGACAGGTCGATCGTGTCGATGAGCGCCGAAAAGACCTGTGACTTGGTGTCGTAATAGTCCTCGGTGCGCGGTGAACGCTTGCGGGCGATCGGCGAAGGCTGCGGTGCCGGCGGCGCCGCCGCTACGGCGATGCTTTCCCGCACCGGCGCGGCCACATCCGTTGCCGTGCGCTCGACGGGAGCGGTCGCAGGCATGGCCTGCGGCGCCGGGCTGTGCCCGCCACTCTTTCCGAAGCCTTCGTTTCCGCGTCTACCAAACATGCCATTTCATCCAGTTGTCTGCCGGGGCCTGGGTTGGCCCTGGGGTGGCCTCACTTTCGGCCGAGCATGCCCAGCACCTTGCCGAGGCCGCCCTTCTTGGGTTTCTTGACGGTCGCCCGTCCCGTGACCACGTGCGCGATCTGCGCGAAGGTCTCCGCCGCGGGCGATTTCTTGTCGACCTCGGCGATCATCCGTCCGCTGTTGGCTGCGGTTCCGAACAGCTGCGCATCGAACGGAATGATCGCGATCGGCTGGATCTCCAGCGGCTCGCAGAAGTCGCCGGGCGCGATCT
>JAEWET010000025.1:0-53228 GCA_023389195.1 Pseudomonadota bacterium
GCTCAACGCCCCCACAAAAAGAAACCCGGCCGCAAGGACCGGGCTCCCGAACTCTTACTCCGCAGCGAAAAGCCTGCTTACGCCGCTTCTTCCTGCTCGGCTTCCTCATTGTCGGCCTTGGCGCCGCGGCGCGGCCCCTTGTTGAGGTTCACCTCGATGAGCCGCACCGCTTCGGTATCGGACATTTTGTTGACCGCAGCGATCTCGCGGGCCATGCGGTCCAGCGCAGCCTCGTAGAGCTGGCGCTCGGAATAGGACTGCTCGGGCTGGTTCTCGGCCCGGTAGAGATCGCGCACGACCTCGGAAATCGAGATCAGGTCACCGGAATTGATCTTCGCGTCATATTCCTGCGCGCGGCGCGACCACATGGTGCGCTTGACGCGGGCGCGGCCCTGGACGACCTTGAGCGCACGGTCGACGTAATCGGTCTCGGACAGCTTGCGCATGCCGATGGACACGGCCTTGGCGACCGGAACCTTCAGGCGCATCTTGTCCTTCTGGAAATCGATGACGAAGAGTTCCAGCTTGTGGCCCGCGACTTCCTGTTCCTCGATCGTCGCGATCTGGCCCACGCCGTGGGCAGGATAGACGATGAACTCACCGGTCTTGAAACCGTTACGCGCCGCGGATTTCTTCTGCTGGGTTGCCATACGCCCGATACTCCCTGTTGCGATACCGGCCTCTGACAGGGCCGGTCATCCGGAAACGGCCGGTGAAACCGGCCAGCATGGTGTCGGGACAAGAAAGTGGGACACGGGTGCCAAGGATAGAGCCATACTCACCTGAAAGGGTGAAGCGCGGCCCAGATCGCCCTGGTCCGAATTTTGTCCCACCCTTCAGTGATTAGTGCGCTTGCGCAATGAATCGACGTTTGTCACCGGCATGTCGTGATTGTGTAACACAAAATGTGGACAGAATCAACCATTTGCACTAGGCGCGCAACGCCAGCGCCGCTAAGGCGCGTCGTGATTCGCGTCGGCTGCGGCGCGATGCCGCAGATCGGGCAGGAGCGGCGACTCAGTCGCCGGTGCCGGGCGGGTTCTCAGATCTAATCGCCCGTACCGGGCTCGGCCGAGAAATATTTCTCGAACTTGCCCTCTTCGCCGTCGAACTCCTTGGCGTCCGCCGGCGGCTCCTTCTTGGCCGTGATGTTCGGCCACTTCTGGGCGTATTCGGTGTTGATTTCAAGCCATTTCTCGAGCCCCGGCTCGGTGTCGGGCTTGATCGCCTCGGCCGGGCATTCCGGCTCGCAGACGCCGCAATCGATGCACTCGTCGGGATGGATGACGAGCATGTTGTCGCCTTCGTAGAAGCAGTCGACCGGGCACACCTCGATGCAGTCCATGTACTTGCACTTGATGCAATTGTCGGTGACGAGGTAGGTCATACGTGCCGGCTCCGGCCTTCCAAAGGCGCTGCAAAGTCTGTCGGCTGGTCACGTAGCGAGTTCGGGACGCCGTGACAAGGGTCGGGCGTTGCGCCAGCACCGGCCGCCGAGGAATGAATTTCTCCGGTTCAATCCCGACCTTCGAAACGGTCGATCTCGCGACGCTCGCGCTTGGTCGGCCGACCCGACCCGGGATCGCGCTCGGCGAAGGGCGCGGGCTCGGCCGCTTTCGCCTCGGGCGATGGCGAGAGGTCCTCGTAGAGGGTGCGGGCCTCCTCGAACGGGCCGCGGCGTGCGCCGGGCAGAAGGATTTTCAGGACGAGGATGCGCCGGTCGAGCGAGATGGTGAGGACATCGCCGGGCTTCACGGCCTGCGCCGCCTGGTCGATCTTCTCGCGGTTCAGCCGGACCTTGCCGGCCTGGACGAGCTTCGCCGCCAGCGAACGGGACTTCACCACGCGGGCGAAGAACAGCCATTTGTCGATCCGCTGGCGGGCGGTTCCTTCCATCTATTTCTTCAACTGCTCCTTGAGCGCGGCGAGCTTGGCGAAGGGCGAATCCGGGTCGAGCTTCGCCGGCTTGGCGTCGCGCGGCGGCTGCGCTTCCCAGCGGCGTTCGCCGGACGGCTTGCCGTCCCTTTGGCCATCGCGCTTGCCGTCCCTTTGGCCGCCGGGCTTTCCGCCGCGCTGCCTCTCGTCGCGGCCGCGCTGCGGGCCGTTGCCGGGACCGCGCTCCGAACGGCCGGGTGCGTCGCCGCGCGGCTTGCCGCGGAAGGCGCGCTTTTCGCCGGGGGCCTCGCCCTCGGCCGGGGCGGCGCCGCGATTGCGGGCGTTGCCGCGCTCGTTGCGGTTCCCCTGCTCGCGGCGCGGACGGCCCTCGAAGCGGCCCTGCCGCCAGATGGTGATCGTCTTCGGTGCTTCGGGCTCTTCGCCGGCGGCAGGCTCCTGCGCTACCGTTTCGGTCGCAGGCTCGGCGACAGGCTCTGCCGGGGCTTCGGCTGCCGGCTCGGCAGGCGCTTCGGCCACTGGCTCCGCTGCGACTTCCGCGGCCGGCTCGGCGGCGGGCTGGGTGTCTTCCGACACGGCTTCAGCGCTATCGGCGCTTTCGGCCGGAGCCGCTTCCGGAGTCTCGGGAGCTTTCTCGGCCTTGGCGCGAGCTTCGGCATCGAACGCGTCGAGCTTCGCCTTGACGTCAGCCTCCGGCTTCGTCTCGCCGCGATAGCCGAGGCCCTTGAGAATCTCGTCCATGTCCTCGGACGTCGCGCCGAGGATCGACATCATTGCCGGCGTGACCAGGAAGGCGTTGCCGTCGAACGCGCCTTCGGGGCGCGCGCCGCTGCCGGCCTTCCATGCCAATGCGGGACGGATCAGGTCGGCGAGGCGTTCGAGAATGTCGACGCGGACGGCGCGACGGCCGAGATTACGGTAGCCGGCGAGGCGGTAGAATTCCTTGTCGATCGCCTGGTCGACGACGACCGAGGTGCGGCCCGAGGCGAGCGCGTTGACGACATCACCGAAGCCGGCCTTGTCCTTGCCGTCATTCTTCAGCGCCCAGAGGAGCGTGACGATGCCGGCGGGACCGGGCTTCAAGAGGGCCGGCACGAAAACATGGAAGGCGCCGAAGCGCACGCCGAGACGGCGCAATGCGGCGCGGGCTTCCTGATCGAGACCGCGGACGTCTTCGGCCACATCGCGGCGGTTCAGGAGGCCGAAATTCTCGACGAGCTGGAACGCGATGCCGCGCGCCATGCCGGAAAGCTGCTCGGCGGCCTGGAGATCGAAGAGCGGCTTGAGCGCCGTCTCGATCTGGTAGTTGACGAAGCGCTCGATGCGGGCGGCGACCTTGTCGCGCGCGGGGCCGGTCAACTGCTCGTCGGCGAGCAGGATCGCGCGCGGGCGCAACGGATCGTCGCCGGCCGTCAGCGTGGCGACGGGCGCGCCGATCCAGCGCACGAGGCCATCCGCCGTCAGCGCGAAATCGCCGTTCGCAGATGCGGAAAACCGCTCGGCGCGCGATTCGAACTCAGTCGCCAGCGCTTTTTGCGCGGCGGTGCGCACGGCCTTGGCGTCCTCGCCTTCCGCCTTCTGGTCGGCGGTGAAGCGGAAGCCCTGGAGCTCGCCCACATGGTGGCCCTCGACGAGGACCTCGCCGGTCGGATTGATTTCAGCTTCAAGCATACTGTTTTCTCTTAAGCGCCGCATCAGCACGGATGTCCTGCGGTCTACGAAGCGTTTCGTCAATCGCTCGTGAAGCGCATCGGACAATCTGTCCTCGATATCGCGTGTTTTTTCCTGCCAGTGGACCGGGTCTGCAAGCCAGCCCGGCCGGTTCGAAACGAAAGTCCAGGTGCGGATCTGTGCGATCCGGTGCGACAGCGCGTCGATGTCGCCGACGGTCGAATCCGCCCGACGCACCTGTTCGGCCATGTAGTCGGCGTCGACATGACCCTTGGTGGCGAGGTCAATGAACATGGAGCCGATGAGTTCGGCGTGCTGTGCCGGGGCGATGCGGCGATAATCCGGCAGGGCGCAGGCGTCCCACAGCATGGCGACGCGCTTGGGCGTATTCGCCAGGTCGCGTACGCGCTCGTCGCGCGAGAGGATGTCGAGCGCCTTGGCGTCGACCGCGGGCAGCGCGCGCGTCAGGCCCTCGACCGGGGGAACGGTGTCGATGGAGCGCTTCAGCGCATCGAGCGAGGAGAAATCGAACTCGGCGCTGCGCCATTGCAGCACCTTCACGCTGTCGAAATTGTGCGCCTCGACGCGCTCCACCAGTTCGTCGGGAAGCGGATCGACCTGGCCGGTGACGCCGAACGTGCCGTCGCGCAGATGCCGGCCGGCGCGGCCGGCGATCTGGCCCATCTCGGCCGGCGTGAGTTCGCGATACTGGAAGCCGTCGAATTTGCGGTTCTGGGCGAAGGCGACATGGTCGACGTCGAGGTTCAAACCCATGCCGATCGCGTCGGTGGCGATGAGATAGTCGACGTCGCCGGACTGGTAGAGCTGGACCTGGGCATTGCGGGTGCGCGGCGAGAGCGCACCGAGGACGACGGCGGCGCCGCCGCGCTGGCGGCGGATCAGTTCGGCGATGGCATAGACCTCGTCGGCCGAAAAGGCGACGATGGCCGTGCGGCGCGGCAGGCGGGTCAGCTTCTTGGAGCCGGCATAGGCCAGATGCGACATGCGCGGACGGGTGACGACCGAAACGCCGCGCAGGAGCTTTTCCAGAATGCCGCGCATGGTGGCGGCGCCGAGGAGCAGCGTCTCCTGACGGCCGCGCAGATGCAGGATGCGGTCGGTGAAGATGTGGCCGCGCTCGAGGTCGGCGGCGAGCTGCACCTCGTCGATGGCGACGAAGGCGGCGTCCGTCTCGCGCGGCATCGCCTCGACCGTGCAGACCGAATAGCGCGCGCCGGGCGGGACGATCTTTTCCTCGCCGGTGATGAGCGCGACCTTCTTCTCGCCGACCTTCTCGCAGACGCGGGCATAAACCTCGCGCGCAAGCAGCCGCAGCGGCAGGCCGATGACGCCCGTCTCGTGCGCCACCATGCGCTCGATCGCCAGATGGGTCTTGCCGGTGTTGGTCGGACCGAGGATCGCGGTCACGTCGCGGCCAGACAGGATCAGGGGCTGCGACGGGCGGGGCTGGATGTTCATCTAATCTATAGGGCCTTTCCGGCCGACTGTCGTCGAGAACGGTTAGCATCGCGGTGGGCGCAAGTGAATGGCCGGGCGGGATGCCGGCCCCACATAGTGTGTCGTGGTGTCATTCGCCAGAGTGCCGGTGTGCGTGCAACCGGAACGAGTCCCGAACGAACCGGGACCGAATCGCTGACTCGGGGGATTCATGGTCTGTTCCGGTTGGGTGGTTTTCGGGGTCACGTTTGGGAAGTTTGTCCACCGTGTTTGCACAGGGAGTGCACCGGATGTGAACATTTTTGGCGAAGGGGACCCCCACCCTTTATCCCTCCCCACAAGGGGGAGGGAGTTCGCCGGCGTCCCGTTCACCCTTCAATCCGGGTGGTGCATTCGCGGGCAGTCACAGCGCTGACGGCCTCCCTCCCCCTTGTGGGGAGGGATAAAGGGTGGGGGTCCCCTTCGAGAAAACCCGCCATCCGCCGAGATCAGACGAAGAACTGGCCGCCATTGGCCGAGATGGTGGAGCCGGTGATGAAGCCGGCTTCATCGGAGGCCAGGAACACGACGCAGCGGGCGATTTCGGCGGGCTCGCCGAGGCGGCCGACGGGGATTTGCGAAATGATGCTCTCGCGGACCTTTTCCGGCACGGCCATGACCATGTCGGTGCCGATATAGCCGGGGCAGATGGCGTTGACGGTGATGCCGGCCTTGGCGCCTTCCTGGGCGAGCGCCTTGGTGAAGCCGAGGTCGCCGGCCTTGGCGGCGGAGTAGTTCGCCTGGCCCATCTGGCCCTTCTGGCCGTTGATCGAGGAGATGTTGATGACGCGGCCGAACTTCCTCTCGCGCATGCCGGTCCAGACGGGATGCGTCATGTTGAAGAGGCCGGTCAGGTTGGTGTTGATCACCTCGTTCCACATGTCGGGCGTCATCTTGTGGAACATGGCATCGCGCGTGATGCCGGCATTGTTGACCAGCACGTCGATCGACCCGATTGCAGCCTCGACCTTTTCGATGCCGGCCTTGCAGGCATCGTAGCTCGACACGTCCCATTTGAAGACGGGAATGCCGGTCTCCTTCTTGAAGGCCTCGGCCTTTTCGTCATTGCCGGCATAGGTTGCGGCGACCTTGTAGCCGGCATTCTGGAGCGCAACGGATATCGCCGCGCCGATGCCGCGCGAGCCGCCGGTGACGAGTGCTGTTCGGGTCATGTGGTCTCCTCCCATTTTGTCGGGGGAGTAAGGGGAGTAAGGGAGTAGGGGAATAGGGAAGTCCAAGCGGCTCCCTACCCCCTAATGCCCTACTCCCCTACTCCCGTCATTTTCTTCAGTTGATCGCTTCCACGCACATGGCGACGCCCATGCCGCCGCCGATGCAGAGCGTGGCGAGGCCTTTTTGCGCGCCGCGGCGCTTCATTTCGAAGAGCAGCGTGTTGAAGACGCGGGCGCCGGATGCGCCGATCGGGTGGCCGATGGCGATGGCGCCGCCATTGACGTTCACGATCTCCGGGTTCCAGCCCATGTCCTTGTTGACCGCGCAGGCCTGCGCGGCGAAGGCTTCGTTGGCTTCGACGAGGTCGAGGTCGGAGACCGACCAGCCGGCCTTTTCGAGCGCCTTGCGCGAGGCGGGGATCGGGCCGGTGCCCATGATCTGCGGGTCGACGCCGGCGGTCGCCCAGGAGACGATGCGCGCGAGCGGGGTGATGCCGCGGCGCTTGGCTTCCGCCTCGCTCATCAGGACGACGGCGGCGGCGCCGTCATTGATGCCGGATGCGTTGGCGGCGGTGACTGTGCCTTCCTTGTCGAAGGCGGGCTTCAGCTTGGCCATGGCGTCGAGCGTCGCGCCGTGGCGAATGTATTCGTCCTGATCGACGACGGTATCGCCCTTGCGGCCCTTGATGGTGACCGGGACGATCTCGTCCTTGAAGCGGCCCTCCTTCTGTGCCGCCTCGGCCTTGTTCTGCGAGGCGACGGCGAACTGGTCCTGCTCGTCACGCGAGAGCTGCCACTGGCGGGCGACGTTCTCGGCGGTGTTGCCCATGTGGTAGCCGTGGAAGGCATCCCAAAGGCCGTCCTTGATCATGGTGTCGATCATCTTGAAGTCGCCCATCTTCTGGCCGGAGCGCAGATAGGCTGCATGGGGCGCCATAGACATGGATTCCTGGCCGCCGGCGACGATGATCTTCGCATCGCCGGTCGCGATCTGCTGCATGCCGAGCGCGACGGCGCGCAGGCCCGAGCCGCACAATTGGTTCATGCTCCAGGCGGTCGCTTCCTGCGGGATGCCGGCGGCCATCGCGGCCTGGCGGGCCGGGTTCTGGCCCTGGGCGGCTTGCAAAATCTGGCCCATGATGACCTCGTCGACATCCTTCGGGTCGACGCCCGCACGCTCGAGCGCGCCCTTGATGGCGATTGCGCCGAGCTCATGGGCGGGAACGGTGGCGAAGGCGCCGTTGAAAGAGCCGACGGGCGTGCGCGCGGCGCTGGCGACGACGATCGAATTCATCTCAGACATGTCGGGTTACTCCGGAACGATGAGGGAGCGCCAAAATGCGCTTTGACGCATTTCTTGCCGTTTCGGCGCGTCCAAGTCAAACCGGGGATGGGTTTACGTGCGCTGCACAAAGCGCTTTCAATTGCCCGCCTTTTGCGCATATCCTCAAAGCTTGCCGAGCGGAAACAGTCGGTTAAATCACTGGGAGCCAGCTACATGCCCGCAAAGAACGATCCGGTGGCCATCAAGAAATACGCCAACCGCCGTCTCTACAATACGGGCACGAGCACTTACGTGACGCTCGAAGATCTTGCCGAAATGGTCAAGCGCGGCGAGGAGTTCACCGTTCAGGACGCCAAGTCCGGCGACGACATCACGCATTCGGTGCTGACGCAGATCATCTTCGAACTGGAAAACCGCGACGGGCAGAACATGCTGCCGATCCCGTTTTTGCGCCAGTTGATCGCGTTCTACGGCGACCAGATGCAGATGGTGGTGCCGAGTTTCCTCGAGCAGTCGATGGTGGCCTTCGCCAAGGAACAAGAGCGCTTTCGCCAGCAGATGAAGGATGCGGTGGGCAAATCGCCGATCGGCATGATGCCGATGGCAGCCGCCCCGTTGAAGGCGATGGAAGAGCAGGCGCGGCGCAATGCCGAAATGTTCCAGAATGCGATGCGGATGTTCACGCCGTTTCCGATGGCGGGCGCGGGCGGCGAGGTGGCGAAGGGCGAAGTCGAGCCCGATGCGCCCAAGGGCGATGATCTTTCCGAACTGAAGGAACAGATCGCCGCGATGCAGCGCAAGCTGGATCAGATGGGGCGGTAGGGCTGGGGTCTGCCGCATCGCATAGCCGTGCTTGCGGGCATTGGAGCCGGAGCTGAGGAAGCTGATTTTTCTGAAGTGACCCCCACCCTGTATCCCTCCCCCTTGTGGGGAGGGATACAGGGTGGGGGTCACTTCAGAAAAACCAGCGCCCGTATCCCGCGCCGAAACCTACCAACCCATTGCGCAGCCATCCTTGCGGGGGTCGGAGCCGGCGATGAGGAAGCCGGATTTTTCGTCGATGATAATCGCCTGGCCGCCGCCATGCGGGGCCGGGGCGTTCTGGATCTTGTGACCGCGGCGTTCGAGGTCGGCGCGGATGTCGGGGCCGATGCCGGTTTCGGCGTTGAGGACCGCGCCGGTGTCGTTCCAGAAGATGCGGGCGTCGTCGATCGCTTCCTGCGGGTCCATGCCGTGGTCGGCGATGTTGGACAGGACATGGGCGTGGCCCATGGGCTGGTAGTCGCCGCCCATGACGCCGAAGGAAATCGCCGCCTTGCCGTTCCTGGTCGCCATTGCGGGGATGATGGTGTGCATCGGCCGTTTGCCGGGGCCGATCTCGTTGGGATGGCCTGCGGCGAGCGTGAAGCCGGCGCCGCGGTTCTGCAGCGTGATGCCGGATTTCGGCGTGACGACCTTGGAGCCGAAGCCGTGATAGGTCGAATTGATGAAGGAAACTGCGCGGCGGTCGCGGTCGACGACCGTCAGGTAGACGGTGTCGGAGGACGGCATTTCGGGTGGGGCGACGTCGTCGTTGCGGCGCGCGATGTCGATGCGGGCGGCGAGGGCGTCGATGTACGCGTCGGACAGAAGGTGCTCGGGCGTGACGGTCATCGTCCTCGGGTCGGCGACGAGGTGGTCGCGGACCGAATAGGCGAGGCGGGCGGCTTCGATTTCCATGTGGACGCGGTCGGCCGAATCCGGTGCGAGGCGGCCGGTGTCAAGCTTTGCCATCAGGCGCAGGAGGATCAAAGCGGTGATGCCCTGGCCGTTGGGTGGGATTTCGTGGACGTCGTAATCGCCGTAGCGTGTTGCGATCGGGTCGACCCAGTTGGCCGAGACGGCGGCGAGGTCTGCTTCGGTCAAAAGACCGCCGAGCGACTTGACGGTCGCGGCAATTTCGGCGCCGATTTCGCCCTGGTAGAAGGCTTTCGATCCGTTCTTCGCAATCGCGCGGAAGGTGGCGGCGAGCGCGGGCGCGGAATGGCGCGAGCCGACCGGCGGGGCCTTGCCGTCGACGAGATAATGCTTCGCGCCGCCAGCATCCTTCGACAGAAGGTCGACGGCCTTCGGCCAGTCGAGCGCGACACGGCCGTGGACGGCATATCCTTCCTCGCCATAGCGGATGGCGTCGGCGAAGAGTTCGTCGAAGCCTTTGGTGCCGAAGCGGTTCGACAGTTTCTCCCACGCGTCGATGGCGCCGGGCACGGTGATCGGCAGCGCGCCGTGCTCGGGCATGGCGTTCAGGCCCTTGGCGCGAAACCATTCGGGATCGGCCGCCATCGGCGCGCGGCCGGAGCCGTTGAGGCCGTGGATGCTGCCATCGGGTTCGGCCAGGATGACGAAGCAATCGCCGCCGATGCCGGTCATATGCGGTTCGACCACGCAGAGCGTCGCGCAGGCGGCGATGGCCGCGTCAACGGCGTTGCCACCTGAGCGCAGCACGGAGAGCGCGGTCATGGTGGCGAGCGGGTGCGAGGTCGCGGCCATGCCGTTGTCGGCATAGACGGCCGAACGGCCGGGCAGGTCGAAATTGCGCATGATTCTGTCTCTCCCAATTCGGCCTTACGGTCCCGCGGCCGGTTGGCGATAGTTCGCATGTTCAGTTCGGCAAGATCAATGGCGGGCGCACCGCCGGACGGCGGTTTTCCATGTTTTGACCTTGCGTCGATCGGCGTTTGCGCTGCAACATGCGGCCCCATGCCTGCCGGAGTGCCTTCCTTGAAGATCAAGAAAATCCTTGTCGCCAACCGATCCGAAATCGCGATCCGCGTCTTTCGCGCCGCCAACGAGCTCGGCATCAAGACCGTCGCCATCTGGGCGGAAGAGGACAAGTATTCGCTGCATCGCTTCAAGGCGGACGAGAGCTACCAGGTCGGGCGCGGCGCGCATCTTACCAAAGATTTGGGCCCGATCGAAAGCTATCTGTCGATCGACGAGGTGATCCGGGTGGCGAAGCTCTCGGGGGCGGATGCGATCCATCCGGGTTACGGGCTTTTGTCCGAGAGCCCGGAATTCGCCGAGGCCTGCGCGGAAGCGGGGATCACTTTCATCGGACCGACGCCGGACACGATGCGACGACTCGGCAACAAGGTCGCCGCGCGCAACCTCGCCATCGAGGTTGGCGTGCCTGTGGTGCCGGCGACGGAGCCGCTGCCGGACGACATGGAAGCGGTGAAGAAAATGGCTGCCGGCATCGGCTATCCGGTGATGCTGAAGGCATCCTGGGGCGGCGGCGGGCGCGGCATGCGCGCCATCCGCGCCGAGGAAGACCTGGCCCGCGAGGTGACGGAGGCCAAGCGCGAGGCGAAGGCCGCGTTCGGCAAGGACGAGGTCTATCTGGAAAAGCTGGTCGAACGGGCGCGGCATGTGGAAGTGCAGGTTCTCGGCGACACACACCGAAAAGCCATCCACCTCTTCGAGCGCGACTGCTCGATCCAGCGGCGCAACCAGAAGGTCGTGGAGCGCGCGCCCGCGCCCTATCTCGACGATGCGCGGCGGGCCGAGCTATGCGGCCATGCGCTGAAGATCGCCGAGGCGACGGACTATGTCGGGGCGGGCACGGTCGAATTCCTGATGGATGCCGATACGGGCAAATTCTACTTCATCGAGGTCAATCCTCGCATCCAGGTCGAGCATACGGTGACCGAGGAGGTGACCGGGATCGACATCGTCAAGGCGCAGATTCGCATCCTGGAAGGCGCGGCGATCGGGACGACGGAATCGGGCGTGCCGGCGCAGGCGGACATCAAGCTCAACGGTCATGCGTTGCAATGCCGGATCACCACTGAGGACCCGGAACAGAACTTCATTCCCGATTATGGCCGGATCACCGCCTATCGCGGCGCGACGGGCTTCGGCATCCGGCTCGACGGCGGCACGGCCTATTCGGGCGCGGTGATCACGCGGTTCTACGATCCGCTGCTGGAGAAGGTGACGGCGTGGTCGCCTTCTGCGGACGAGACGATCCTGAGGATGGACCGGGCGCTGCGGGAATTCCGCATTCGCGGCGTGGCGACGAACCTGACCTTCCTCGAGGCGATCATCGGGCACCCGAGTTTCCGCGACAATTCCTATACGACCAAGTTCATCGACACCACGCCGGAGCTCTTTACCGCGGTGAAGCGGCAGGACCGGGCGACGAAGCTCCTGAACTATCTCGCCGACGTCTCGGTCAATGGGCACCCCGAGGCGCGCGGGCGGCCGCGGCCGAAGGCCGACGCGCTGAAGCCGAAGGTGCCATTTGTCGGCGGCGACGTGCCGGACGGGACCAAGCAGCGGCTCGACGCCGAGGGTCCGGAGGCTTTCGCGAAGTGGATGCGGGCGGAAAGCCGTGTGCTGGTGACCGATACGACGATGCGCGACGGCCACCAGTCGCTGCTCGCCACGCGCATGCGCACCCATGACATCGCGGCGATCGCCGGCACCTATGCGCGGGCACTGCCGCAGCTTCTGTCGCTCGAATGCTGGGGTGGGGCGACGTTCGACGTGGCGATGCGGTTCCTGACCGAGGACCCGTGGGAGCGGCTCGCCAAGGTGCGCGAGGCGGCGCCGAACATCCTGTTGCAGATGCTTTTGCGCGGGGCGAACGGGGTCGGTTACACCAACTATCCCGACAATGTGGTGCGCTATTTCGTGCGGCAGGCGGCTGCCGGTGGCATCGATCTCTTCCGGGTGTTCGACTGCCTCAACTGGGTGGAGAACATGCGCGTCTCGATGGACGCGGTGCGCGAGGAGGGGCGGCTGTGCGAAGCGGCGATCTGCTACACCGGTGACATCAACGATCCGGCCAGGGCGAAATACGACCTCAAATATTATGTCGGCCTCGCGCGCGAACTGGAAGCGGCCGGCGCGCATATCATCGCCATCAAGGACATGGCGGGGCTGTTGAAGCCGGCGGCGGCAAAGGTTCTGTTCCGCACGCTGCGCGAGGAGACGGACCTGCCGCTTCATTTCCACACGCACGATACGTCCGGCATCGCGGCGGCGACCGTGCTGGCGGCGGTGGAAGGCGGGGTGGATGCGATCGACGCGGCGATGGACGCGTTTTCGGGCAATACGTCGCAGCCCTGCCTCGGCTCGATCGTCGAGGCCTTGAAGGGCGATGCGCGCGATCCTGGGCTCGATCCCGAATGGATCAGGAAGATCTCGTTCTACTGGGAGGCGGTGCGCAACCAGTATGCCGCGTTCGAGAGCGATCTGAAGGGGCCGGCCTCGGAGGTGTATCTGCATGAGATGCCGGGCGGGCAGTTTACCAACCTCAAGGAACAGGCGCGCTCGCTGGGGCTGGAAAGTCGCTGGCACGAGGTGGCGCAGGCTTATCACGACGCCAATCTGATGTTCGGCGACATCGTCAAGGTGACGCCGTCGTCGAAGGTGGTCGGCGACATGGCGCTGATGATGGTCAGCCAGGATCTGACGGTGGCCGATGTCGAGAACCCGAAGAAGGACATTTCCTTCCCGGATTCGGTCGTCTCGATGCTAAAGGGCGATCTCGGCCAGCCGCCGCAGGGGTGGCCCGAGGCGCTGCAGAGGAAGGCGCTGAAGGGCGAGGTCGCGATCACCGTGCGGCCGGGTTCGCTGCTCGCGCCGGCCGATCTCGAGGCGGATCGCCAGGGCATCGAGGAGAAGCTGGAGCGGGAACTTTCCGACTTCGAATTCGCGTCGTGGCTGATGTATCCGAAGGTGTTTTCCGATTTTGCCGCCGCGCAGGGCGAATATGGTCCCGTCTCGACGCTGCCGACCCCGATCTACTTCTACGGCATGGAACAGGAAGACGAGATCTTCGTGGAGATCGAGCGCGGCAAGACGCTGGTGATCCGGTGTCTCGCGATCGGCGAGAGCGACGAGAAGGGCATGGTCACGGTGTTCTTCGAGCTCAACGGCCAGCCGCGGCGGGTCAAGGTGCCGGATCGCACGCATGGGGCGGGCGGGGCGAAGGCGCGGGCCAAGGCGGACGCGGGCAATGCGGCTCATGTCGGCGCGCCGATGCCAGGTGTCGTCTCGACGCTTGCCGTTGCGGCCGGGCAGACGGTTTCGGCGGGCGACGTGCTGCTCTCCATCGAGGCGATGAAGATGGAGACGGCGCTGCATGCCGAGCGGGACGGAGAGATTTCGGAAGTGCTGGTGCGCGCGGGCGACCAGATCGACGCCAAGGATCTGCTCGTCGTCTATGCCGGGTGACATGCAAAAGGCCCGGTCGAAGCCGGGCCTTTGATCACTTGCGGGCGATGCCGATCAGCGGGTGATGAAGGACTGGAAGATGTAGCCCTTCTGGCCGTTGTAGCTGACTTCGCACCAGCGGCAGTCGGTCTCGGCTTCGATGGTCGCGTTGGCGGGTACGACGGCCAGCACGGCGGCGCCGTCTTCGGGCGCGGCGCGCATGTTGACGTACTGGTTGGCCTTGGCGGGGCTGAGGTCTGACGAGGCGACGGCGGGCTGTGCCTCGACCTGTTCATCCTCGGTGACCAGCGCGGCGTCGAAGGCGCTGCGCTCGGATGCGGACGAAATCGGGCGCTCGGGGGCGAAGCCGGCGGCGGTGGTCGGAATGCCGGAGGTGACGAGCCCGCCGGTATTGCCCATCGCGGTTGCGATTTCAGCGGCAGCGACGGTTTCGTCGACCGCCTGCTTGAGCGCGGTGAGCTTGTCCTCGTCGATGGCGAGCGCAGTGGGGTTCCAGCGCGGGTCGTTGGCATCGAGGCCCGGCGCTTCGGCCTCGGCTGGGGCGCGCGCGGCGGTGACCGGCGTCTCGGACGGGGTGGCAGCGGATGCGCTGGATACGGCCTCGGTTTCGACCGCTTCGGACGGAAGGTTCGCCGCAGAGGCCGGCTGGACGACGGCCGTAGTCTCGACGGCGTCAGTTTCGACAGCGTCGGCAACTGCGACTGTCGGGCCGGGCTGTGATTCGGTGATGCCGCGCATGATCGGCCCGGCGGCGAGCGCTGCGACGAGGGCAAGGCCGGTCAGACCGATCGCGGCCGGCACGGACGCCTTGCGCAGAAAGCCGCGCGATTTGAGAAGCTGCGTTGCGTTTTCCTGTTGTCCCTCGCCATTCCAGTCGATGCGTCGACGCGGATTGTCACTAGACATGCGGTCACCTTGGCTATCCGGGCTTGCACTGCGCGGCAGCTCCCGGATGGACCGGGCGGCGGCGCGGGCGCGAAGCAAAGTTCATGAATCCCTCTTCGCGTGACCATAGCATCGATTGTGGCGGTGATGAGCCCGGGTTAAGCACGAGTTAAGCATCTCGGTGCTGTGGCGGACTTGTCACGCAACAAAACTATTTGTACAAGCAAACTTCAATCGATTTAAATTCATCATTTAGCTCGAATAGCGTATTGCAGGGAGTAACGAAACGTGAATCCGGCTTTTCCTGCGATCCGATGGGCAGTCGCACTCGCCTTTTTCGCCAATGGCGTGGTCATCGGCGCCTGGGCGCCGCAGATTCCGGCGCTAATGGAGCGGCTCGATCTTACGGAAAGCCGGCTCGGCCTGCTGATCCTGATTTTCGGCCTCGGCGCGCTGGTGGCGATGCCATGGTGCGGGGGGCTGATCGCGCGTCATGGTTCGCGCCGCCCGCTGGCCGGTTTCGCCGTTCTGGTGCCGCTGGCGCTGCCGGCCGTCGTGCTGGCGCCGGGCTTTGCGAGCGCGGGGCTCGCCATGTTCTGCTTCGGTGCCGTCATCGGCGGCATGGACGTCGCGATGAACGCGAATGCAGTGGCCGTCGAACGCAGGCTCGACCGGGCGATCATGTCCTCCTCGCACGGCTTCTGGAGCCTCGGCGGCTTTGCGGGCGCGGCGGTGGGCGGCGCGTTGTTGCAGTCATACGGCGCATTCGTGCAGGCGATCGCCGTCGCGGCCGTGTCGGCGGCGGTCATTGCGGCCATGCTGGTCTGGTCGCTGCGCGATCTGCCGGCACGGAGCACCGAGAGGCCGTCGACATGCTGGCCGCTGACACCGCTTCCATATCTGCTCGGCCTCGCCGCCCTGTTCGGAATGATCCCCGAGGGCGCGGTGCTCGACTGGGCGGCGCTCTACCTGCAACGCGAACTCGGCTCCAGCGTGGCGGCGGCAAGCCTGGCCTTTGCCGGCTTTTCCGGCGCGATGGCTGTCATGCGGTTTTCGGGCGATGCGATCCGTAACCGGTTCGGTGCGGTCGCGACGATGCGTGTCTCGTGCCTCGTGGCGGGCTTCGGCCTGATCGGGGCCGGGCTTTCGCCCGACGCCTCGCTGGCCATCGCATTCTTCGCGCTGGCCGGGTTGGGCATCGCAAATGTCGTACCGATCGCCTTTTCGGCAGCGGGCAACCAGCCGGGGCTGGCGCCCGGCGTCGGCATGAGCGTTGCGACGACGATGGGCTATTCGGGCATTCTCGTCGCGCCGTCGGCGATTGGCTTCATCGGCGAGCGGACCGGTTTCGCGCCGATCTTCGTCGCGCTTGCGCTGGTGCTGTTCGCGCTCGCCGCGCTTTCGCGCGTCGTAGCGACGGCCGACCGTCAGAAGGTCATCGCGTAGGTCTTGAGGCTTTCGTGCAGATGGTCGGCCACGCGGCGGATGCGCGGCGAGGTCCGCACGTCGCGATGCATGGCGAGCCACATCGGCAGGACCGGCAGCGTCATGCCGTCGAGGATGATCTCGACGCCTTCGGTCCGGCGTACGAGTCCGCGCTGGGCAAAGCCGATGCCGAGGCCGGCCTTTACCAGTTCCCAGAAAACGATCTGGTTGTCGGTTCGTACGCCGAAGGCATGGCGGTCGATCTCGACGCCGAAGCCGCGAAAGCCGGCGATGAGGTCGAGGCCGCGATCATAGCCGACGAGGTCGTGGTCGATGAGGTCGTCCGGGGTTTCGGGCCGACCACGCCGGTCAAGGTACTCCGTGGAGGCGCAGGCGCAGAGCGGCAGGTCCGCGATCTTGCGCGCGACGAGGTCGAGCTGCGAGGGCTCGACCATGCGGATTGCGATGTCGGCGTCGCGGCGCAGGAGATTCTCGACCGTGTTGGAGGCGACGATCTCGATCTCGATGGCGGGTTCGGCGCGGCGCAGTGGCGCAAGGACTTGCGGCAGCACATAGGCGGCGACGATTTCGCTGGCGCTGACGCGCACCGTACCGGCAAGCGCCTCCCCGCTGCCGGTCGCAAGGCGCGCAAAGCCATCGGCGGCTGCGTTCATTTCGGATGCGCGCGCGAAGAGGCGCGCGCCCTCCTCACTCAGCGCATAGCCGCGCCGGCCGCGCTGGAACAGGGTAATGCCGAGCTCGGCTTCGAGCGCCTGGATGTGGCGGCCAAGGGAAGGCTGCGACATGGCGAGCTGGCGGGCGGCGGCGGAGAGGCTCCCCGTTTCGGCGACGGCGTGGAACGAGCGGATGAGCGACCAGTCGAGCATGTTCGATATTCGATTTTGAATAGCAATTCACCGAAATTGGCGAATGTCCATTCCTATGCGGAAAGAGGATGATCCGTCCATCGAAACCTCGACGATGGAGACGGAACATGAAAACGGTCGTCATTCTGGGTGCCGGCGGACGGGTCGGAAACGAGATCGCCAAGGCATTCGCCGCCGCCGGCTGGTGGGTCAGGGGCGTTGCGCGCGGCGCGAAGGCGCACGGCCTTGCCGCCGGCGTGGAGCCGTCAGCCGTGGACGCGACCGATCGGGCAGCGCTGGTGGCGGCCTGCGCCGGGGCGGACATTATCGTCCATGCGCTGAACCCGCTCTATACCGAGTGGGGGGAAAAGGTGATGCCGCTGGCGCAGAACGTGCTGGAGGCGGCGCGCGTGAATGGCGCGACGATCATGCTGCCCGGTAACGTCTACAATTTCGGGCTCGAGATCGGCATGGACATGCGGGAAAGCGATCCGCAGATGGGCTCGACCGCGAAGGCGCGCATTCGCATCGAGATGGAAAGGATGCTGGCGGAAGCCGCACGGCTGGACGGCGTGCGGACGATCGTCATCCGGGCCGGCGATTTCTACGCCGGCGAGAAGCCGGGGACGTGGCTCGACGAACTGGTGCTCGCGAAGCTCGACAAGGGCATCTTCACCTGGCCGGGTCCGATGGACCTGGCGCATTCCTTCGCCTACCTGCCGGATTTGGCGCAGGCTTTCGTGGCGGTCGCGAAGCGGCGCGCGGAGCTGGCGCCGTTCGAGGTGCTGCATTTCGAAGGACATACGGTGACGGGGCAGGAGATGAAGATTGCGACCGAGCACGCTGTCGGTCGGCCGCTTGCCCGGCGCGGCGTGCCGTGGACGCTGCTGCGCGCCGCTGGCCTGTTCATGCCGATGATGCGGGAACTGGCGGCGATGTCCTATCTGTGGCGTGTGCCGCACTCGCTCGACGGGGCCAAACTTTCCGCGCTCGTCCCGGATCTGGAAGCAACGTCGCTGGACGGTGCGATGGAGCGTGTCGTTCGCGACCTGACGCGCAAGAAGGCGGCTTGAAAAAAGTAACGCCCGGCAGCGTGGGTACGCTGCCGGGCGAAGGCGTGCTCCGTCTCGCGGAGGGCGAAGTCTTTGCGCGGAAAGCGCTAGATTCGGCCCATCAACACGAGGATCAGCACTACTACCAGGACGACCCCGAGAATGCCCGACGGGCCATAGCCCCAGCCGCGCGAATGCGGCCAGGCCGGGATGGCGCCGAGCAGGATCAGGATCAGAATGATGACGAGGATTGTTCCGACAGACATGGCTAGTTCCCCAACTCTCCTTGAACAGGACGATCCTGTTCCTTGCCGATAAATGCGCGAAGCGGCCTGCGAGTTCCGCAAGGCCGCTTCACCAGTTGCTAATCTGCCTATTCGGCCGGCGCGGGGAGCGCTTCGGGGGCCTCTTGCGCCTTATTCTTCGGCTTGCGGCGCAGGAGCCACTGCCAGAAGGTCCGCCGCGTTTCGCCGGGCTTCAGGTGCTCGCGCGTGAACACCATCAGGGCGGCCGGCGTGACGACGAGGGTCAGCACGGTGGCGAAGGACAGGCCGTAGACGATCGCCGAGGAGAGCGAGATCCACCACTGCGTCGACGGGGCGTTGATCGTCGTTTCGTGGTGGAAGAGTTCGAGCCCGAGGCCGAAGGCGATCGGCGCGACGCCGAAGATCGCCGACAGGGCGGTGAGCACGACCGGACGGGCACGCTCGCGGCAGGTCTGCAGGATCGCGTCCATCTTCGACATGCCTTCGTGGCGCAGAAGATCGTAGGTGTCGATGAGGACGATGTTGTTGTTCACCACAACGCCGGCCAGCGCGATGATGCCGATGCCTGACATGACGACGCCGAAGGTCTGCCCGGTGAGGAGCAGGCCGAGGAAGACGCCGATGGTGGACATCACGACCGTCATCAGCACCAGGAAGACGCTGGTGAACTTGTTGAACTGGGCGAGAAGGACGACGAAGATCAGGAAGATCGCGGCGCCGAACGCCTTGGTCAGGAAGGCACCGGCTTCGGCGCTTTCCTCGCTCGAACCGGCAAGGCGCCAACGGTTCTGGCCCATGTCCATCTCGGAAAGCGCCTGCGCCACCTCGGCCTGAACCTCGGCGACCTGATAGCCGGTGGCGATGTTCGCCTGGACCACGATGGTCCGCTCCGCATCGATGCGGTTCAGGATGCCGGTGCGGGGCTGCGGCTCGCGGGTGACGAAGTTGGAAATCGGCACCGCGCCTTCAGGCGTCTGGACGCGCAATTGGTCGAGGCTCGACAGGGTGCGGCGGTCGTCGGGCAGGCGCAGGCGGATGTCGACCGCGTCGTCGACGCCGGCGGGGCGGTAGTCGGTGAGCTTGAGGCCGGTGGTGACGAGCTGCACGACGGTGCCGACCTGGCTCGGCGAGACGCCGTAGCGCGCGGCCTTGGCGCGGTCGACCTTGAGCGCCCAGTCGACGCCGGGCGGCGGCAGGCCGTCCGAAATCTCGATGACGCCGGGAATCTGCCCGATGCGGGCGGCGACGGCGGCGGCCTGTTCGTTGAGGCCGGACGGATCGGCGGCCGAGAGGCGGACCTGGATCGGCTGGCCGGTCGGCGGGCCGGCCTCGGGAACGCGCACCTGCACCTCGACGCCGGGAATGCCCGACATTTCGGCGCGCAGATCGTTGAGGATCTCGCTCGCGGCCTTGCGCTCGCGCCAGTCGTGGAATTCGTACTGGATGACGCCGACGACGTCTTCGTCGATGTCCTGCCCGCCGCCGCGCGTCTGGCCGACGCGGGTGTAGACGGAGGAGACGCCGGGCCAGCCGAGAAGCCGTTCCTCGGCCTGGCGCGTGGCGGCGTCCATCTCGGCGAGCGAGAGATTGCCGCGGGCGTGGACATACATCAGGCCGTATTCGGGCTCGACATTGGGGAAGAACTCGACGCCCGCGCCGTACTGCGTGTAGCTGTACTGGACGCCGACCAAGAGCCCGACGGTGAGGACGAGCACCGTCTTGGGGAAGGCGACGGCCTTCTTCACGATCGCCATATAGAGCCCGTCGGGCTTGCCCTCGGGATGGGGCTCGGCCTTGGCGAACATGGCGCCGAGCGTCGGCGTGAAAACGAGTGCGAAGAGCATCGAGGCCGACAGGGTGACGATCAGCGTCAGCGGCAGGAACTTCATGAACTCGCCGACGATGCCCGGCCAGAACAGGAGGGGCGAGAAGGCCGCGATGCGGGTCATGGTCGCGGCGATGACCGGGCCGGCCATGCGGTTGGCCGCAAGCTCGAAGGCGGCGCGCTTGTCCATGCCTTCCGACATGCGCCGCTCGGCGAACTCGGTGACGATGATGGCATCGTCGACGAGCATGCCGACGGCAAGGATCAGGCTGAACAGCACGATCATGTTGACCGTGTAGCCCATCAGCGACAGCGCCAGGATGCCCATCAGGAACGAGGCGGGGATGGCGAGGCCGATCAGCAGCGAGGCGCGGCCCGACAGTGCGTAGAGGATGACGATGAAGACCAGGATCACCGCGATCAGGACATGGTTCTGCAGGTCGCTCAGGAGCTGGCGGACCATGTCCGACTTGTCCTGGCTGTAGGAGATGTCGACGGCAATGGGCAGCGCCTGCTGGAACGTGCTGGCGACGACTTTCACCTGGTCCACCGTGTCGATCAGGTTGGCGCCGGAGCGCTTCTTGACCTCGATGGCGATGGCGGGGCGGCCGTCGAGACGGGTGATCGTCTCGGCTTCCTTGAAGGTGGAGCGGATGGTGGCGAGGTCCTGCGCGCGCACGACGGCATTGGGGCCGGCGACGATCGGCAGGTTGGCGACGTCCTCCACGGTCTCGATCAGCGAGGGGACCTTGACCGGGTAGCGGCCCTCGGCGCCCTGAAGCGCGCCGGCGGCGACGAGGCTGTTGCCGGCATTGACGCCCTGGATCATCTGGTCGAGCTGGAGCCCGTAGGAGGAGAGCTTGACCGGGTCGATGACGACGTCGACCTGCTCGTCGCGGGTGCCCTGCAATGCGCCTTCGAGAACGCCGGGGACTTCCTCGATGCGGTCGCGCAGTTCGCGCGCGGTCTGGGCGAGGACGCGTTCGGGCAGGTCGCCGGACAGCGTGACGACGAGGACCGGGAATTCGGAAACGTTGACCTCGTTGACGGTCGGCTCGTCGACGCCCTGCGGCAGTTCGCGCCGCGCGTCGGACACCTTGGCGCGGACGTCCTCGAGCGCGTTGGAGAAATCGTAGCCGGGCTGAAACTCGACCAGCACGAAGCCGCCGCCCTCATAGGCCGAGGAGCGCATCTCCTTGACGCCGGACAGGCCCTTCATCTGCATCTCGACGGGGCGCAGCAAAAGCCGCTCCGAATCCTCCGGCGAGATGCCCTGATAGGAAAGGCTCACATAGATGATCGGGATCGCGATGTCGGGCTCGGCCTCCTTCGGGATCGACTGGTAGGAAAAGGCCCCCGCCACGACCAGGAAGAGCAGGATCGAGATCGTCAGGCGGGCATTGTCGATGGCGATGCGGACGATGTTCATGTCCGTGAATCCTAGTCGGTGCCGACCCGGGCGACTTCGCCCGTCAGGCTGCGGATCGTTTCCTCGTCGGCCTCGACGGCATCGACCGTGTCGCCCTCGGCGACGAGGTCCTGGCCGGAGACGATGACGCGTGCGTCGGCGGGAATGCCCGCGAGCATCAGGCCTTCGGGCGTGTCGTCGACGAGGTCGATCGGCACGAAGATGACTTTGTTCGCGGGATCGACGGCGCGGATGCCGAGATCGCCGGCGACGCTCAGCGTGACGACCGAGCGCGGCAGGCGGACCGATTCGACCGACTGAGCGCGCAGCGTCATTTCCGTCGTCATGCCGGCGGGGATGTCGTTGTTCTCGTTGTCGATCGCGACCTCGACCTGGAAGGTGCGGGTCTGGCTGGACGCATCGCGCGAGATGTAGCGGATTTCACCTTCCACCACGTTGCCATTGACGAGGCGGACGTCGGCACGGTCGCCGCGCGTGACGTAGCCAAGGTCGCGTTCGCCGACCTCGCCGGTGGCGATGATCGGATCGAGCGCGAGGATCGTCGCGATCTCGGTGCCCTGCATGACAGAGCCGCCGATCTCGACATTGACGCGGTCGATCAGGCCTGAAAAGGGCGCGCGGACCTCATTGCGGGTGAGTTCGGCCTGCGCGGCCTCGAGTTCGGAGCGGGCAGCAGAGAGGGCGGAACGCGCATTGTCGGCCTGGAGCCGCGGCAGGGAGCCGGACTGGACGAGGCGCTCGGCAGCCTGCGCTTCAGCCTCGCGCTGCGACAGCAACTGGCGCGCGGTCTCGACGGCGGCCTCCTTGCCCTCGGCGTCGAGCCTCAGGATGAGGTCGCCGGCCTTGACGGTCTGGCCCTTGGCGATCGGCAGTTCGGCGATGATGCCGGCCGAGCGGGCGGCGAGCACCGAGCGCTTGTCGGCTTCGGTGAGGCCCGACATGCGGATGGCGCGCGAATGCTCGACGCGCGGCGGGCGCACGACGGCGACCGTGTGGCGCTTTTCCTCGATCTTCGGCGCGTCGGTCCGTTGCGCGTCGGCCTCTTCCTGCGCAGAGCCGACGGACGAGAACTCGCCCGTCGCGACCCAGGCAGCCGTGGCGACAAACACGGCCACGGCCGCGAACTTGTGAAACTTGAACTTCGACATTGTCGGTTAATCCGGTTTCGGGACCCGCCAGCGCATCGCGCTTCAGATGGTATCGGGCGATCCCGTCTTCAAACGGTTTGAAACCACGCGGGCTTCTACATCATCGCGCCTGGCGCAAACAGTCACATTTCTTCATCAACCCATCACTCCTGCCAATTGCTGGCGCAATCATTCGTCGCCTTCTGCCGGACAGGGCGCACCGAGCGCCGTCCAGCGTTCGAGCGCCGCAAAGGTCTCCTCGGCGGAGCCCGGCGCTGGCTCGCGGCCGGGTCCGGGGTCCCATCCCCAGGCGACCAGCGCATCGTCGCGGACGTGGATCGCGACTTCCTCCAGGTCCATGCCGCCGGTGCGGGCGGGGTCCTTGATCTGGGCGCAGATCTCGGCCGAGCTCTTCTCGAACCAGACCATCTCGGCCGGCGCCAGGTGCCAGTTCGGCGCGCCGGGCGGGCCGTGCAGAATCTGCGCATTCGTTTCCTGATGGCAGGTCTGGCAGGTGAGGCCGGTATTGCCGAAGCCGTCCGGGCCGCGCCGGACGTTGAAGGGGTGGATGCGTGTCGGCCCGTAATGCGCGCCGGACCAGCGCGGATGGTCGTCCTCGGTGTGGCAGTTGGCGCAGCGCGGATGGGAGAAGACCTCGTAGATCTTCTGCCATTCGGCCAAGCCCTCCGGCGAGGCCGCTTCCTGCGCGAGGACGGGCGCCGGCAGGGCCAGCAGAGCGAGCGCGACGAGGAACCTCATGCAAAGGCGACCTCGCGCGACAGGGGCAACTGGCGAACGCGCTTGCCCGTCAGCGCGAAGACGGCATTGGCAAGGGCTGCGACCGAGGTCGGCGTCGACAACTCGCCGACGCCGCCCATCTTCTCGGCGCTTTCGAGGATCGCGATCTCGAATTGCGGGCACTGGTGCATGCGCATGGCGTCATAGTCGTGGAAATTCGACTGCTCGACGCGGCCTTCGCGAAGGGTGATTTCCTGGTTCATTGCCGAGGAGAAGCCGAACACCGCGCCGGAGACGAGCTGCGCCTCGATGATCGACGGGTCGAGCGCGATGCCGACATCGGCGGCCATCCAGGTCTTTTCGATGCGGATGCCGGCCGGCGTGTCCGCGATCTCGACGATCTGGGCGATCCAGGAGCCGAAGGCGAGGGCGAAGGCGAAGCCGCGCGCGCGACCTTCCGCCGGTGGTTCGCTCCAGTTCGCCATTTCCGCGACGCGATCGACGACGCCGAGCGCGGCGGGATAGTCGGCGACCAGTCGGCGGCGCAGGTCGACCGGGTCCATTCCGCCCGCGACCGCGATTTCGTCGAGGAAGCCCTCGTGGAAGTATGTGTTGAACGACATGCCCACCGAACGCCAGAAACCGACCGGCACGCCGAGATCGGTCTTGATGCCGCGCACGCGATAGTTCTCGATCGAATAGGGCTGGTCGTGCGCGCCCTGCGTGATCGTCGCGTCGGGGCCGACCGGCGAGATCGACGGGAAGGTGCGGCGCATGACGCTGCCGAGAATGGAGGGCGCGGTGATGGTCATGTCGAGCGCGACGGGCAGACCGTTCTCGTCGAGGCGGGCGCGGAAGCGGCCCTTCGCGGCCGGGCGGAAGACGTCGCGGGCGATGTCCTCCTCGCGTGTCCACGTGACCTTGACCGGTCGCCCGCCGGCCGCATCGGCGAGTAGTGCCGCATAGATCGAGAAATCGACCTCGCGCCGGCCGAAGCCGCCGCCCATCTGCGTCGTGTGGACGGTGACGTCCGTCGTCTCCATGCCGAGAGCGGAGGCGCAAAGCTGCGCGGTCGAAGTCGGCACCTGGTTCGGCGCCCAGACAGTGAGCTTTCCGTCGGCGAGCTTCGCGGTCGCGTTCATCGGCTCCATGCAGGCATGGGCAAGAAGCGGCACGGCATATTCGGCCTCAATGAGGCGCTCGCGCGGGGCGTCGGCGAAGAGGGTTTCGACGTCGCCGTCGTCGCGCATGGACGAGCCGGAAGCCGGGTCGGCAAGCGCTTCGGTCAAACGCGCGTCGATCGCGGCGCTGTCGGCGGGGTAGTCGGGCGTGCCCCAGTCGGCCTCGATCAGGCCGGCAGCGCGGAAGGCGGCCCAGGTGTTGGTGGCCAGCACGCCGAAGCCGTGGCCGTAGGTGGAGGCGATGGGAACGATGCGGATGACGCCCGGAACGGCTTCGGCCTTCGAGAGATCGACGGCGGTCGGCTCCTGCCAGAAGACCGGGCTCATCTTCACCGTGCCGAAGAGCATGTCCGGTGCGGTGACGTCGACGCCGAAGACCGGGGCGCCGGTCGCCTTGGCGAGCATGTCGACGCGCGGCTGCGACTGGCCGAGGAGCTTCCAGTCGGCGCGCTCGCGCAGCGGGATGTCGGAGGGCGGTTCGATCGCAGCGGCATCGAGCGCCAGCGCGCCATAGGTCAGGCGCTGGCCAGAGGCTTCGTGGATCACTTCGCCATCGACGGTGGTGAGTTCTGCAGCCGGAACGTCGAGCCGGCGGGCGGCGGCCTCGGTCAGCATGATGCGGGCGGCGGCGCCGGCCTGGCGCATGCGGACAAAGCCGTCGCGGGTCGAGGACGATCCGCCGGTCGCCTGCAGGCCGAGCACCTTGGCGACCGTGCCGAAGCTGCGGCGCGTGACCTCGGCCATCAGGCTCTCGTCGAAGAAGGGGAAGGGGCCGGCCTCCTCCATCATCGCCGCATTGTAGTAGGCGGGCGAGGCGGGGCCGTGCTCAACCTTCACCTGGTCGAGCTGGACGTCCAGTTCCTCGGCGACGAAGGCGGCGAGCGTGGTGGCGATGCCCTGGCCCATCTCGGCGCGGGGCGCGATGATCGTGATCGTCTCGTCGGTGCCGATCTTGACGAAGGGATTGAAGGCGACCTCGTCCTCACCGAGCCCGTCGAGAAGCGGGTTGGCGTAGGGGCGGCGGACATACCACGCGCCGAAGGCGACGCCGCCCGCGACCGCGACCGCGCCGACGAGGAAGGTGCGCCGTGTGATGGTTCCGAGCCGCGACATGGCGTCAGGCTCCCGCCGGTGCGCCGGCGGCGCGCTTCACCGCCGCGCGGATGCGCGGATAGGTGCCGCAGCGGCACAGATTGCCGCCGAAGGCGTTGTCGATGTCCTCGTCCGTGGGGGCCGGATTGGCCTCCAGCAACGCGACGGCGGTCATGATCTGGCCGGCCTGGCAATAGCCGCATTGGGAGACCTGCTCGTCGATCCATGCCTGCTGGACAGGATGGAGCGCATCAGGCGTGCCGATGCCTTCGATGGTGGTGATTTCTCCGGTCGCCTGGCTGACGGGCATGACGCAGGAGCGGACCGGCGCGCCATCGACCAGCACCGTGCAGGCGCCGCAGGCGGCGATGCCGCAGCCGAATTTCGGGCCGAGAATGCCGGCGAGATCGCGCAGCGCCCACAGGAGCGGCATCTCCGGCTCGGCATCGATCTGGATCGCTTTTCCGTTGACGGTCAGCCGCATCGCGTCAGCCTTCTCACCCCTCGACGCCATCTTGCGCCAAGGACATATTGACAAATTCTGTTATTTTGTCAAACAGGACGGAATGACACAGGCTCTTTCCGACATGCTGTTCGCCAATTGCGAGGACGAGCGCCGCGCGCGCATCCTCGACGGGGCGATGGGCTGCTTCCTCGCCTATGGCTACCAGCGCACGACGATGGACGACATCGCCAAGGCGGCGGAGATCTCGCGTCCGGCGCTCTACCTCCAGTTCCGCAACAAGACCGACATCTACCGGGCGTTGGCGACGGCCTTCATGCAGTATTGCGTCTCGAATGCCGAGGCGGTGTTCGCGGGGCCGGGTGATCTGCCGGACAAGCTCGGCAGCGCTTTGACCTGCGTGATGGATCTCGTCGGTGAGGTCGAAGCATCGCCGCACGGCGCGGAAATCCTCGACATGAAGACGAGCCTTGCCGCCGAAGTGGTGGCGACCGGGCGCGGGCGGATGATCGAGCTTGTCGAGACGGCGATTATGGAAAGCGGGCCGACGCCGCTGCCGCCAAGGCTTTATGCCGACATGCTGCTCGACGCAATCGACGGGATGAAGCTGCGCATGCCGCCGGTGGACGAGCAGTTACGGCTCAGGGACGGCTATGTCGGGGTGCTTCTGGCGGCGATGCGTGGTGTGTGACCTGCCCTTGACCTTCCAGTGACTGGAGACCCTATCTCGTCTTCACACAAGGTTTCATGCCGGCGACGGCAGACGAGAAAGGGACGCAAACCATGTCCACGCAGACAGCGACCGATCCGCGAAAGGCCGTGCTCTATCGCATGGTCATGCCCGGCCACACCTGCCCCTACGGGCTGAAGTCCAAGGCGCTTCTGGAGCGCCAGGGGTTCACGGTCGAGGACCATCACCTCAAGACCCGCGAGGAAACCGACGCCTTCAAGAAGACGCAGGGCGTCAAGACGACGCCGCAGGCCTTCATCGGCGGCAAGCGGATCGGCGGCTATGACGATTTGCGTGCGCATTTCGGCAAACCGGTCCTGAAGGAGGGCGAGACGACCTACAAGCCGGTCATCGCCATCTTCGGCGTGGCATTGGCGCTGGCCGCCGCGATGAGTTGGGCAATGTCGGGAACGATCGAGCCGGTGCGGACCGCCGAATGGTTCATCGCGGTCGCGATGGTGCTGCTCGGGCTGCAGAAGCTGCGCGACGTCGAGGGCTTTTCGACGATGTTCCTCAACTACGACCTCCTCGCCATGCGCTGGGTGCCCTACGGCTATATCTACCCCTACGCCGAAACGCTGGCGGGCCTCCTGATGGTGGCGGGGGCGCTGATGTGGCTGTCCGTCCCGCTCGCGCTCGTCATCGGTACGATTGGGGCGGTGTCGGTGTTCAAGGCGGTCTATGTCGACCAACGCGAGCTTAAATGCGCCTGCGTCGGCGGCGGATCGAACGTGCCGCTGGGGTTCGTGTCGCTGACGGAGAATTTGATGATGGTCGCGATGGCAATCTGGATGGTGGCGAAGCCGACGGTGCATTGAGGAACCGCCGGCGCACCGGGCTTACTGCGCCGTCCAGCCGCCATCGACGGAGATCGTCGTGCCGGTGATCTGGGCGGCGTCGTCGGAGCAGAGGAAGGCGACCGTGCCGGCGATCTGGTCGACGGTGGCGAATTCCTTCGAGGGTTGCTTGCGCAGGACGTGGTCGGCGACGACGGTGTCGCGGTCGAGGTTCTTTTCGGCCATCAGATCCTGGATCTGGGTTTCGACCAGCGGCGTCAGGACGAAGCCGGGGCAGACGGCGTTGCAGGTGATGCCCTGGCCGGCGGTTTCCAGCGCCGTCGTCTTCGACAGGCCGACGATGCCGTGCTTGGCGGCGACATAGGCCGACTTGTTGACCGAGGCGCGCAGGCCGTGGGCCGACGCGATGTTGACAATGCGGCCGAAGCCGGCCTTGCGCATGATGGGCAGAGCCGCGGCCGTCGTGTGGAAGGCGGAGGTCAGGTTGATCGCGATGATGCGGTCCCATTGCTCGACCGGGAAGCTTTCGATCGGCGCGACGTGCTGGATGCCGGCATTGTTGACGAGGACGTGGAGGGCGCCGAACTTTTCGGCGGCGATCGCGACGAGCTGGCGCGCGGCATCGCCCTTCGACATGTCGGCCGAGACGTAAAGCGCCTCGACGCCGAACTCGGCGGCGAGGCTTTCGGCGAGCGCGTGGTCCTCTGCGGCGTCGGTGTAGGAATTGAGGACGAGGTTGAATCCTGCCGCGCCCAGCCGCCGGGCGATGGCGAGGCCGATGCCCGAGGTCGATCCCGTCACGATTGCCGTTCTTTGCGCCGTCATGGCCGTGTCATCCCGTCTTGTTGTGGTTGTCGCCATCGAACATATATTGCAGCGCAGCACAATATGGACGCGCGCCGCCTTGCTCCGGCCCGATGGCGGGTTTAATTCGGGAGGCAGACGGCGGCACCAGATGAGGCAGGCCCAGTGAATCCGCATGTTCAGTTTCTCGACCGTCCGCTGACGCGCCGCATCTCGGTTGCGGTGCCGGTGGGCGGCGTGCTCGTCGGCGGCGCAGCGCCGGTCGTTGTGCAGTCGATGACCAACACCGACACGGCCGACATCGACGGCACGGTCGCGCAGGTCGCGGCGCTCAATCGCGCGGGGTCGGAAATCGTGCGCATCACGGTCGATCGCGACGAGAGCGCGGCCGCGGTGCCGAAAATCCGCGAGCGGCTGGAGCGGCTGGGGCTCGACGTGCCGCTGGTCGGCGATTTCCACTATATCGGCCACAAGCTTCTCGCCGACCATCCGGCCTGTGCCGAGGCGCTGGCGAAGTACCGGATCAATCCGGGCAATGTCGGCTTCAAGGACAAGAAGGACCGGCAGTTCGCCGCCATCGTCGAAACGGCGATCCGGCACGACAAGCCGGTGCGGATCGGGGTCAATTGGGGGTCGCTCGACCAGGAATTGCTGACGCGCCTGATGGACGACAACCAGGCCAGTGGCGTTCCGATGACGGCGCAGGAGGTGACGCGCGAGGCGATCGTGCAGTCCGCGATCCTGTCGGCGGAGCTGGCCGAGGAGATCGGGCTGGCGCGCGAACGTATCATCCTGTCGGCCAAGGTCTCCCAGGTGCAGGATCTGATCGCGGTCTATGTCGAGCTGGCGAAGCGGTCGAACCATGCGCTGCATCTAGGGCTCACCGAAGCCGGCATGGGCACCAAGGGCATTGTCGCCTCGTCGGCCGCGATGGGCATTCTGCTTCAGCAGGGAATCGGGGACACGATCCGCATCTCGCTGACGCCGGAGCCAAATGGCGACCGGACGCGCGAGGTGCAGGTGGCGCAGGAACTTCTGCAGACCATGGGCTTTCGCCAGTTCCTGCCGGTGGTGGCGGCGTGTCCGGGATGCGGGCGCACGACGTCGACCGTGTTCCAGGAACTCGCCCAGACCATCGAGGGCGATCTTCGCCGCAATATGCCGCTTTGGCGCGAGAAATATCCGGGCGTCGAAAATTTGAAGGTCGCGGTGATGGGCTGCATCGTCAATGGGCCGGGCGAATCGAAGCATGCCGATATCGGCATTTCACTGCCCGGCACCGGCGAGACGCCCGCCGCGCCCGTCTTCATCGACGGGGCGAAGGCCGCGACGTTGCGCGGGCCGGCGATCGCCGCCGATTTTCAGGTCATGGTTGCGGACTACATCGAAAAGCGCTTCGGGCGCGGCGCGGGCGCCTGAGCATGCGGGCGCGGGCGCTCCTCGCAGCCCTCGTGCTTAGCCTTTCGCCCGTGCACGCCGCCGAAAAGGCGGCGCCGACGATTGGGCTCGTCTGCGACCTCATCGAGGAACATGCCGGCAGGAACGATCTGCCGGAGCAGTATTTCGCACGCCTGATCTGGAAGGAAAGCCGATTCAACCCGAATGCGGTCAGCCCGGTCGGCGCGGAGGGCATCGCCCAGTTCATGCCCGGTACGGCGGCGCTGCGGGGGCTGGCGGACAGTTTCGACCTGCACCAGGCGCTGGCGGCCTCGGCCGATTACCTCGCCGAACTCACCGCCAAATACGGCAATCTCGGCCTTGCCGCCGCAGCCTACAATTCGGGCGAGGGGCGCGTGTCGCGCTGGCTTGCCTCGGGCGGCTTCCTGCCGCTGGAAACCGAGAACTACGTGCTCGACATCATGGGTGCCCCGGCCGACGCGTTCATCGGCGTGCGCAGGGCGGTCGACGTGCAGCCGCTGGATGAGGAAAAGCCATTTTCGCAGGCCTGCCGCGAACTGCCAATTTCAGGCGCTTCGATGGTGGCGATGGCCAGCGTTCCCGTCCTGCCCTGGGGCATCCAGGTCGCCGGCAATTTCCGCCGCGACGCGGCGGTGCGGCAGTGGCAAAGGCTGCGTCAGCAGCATTCGCGCGTTCTCTCGGGGCACGAGCCGGTCGTCAGCCGGATACGCAATCCGCGTGCGCGGGCTGGTATCTACGCGGTGCGGATCGGGGCGGAAACGCGCGGGGAGGCGGACCGGATATGTACCGCGCTGCGCGGGTCGGGTGGGTCGTGCGTGGTGTTGAAGAACAGGTGAGGGGCGGGGGTGTTTGTCTGCGGCGTTGAGCCGATGGCGACGGTGAGGCCTGGATTCCTGTGACAAGCACAGGAATGACGGACTGCAAAGATGCCGCTGCCAAACGAAAATCGTCGCGATTTGCATCCAGCTTTGATCCCGTCACCCCTGTGCTTGTCACAGGGGTCCATGCCTCGACGGTTCAACTGGCGGGACGGAAAGATTCAGCGCTGCCGCTCCGCCACGAAGCGCGCCGTCGCCATCAGGATCGCAGCGCGGTCGCCGTAGGGGGCGATGAGGTCGCGGGCCTGGGTGACGAGGCCGCCCAGTTGCCGGCGGGCCCAGGCTTCTCCGTGGAGTGCGACGAGCGTGGCCTTGCCGGCGGCGGCGTCCTTGCCGGTGGCCTTGCCCATCGCCTCGGGCGTCGAGGTGTGGTCGAGGAGGTCGTCGGCAAGCTGGAAGGCGAGGCCGATGGCTGAGCCGAATTCTGCCAACCGCTCGATGTCGTCCTGCGGTGCGCCGGCGGCAATGGCGCCGGCCTCGCAGGCGAAGCGGATCAGCGCGCCGGTCTTCATTGCCTGCAGGCGGATGATGCCGACCTCGTCCGGTGCATCGCGCTCGGCCGCGAGGTCGAGCGCCTGCCCGCCAACCATGCCGCCGATGCCGGCGGCGCGGGCGAGCTTGCCGACGAGTTCGACCTTTGCGCGCGCGTCGAGCTCCGTTGCCGGGTCGGCGAGAATGTCGAAGGCGAGCGTCAGGAGCGCGTCGCCGGCGAGGATCGCGGCGGCCTCGTCGAAGGCCTTGTGGACGGTCGGCTGGCCGCGCCGCAGATCGTCGTCGTCCATCGCCGGCAGATCGTCGTGGACGAGCGAATAGGAATGAACGCATTCGAGCGCGGCGGCGACGCGCAGGATAGCCTCGCCGTCGGCACCGAACAGCGCGGCGCTTTCCATGACGAGGAAGGGGCGCAGCCGCTTGCCGCCATTGAGGACGCCATGGCGCATGGCGGCGAGGAGGCGCTGCGGCCGGTCGATCTCGCCGAGAAGCGGCCGGGCCGCGAGAACCGCGTCGAGCATCGCCTCGACGCGCAAGGCGGCGCCGGCAAGGATTGTTTCGAAGTCGATCTGGCTTTGGTCGTGCATGGTGTGGCAATCGCCTCTGCCGCCCGTCCGGTCAAGCGATATCGGCGCGTGACGGCCGGCCGCGATTGCGCGGGGGGACGCGAGCCGCTAGACGGGTGGACGTGTCGGAACATGGAAGAGACGGGTGGACGAGCCTGCAATCGAGGTCGAACCGCGCAGGACCGAAAGGCCGGAAGCGTTGGCGCTTTTGAGGCCGCGCCGCAAGCGTCGCTCGGGCTGGCGCTGGGTCGGGCGCGTCGCGCTCGCGCTCGTCGTGCTGGCGGTGCTGCCGCTCGTTCTGACGCTGCTTTACCGCTTGCCCGCCGTGCCGGCGCCTTCCACCTTGATGATCCGCGATGCCGTCACGCTTCAGGGCTACGACCGGCGCTGGGTGCCGATCGACCAGATGGGAACGGCCATCGTCCATTCTGTGATGATGTCGGAGGACGGACAGTTCTGCGCGCATCAGGGCGTCGACTGGCCGGCGCTCAACGCCGTGATCGAGGATGCGATGTCTGGCGAGCGCACGCGCGGCGCCTCGACCATCACCATGCAGACGGCCAAGAACCTCTATCTCTGGCATGGCCGCTCGATGATCCGCAAAGGCATCGAGGTGCCGCTGTCGCTCTATCTCGACGCGGTGCTGCCGAAGCGGCGGATCATGGAAATCTATCTGAACATCGCCGAGTGGGGACCGAACATCTACGGCGTGGAGGCGGCGGCGCAGCATCATTTCGGCCGGTCGGCGCGCGACCTCAGCTCGCGGCAGGCGGCGCTTCTGGCCGTCGCGCTGCCCAACCCGCTGAACCGCGACCCGGCCAATCCGGGGCAGGGCCTCTCGCGCCTGGCAGGAACGATCGAGGCGCGCGCGAACCAGGCAGGGGCTTATGTCGGCTGCCTGCGGTGACCGCCTGAAAAAATTCGAGCCCTGAGTCTGGTCAACCCGACTGCCGGCGTGTATAGGCACCGCAACCTTTCGCAGAATTAGGCCCGTTGCAGGCCCCATTGGGGTTGCGCAGGTCATTGATCGATACCGGAGCAAGACCATGGCTGTACCTAAAAGGAAAACTTCGCCTTCGAAGCGCGGCATGCGCCGCTCGGCCGATGCGCTGAAGTCCCCGACCTTCACCGAAGACAAGAATTCCGGCGAAATGCGCCGCCCGCACCACATCGACCTGAAGACGGGCATGTATCGCGGCCGCCAGGTGCTGACGCCCAAGGAAGGCTGAGCCTTTCGACCAGACGTGAAAAAGCCGGGCATTGCCCGGCTTTTTTGTTGCCTGCGTTGCGTTGGAATTAGATCAGGCGTCGGCGCCGCGAACCATCTGCGTCGATTCCCAGCCTTCGCCAGCCGAGATGATGCAGCTCTTTCCGTCCGTGCCGGTGGCAAGGATCGTCCACGAGCCGCTGTCGGATACGAAGACCTCGACGACCGCGCTGTTGTCGACCATGCCGACGGCCGTCGCGCTTTCGTTGAAGTGCTGCTCGAGTTCGGTGACGATGTTGGCGCGCTCGGAGCACATGTTCATCGACAGCATGTTGGCGTTGAGGGCCGGCGTCTCGACCGCCGGGGCCTCGGGCTGGATCGCCGCCATGTCGGCATTCGGGCTGGTGGCCGAGGCGAAGGGAAGTGCAGTCAGGACCATCGCTGCTGCCGCCGCTGAGACGATAAGGGCTGTGCGTGCCATTGGAAGCACCTCCTGCGTTTCGGCCAGCGGGGAAAGACGATTTACAAAACTGCCCTGCCCGACCCGGAAAATCTTTGGCCACCCGCGGCGGCTTCGGGGGAAAAAGGGTTTAGGAAGTGTATCCGTTCCATCACGACTCTGTGACGTAGCGTAACGCGTGTTTCAAAGTAAAAACGGGCGCCAATGGGGCACCCGTCGGTCTTGGTCGGTGGAAGCACCCCCACTCCGGCCCGGAGGGCCACCTCTCCCCCTGCCCGGGGGAGAGGAAAGGGCAAGGCTCAGTTCATCGTCGGGATGACGAACTCCGCGCCGTCCTTGATGCCCGAGGGCCAGCGTGAGGTTACGGTCTTGGTCTTGGTGTAGAAGCGGAAGGCGTCGGGGCCGTGCTGGTTCAGATCGCCGAAGCCCGAGGCCTTCCAGCCGCCGAAGGTGTAGTAGGCAATCGGGACCGGGATCGGCACGTTGACGCCGACCATGCCGACCTGGACGCGAGCGGCGAAGTCGCGGGCGGCGTCGCCGTCGCGGGTGAAGATCGAAACGCCGTTTCCGTATTCGTGTTCGTTGGGCAGGCGCAGCGCGTCCTCATAGGTGTTGGCGCGCACGATGGAGAGGACCGGGCCGAAGATCTCTTCCTTGTAGATCTTCATGTCCGGCGTGACGTTGTCGAACAGGCAGCCGGCCATGTAGTAGCCGTTCTCGTAGCCCTGCATCTTGAAGTCGCGGCCGTCGACCACGAGGTCGGCGCCTTCCTTCACGCCGGCGTCGACATAGGTCTTGATGCGGCTGAGGGCTTCGGCCGTCACCACCGGGCCGAAATCGGCCGAGGCGTCGAGCGAGGAGCCGATCTTCAGCGCTTCGACGCGCGGGATCAGCTTTTCGACGAGACGGTCGGCGGTTTCCTTGCCGACGGGAACGGCGACCGAGATTGCCATGCAGCGCTCGCCGGCCGAGCCGTAGCCGGCGCCGATCAGGGCGTCGACCGTCTGGTCCATGTCGGCATCGGGCATGATGATCATGTGGTTCTTGGCGCCGCCGAAGCACTGGGCGCGCTTGCCATTCGCTGTTGCGCGCGAATAGATGTACTGCGCGATCGGCGTCGAGCCGACGAAGCCCACGGCCTTGATGTCCGGATCGTCGAGAATGCCGTCGACGACTTCCTTGCCGCCATTGACGACGTTGAGGACGCCGGCCGGAAGGCCCGCCTCGATGAAGAGTTCGGCGATGCGCATCGGCACGGACGGATCGCGCTCTGACGGCTTCAGGATGAAGGAATTGCCGGCGGAGATCGCCGGGCCGATCTTCCAGAGCGGGATCATGGCGGGGAAGTTGAACGGCGTGATGCCGGCGACGACGCCGAGCGGCTGGCGCAGCGAATAGACGTCGATGCCGGGGCCGGCGCCGTCGGTGTATTCGCCCTTCATCAGGTGCGGCGCGCCGATGCAGACCTCGATCACTTCGAGGCCGCGCTGGATGTCTCCCTTGGCGTCGGGGATGGTCTTGCCGTGCTCGCGGGCGAGCATCTCCGCGAGTTCGTCATACTCGTTCTGGACGAGGTCGAGGAACTTCATCAGGACGCGCACGCGGCGCTGCGGATTGGTCGCTGCCCAGCCGATCTGCGCCTGCTTGGCGTTCTCGACCGCTTCGCGCAGTTCCTCGCGCGAGGCGAGCGCGACCTTGCCGCGCACCGAGCCGTCCATCGGCTGCATGATGTCAGCGGTGCGACCGCTCTTGCCGGCGACGCGCTTGCCGCCGATGAAATGTCCGACCTCGATCATGAGGATCTCCCTAAGCTTATCGATTGGCGGCATCTTCTGCGCATGGCGGCAGCAATGCAACGCCAAGCGGGCGCAAGCCGCTGTGCAAGGATCGATGAGCGAGAAAGAAGGTGCACGAAATGGTGCAACGCGGTATGGGGAGGGAGGGTAGGAGATTTCCATGAACTGGGACGACATGCGCGTGTTTCTGGCGGTCGCGCGCTCGGGGCAGATCCTGGGTGCGGGCAAGCGGCTCGGGCTCAACCATGCGACCGTTTCGCGGCGCATGGTTGCACTGGAATCCGCGCTCGGCGCGAAGCTTCTCAATCGCTTGACCACGGGTTGCGAACTGACGCCGGAGGGCGAGCGGTTTTTGCAGGTGGCCGAGCGGATGGAAGCGGACATGATCGCCGCGCGCTCGGAAGTCGCGGGCGAGGGGGCGACGCTTTCGGGTACGGTGCGCATCGGCGCGCCGGACGGGTTCGGCGTCGCGTATCTGGCCGGACGGCTGCCGGAATTCTCCGCGCTTCATGCCGATCTCGACCTCCAGCTCGTGCCGGTGCCGCGCTCGTTCTCGCTATCGCGGCACGAGGCGGATATCGCGATCACGGTGGATCGTCCGACGGAGGGGCGGCTGGTGGCGGCCAAGCTCGTCGACTACACGCTCGCCATCTACGCCTCGCGTGACTACGTGGAGGCACACGGCCTGCCGCAATCGACCGACGATCTCCTGAAGCACCGGCTGATCGGCTACGTGCCCGACCTGATCGTCAGCCCGTCGCTCGATTATGCGCGCCAGTTCCATCCGCAATGGGAGGCGCGGTTCTCGGTATCGTCGGCGCTGGGGCAAGTGGAGGCGGTGCGGGCCGGGGCCGGGGTGGGCATTTTGCACTCGTTCATCGCGCGCAAGCACCCGGAACTGGTGCTGGTGGAGGCGATCAAGCCGATCCGGCGGGCGTATTGGCTGGTCTATCACGAATCGGTGCGGCCGGTGCGACGGATACAGGCGGTGGCGGGGTTTATTGCGCAGGCGGTGGAGAGGGATCGGGGGCTTTTCGCGTAGGTTGCGCTTTGTCGCGCCCCCCTCTGTCCTGCCGGACATCTCCCCCGCGAGGGGGGAGATCACGCTCGGCGATGACGAGACTAATCTCCCCACCTGCGGGGGAGATGGCCGGCAGGACAGAGGGGGGCAACGTAAAGCGGAAATGTTTCAGACCACCGCCCGCAACCTCGCCGGCAGCGTCGCCAACACATCCGCCGTCGCATTGGCGAACGCCACGCGCAGATGGCGATCATTTCCGGGGCCGAAGAAGGCGCCGGGGATGGTGACGATGCCGGCTTCGCGGGCGAGGCGTTCGGAGATGCGAGTCGAGCTTTCGCCTTCGAAGGGATGGCGCAGGAAGGCGAAATAGGCGCCGATCGCGTCGAGGGTCCAGCCGTTGACGCCGTCGAGCGCCGCGCTGAGTGCGTCGGCGCGGTAGGCGATTTCGGCGCGGTTGTCCTCGCGCCACGCGGCTAGCGGCGCGATGGCCGCGGCGACCGCGATCTGCGGGGCGCGCGGGGCGCAAATCTGGACGTTGTCCATGATCCGCGCGATGGCATCGACCATCTGCGGCGAGGCGGTGACGGCGCCGAGGCGGTGGCCGGGGATGCAGAAGGATTTGGAGAAGGAATAAAGGCCGATCAGATTGTCCTGCCACAGGGGCTCGGAGAAGAGATCGTGCGGGCGGGCCGTGCCGAGCGGCAGGAAGTCGCGATAGGTCTCGTCGAGGATCAGCCAGATGCCCTTGTCGCGGCAGAGTGCCAGGAGGTCGGCGAGGAGGGCCGGCGGATAGATGGCGCCAGTGGGATTGTTCGGCGTGACGATGGCGAGCGCGCGAATGTCGGGCGAGATGGCGGCGGCGACGTCGTCCAGCGTCGGCAGGAAGCCGTTTTCGGCGTGACAGCGGACGTAGCGCGGCGCGATGCCGAGCATTTCGAGCGTCGTCTCGTGATTGAAGTAGCAGGGATTGGTCATCAGGATCGCATCGCCAACGCCGGCGACGGCCATGGCCGCGGTGACGAAGGCCTGATTGCAGCCCGAGGTGATATGGATATTCTCGGCGGCAATCGGCGCGCCGTAGAGCGCGGCCTGATGCGCGGCGTAGCTTGCGCGCAGTTCGTCCTCGCCCTCGATCGGGCCGTAGCCGCAGGCGGCGACGGAGCCGGCGGCTTCGGCGAGCCAATTCAGCATGCGCGGCTCAGGCGGGTAGCCAGGAACGGCCTGGGAAAGGTCGACAAGCGGGCCGAGGCGGCCGTCATAGGCGCGGCCCCAGGCCTGGACGGCAGGGATCGGCGGAGCCGACAGGCTGGCGATCAGCGGATTGAGGCGCGGTCTCATCATGCGGGGTCGGGTCTCAGGACTTGCGGGACTTGGCGGCTTTTCGCGCCGGTGCCTTGCGCTGGGCGGGGGTGGAACGACGAATGGCGCGGCGGGCGGTCGTCTGCGGCTCGGCGCGCGCGTTCATATCGGCAAATTCGCTCGTCAGCCAGTCGATGAAGACCTGGACGACCGGCGCGGAGCGCAGATCCGAACGGCAGGCGACGTGGAAGGCATCGACGGCCGGCACGGCGAGGTTGAACGGCGCGACGAGCTGGCCGGAGGCGAGGAAGCGGCTCGCCGTCACCGTGTCGCCGAGCGCTACGCCGTAGCCGTGGATCGCCGCCTCGATGGCGAGGCGCGCGTCGCACATGTGGTGCTGCGCGTTGCGCTTCAAATCGAGCGCATCGGCGGCGGAGAGCCAGGTGTGCCACTCGCGGCCGTCATCGGCGTGGAGCAGGATGTGCTCCTTCATGTCGCGGATGGTGCGGATCGGCCGGTTGTTGATGAGCGAGGGCGAGACGACGGGAAAGAGGTCGAGCCCGGTCAGCCGGCGCGACCAGCAATCGGACCAGTTGCCGTCGCCGTAAAGGATGCAGATGTCGATCCCGGGCGAATGGATCAGGTCCGGATCGTTGGCGGCGTCGAGGGTCAGGCGGATGTCCGGGAAACGCGCGGTGAAGGAGGACAGGCGCGGCAGGAGCCAGAAGGAAAGAAGTGCGGGTACGCAGGTAACCGAAAGCGCGCCGGCGCTCGAAGGGCGCGTCAGCCGGGCGGTTGCGCCGGCGATCTCGGCGAAAGCGGTCGAGACCGACGGCAGGAGCTCGGCGCCGTGGGCGGTGAGCTTCAGCCGCTGGCCGCCGCGCTCGAAAAGCTGCACGTCAAGCGCGGATTCGAGCGCCCTGATCTGGTGGCTGACCGCGCCATGCGTGACCGAAAGCTCCGCCGCAGCCTTGGTCAGCGAGCCGTGGCGGGCCGCCGCCTCGAAGGCGCGCAAGGGGTTGAGCGGGGGCAGGCGGGGTGCCAAACGTCGATATCCGATGTGAAGAAAGCTCACAGCAAGCGCTACAACAATATCAATTGCATTTTCAATGGCACTGGCTCAACAATTCGATCTGCCAAGACATTATGCGGCACGCGTCAGCGACCAAGGAGCAGGCAATGGGCTGGGACCAGGCGAAACTCGAAGCCTTGCGCGACAAGTTCGCGGACGGCACCGGCGGCGATATCGCCGACCCGCGCTTTCGCAAGGTGGCGGAGAAGATCTTCTCCAAATCCGGCACGCGGCTGGCACCCTATGCCGGGATGCCAACGTTCCTCACCGCGCCGCACTTGGCGATCGATCCCGCCGCGCCCGATTTCGGCGATCTGCAGGTCGGCATCTACGGGGTGCCGATGGATTTGGGTGTCACCAACCGCAACGGCTCGCGTTTCGGGCCGCGTGCGCTGCGCACCATCGAGCGGATCGGGCCCTACAACCACGTGCTCGAATGCGCCCCGGTGCAGGAACTGCGCGTGGCCGATATCGGCGACGTGCCGTTCGCCAGCCGCTACCGGCTGGAGCAGAGCCATGACGACATCGAGGCGCATGTGACACGCATGGTGGATGCGGGCGTCGTGCCACTCGGTGTCGGCGGCGACCATTCGATCACCCATCCGATCCTGAAGGCGGTCGGCCGCGACCGGCCCGTCGGTCTGATCCATATCGACGCGCATTGCGACACGAGCGGATCGTTCGACCAGACCAAGTTCCACCATGGCGGGCCGTTCCGCAATGCGGTGCTCGACGGCGTGCTCGATCCGACGCGGACGATCCAGATCGGCATTCGCGGCTCGGCCGAATATTTGTGGGAGTTCTCCTACGAGAGCGGCATGACGGTGATCCATGCCGAGGAGGTCGACCGGCTCGGCATTCCCGCGATCATCGAAAAGGCGCGCGCGATCGTCGGCGACGGGCCGACCTATCTTTCGTTTGACATCGACAGCCTCGACCCCTCCTTCGCGCCCGGAACGGGCACGCCGGAAGTGGGCGGGCTGACGACGCGCGAGGTGCTGGAACTCCTGCGCGGCCTGAAGGGCGTCGATCTCGTCGGCGGCGACGTGGTCGAGGTCGCGCCGCAATACGATTCGACGACCAACACTGCCCATGCGGGAGCACAGGTGCTGTTTGAAATATTGAGCCTGATGGTGTTCAGTCCATCCATCATTCGGGCCTGAGCGGTCTGCACCACCGACAAGCTTTTCGGGAACAAGGGAACGGCCGCAAAGGCCACATAAGAGGAACGACGATGAAGAAGTTTCTGACCACCAATGTGAGCCGGCGCACGGTGCTTGCCGGCACGGCGATGACGGCCGGCATGCTTGCCATGCCCTCGATCCTTCGGGCGCAGGATCGCTCGATCAAGGTCGGCGTCTATGGCGGCTATTTCAAGGAATCGTTCGACACGCACATCTTCCCGGCCTTCACCGAGGAAACCGGCATCGCGGTCGAATCCATCGCGGAGCCGACCGGCGAGGCCTGGCTCGTCCAGCTCGAACAGGCCGCGCGCGCCAACCAGGCGCCGGCCGACCTTTCGATGATGGCGCAGGTCGCCATGCTGAAGGGTCAGGCGAGCGAACTCTGGCAGCCGCTGGACCTCGCCAAGATTTCGAATGCCGACAATCTGCTCGAGCGTTCGGTCAACAAGTATCCGGACGGGCGCGTCTGCGGCATCGGCGCGGTGGCGTGGTATATCACGCTCGTCACCAACACCGACGTTTATCCTGAGGCACCGACCTCATGGCAGGCGCTGTGGGACCCGGCGAATGCCGACCGCCTTGGCCTTCTCGCGCTCGTCTCCAACTCCTTCCTGCTCGAAGTCACCGCCAAGACGTTCTTCGGCGGCACGGATCACTTGAGCACCGATGAGGGGTTGGAGGAAGTGTTCCAGAAGCTCGCCGAGGTGAAGCCGAATGTGCGGCTTTGGTATCGCGACGAGGCCCAGTTCGAGCAGGCGCTGAAGTCGGGCGAAATCCCGATGGGCCAGTATTACCACGACGTGACGGGCCTTGCCGCCGCCGACGGCAACCCGGTTCGCTCGACCTTCCCCGAAGAAGGCGGCATCCTGGATTCGGGTTCGTGGGCGCTTTCCCGCGCGTCGCAGAAGGCCGAGGAAGCGCATGTGTTCATCGACTACATGACGCGCGCCGAAACGCAGACGCTGATGTCGCAGAAGGTCGGCACCGCGCCGACGATCAAGCGCGAACTGACCCAGCTCACGGACGAGGAATTCGCCGCCGTGTCGTCGGACATCGATCCGATCATCCCGCGCTACGATCTCTACCAGACTCGGGACGACTTCCTGAATCAGAAGTGGACGGAGCTCATCGCCGGCTGACGGGCGCGACAATATTCACGCCAGGACGGCCTGCAAACGGCAGTCTTCTGCGCTTCCGGTGCTCACGTACGAAAAGTACGCTCCGCTCCGGTTCTCGAAGCCAACCGTTTTCGGCTCGTCCTGGCCCGAATCTCGACGCGCCCGACCGCAGTGCACCTGCTCGGCGCGTCGGAACCACAATCTTCCGGGCTGCGTTTGCAGCCCGGACCATCGGAAAGACGGGACGGCGATGACAGGTCTCGCGCTCAAGGCGATCACCAAGAAATTCGGCGACTTCAAAGCCGTCGACCATGTCAGCCTCGACGTGCCGCAGGGCACGTTCGTGTGCCTGCTCGGCCCGTCGGGCTGCGGCAAGACCACGCTTCTGCGCATGATCGCGGGGCTGGAGGAGCCGAGTTCGGGGCAGGTCGTCGTCGACGGGCAGGACATCACCGCGACGCCCACGCACAAGCGCGATTTCGGCATGGTGTTCCAGTCGCTGGCGCTGTTTCCGCATCTGAATGTCGGCGACAACATTGCCTATCCGCTGCGCATCCGCGGCGCCTCGAAGGCCGAGCAGAATGCGCGCGTGGACGAACTCCTGAAGCTCATTCATCTGCCTGATTTTGCGAAGCGTCCCGTCGCCAAGCTTTCCGGCGGCCAGCGCCAGCGCGTCGCCATCGCCCGCGCGCTGGCCATCTCGCCGCGGCTCTTCCTGCTCGACGAGCCGCTGTCGGCGCTCGACGCCAAGCTGCGCGAGGCGATGCAGGTGGAACTGCGCCAGCTCCAGCAGCAGCTCGGCATCACCACCATCGTCGTCACCCACGACCAGCGCGAGGCGATGACCATGGCCGACCTCGTCGTCGTCATGGGCGAAGGGCGCATAAGGCAGGCGGCGCCACCGGTGGAGATCTATCGGCGCCCGGCGGACAGCTTCGTGGCCGGTTTCATCGGCTCGACTAATCTCCTGGCCGTCGAAAGCGACAGCGCTGGGCGCGTCACCGCGCTGGGAACCGCCTTGCCCGATGTGGCGATGGTCGACGGCGCGCGCACGGCGACGCTCTCCGTGCGGCCCGAGGACGTGCAGATCACCGCGCCGGGCGAAGGTGTCCTGGCCGGCACCGTGACCTTCGTGCGCGATCTCGGCGGCACGATCGAAACCTTCGTCGACGTTTCCGGCACGACCATCGTCGCCGTGACGACGCCGCGCGACCGCTCCGACCTTGCCGCAGGGCAGAAGGTGGGCGTGCGAATCCCAGCGCAAAGCGCGGTGGTGCTGAAGTCATGAGACGCGAGGCGCCGAAGAGCGTCGCGGATTACGCGCCGCTGGTCTTTCCGGGGTTCATGCTGGTCGCCTTCTTCGTCGTGCCGTTCGGCACGATGGTCGCCGTCTCGTTCTTCCAGCGCCAGCAGGGCGGGTTCTACACGCCGGCTTTCATCTTCGACAATTACGAGCGGTTTTTATCCGCCTTCTTCGGCGGCGTGCTCGGCTTTTCGATCATGCTGGCCGTCATGGTCGCGCTTGTGTGCGTGGCGATCGGGTTTCCGTTCACCTGGCTGATCTCGAAGGCCAGCCGGCGGGTGCAGGTGGTGTGGCTGGTCGCGCTTCTGTCCGTTCTGTCGCTCTCCGAAGTCATCATCGGCTTTGCCTGGTCGACGCTGTTTTCGCGCACGGCCGGCATCACCAACCTCCTCGTCTGGGCGGGGTTGATGGCCGAGCCGCGGGCGCTCTTCCCCGGTTTCGGCGCGGTGCTGACGGCGATGGTGTACCAGGCGTTGCCCTATACGGTGCTGATCCTTTATCCCGCCATCGTGCGGCTCGACCCGACGCTGACGGAAGCCGCGCGGACATTGGGCGCGTCGCCGATCCGCGCCTTCTTCAACGTCGTCGTGCCGGGGCTGCGCAACACGATCGTCGCGACGCTGATCATGGTCTTCGTCTTCGCACTCGGCGCGTATCTCCTGCCGCAGATTCTCGGCCGGCCGCAGCATTGGACGCTGTCGGTGCTGATCACCGACCAGGCGATCTACCAGTCGAACATGCCGTTCGCCGCGGCGATGGCCGTTTTCCTCGTCCTGATGTCGCTGGCGATGGTCGGGCTGACGCTGCTCGTCGGGCGCAAGGGAGAGGCGGCATGAGCACGGCCCTGATGCGTCTTTATCTCGCGCTCGTCGCGATCTTCCTCGCCGCGCCGATCGTCGTCGTCGCGGGCGTTTCGGTGAACGAGCGGCAGAATTTGACCTTTCCACCGCAGGGCTTTTCGCTCTCCTGGTATGCCGCGATCTTCACCGACGATAGCTGGCGGCAGGCGCTGATGAATTCGCTGCTGCTGGCGACGCTTGCCGCGACGCTTGCGGTGCTGATCGCGCTGCCGCTCGCTTGGTTCCTGTGGCGGCGGATCGCGCCCTGGGCGAACGTGTTCCAGCTTCTCGGCGTCGCACCCTTCGTGCTGCCGCCGGTCATCACCGCACTCGGCTTCCTGACCTTCTGGACGACGGCGGGCGCCTACGGCCAGTGGTGGACGGCGATCATCTCGCACGGCATCTTCTTCGTCACGCTGCCGCTCGTCACACTGACCCTCGGCTTCGCCTCCATCGACCGCTCGCTGGTCGAAGCGGCGTCGACCATGGGCGCCAGCGCCCGGACGGTGTTGCGGACGGTGGTCCTGCCGCTCATCCTGCCCTATCTGGTATCGGGCTTCGCATTCGTGTTCGTGCTGTCGCTGAACGAATACATCGTCGCCTACATGACCGTGGGGTTCACCATGGAAACGCTGCCGATCAAGATCTTTAACGCGCTGCGCTACGGCTATACGCCGACCATGGCGTCGGTGTCGGTGTTCTTCGTCGCGCTGGCGGCGCTGATCTTCGGGCTGGTGGCGCGGTTCGGCGACCTGCCGCGGCTCCTCGGCGCGCTGTCGTCGGACGAAAGCTGATGAAGATCGCCGCCTACCAGATGGAAAGCGTGCCGGGCGACGTGGCCGCCAATCTCGCCAAGATAGAGGGTGCAGCGCGCGAGGCGGCGGCCAAGGGCGCGTCGATTCTGGTCGCGCCGGAACTGGCGCTGACCGGCTATGGTGCGGGGCGTGCGGTGCGCGAGAAGGCCGAGACGTCCGAGGGCGCGCAGGTCGCGCGACTGGCGGACATCGCGGCGGAGACCGGGGTCGCGATCCTCGCCGGGTTCTCCGAGCGCGATGGCGAGACGCTGCGCAACAGCGCCGTCTATGTCGATGGCGAGGCGGTGCCGACGATCTACCGCAAATGCAATCTCTACGGTCCCTATGAACGCGGGCTGTTCGAACAGGCGAAGCCCGAGGCCGTGACCTTTGAGCGGGGCGGGCTGAAGTTCGGCATTCTGATCTGCTACGACGTCGAGTTTCCGGAGAACGTGCGCCGGCTGGCGAAGGCAGGGGTCGACGTCGTGCTGGTGCCGACGGCGCTGCCGGCGAGCGACCATGACGCGTTCATCGCACGCAAGCTGGTGCCGGTGCGCGCCTTCGAGAACCAGGTGTTCCTGGCCTATGTCGACCATTGCGGGGCGGACGAGCGCTTCGCCTATGCCGGCCTGTCGGTGATCGTCGCGCCGGACGGGACGCTTCTGGCGGAGGCCGGCGAGACGGGGGAGGCGCTTCTCGTTGCGGAGATCGATCCGAGCCGCTACCAAGCCTCGGCGGAAGCGAACAGCTATCTCGCAGACATGAATTCATAACTGCACCGAAATTCCGAATGCTGGAATTTCTCGGAAGGAGCTCCCATGACCATCACCCGGCACGAAACCGGCCCGCGCATGAGCCAGGCCAACATCTTCAACGGCGTCGTCTATCTCGCTGGACAGGTCGGCGACGGAGACACGGTCAAGGCGCAGACGGAATCGATCCTCAAGGAGATCGACCGGCTCCTGGCGCTGTCGGGCTCGTCCAAGTCGCGCATTTTGTCGGCGCAGATCTGGCTCGACGACATGGCGAACTTTGGCGAGATGAACGCGGCTTGGGATGCGTGGGTGGACAAGGCGAATACGCCTGCGCGCGCGACCGGCCAGGCGAAGCTGGCGGCGGCGAAGTACAAGGTCGAGATCATTGTGATCGCGGCGCAGGGCTGACGCTGCTGGCCTCGGCGACAAACCTGCGTTTCGGCGCGCCCCCTCCACCGCCTTCGGCGGTTCCCCTCCCCCGTGCACGGGGGAGGAACTGAGGGCGCGGCCGGCCGCGACATAGATCCTCCCCTGCGAAGCGGGGGAGGTGGCCCGAAGGGCCGGAGGGGGCGCTTTTCTCGATCAGGTCGCATCCCGTCGATAAAACCGCCCGAGCAGGATCGGCGTCAGGTACATCGGGATTTGGTAGCAGCCGATGAAGAGCAGCAGCGGGTCGGTCACCGTCGCCGGCAGGGCTGCGATGAAGAGCGCGATGTTGCGGTTTCCCGCGACGATGCCGAGCGGGGCGGCGAGGTGGCGGCGGTGGGTTGCGCGCAGGGCCGTGGCGGCGGCGATCTGAAGTCCGAAGTTCGCCGCGAAGACGACGACGAGCGCCAGCGCCAGTGCAGCCGGGTCGTCGAAGATTGCCGGTCCCACTGCCGACATCAGACCGATCACCACAACGCCCATGAGCACCGCCGACGCGCCGTCGATCGCGACCAGCGTTTCGGGCGCGGGATCGCGCAGGATTGTGGCGCGAAGGGCGAAGCCGAGGCCGGTCGCGGCGAGGATCAATGCGAGAAGCCGGGCGGCGGCGGCGAATACGTCCGACAGATTGCCGAGATCGGGCGTCAGCCAGAAGACGGGGATAACGGTCAAGGGCAGGAGCGCCGTGCCGATGACGAGCTGGCGCAGTGCCGGGGCAGGGTCGTTGCCGGTCATCAACGTGATGTTGGGGCTGCCGGAAATCGGCGAGGCGGCGAGCATCAGGATGATGGCGGTGGCGAAGACGCCGCTCCAGCCGAAGGCCATGAAGACCATGATGGCGACCAGCGGGAACACGACCTGATAGAGCCAGGCGATGCCGACCGCCGCACCGAAGTCGCGGGCGGCACCGAAGGCCGCGCGGGGGCCGATGCGAAGGGCTGCGACGAACAGCATGGCAGCGACGAGTTCGGGTATCCACGGCCGCATCGCGAAGGCGAGGCCGGGCAGGGCGATGCCGGCGACCAGCCCGGCGATGAGGATCGCCCGGCCGTGACGCGCGGCGAACCGCAGCAGGATCATGCCGCCGGCGTGACGCCCCGAACCGGGCGAACCTGTTCGGGAAGCCAGGTCGCAAGCTCGGGGAAGGCGACCAGAAGCAGGATCATGCCGAACATGATCAGGAACATCGGCAGCGCGGCGCGGGCGATGTAGCTCATCGGGTGGCCGGTCATGCCCTGCAGCACGAAGAGGTTGAAGCCGATGGGCGGCGTGATCTGCGCCATCTCGACCACCACGACGATGAAGATGCCGAACCAGATCAGGTCGATACCGGCCTGGCGCACCATCGGCTCGACGATGGCGATGGTCAATACCACGATGGAAATGCCGTCGAGGAAGCAGCCGAGGATGATGTAGAACACCATCAGCACCATGATGAGCTGGAACTGGGTCAGTTCCATCGAGCCGATGAAGGCCGCGAGGCCGCGCGGCAGGCCGGTGAAGCCCATGGCGAGCGTCAGGAAGGCGGCGCCGGCGAGGATCAGCGCGATCATCGCGGAGGTGCGCGTTGCGCCCATCAGGCTTTCCACGAAGACGGACCAGCTGAGCGAGCGCTGCGCGGCGGCAAGCACCAGCGCGCCGACGACGCCGATGGCGGCGGCCTCGGTGGCCGTGGCGAGGCCGGTATACATCGAGCCGATGACGAGCAGGATCAAGAGCAAAACGGGGACGAGGAAGCGCGAGCGCCTCAGCTTCTCACCAAAGCTGATCTTGGGCTCGGGGACGGGCGTGTAGGTTTTCGAGATCTGCGAGACGCCGACGACATAGAGCATGAAGAGGCCGGCGAGGACGAGGCCCGGGATGATGCCGGCGATGAAGAGCGAGGTGATCGATTCGTTGATCGAGACGCCATAGACGATCAAGGTCAGCGAGGGCGGGATCATCAGGCCGAGCGTGGCGGCGCCGGCGAGCGTGCCGATCACCATGCGCTCGGGATATTGCCGCTTGCGCAATTCCGGGATGGTCATCTTGCCGACGGTGGTGAGCGTGGCGGCGGATGAGCCGGACACGGCGGCGAAGACGGCGCAGCCGGCGATGTTGGTGTGCATCAGTCCGCCGGGCAGGCGCGCCATCCACGGCGCAAGGCCCTTGAACATGTCTTCCGACAGGCGGGTGCGGAAGAGGATTTCCCCCATCCAGATGAACATCGGCAGGGCGGTCAGCGTCCAGGAGGAGGCCGAACGCCAGACGGCGGTCATCATCGCATCGCCAGTCGGGCGCATGGTGAACATCTCCATGCCGACATAGGCGACGCCGAGCAGCGCAAGGCCGATCCAGACGCCCGAGCCGAGCAGGAGGAAGAGGACGAAAAGGAAGATGCCGATCGCGTAAAAGGGTTCCATCGGCCTATTCCGCCCGGCTCTGTTCTTCGAGGTCGGGGCGGATATTGTCGCGGCCGGCGAGAAGAAGGGTGATGAGATTGTCGACGAAGCAGACGGCGAGGATGATCGCGCCGACCGCGACCGGCGTCTGGACGATCCAGAGCGGCGTCGCGTCCTGCGCCTGGCTGATGTCGCCCAGTCTCCACGACCAGTAGACGGCCTTGCAGGCGTACCAGGCGAGGAAGATGCCCGCGGCGGAGGCGACGAGGAGGCACCAGAGTTCGCCCCAGAAACGACGCTCGCCGAGGGCGTTGATCAGCAGGCCGACGCGGATGTGGGCGCCGCGGTTCAGCGTGTGGGCGAAGGCGAGGAAGGATGCGGCGGCCATCAGGTAGCCGGCATATTCCGCCGGGCCATGGACCGAGATGCCGGCCCAGCGCGCCGCGACCTGCACCATGATCACGATCAGGATCGCGACGAGGCAAAGGGCGGCGAGGAAGCCGGCACCGTCATAGATCGCATCGAGCGACCGGCGTATCACGCGCCCCGCGCCATTCATGTCCTGCTCCGCTTTGCCGGAAAAAGAGAAGGACCCGGCGTGGCGCCGGGTCCTCGTTCGGTTGGGCGCTTATTCGGCGCGATAGGCTTCGACGATGGTCGCCCCGGCTTCGCCGGCGCTTTCCACCCATTCGGTCGTCATCGTCTCGCCGAAGGCTGCGAGCTCGGCGCGCAGTTCGTCCGACGGCTCGGCGACGGTCATGCCGTTTTCCTCGAGCGTCTTCAGATAGCCGGCCGTCAGTTCCTCGGCCTTGGCGTTGCCGGTCTCGCCGGCTTCGCTCGCGCAGGTCATCAGCGCGTTGCGGCTTTCCTCGTCCAGCGCCTCGACGGCATCCTTGTTGGCGAACACGACATTGCGCGGCAGCCAGGCCTGCACGTCGTAGAAATGGGTCAGGTTTTCCCAAGCCTTGGAATCGACGCCGGTCGAGCCGGACGACACGAAGCTTTCGACGACGCCGGTCGACAGGGCCTGGCTGAGTTCGGCCGCCTCGATCTGCACCGGCGCCATGCCGGCGAGTTCGGCAATGCGGGCGGTCGCGGCGTTGTAGGCGCGGAACTTGACGCCCTGCAGGTCGGCCGCCGAGTTGATCTCCTTCTTGGCGTAGAGACCCTGGGGCGGCCAGGCGACGGCGTAGAGGTAGACGAGGTTCTGCTCGTCGAGAACCTTGGTCATTTCTTCGGTGGCCGCGTCCCACAGCTTGTGGGAATCGTCGAAGGAGGTGGCGAGGAAGGGAATGGAATCGACGCCGAAGAGCGGGTTCTCGTTGGCGTGGGCCGAGATCAGGCGCTCGCCGATCGGCGCCTGGCCGGTCTGGATCGCGCGCTTGATGTCGTTGCCGGCGAAGAGCGCGCCGTTCGGATGGGTGACGATCTCGAGCTCGCCGCCGGTGGCGTCGGTCACGCACTGCGCGAAGACGGCAGCGTTCTCGGAGTGGAAATTGGTCGCCGGATAGGCGAGCGGCATGTCCCACTTTTCGGCAAAGGCGGCGCTCGATGCCATCGAAACGATGGCAGTCGATGCCAGCACGGATGCAAATTTCTTCATGTTCGACCCTCTTCCTGGTGCCCTCAGGCTGTTCTTCTGACGAGAAACTTCAAGCTTCAATCAAAGCGCGCGGGGGCGTAAGGCGCAAGGTCAATATTCGGCCTGGCGCCAGAAATAAGCTGCGCCAGCAAACGACCGGTCTTCGGACCGCCGGTCAGGCCGACATGATGATGGCCGAAGCCGAGCCATGCGCCGGCGATCTTCGGCGCCGCTCCGATGAGCGGAATCGAGTCCGAAGGGGCCGGGCGGTGGCCCATCCATTCCTTCGTTTCCTTCCATGTCAGGTCGGGGATCGCAGCGCGGATGTTGCGCATCAGGAGATCGAAGGGTGCGCGCGAGGGCGGCGCGTCGAGGCCGCCGAACTCGACGATGCCGGCGAGGCGCAAGCGGTTCTCCATCGGCGTAACGACGAATTTCGCCGCCGCGATCATCACCGGCGAACGCGGCATGGTGCTCGGGTCCCACAATTCCAGATGATAGCCGCGCTCGCTTTCGAGCGGCACGTTGACGCCGAGCTTCGCCGCCAGCGCCTTCGACCAGACGCCGGTCGTCAGAACGACACCGGCACAGGGGATCGTCTGCCCGCCGGCGCGCAGGCCGGTAACGCGGCCATTCTCGATGACGAAATCATCCACACTCGCCTTGATGATCCTTGCGCCGTTCGCCTCGGCATGGGCTGCGAGGTCCTTCACGTAGCGGCCGGGATCGGCGATGCGGCCATGGTCCTTCAGGCGGATGCCAAAGCCGTTGGCGGGCGAGAAGACCGGGTCGTAGGCGCGCAGGGCAGGGCCTTCCAACTCATCCCATTCAAAACCGTGGTCGCGGCGGATCGACCAGCCGAAGGCGTCGGCGGAAAAGGCCGAGCGGTCGCGGTAGAGGAACACGTAGTCGGACGGGACCAGCCACTTCGCAGCGTCGGTGCCGGTGGCAAGCGCCTGGTGATCGGCGAGGCTGTCGCCGATGATCGGGTGCAGGGCGGCGGCGATGCGGCGCGCTTCGTCGGCGGTGGCGTGGTGGAGGTAGCGTCGCAGCCAGGGTGCGAGGCGCGGGAGGTAGGACCATTTGAGGAAAAGCGGCTGGTCGGGGCTGAAGAGCATCCCCGGCGCCTTCTTCAATAGACCGGGAACTGTGACCGGAACAATGGCGGCCGAGGCCAGCACGCCGCCATTGCCGTAGCTGGTGCCTTCGCCCGGCCCGGCGCGGTCGACGAGGATGACGTGATGGCCGGCGCGCTGCAGCCAGATGGCGGTCGACACGCCGACGATGCCCGCGCCGACGATCGCGATCGGCTTTTCGTTCGAGGATTTTTCCATGTGCGGATAGCGACCCAAGCCTTCCTTCGGGTCAAGCCGTCTGGCGACATTTCCACCGGCGTGGCAAAGGAAAGGCATCGAATGGAGACGTGACATGCAGGCGACGGGCGGCAAGGCGATCTACGGGGCGGCGGTTGGGATATTGATGCTGGAGGCCCGGTTTCCGCGCATCGTCGGCGACATGGGCAATGCGCTCTCCTGGCCGTTTCCGGTGCACTACAAGATCGTGCGCGGTGCTTCGCCGGATCGTGTCGTGCGGCGTAACGCAGAGGGGCTGCTCGGCGATTTCATCGCGGCCGCGCGCGAGCTCGTCGCGGACGGGGTCGACGGGATCACCACCAATTGCGGGTTCCTGTCGCTGTTCCAGGAGGAACTGGCGGACGCGGTCGGCGTGCCGGTCGCGACGTCGTCGTTGATGCAGGTGGCGCAGGTCAACCGGCTTTTGCCGAAGGGCCGACGCGCGGGCATCCTGACCATCTCGAGCTCGACGCTGACGCCTCTGCATCTGGAAAAGGCCGGGGTGCCGACTGGAACGCCGGTGGGCTCGACCGAAGGCGGGCGTGAATTCACGCGGGCAATCCTCGGCAACGAGATGGTGCTCGACGTGGAGGCGGCGCGGGCCGACAATGTGGCGGCCGCCAAGGCGCTTCACGCGGACAATCCGGACCTCGGCGCGATCGTGCTCGAATGCACCAACATGGTGCCCTATGCGGCCGACATTCGCGCGGCGACGGGTCTGCCGGTGTTCTCGATCGCAAGCTTCGTGACGTGGTTCCAGTCGGGGCTGGCGCCGAGAGTATTCTGACACGCAAAAAGGCCGGGCATCGCGCCCGGCCTTGATGATCTCGGCCATGCCGGGGGCCCGTTGGCTACGCCAACTCCCCGGCGTTCGAGCCCTGCCATGATGCCACTGGCATCATGGCTTTGGCTTCGCGATACCGGGCTCTCACCCCTGAGGCTGCGGCTCCAATCCGCCGGGCTCCTCGCCGCCCTTCTTGTCTTCCTTGCGGCCGCCGGCCTTCGGCACGGTCGAGCCGCGCGTCGGCGGAGTGTCGTCGCCCATGTCGCGGGCCGGCTTCTCGCCCTTGATCAACTGGCGGATTTCATCGCCCGACAGCGTCTCGTATTCGAGCAGGCCTTCGGCGATGGCGAGCCAGCCGTCGCGATGGTCGGTCAGGATGCGGCGGGCCTCGGTATAGGCCTCGTCGATCAGGCGGCGCACTTCCCCGTCGATGATCTGCGAGGTTTCCTCGGAGATGTTCTGCTGGCGCGCGACGGAATGGCCCAGGAAGACCTCTTCCTGGTTTTCGCCGTAGGCGACCTGGCCGAGCTTGTCGGAGAAGCCCCAGCGCGTGACCATGGCGCGGGCGAGTTTGGTCGCCTGGTCGATGTCGGAGGACGCGCCGGAGGTGATGTTCTCCTTGCCGAACTTGATCTCCTCGGCGACGCGGCCGCCCATCATGATGATGAGGCGCGAGACCATGTATTTGTAGCTCATGGAATAGCGGTCGCCCTCGGGCAACTGCATGACCATGCCGAGCGCGCGGCCGCGCGGAATGATGGTCGCTTTGTGAAGCGGATCGGACGAGGGAACGTGCAGCGCGGTGATGGCGTGGCCGGCCTCGTGATAGGCGGTCAGCTCCTTCTCGGCCTGCGTCATGGCATTGGAGCGGCGCTCCGCGCCCATCATGATCTTGTCCTTGGCGTCCTCGAACTCCTGCATGGTCACGAGGCGCTTGTTGCGCCGCGCGGCCATCAGCGCCGCCTCGTTGACGAGGTTGGCGAGATCGGCGCCCGAAAAGCCGGGGGTGCCGCGTGCGAGGACCTTGAGGTCGACATTAGGCGCCAGCGGCACGTTGCGGACATGGACCTTGAGGATCTTCTCGCGGCCGGAGACATCCGGGTTGGGCACGACGACCTGACGGTCGAAGCGGCCGGGACGCAGGAGCGCGGGATCGAGAACGTCGGGGCGGTTGGTCGCGGCGATCAGGATGACGCCTTCATTGGCCTCGAAGCCATCCATCTCGACCAGAAGCTGGTTCAGCGTCTGCTCGCGCTCGTCATTGCCGCCGCCGAGGCCGGCGCCGCGCTGGCGGCCGACCGCGTCGATCTCGTCGATGAAGATGATGCAGGGCGCGTTCTTCTTGGCCTGCTCGAACATGTCGCGGACGCGGCTGGCGCCGACGCCGACGAACATTTCCACGAAATCCGAGCCGGAAATGGTGAAGAAGGGCACATTGGCCTCGCCGGCGACCGAGCGCGCCAGGAGGGTCTTGCCGGTGCCGGGCGGGCCCACCAGCAGCACGCCGCGTGGAATGCGGCCGCCCAGGCGCTGGAATTTTCCGGGATCGCGCAGGAATTCGACGATCTCCTCGAGGTCCTGCTTGGCTTCATCGACGCCGGCGACGTCCTCGAAGGTCACCTTGCCCTGCGTCTCGGTCAAAAGCTTGGCGCGCGACTTGCCGAAGCCCATGGCCCCGCCGCGTCCCCCGCCCTGCATCTGGCGGATGAAGAAGAACCACACGCCGATGATGACGAGGAAGGGCAACCAGCTCGACAAGAGGATCGACCAGAACGGGCTCGATTCAGGCGCCCGCGCGGTGATCGACACATTGCTGTCCTCGAGGCGCGAGACCACCTCGGCGCCGTCGGGAATGACGACTTCGAAGCGCGTGCCGTCGCGCAACAGGCCCTGGGCGACATTGTCGATCAGCGTCACCGACTGCACGGAGCCGGCATCGATATCCGCAACGAACTGGCTGTAACTCTTTTCCGCTACCGCGATCGAGCGCGTCGAAGACTGGAAGACCTGGAACAGGCCCATCAGCATGAATAGGATAACCAGCCAGATGGCGAAGTTGCGGAAATTTCCGTTCATCAAA
>JAEWET010000029.1:0-94551 GCA_023389195.1 Pseudomonadota bacterium
CCGCCGCAGCCATGCACCGCCACCCATTCGCCGCCCTTCACCTTCGCCTGGTCGCAGACGGCGCGGAACGAGGTGGCGAACCGGCAGCCGAGGCTCGCGGCAGTGGCGAAGCTGACGCTTTCCGGCAGGTGCACGAGGTTCTGGTCGGCATGGTCGAGGGCGACATATTCGGCGAACGAGCCCCAGTGGGTGAAGCCCGGCTGGAACTGCTCCTCGCAAACCTGCTGGTTGCCCGAGCGACACTCCTGGCAATGGCCGCAACCGGAGACGAAGGGCACCGTCACCCGGTCGCCGACCCTGAAGCGCGTCACGGCCTTGCCGGCTGCAAGCACCGTGCCCGAGAGCTCGTGGCCGGGCACGTGCGGCAGGCGGATGTCAGGGTCGTGGCCCATCCAGCCGTGCCAGTCGCTGCGGCAAAGCCCCGTTGCCTCCACCTTGACCACGACGCCGCCGGTGGTCGGGGTCGGGTCGGGCAGGGTGCGGATCTCCGGCGCAGCACCGAAGGCCTCGTAGTACATCGCTCTCATGGATGGATTGCCCCTCTCATTCGCATTCGCCATCTATGCCACGCAGCCATCCCCCGTTCCACCGGCGCATCCATGACAATGGCTGATGCATCCATTAAAGATCGTGAGTGGACAGCGCCCGCCGATTGGTTCAGGCCTTTGCCAGCTTGACCCGGATCGCCGTGCCGGCCTTTATCGGCCAGAAGGAGACCTGAACATGGCAGTCGACACCTCCCCGCGCACCCCCACCTGGACCTATGTCGAAGGCGAGTGGCTTCCCGGCAACCCACCGCTGATCGGGCCGACCTCGCACGCGATGTGGCTGGCGTCGACCGTGTTCGACGGCGCCCGCTGGTTCGACGGCCTCGCCCCCGACCTCGACCTGCACTGCCAGCGCGTCAACCGCTCGGCGGTCAATCTCGGCATGAAGGCGACGATGAGCGCCGAGGAAATCCAGGCGCTTGCCTTGGAAGGGGTGAAGAAGTTCGACGGCAAGACCGCGGTCTACATCAAGCCGATGTACTGGGCCGAGCACGGCTCGTTCAGCGTCGTCGCGGCCGATCCCGAGTCGACCCGCTTTGCCCTGTGCCTGTTCGAGGCGCCGCTGGGAGATGGCAAGACCGGCGAGGCGCTGACCGTGTCGCCCTTCCGCCGCCCGACCAAGGAATGCATGCCGACGGACGCCAAGGCCGGCTGCCTCTATCCGAACAACGCCCGCATCCTGGTCGAGGCTAAGTCGCGCGGCTTCGGCAATGCGCTGGTGCGCGACATGCTCGGCAACGTCGCCGAGACCCGCACGTCCAACGTCTTCATGGTCAAGGACGGCGTCGTCTTCACGCCGGCCGCCAACGGCACGTTCCTTTCCGGCATCACGCGCTCGCGCGTCATCGGCCTCTTGCGCCAGGCCGGCTTCGACGTCCGCGAAACGACGCTGACGGTGGCCGATTTTGCCGCCGCCGACGAGATCTTCACGTCCGGCAACTATTCCAAGGTCCTGCCCGTCCACCGCCTCGACGACCGTCAGCTGCAGACCGGTCCGGTGACGGCCAAGGCCCGCGAGCTCTATTTCGACTGGGCACGCAGCAGCAATCGGTGAAAGCCGAGCCGCCACCGATGCCCGTAATATGGCCGTCCGCTCGCCTGAGAAGGTGAGCGGTCGACAGCTTGTTTGGACTGGCCGCCGCTAGATGCGGCACTCCAAGATCGCGATCCACGGAAGCTCGGTGCCGGAGGAGTTGATCCGGTTCCTCAGGTAGCCGGTGCCGGTCAGCCTCAGCCGCTTCATGTCGACATTGTCGTTGACGTTGCCGCCCATCACATGGGCGTGCGTGTCGGTCACGTCGACGACGATGTCGCCCTGGGACGGATAGAAGCTGTCCGCCCCATAGGTGATCGCCGCCTGATCGTAGCCATAGCCCTTCGCATATTCCCGGCCCGCACAGACGATGTCGCCGGCCTTCGGCTTGTAGTTTTCCGGTTTGCGGGCGATGTAGGCGAAATCCGAGGCGGCGCCGTTCGCCGCTTTCATGGCTCGGTTTATGTAGTGGCAATGCGCCTGCGTGTAGTGGAAGCGCGTTCCGGCACCGGCGGTCTTGTTGATGAAGGACACGAATGCGCTGGACCAGGCCGGCCGGATCCCGCCCTGCACGGTTCTGCCGTCGAGGTGGTTTATGCCGATGCTCTTCCAATAGTCCTTGACGAAAAGATAGTAGTTCTTGCTGTGCTGCGGCGCTCCCCAGGTCTCACGGCCCTGACCGTTGTCCCAGCGCGCATATTCGTGCTTGCAAGCGTCAACCAGTTGTCTTGTGAAATCCGACATGTTTCGCCCTCCTCGAGATTGCAGGAGGAGTGTCGCTCAAATAACTAATGGTTGCAATAATAGTCGAAAGCAACCATGGATGCATGCTGCTGTATCGCGGGGTATGCGCCCAAGAGGGATCATCGTCGCGCAGAAAGGAATTGCGGCCAAACAACAAAAATTGGCATGCAACCGGTTGTCTCCTGCGGGTCCGGCCCCTATGTTCCACTTAACGGATTTCATTGAAAAATTCCGTATTTTAGAGGAGATACGCCATGGCCTTCGAACTTCCGCCGCTGCCCTACGACTACGACGCGCTTGACCCGTTCATGTCGCGCGAGACGTTGGAATACCACCACGACAAGCACCACAAGGCCTATGTCGACAACGGCAACAAGCTGGCCGAGGAAGCCGGCCTCTCCAACCTGACGCTGGAAGAGATCGTCAAGAAGTCCTACGGCACCAACCAGGGCCTCTTCAACAATGCCGGCCAGCACTACAACCACATCCATTTCTGGAAGTGGATGAAGAAGGGCGGCGGCGGCAAGAGCCTGCCGGGCGCGCTGCAGAAGGCGATCGACAGCGACCTCGGCGGCTACGACAAGTTCCGCACCGACTTCATCGCCGCCGGCGTCGGCCAGTTCGGTTCGGGCTGGGCGTGGCTTGCGGTCAAGGACGGCAAGGTCCAGATCATGAAGACGCCGAATGGCGAAAACCCGCTGGTTCACGGCGCCAAGCCGATCCTCGGCGTCGATGTGTGGGAGCACTCCTATTACATCGACTACCGCAACGCGCGGCCGAAATACCTCGAAGCCTTCGTCGACAGCCTGATCAACTGGGACTATGTCCTGGAAATGTACGAAAAGGCCGCATAATTCGCGTGAAAGCGGCCTGCAATCGGCAGCTTTCTGCGCGCGCCGCAGCTCATGTACTGAAGTACACTCCGCTCCGGTTCTCGAAATCCGCCGTTTTCGACTCGCTTTGACGCGAATTGGAGGCGGCAGCACCTGTCAAACCCCGGCCTCGCGCCGGGGTTTTTCTTTGCCCTGCTCATAACGCAAGCGTGAATGGCGCGGTTGAACCATTGAGTATCCGCCGCGTCGTTTATTCCCGATGATGCCATCGACGAGCCATTGGGAGAACACCGTGCCGATCAAGCAGCCAGTCATCGCCGCCGCCCTCGTGGCGCTCTTCGCAGCCCCCGCTCTTGCCGATCCGATCGAGGACCGACAGGCGCTGATGAAGGAGCGTGGCCAGATCATGCGCACGCTCGGGCCGATCGCCCAGGGCCGCCAGCCTTTCGATGCGGCGACCGTGATGGCGGCGCTGGAGGAACTGAACGCGAATGCGCAGGCGCATGACGTTGCGACCCTTTACCCGGCCGGAAGCGAGGGCGGCGACGCGGCGGCGGCGATCTGGACCGACATGTACGGTTTCCGGGCGGCCGACGAGCGATACAAGCAGGGTGTCGCCGCAGCGCTTGCAGCGGCGCCGCAGGATCTGGACGCCTTTCGCGCCTCGTTCGGCCCGGCTGCGCAGAATTGCGGCGCCTGCCACGAGAGCTACAGGGACTGATCCATGGCGACCGGCAGGCGACTGGCGCTCGGCATTGCCGTTCTCGCCGCAATAGGCGTGGCGGGCGGCTGGGCGCTTTCCGCTCCCGAGAAACCGGAACCGGCCGAACTTCCGCCCGGCGATGCCGTCGCGGGCGAACGCGTCTTCTGGGCGGCGGGCTGCGCCTCGTGCCATGCCGCGCCGCAGGCGAGCGGCGACGCGATGCTGGAACTGTCGGGCGGCGTCGAACTCGAAAGCGAGTTCGGCACGTTCGTCGTGCCGAACATCTCGACCGATCCGAACCATGGCATCGGCGGCTGGACGGCAAGCGACTTTGCCAATGCGGTGCGGCGCGGGGTTTCGCCCGATGGCCGGCACTATTATCCGGCCTTTCCCTATACGTCCTACAGCCGCATGAGCGACGCGGACGTCGCCGATCTGTTCGCCTTCATGCAGACCCTGCCGGCAGTGGCGAGCGATGCGGCGGTGCACCGGGTCTCGTTTCCGTTCAGCGTCAGGCGCGGCGTCGGGCTGTGGAAGCGGCTTTACCTGAATGACGACCCGCAGGTCGCGATTGCCGGCGCGAGCGAGGATGTGGTGCGCGGCCAGTATCTGGTCGAGGCGCTGGGCCATTGCGGTGAATGCCACACGCCGCGCGCGATGACCGGCGGGCTGGAGACGGACCGGTGGCTCGGCGGCCGGCCCAACATCACGCCCGGCGGCGACATCGCCGACTGGAGCGAAGAAGACATCGCCGCTTATCTGGAAACAGGGTTCACGCCGGATTTCGATTCGGCGGGCGGTAGGATGGCGGCGGTCGTGCGCAACATGGCGCGGCTTCCGGCAGAGGATCGCGAGGCGATCGCGGCGTATTTGAAGGCTGTGCCGGCGGTGGAGAGCGATGCGGGGGCGGGCGAGTAGGCGCAGACCCCCACTCCGGCCCTGCGGGCCACCTCTCCCCCTCAAAAGGGGAGAGGAACCCAGGCTAGAAAGGCGCTGACGCAGATGAAGCGCATTTCCTCTCCCCCGGGCAGGGGGAGAGGTGGCCCGCGTAGCGGGACGGAGTGGGGGTGATTGCAGCGCTGCGCTAAACCTTCCCCACCGCCTTCAGCGCAAAGGCGTAGACATAGGCGATTTCCTCGAGCCGCGAAAAGCGGCCCGATGCGCCGGCGTGGCCGGCGTCCATATTGATCTTGAAGAGGACCGGGTGGTCGTCGGTCTTCATCTCGCGCAGGCGCGCGACCCATTTGGCCGGTTCCCAATAGGTGACGCGCGGGTCGGTGAGGCCGGCGAGGGCGAGGATGGGCGGGTAGTCCTGCTGGGCGATGTTGTCGTAGGGCGACCAGGAGGCGATGCGGCCATAGTCGATGGGCGAGGCAAGGGGGTTGCCCCATTCGGGCCATTCGGGCGGGGTGAGCGGGAGCGAGGCGTCGAGCATGGTGTTGAGGACGTCGACGAAGGGGACTTCGGCGACGATGGCGCCGAAATCCTGCGGCGCCATGTTGGCGATCGCGCCCATCAGCATGCCGCCGGCCGAACCGCCCTGCGCGACGATGCGGTCATGCGCGGTGATGTTTTCGGCGACGAGATGACGGGCGACGGCGATGAAGTCGCGGAAGGTCTTCGCCTTGTTCTCGCGGCGGCCCTGTTCGTACCAGGCAAAGCCCTTGTCCTTGCCACCGCGAATGTGGGCGATGGCGTAGACGAAGCCGCGATCGACCAGCGACAGGCAATTGGTGTTGAACGAGGCCGGGATGGTGATGCCGTAGGAGCCGTAGCCGTAGAGAAGGCACGGCGCCGAGCCGTCGAGCTTCGTATCCTTGTGGTGGAGGATCGAGACGGGGACGAGTTCGCCATCCTCCGCCTTCGCCATAAGGCGGCGCGTGACGTAGTTTTCCGGATCGTGGCCGGAGGGCACTTCCTGCGTTTTCAGCAAGGTGCGCTCGCGGGTCTTCATGTCGTAGTCGAAGAGCTGCGAGGGGGTCGTCATCGACGAATAGGAAAAGCGGATGACGCTCGTGTCGTATTCGAGCGAGCCGACGAGGCCGAGCGAATAGGCTTCTTCGTCGAAAGAAATCATGTGCTCTTCGCCGGATGTGCGCTCGCGCACGACGATGCGCGGCAGGCCGTCCTTGCGCTCGAGGCGGACGAGATGATCGGCAAAGCCCATGATGGCGAGGATGAGCCGGCCGGGCTCGTGCGGGACGAGTTCGGTCCAGTTTTCCGGCCGCGGATCGGCGACCGGGGCGGTCATAATGCGGAAATCCTTCGCGCCGCCGGAATTGGTGAGGATGAAGAAGACGTCTCCGCCTTCCTCCAATTCGTATTCGATGCCGGTCTGTCGCGGGGCGACGATGACGGGTTTGGCGCTCGGATCGCCGGCGGGCAGGACGCGGTACTCGGTCGTCTCGTGGTCGTTGATGCCGATGAAGATCCAGTCGTTCGTGCGCGTGCCGCCGACGCTCATGAAGAAACCGGGATCGGTCTCCTCGTAGATCAGGCGGTCGGCCGATTGCGGATCGCCGAGACGGTGGTGGAAGATTTTCGACGGACGGTGATTGTCGTCGAGCGCGGTGTAGAAGATGCCGGTATTCGCCGCGTCCCAATCGCCCGAGCCGCCTGTGTTGGCGATCAAATCGGGGAGGTCGGTGCCGGACGCGATGTCGCGGATCTTGAGCGTGTAGAACTCCGAGCCCTTGTCGTCATAGGACCAGACGAGGCGGGCATGGTCGCCGGAATGATCGACGCCGCCGAGCCGGAAATAGGGCTTGCCCTCGGCCTCGAGGTCGCCGTCGAGGACGATCTCTTCCGCGCCGCCGTCGCGCGGGGTGCGGAAGAAGCGCGGCTGCTCACCGCCGAGGACGAAGGACGAGCCGTAGGCGAAGGGGCCGTCCGGCATCGGAACGGAGGAATCGTCCTCCTTGATGCGGCCCTTCATCTCGGCAAAGAGCGTCTTGCGCAACTCTTCCTCGCCGGCGGTCAGCGCCGCCTGATAGGCGTTCTCGGCTTCCAGATGGGCGCGGATTTCAGGCGAGAGCGTTGCCGGGTCCTTGAAGACCTCCTGCCAGTTCTCCGCGCGCAGCCAGTGATAGGGGTCGGTGACGGTGACGCCGTGATGGCTGTGCGAATGATCGTGCTTCGGCGCGACAGGTGCGGCGGGCAGGGCGGCGGCAGGCTTGGCGAAATTCATGAAACCTCAGGCAATCTGGAAATGGAAAGGCGGCGCGATGATCTCTCGCGCCGCCTGCCTCGGGGCAAATGCGGTCAGTCGTGGTCGAAGTTCAGTGCGACACCGTTCATGCAGTAGCGCAGGCCGGTCGGCGCGGGGCCGTCCTCGAAGACATGGCCGAGATGGGCATCGCAATCGGCGCAGCGGATTTCGGTGCGTGTCATCATGAAGGACCGGTCGACATGCTGTGCGACGGCACCGGGTTCGACCGGTGCGGTGAAGCTTGGCCAGCCGGAGCCGGACTCGTATTTGGTCTCGGAACGGAAAAGCGGATTGTCGCAGCACACGCAGCGATAGAGCCCCGGCTCCTTGTTGTCGACATAGGGCCCGGTGAAGGCGCGCTCAGTGCCGTGCTTGCGCGTGACCTGAAACTGTTCCGGCGTCAGTTGCTCGCGCCATTCGGCTTCGGACTTCTCGACCTTGAGTGCGGTCTTTTCCATGTCGTGCTCCTTTGGGACCTTGCCCCAATGTAGGAGCGCGGGGCCCGATTGTCATCGGGGCGGGCGGGGCGGAAATGATCCGGGGGCAAGCCTGTCGCATCGTCATGAGTGGTCTTGTGAGGCGCGATTTCAGTCTGTAAGGGATCGGCACTCGAACTTGATCCGGAAACCGAATTGGCGGGGCGATAATACGGGATGGAGACAGACGGCAACTCGCTGACGTTCATCGCGCTCTTTCTTCCGTTCGTCGCCGCCGCGCTCGCGCCGGCTCTGACCCGGCGCATGGGCCACAAGGCCGCCTGGGTGCTGGCGATCGTTCCGGCCTTCCTGTTCATCCACTTTGCAAGCCTCGTCGGCACCGTCGCATCGGGCGCGGCCGTGACCGGCTCGCGCAACTGGGTGCCGAGCCTCGGCGTCGAATTCTCGTGGTTCCTCGATGGTCTCTCGCTGACCTTCGCGCTTTTGATCACCGGCATCGGCACCTTCATCGTTCTCTATTCGGGCGGCTACCTGAAGGGGCACGCGCATCTGGGGCGGTTCTTCTCGTTCATCCTGATGTTCATGGGGGCGATGCAGGGTCTGGTGATCTCGGACTCGTTCCTGATGTTCTTCGTGTTCTGGGAACTGACCTCGATCACCTCCTTCCTGCTGATCGGCTTCGACCATTCGCGGGAGGCCTCGCGGCGTTCGGCTATGCAGGCGCTGATCGTGACGGGCATGGGTGGGCTGGCCTTGCTGGCGGGGCTGCTCGTCATCTGGAACGCGACGGGCGCGACCAGCCTTTCGGCCCTTCTCGAAACCGACAATGCGTTGCGCGAAAGCGAGCTCTACGGCCTCGCCTTCGTGCTGATTCTGGGTGGTGCGTTCACCAAGTCGGCGCAGTTCCCGTTCCATTTCTGGCTGCCCAACGCGATGGAGGCGCCGACGCCGGTGTCGGCCTATCTGCACTCCGCGACGATGGTGAAGGCCGGTGTCTATCTCCTGATGCGGCTCAACCCGGTGATGGGCGATACGGCCCTCTGGGAGACGGTGCTGCCGCTCTTCGGCGGCGTGACGCTGCTCGTCGGCGGGTTCCTGGCCGTGCGCCAGAGCGATCTGAAGCTGATGCTGGCCTATACGACGGTCGCCTCGCTCGGCCTTCTCGTCATGCTGACCGGCTTCGGCTCCGAGCACGCGATCGAGGCGGCGGTGCTCTATCTGATCGCCCATTCGCTGTTCAAGGGCGCGCTCTTCATGGTGGCCGGCATCATCGACCACGAGGCCGGCTCGCGCGACGTGACGCGGCTCGGCGGCCTGCGCAAGGCGATGCCGATCACGTTCGGCGCGGCGCTCGTCGCGGCGATTTCGATGGGTGGCCTGCCGCCGCTCTTCGGCTTCCTCGCCAAGGAGGAAATCTACTACGCGCTCGGCTTTGCAAGCGTCTGGTCGGCGCTGTTTACGCTCGTCGCGATCCTCGGCAACGCGCTGATGTTCGCGATCGGCTTCGCCGTGGCGCTGAAGCCCTTCCTCGGGCCAGAGGTAAAGACGCCGAACCATGCACATGAGGGACCGCCATTGCTGTGGCTGGGGCCGGTGGTGCTGGCGGGCGCGAGCCTTCTGGCTGCCCTTGTTTCGCCGCTGACGCACCGGCTCTTCTCGATCCCGATGGCAAGCGCGGTCGCGGGCGAACCGCTCGACATCTATATTTCGCTGATTCCGTCCATAGGCATGCCGCTCCTGCTCTCGCTGGTCACCGTCGCGCTCGGCTTTGCGATCTACCGGACGCTCGGCGACGTTCGGGCGCGGGTCGGCGCCGTTCTCATCGCGATCGGCTGGGGCCCGGACCGCGGCTTCGACCAGGTGCTGCGCGGCATCGTGCGCAGCGCGCACCGGGTCACCGGCCTGATCCAGAACGGGCGGATGGAAACCTACATGACGCTGACCTTCGCCGTCATCGCGCTCGCCTTCCTCGTTCCGCTCGTCGGGGCAGGCGAGATGCCGTCGTTCCCGCAGCTTCCGGTGCTGACGCTTTATGAGATCGTCGTGCTGGCACTCGCCGTGATCGGCCTCGGCGCCGTTCTCTACGCCGACGACCGACTGACCGCGATCGTCTCGCTCGGCATTCAGGGCTTTGCCGTCGCGCTGATCTTCTTGCTCTTCGGTGCACCCGATCTCGGCTTCACCCAGTTCATGGTCGAAACGCTGTCCGTCGTCATTCTCGCGCTCGTCATGACACGGCTGAAGCTGGCGAAATCGGATCATCGGCCGACGCGCGAAAAGGCGCTTGACGTCACCGTCGCGAGCCTGTGCGGCCTCGGCCTGATGCTGGCGCTGTTCAAGGCGACGTCGCTGACCTTCGACCCGGCGCTGAGCGTGTTCTTCACCGAGTATTCGCGCGTGATCGCGCATGGCCGCAACATCGTCAACGTCATCCTCGTCGACTATCGCGGCGTGGATACGATGGGCGAAATCGCGGTGGTGATGGCCGCGGGGCTGGCGATTCTGGCGCTGGTGCGCGTGCGGCTCGGCCGCCGCGTCGAACATGCCGAACCGCAGGTGGCGTCCGAGAGCAGGGAGACGGTGGCATGAAGACGCTGATCCTTCGCACCATCGCGCCTTATCTTTCGGCGCTGATGATGATCTTCTCGGTCTTCGTGCTGCTGCGCGGCCATAACGATCCGGGCGGCGGCTTCATCGGCGGGCTGCTCGCCGCTTCGGCCTTCGCGATCTACGGCATTGCCAGCGGCGTCGCCTCGGCGCGGCGCGCGATGCGGTTTCACCCGATGGCGATCGCGGGGTCAGGTCTTGCAATGTCGGTGCTGGCCGGGCTCGCCTCGATCCTGTTCGGCGTGCCGTTCATGACCGGCCTTTGGGCGCCGCCGATCCCCGGCATCGAGTTCGAACTTTCCTCGGTGCTGTTCTTCGACATCGGGGTCTATCTGGTCGTCCTCGGCGCGATCACATCCGTCGCGCTGGCGCTGGAGGAAAGGGACGACGAATGATCGAGACCGCGCTCTCCATCCTGGTTGGCATCTTCTTCGCCGTTGCCGTCTATCTGCTCCTGTCCAAGCACACGATCCGGATCATGCTGGGCGTCGTCGTGCTGGGCAACGCGGCCAATCTGTCGATCTTCACCGCGGGACGGCTGACGCGCGAAGTGCCGCCGGTGATCCCCCCCGACCTCTACGTGCCGGAAATCGCGACGGCCAACCCGCTGCCGCAGGCGCTGGTCCTGACCGCGATCGTGATCTCCTTCTCCCTCTTCGCCTTCCTTTTGGTCCTGGCATGGCGCGCCTACCAGGACCTCGACACCGACAACACCGAAGAGATGCGCATCGCCGAGCCGAAGGCCGATCCGCTGCCGCCATTGAGCTACTGAGGACAGATGGAATCCGCTTCGAACCCTTACGGCGTCGACATCTCGCAGGCCATGATCGTCGAGCGCGTAGCGCTGGCGGACTGGCTGCTGGTCTTCCCCGTGGCGCTTCCGCTTCTGGCCGCCGCCATTCTGGTGATGCTGCGCAGCCGGCCGAAACTCCACGCGCCGATTGCGCTGGCCGTGATCGGTGTCGTGCTCGTCTCCAACGTCGTCCTCCTCTCCCGCGTCCTCGACGAGGGGCCGTTCGCGATGACGATGGGACGATGGCTGCCGCCCTTCGGCATCACCTTCGTCGCCGATACGCTGGGCGTTCTCCTGGCGACGACCGCGGCGCTGGTGGCGCTCGTCTGCGCGCTGTTCGGGTCCACGTCGATCGACGTGACCGGCAAGCGATACGGCTTCTACCCGTTCCTGCTGCTCTTGATGACCGGCGTCGGCGGCTCGTTCCTGACCGGCGACATCTTCAACATGTATGTCTGGTTCGAGGTCTTCCTGATCTCGTCCTTCGGACTGTTGATCCTCGGCTCCGAACGGGCGCAGCTCGACGGGGCGTTCAAATATGCGATCCTGAACCTCGTCGCGACGACGCTTTTCCTGATCGCGACGGGCCTGCTCTACGGCGTCTTCGGTACGCTCAACATGGCCGACATCGCGCTCAAGGCCGACGGCCTGCGCGAGGATGCGCCGCTGACGATGCTGGCGACGCTCTACCTCGTCGCCTTCGGCATGAAGGCGGCCGCGTTTCCGCTGCACTTCTGGCTTCCTGCGTCCTACCACACGCCGCGGCTGGTGGTGGGCGCGCTGTTCGGCGCGCTTTTGACCAAGGTCGGCATCTATGCGCTGCTGCGCACGCTGTTTCTGCTTTTCCCCGAAGAGGGCGGTGCACTTTCGGGCGTCATCGCCGTCGTCGCGATCCTGACCATGATCTTCGGCGTGATCGGCGCGCTGGCGCAGACCGACATTCGTCGGATCATGGGTTACATCGTCATTTCGGGCATCGGCATCATGATGGCCGGGCTGGCGCTCGGCGACCGGATGGGGCTCGCCGGCACCGTGCTCTATGCAGTGCATTCCATGCTGGTGATGGCGGCGCTCTACCTGCTCGTCGCGCTGATGCGCAAGGCGGGCGGGACGTATTCGCTGAGCGAACTGGGCGGGCTCTACCGCTCGCATCCGCTGCTGGCGGCGATGGCGCTGCTGCTCGTCCTTTCGGCTGCGGGCCTGCCGCCCGGTTCCGGATTGTGGCCTAAGGTGATGCTGGTCAAGTCGGCGCTCGACGGCGAGGGGGGCTGGCTGGCCTTCGCGATTCTCCTCAGCGGCCTGCTGACGACGCTGGCGCTGGGACGCGTCTTCGCGCTCGCCTTCTGGCGGCCGCGCGCCGACGGCGCGGTGATGCCCGCGACGCCGCTCGACCGCTCGGGCATGTTCGCGCTCGTCCTGATCATGGTGCCGATCCTGTGGATCGGGCTCTATCCCGAACCGGTGCTCGCGATGGCCGACGCCGCTGCCGCGTCGCTGCTCGATCCGGCGAGCTATTCGCTTCTCGTCCTGCCTGCCGGAGGCGGCTCATGACCCTGCTTCTCGTCAATGTCCTGCTGGCGCTGGCCTGGGGCGGCGTGACCGGTTCGTTCACGCTGTTGAACCTCCTCTTCGGCTTCATCCTTGGCGCCGGCGCGCTCTATCTGATCCGCAAGGAGATCGGCTCGCTCGGCTATCTGGCCCGCATGCGCCGTGTCGTCTCGCTGACGATCCTGTTCCTCGTCGAACTGGTGAAATCGTCCTGGACCGTCGCGATGACGGTGCTGTCGCCGAGGATGGACATCAAGCCGGGAATGTTCGTCTACCCGCTCAAGGTCGACAAGGACGCCGAAATCACCATGCTGGCGAACCTCATCACCCTGACGCCGGGCACGCTCTCCGTCGACGTGTCCGAAGACCGCCGCTTCCTGTTCATCCACGCGCTCGACTGCTCCGACCCGGATCAGTTGCGCCATGACATCGCGACCGGCTTCGAGCGCAAGATCATGGAGGCGTTCCGATGAGCTTTTCGCAAGGGTTTCTTTCGGTCGCAGAATATATCGGGCTGATCCTGCTCAGTCTGTCGTTTCTCCTGACAACTTACCGGGTCATCGTCGGACCGACCTTGCCGGACCGGATCGTGGCGCTCGACATGCTGGTCGTCGTTGCGGTCGGCTTCATCGCCCTGATCGGCATCCGCACGAGCTTCACGCTTTACGTCGACGTGGCGATCTCGCTCGGCCTCGTCGGCTTCCTCGCGACGGTGGCATTCGCACGCTTCGTCATGGCGAAGGGCTCGCTGTGGGTGAAGCAGGAAGACGAGCGCAACCTGCGGGAGGTGAGCGATGATTGAGGCGCTGTTCAACATAGTCGTCGGGCTGATGATCGTCGGCGGCGCCGCCTTCTCGCTGGTCGCCTCGGTCGGCATCAACCGGTTTCCCGACGTCTATTGCCGCATGCACGCGGCCTCGAAGGCCGGCACGCTCGGCTCCGGCGTCATCCTGCTGGCGCTTGCCGTCCACGCCGACGACACGGCGACGGTGATGCGGGCGATCGCCGGCTTCGTGTTTCTTCTGCTGACGGCGCCCGTTGCCGCACATCTTCTTGCAAAGGCTTCGTATGAGGCGGGTTACAAATTGTGGGACAAGTCGGTCAAGGACGAAATGATCGTAAAAATTCGCGAGCAGAAGACAAAACGCGAGCATCGCGACGAAGATTGAACCTCGGAAATACAGAAATTTGTTTGCAACTTCCGATTACAACTGAACCGAATTTTCGATATATCGAACCGCTCGTTTGGGATCAAAGCATTGCGTAGTCCAATTTGTACGGCAAATAATCCGCAAGATTAATTGACTTGCCCTAATATTCGTACCAATTGTTAATCAAGCACTGTGGATTCGTCGATGGCGGTGAAACAGAACCGGCAAATCCAAAAGACCGGCGCTCTACCGATTGACAATTATTGGGGCCGAAAATGGAACTCTCTGAAGACCTGCAGCGAAACAGCGACATGTTGATCGAACTGACGGCGGACGTCGTTGCCGCCTATGTCAGCAACAATCCCGTCCCGGTCGGCGAACTGCCGAACCTGATCGCTGACGTACACATGGCGCTTGGACGCGTCGGAACGCCGCCCGAGGCAGTACCTGCCGACAAGCAGAAGCCGGCGGTCAACCCGAAGAAGTCGGTGCATGACGATTATATCGTCTGCCTGGAAGACGGGAAGAAGTTCAAGTCGCTCAAGCGCCACCTGATGACCCATTACGGGCTGACGCCCGAGCAGTATCGCGAGAAGTGGGGTCTGGACGCCACCTACCCGATGGTGGCGCCGAACTATGCCGCCGCACGCTCGCAGCTCGCCAAGAAGATGGGGCTGGGGCGCAAGCGCAAGGCGCGCTGAGCGCGCTGCCTCACGCATAGCCGACCAGTTTCTGCCGACGCCTTCCGGGCGTCGGCTTTTTCTTGGGGGCCACGCGGACGTCGATCCCGTCCAGCGCCTGCTTCAATGCGATGTGCCGATTGAGGTCGTAGCTCCAGTGGCGATTGCTGCCGCGGATGCGCTCGCGTTCGATCAGCCGCTTCAGGCGCCTGGCAAGGTCCCCGCGCATCGACGCGTCGGCCGTCTGAAGCCGGTCGATCTCGATGCCGCAATTGCACAGGAGCGCCACGCGCTGCATCGCCTGGCGCCGGCGCTCTTCGGTCTCGACCACGAACATCCGTGCTTCGCTCTTCAGATCCACTTTGCTCTCTCCTCGTCTTGAGGCGACGATCCTGCGCGCAGGTTCGGAGCGGGGGGATAAGTTTCCTGTCGATGATCTGGACCGATCCGGAAATCCGGATTGGATTCAATCATTTGGTGGAAATCGAAACTTTTGATGTTCGATATTTGTTCTCATGCCGCCAAATCCGGGATAGAAAGCATTTATTCCTATCTCGGAGGTGAGCGGTGGCGGCGGCGAAACGAAGGTCTGATCCCGAAATCCCCTCGGCGGAGCAACCGCCATCGCCTTATCCCGCCTCGAAGAAGACCGACGAGCGCTGGATGAGCGAATGCGAAGCGGTGATCGACATCGTCTCGGCGTTCTTCAACGTCTCGGGCAGGGAAATCCGCAATCCGACGCGCTCACCGGCGCCGGTCGCCAGGGTGCGGCAGATCGGCATGTACGCGGCTCACACGGTTCTTCAGATTCCGATGAAGAATGTCGGCTGCGGCTTCGCCCGCGACCGGACGACGGTGCAGCACGCCGTCAATCTGGTCGAGGACTGGCGGGAGGATGGCGAGTTCGACGGCATCGTCGATCAGGTCGAGCGGCTGGTGCGCGTGCTCGTGCGCCGTGAACAGATATGAGGGCGGGCATGGATGACCGGCAATTGATGCGGCTGATCAGTTTTCTTTCGAAGGGCGCGGCGCGCTGCGAGGCTGGCGGGCGTCCCGGACGCATGCGCATCGACAGTGGAGATCGCGGCGCAATCGAGGTGCCGACTACCACGCTGCGCAACGTGATGGAGCGCGGGCTGGTCGCCCGTGCCGGTGCGGGCCTTTCGGTCTCACGCGAAGGGTCGGCCTGGCTGGTGCGCGCCATGGCATCGCCCGAAGACCGTTTCCAGGCCCAGCACCAGGAGCGCGACCTGCGGACGATCGAGATCGGCGGTGCGCGGGAAGTGGCGACGGTCAATCTGCGCGAAAGCCCGCTCGCCGCGCTCGCGCAACGCAAGGACCGCGATGGGCGGGCCTTCCTGTCCGCCGGCGAGGTCGAGGCGGGCGAGCGGTTGCGGGCGGACTATGGTTTCGGCCGGATCGCGCCGCGTCTCAGCGCCAACTGGGAGGCCGGCGTCTGCGCCGGGCGGCGCGGGGGCGGCAATGCCAAGGCCGACCTGACCGATGATGCGCTGGCCGCGCGCCAGCGGGTCGATCGTGCCATCGACGCCATCGGCCCGGAACTTAGCGGCATCCTCATCGACGTCTGCTGCTTCCTGAAGGGGCTCGAGCAGGTCGAGACGGAACGCGGCTGGCCGCGACGCTCGGCAAAGCTGATGCTCAAGACGGCGCTCGGCGCGCTTTCCCGCCATTATCACCCGCAGCGCCGCGAGCGACGGCGGGGCATGCTACATTGGGGAACGGCCGATTACCGGCCGCAGATCTAGCTCGCCGGCGCGGCTTCGGCGACACTCGCCGCTTCCATGCGGATGCGCTTGATCATCGAGCGCAGGCCGTTGGCGCGCTGGGGGGTGAGGTGTTCGTCGAGGCCGAGGCGCTTGAGGACGCCGTCGGCATCGATGGCGAGCATCTCGGAGGCGCGGCGGCCGGAATAAAGCGCCAGAACGATGGCGACCAGCCCCTTGACGATGTGCGAATCCGAATCGCCTTCATAGGAGATCGCCGGATCGGCGCCTTCCCCGACGTTGGAGTTGAGCCACACCTGGCTGACGCAGCCCTGCACCTTGTGCGCGGCGTCGCGCGCGTCCTGCGGATAGGCGGGCAGGCTCGCGCCGAGGTCGATGATGTAGCGGTAGCGCTCTTCCCATTCGTCGAGGAAGGCGAAATCGTCGTAGATCTGGTCGATGCTGGTGCTCATTCAGCGGATATAGGCGTCGGCGTGCCGATCGTCACCTCAAAAGGTCGCGGCGGGCGTTGCCGGGACGCTTCCGGTCGTCATTTCGGCATCGAAGGCGGGCACGGTCTCGCTCGGGCCGGCGAGCATGCTCTCGCTTTCCGGCGTGCCGAACTGGCCGTCGAGCGCTTCATAGGCCATGCGTGCGCCCTCGCGGGCCCGAACGCCCATCGAGCCGACGAGCGCGCCGCCGATCTCGCAAACCTCCGGCTTGCGCTCGCAGATGCCGGTGACGTCGCTGATCGCCTCGCGGGCGGCGAACAACGCATCGAAGGCGCCGACCTGCGGCTCTCCCGTCTCGCTCACCGGAGCGAGCGGGATGAAGAAGAGGGCTACCGACAGCCAGAAGGCGCTTTTGAACAGAAATCCGATCATCATCTTTCCCCGTCGCCGGCGCTCCCCGTGCCGGCTTCGATGAGATCAAAGCATGAGGACGAAAAAGGCTGCTTGAGGACGGTGGGGTAATTTTCGGCAAATTCGATTCAAGTTTTAACGATCGTTCTGAAGCCCTTTTAAGAGGACCGGCGCGCGATGCCGAAAAGGGCGCAATCGTGCGGCTCGAAGCGGTGCGAGCGGCAGCGACGGCGGGCCGAAAGCGCCGGTTACGAACGCTTTACCATCCTCGCAAACGATGACGGCAGGGACCGTGCGAGCCGGTCTTTCGACCACGGATCGGGTCGCTTTATCCTTTCCTTAAACGCTGGATGCGAGGGTGATCGCAATGATGTCGACCCGCGAAAAGCGGGCTGTGTGCGAGTGCGTTGCGTTGAAATCTAGCCGAACCCGATCCTGCGACTGGATGGGCCAGTTCCTTGGCTCCTGCGAGCGGCTGGTTCATGCGCGCCTGTCGGATGCCGACGCGCGCCGGCGCCAGGCACGGCTGATCGCGGTTCAACTCGGCGCACCCTTCTTCCTGACCGCGATCGCCGCACCGCTGGCGCTTGGCGCCTGGGGCGCCAATGCTGCATTGGGTGTCGCGGCCGCGATCTTCGCTCTGTCGTGGACGCAGGTGGTGATCGCCGCCTCGGGCCGGCATTTCCGTCTCGTCGCCAGTTTCGGTCTCGGATCGGCGCTGGCCAACGGCACTGTCGGCATATGGATGGGCGCGCCGGCGCCGGCGCTCCTTCTTCTTGCCATCGCCATGATCGGCGAGGCGGCCTGGGTTTCGGGCTCGCGCGCCGCCGCGGGAAGGGCGGCCCTGATCGCGGCCCCGCTCGGCGCAGCAGCGTTCTTCGCAGGCGATGCGGCCGGGGCGACGGCGACGATGACTGCGGCGGCCGCCGCGCTCGGATACGGGATCGTCGCCCTGCCGCGTCTGGTCGCGCTGTTGACGGCGCGGCCGCAAACGCAGCCAGCGGAACCGAGCCTCGATGCACGCATGGACGCGGTGATCCTGACCTTGACGCGCGAGGGCGAGGTGGTCGGCGCATCCGACCAGGCGCGTCGCATTCTGCATCTCGAACCGGACCTTTTGACCGGCGCCGGCTTCTTCGAGCGGGTGCGGGTGAGCGACCGGGTGAAGCTCCTGTGCGCGCTCGGGTCGGACCGCACCGAACCTCAGCATCTCCATCTGACGCTGCGCGTGCCGGGCGCGCTGCCGGGCGATGTCGCCCATGTCGATGTCAGCCTTGAACTTCTGCGCGGCGAAGGCGCATGGATGGCGATCCTGCGCGACGCTACGGAAGTCGCGGACCTGCGCGCCGCGCTCGACGATGCGGCGGACCAGGCGGCGGCGATCGAAGTCGCCAAGAGCCGCTTCCTTGCGGCCGTCAGCCACGAATTGCGCACGCCGCTGAATGCGATCATCGGCTTTTCCGATCTGCTGCTGCACGAGGCAGTCTCCGGGCCGCTGCCGGTCAAGCAGGCCGAGCATGTCGGCCTGATCCGGGAGGCGGGCAACCATCTTCTTGCGGTGGTCAATTCGATCCTCGACATCTCGAAGATTGAAGCGGGCGCCTACGCCATCCATCCCGAGCCGTTCGAACTCGTCAGCGCGATGGAACTGACCGTCTCGCTGATGGCGAGCCAGGCGGCCGAAAAGGGCGTGGCGCTCGAAATCGCGGGCCGCGACGACATGGGCGAACTCGATGCCGACCAGCGCGCGGTTCACCAGATCCTGCTCAATCTCGTCTCGAACGCGATCAAGTTCACGCCGCATGGCGGGCGGGTGCGCCTGTCGGCGGCGCCAAGGGGCGACCGGATCGCGCTGATGGTTGCCGACAATGGCATCGGCATAGCCGCCAGCGATCTGGCAGGGCTCGGCCAGCCCTTCACCCAGGTTCAGAACGACTACACGCGCAAGTTCGAAGGCACCGGCCTCGGCCTTTCCCTGGTCAAGGGACTGGTGGCGCTTCACGACGGCGAGCTTTCCATCGAAAGCGCGCCGGGCGAGGGGACGACGGTCACGGTCAGCCTTCCCGCGCAGCGCACCGCCCCGGCGGTGACCGCATTGAACACGACAGCGAATGGAAATGGACAAAGGGCGAATGGCAGCACGTTCCGCAAAATCGCGTAAGCGCAAGCAGAGCCCCGGCCTTCTGGCCGCGGGACTGGCGGCGACCGGACGCGCGATTGCCGAACGCCCGGTGGGCGTGGGCGGCGTGACGGCGTTCGCGATCACCTTCGCCTTCATCGCCGCAAATGCGATCTGGTATCAGCCGCACCAGCACAAGAGCGCGTTCTTCCAAACCCGGCACCTGCCGCCGCGCGAGCCGGCAGAGCCCGTCGACGTGACGCGGCTCGAACTGGCACCGTCGGTCGACCTGCCGCAACAGGCGATGCAGCCGCCTGCCGCTGGCCGGCCGCAGCAAGCGCCTCAGCCGCAAGCGGCGCCGGCCGGACCGGATCCGACCGCCAGCCGGCCCGACGCCCGTCAGGCCGTCGTGGCCGATGTGCAGCGCGTCCTTGCCGACCTGAAGCTTTATGGTGGTGCCATCGACGGATTGACGGGCCCGCAGACCGACCAGGCCGTGCAGGCCTATCGCGAGCGCCTCGGCCTCGCGCCGGACGGCGGCATCGACGGCGAACTGTTGCGGCATCTGGGAGCCAAGACCCGGGTCGAGGGCGAGGCGGAGGCGGTTGAGCAGGCCGCACGCGCGGCGACCGACCAGATGCAGACAGCCTCCGCGCCCGCATCGGGCGACCAGCGCGTCATCCGTATCCAGGCCGGGCTGCGCGCCTTCGGCAATCAGGGCATCGACCTCGACGGACAGGTCGGCCCGCGGACCGTTGCGGCGATCAAGGAGTTCCAGAGCCTTTTCGGCTTGACGCAGACCGGTACGCCGGACGATGCGACCTATGCCAAGATGAAGGAAATCGGGCTTACCGACTGACGGGACCACGATGCGCGTTACTTCCGACCTATGGGTTTCCGCGACGCTCAGACGGGTGTTCGCGTCGGGCGGCTATGGAGCCGTCGTCAGGCGCGGCGCGACCGAGGCCGGTGCGATCTTCGTCGTCGTGCGTTCGCGCTTCGGCGAGGCGACGCTCTATGCGCCCCGCGCGCAGTCCGATTACGGCGAGGCGCGGCCCGACGAGCGCATGTTCTCGGCGGTGCTGGAGGGCGTCGATGATGCGGCCATCGAGGCGCGGCTCGAAAAGGAACGGCGGTTCGATCCGGATTTGTGGGTGGTCGAGATCGAGGCGGACCAGAGGCTGGTGGACGAGTTGCTTTAGCAGCAGAGCGGACTGACTGCGTCAGGAGTCTTTTGGGAGACCCCCACCCTTTATCCCTCCCCACAAGGGGGAGGGAGGGCATGCACGCTGCGCTCGATCGTCAAAACCGGGTGGTGCATTGACGGACGCACACAGCGTTGGCGAACTCCCTCCCCCTTGTGGGGAGGGATAAAGGGTGGGGGTCCGCTTCGCTAAGACAGTGCCGGCCTTGTCGATGCTAAGATCGGTTGCCTAGTCGCGTTACCGACGGCGGCGTTGCTGCCTCGGCAAGATAATCCTCGACGAAAGCGCGGATGGTGGCGGGGGTGGCGAAGCGGTGGGGGTGGGTGGCGGAGGCGATGAGGTAGGCTTCCTCGGCGCAGAGGCCGAGGCGCTTCATTGCTGCGGCGAGCGTGGTCATCGCGGGATCGGCGAGGAGTGCGGCGGCGGCGTGCTCGTCGATATTGAGGAGGCTTGCGAGCGTTGCGCGCAATGTGACGGGATTGCCGCTGAGCGCGGCCGCCCGCAGCTTGAGATAGGGCGTCGGTGCCTCGGCCCATCGAGCGGGCCGGGCTTCGGTGGTCGGCACCATCATCGCGCGCAGCTTTTCGAGCGTGGCGGGAAGCATGGAGCTGGGCGCGGGGTTTGCGGCCTCGGTCGCGGAATGGGACTTCAACGACGCGATCAGCCTGGCGATGCGCGGATCGAGGTCGCGGCGGCGCTCGATGGCAAGCGCGTGGCCAAGACCGCGCCGGCCGATCAGGGCAAGGAGGTCGATGTCGCGCAGCGCGGACGAGCGGACCAGAAGCGGGGCGCAGACGTCGAGCGGCTCGGCGCAGAGGCGGCGGACAAGCGCGGGCGGCGGGTTGAGGCATTCCGACAGGGCGGCCGCGACATAGCGCAGGGTTTCGCGCGAGGCGTGGGCGAGTAGCGGTGTCGCCAGATCCTCGATCTGGGCGACTTCCTGGCGCGAGGGGCGCAGGATGGAGCAGAATGCGGAGACCGCCGCGCGCAGGAGGCGGTCGGACTTGGTGCTTTGTGCACTGGGGGCAAACTGCCGGAACTCGACGCTGGACACTGGTTACGCCCGATCTTGCGGATACTCGAACACGCGGGAGGGAAGCGTCGAACCGAACGCCTGCCACCCATCGTTCAACTTAGCGCAAATGCGTTATGCACTTATTAACCGTGGCCGCGGCATATCGGATTTGGAGGCGTTGCGTAGAGCTCCACAACCGTGACCGCGAGCAACGACCATGGCGACGATTGTCAGGCTTCGGCCGAATTCCTCGACACCTTCCTCACGTCCGGCACCGCCGGGCGGGGCCAGGATCATCATCTTCCCGGGCGTGCGTTATGAACGACTGGCCGATGTGCCGGTCCGCAAGTCGCGCGCGCGCCGCAAGAAGGCCTGATCACCGCAGGCTGCAGGCCAGCCCGGCCAGATAGCGCGAGACGGTCGGCTCGAAGGTCGGGTCCGGCATGAAGGCGCGCACCACGACGATCCCTTCCTGAACCTCCGTTTCGACGAAGACGGCCGTGCCGAAATCTTCCGACTGGCTGTTGCGCAGTTCGGTCAATTGGGCCGACGTTGCAACCAGGAAATCGAGCTCGCCATCGCTCGACGTGCGGTCGTTGATCGAAAAGATGTTCTGGCCCGTCCGGTCGTAGATCGACATCGACCAATAGGGAACGTCGCCCTCGGCTTCCAGATGGACGATGCCCTCGGACAGATCGATGCGGCAGGCGGCCGCCTCGAAAAGCGGATCGGGGAGATGCAGCATGTTGGCACCCGACGCCGGATCGATGCGCACCACCTCGTAGAAGGGTGCGCGCGCTTCCAGACGCGCCCAGACGTCGGCTTCGGTCACATGGGGGATCAGCAGCAGAACCAGGCCGTGAACGATGCCGGCGCCGACGAGCCCGACCAGGATGGCGCGCAAGAACCTACCCATTGCAGCGCTCCCGAACGATGCGCGGCAAGGTGATTTCGGCGAAATCCGCGGTGCCGACGGTCGGCGTGTCGTAAACGGCCAGGACCAGGCGGTAGGGGCCTTCGGTGCCGATCTGCAGCCAGTTGCCCGGCGCGAGATGGCGCGAGAGGGCGATCGAGAACGAACCGGACGCATCGCGCAGCAATGCCAGCGACTGCAGAGCACGCGGTGTCTCCGCCGCGCCCGGCTGGACGGCGTGCATCGTCCAGAAGCGCGAGGCCGGGACGCTGCCCGTCACGACGTAGTCGCAGGCGCCGCGCAGCGGCTGGCCCGTCGTGTCGCGCGCGGCGACGAACTGCGCACCTTCGGCGGCGCCGAGCGAGAGCTTGCCCTCGCGCGCGAAGCGGGCCTTGGCATAGGGATCGGCCTGCGGCGTCCCCTCGGTCGGATTGACGCTCCACTCGCCGATCGTCAGTGCGCCGAAATCTTCCACCTCCTCCATCATCAGCCAGACGCTGCCCGCGCCGCCGCCAAGGGCGATCGCGAGCGCAAGCACGATGAGTAGAAGGGATTTCAGCATCAGGAACGTCGTTCAGGAGGGCCGGAATTCACGATGGCGGGCAAGTTCGCCATCCGGCACTTACACGACGCGGCAGAAAAAATCATGCGATTGTCAAAGCGCCGACAGCGTTTCGGGCGTGTCCGGCAGCCGGACGACCGGCGCCTGCCGGAAGGCGTCGGACATGTTGACGAGAAGGCGCGTGGTGCGGTTCGACAAGAGGGCGGGGCGCTCCTGCTGCTCCGCCGTCTCGGTTTCCGTTCCAGCGGCGCTCGTCGCGGCCTCGGCGACGAGCTTCTCGTCGACGAACGGGTTCTCGATGCCGGGGATCGGCTTCAGTTCGACGTTCTGATGCGCGTAGGTCATCAGGCGCTGCCACGTCATGGCGGGCAGCGAGCCGCCGGTCATGTTGTTGGTGGTCGAGAAATCGTCGTTCCCCATCCAGACGGCGGCCGTGTAGTTGCCGGTGAAGCCGACATACCAGGCGTCGCGATAGGCCTGCGTCGTGCCGGTCTTGCCGGCCGAGCGGATGCCTTCGAGGGCCGCGCGCCGGGCGGTGCCCCATTCGGGAATCTGGACGAGGATCGAGTTGAGCGAGGCGAGCGCCTCGGGCGACAGGGCAGGGACCGGCGGCGGCGCATCGCGGCCGAAATCATAGACCACGTCGCCCGCATGGGTGAGCATCTGCGAAATGCCGTGACGCGTGCCGGCGACGCCGCCCGCGGCAAGCGTGTTGTAGGCGGTGGCCTGGTCCATCACGGTCAGGCTCGACGTGCCGAGGACCATCGTCTTGTGCGTGCTGATCTCAGATTCGACGCCCATCGCCATGGCGATGTCGCGGATGGGCGTGGTGGTCAGGTGATCGTGGGCGAGACGCACGGGAACGGTGTTGATCGAGCGCACCAGCGCCTCGGTCAGCGACATGCGGCCGGAAAACTTGCGTGCATAGTTCTGCGGCGACCAGCCGCCCCAATTGATGGGCGCGTCGGAAATGACGGAGTCCGGCTTGAAGCCGTGCTCCATCGCCGCCGCATAGACATAGGTCTTGAAGGACGAGCCGGTCTGGCGCAGCGCCCGCGTCGCACGGTTGAACTGGCTGCGGCCGTAATCGCGCCCGCCGACCATGGCGCGCACGGCGCCATTGTCCTCGATCAGCACGATCGCGCCTTCGGTGACGCGATATTCGGAGCCGTGCTGGCGAAGGTGGAATTCAAGCGACTCTTCCGCCGCGCGCTGCATGTCGAGATCGATCGTCGTGCGGGCGACGAGCGCGTGCGGGCCGTTCCTCGGCGCGTGCTTTTTGACCTCCTCGAAGGCCCAGTCTAGGAAATAGTCCGGGCTCTCCATATTGGCGCGGTCGACGGAGGTGGCGGGGCGCAGGCGCGCTGCGAGAACCTCGCCTTCCGACATCATGCGGCTGTCGACCAGATTGTTCAGGACGACGTTCGCGCGGCCGCGCGCGGCGGGCAGGTTGATGTGGGGCGCGTAATTGCCCGGCGCCTTGAAGAGGCCGGCCAGCATTGCCGCCTCGGCGAGCGTCACGTCCTTGATGTGCTTGTCGAAATAGAAATCCGCCGCGGCCGTGATGCCGAACGTGCCGCCGCCCATATAGGCGCGGTCGAGATAGAGCTGGAGGATTTCCTTCTTCGACAGATTGGCCTCGAGCCAGAGCGCGAGGAAGGCTTCCTTGATCTTGCGCTCCATCGAGCGCTCGTTGGTCAGGAACAGGTTCTTGGCGAGCTGCTGGGTGAGCGTCGAGCCGCCCTGGACGACCGAATTGGCGCGCACGTTCTGCGACATGGCGCGCGCAAGGCCGATGACGTCGATGCCGAAATGCTCGAAGAAGCGGCGGTCCTCGGTGGCGAGCACGGCCTTGATGACATGGTCCGGCATCTCGTCGACCGGGACGGAATCGCGCTGGATGATGCCGCGCTGGCCGATCTCGTTGCCGTAGCGATCGAGGAAGGTGACGGCGTATTCGCCCTGGCTGCGCCAGTCGCGCGCGGTTTCCTCGAAGGCGGGCATGGCGAGCGCCAGCATAACGATGGAGCCGGCCGTGCCCATGGTGAAGGCTTCGCTCGACATCTCGACGATGCCGCGCCGCCAGCCGGTGACCTTGAAGCGGCGGAAGAAGATTGTGACGTTTTCCCAGCGCTCGCGCGCGCGAAAGCCGGCCTCGTAGAGCGAGGAATCGATCCACGCGTCAAGCGCAAGCAGACGGCCAGGCCGCGACGCCTTCCTCTTGCGAGCCGAAAACGGATTCTTCATTAGCCCACTGCGCCCAATGCCCGAACGCCCCCGCTCGACCTGCAACCAGGAAGCGAAGGCAGCACAACCCTTCAGGAGACAAGTGTCCTCCAAATGTTGGTCGGCGACAAGGGACGCGTCCGACTTTGGCACGGTATCGTGAATGGAAAAACTGCGGCGTCGCTAACGGGCAACAGTGGCCGTTGGGTCAGGGGTCCAAAGAAAATAGGAAAATAGTCCTTGACACTGTGACGGTGCTTCTGTAGGTTTCGGGCATGGTTGCAATATTGCGGCAGGGGCGGAGCGGATGGCTCGCCGAAGATCATCTCACATCGATGCCGAGAGGGGATAAATGGGGAGCGCTGAGGGCGTTTTCGCCGCGATGCGGCATGTTCATGAGGGCGGGGAGGCTTCGCTGGAAAATCTGGCGATGATCGCAGGGCGGTCGCTCAGGATGGTGCGAATGCGGGCCGAGGCGGAGGGCTGGAAGCCGGTTGCGGCGGGCAGCGTGGCGGAGCGGCGGCGGCGGATCGAAATCCAGTATGACCGGCTGATTGCGGAGATCGAGCGGCTGACGTTCGGAAGCGAGGACGGGGAGGGACTGAGTTTCGACAAGGCGCGCGTCGACACCATCATGGCGATGGTGCGGGCGCTGGAGAAAATTGGCGAAACCATGCGTTCCGATGAGGACGCAAAGGACAAGCAGATCAAAGACGATGCCGAACTTGCCGCCGCTCTCAAGCGGATCGACGACCGAATTCGCGAACTCGCCCGATATCATGCAGGACGGCTGGGCGGCACAGAACCTGACGGCGCATGACGAGGCGCTGACGCGTGGGGAGTGGGCGCGCCACTCGAACGGCGCGCAATACACATTGAGGACGAGAAAGCCGACCTGGCTGGTGCTGGGCGGGCGTGGCGCCGGAAAGACGCGGCTCGGGACTGAATGGGTGAACGCGCTGGTGCGTGGTTTGCCGCCGTTCAGTTTCGGACGCAAGCATTGCCGGATCGCGCTGATAGGAGAGACGCTGGGCGATGTGCGCGAGGTGATGATCGAAGGCGCTTCGGGCATCATCACGCAGGCACGCGGCAACCGGCCCCGCTATGAGGCGGGAAGGCGGCGGCTGGTGTGGGATAGCGGCGCGGTCGCCCATGCGTTTTCGTCGGAAGACCCGGAGAGCCTGCGCGGGCCGCAATTCGATGCGGCCTGGTGCGACGAACTGGCGAAGTGGCGCCACCCGCAGGATTGTTTCGACATGCTGCAATTCGGATTGCGGCTAGGCGAGCGGCCGGCGCAGATCATTACCACGACGCCGCGGCCGATCCCGCTGGTGAAGGCGCTGATCGCCGATCCGGACGTGACGGTGACGCGGCTGAAGACGATGGACAATCGCGACAATTTGGCGGCCGGCTTCATCGAGACGATCCGCAAGCGCTATGCGGGATCGCGGCTCGAACGGCAGGAGCTGGACGGCGAACTCATCGAGGATCGCTTCGATGCGTTGTGGTCGCGCGCGCAGTTGGAGGCGGCGCGGATCGAGGGGCGGCCGGAGATGACGCGGATCGTGGTCGCGGTCGACCCGCCGGCAAGCTCGGGCAGCCGAGCGGATGCGTGCGGGATCGTGGTTGCGGGATTGTGCGACGACGGACGCGCGGTGGTGCTGGAGGATGCGACGGTGCAGGGGCTGAAGCCGCAGGGCTGGGCCGCGCGCATCGTCGAGGCCTATCACCGGCATGAGGCCGATTGCGTCGTCGCGGAGGTCAACCAGGGCGGCGACATGGTCGGCGCGGTGCTTTCCGCCGTCGATGCGAGCCTGCCGGTGAAGGCGGTGCGCGCCTCGCGCGGCAAGTGGCTGCGCGCCGAGCCGGTGGCGGCGCTCTATCATCAGGGCAAGGTGGTGCATGCGCGCCGCTTCGCCGAGTTGGAAGACGAGATGTGCGATTTCGGGCCGCAGGGTCTGTCGAACGGACGCTCGCCCGACCGCCTCGACGCGCTCGTCTGGGCGCTGAACGAACTTCTTTTGGGGCGCGGGCAGGAACCGCGCATCCGCAAACTCACCTGAAGGAATTGCCGATGGGATGGAAATGGCCTTGGGCGCGGCGCCCGGAGGACGATGGCGCGCGGCTGGAGACGCGGTCGGCGAGCCTGTCGCCGGGCTTCGTCGCACTGCACATGAATGGCGAGGCGGTGTGGACGCGCGGCGACTATGCGGCGCTCGCCCGCGAAGGCTTCATGCGCAATCCGGTCGTGCATCGCTCGGTGCGGATGATTTCGCAGGCGGCGGCGACCATTCCCTTTCTGCTTTACGAGGACGGCGAGGAACTGACCGAGCATCCGCTGCTCGACCTCGTCGCGCGGCCGAATGCGCGCCAGTCGGGACCGGCCTTTCTCGAAAGGCTCTACGGGCATCTGATGATGGCCGGGAACGCCTATGCCGAACTGGTCGAGACAGCGTCCGGGGCGCGCGAACTGCACCTGTTGCGGCCCGACCGGGTGACGGTTTCGGCCGACCGGGCGGGCTGGCCTGTGGCGCTGGAGGAGCGGCAGGGGGCGGCGACCCGGCGGGTGGGGCTGGGGCTGGGTGAGAGCGGCGGGGCGCATCATTTCGCGCTCTTCCATCCGCTCGACGACCATTACGGCTTTCCCCCGTTGCAGGCCGCTTTGATGGCGCTCGACGTTCACAACGCGACGGGGCGCTGGAACAAGGCCCTGCTCGACAATTCGGCACGGCCGTCGGGCGCGCTCGTCTACGCGCCGAAGGAAGGCGGGAACCTCACCGACGACCAGTATGAGCGGCTGAAGGCGGAGCTGGAGGAGGGCTATACGGGCGCGGTGCGGGCCGGGCGGCCGCTGCTTCTGGAAGGCGGGCTCGACTGGAAGGCGATGGGGCTGACGCCGAAGGACATGGATTTCATCGAGGCGAAGAACGCGGCGAGCCGCGACATCGCACTCGCCTTCGGCATTCCGCCGATGATCCTCGGCATTCCCGGCGACAACACCTATGCGAACTACCAGGAGGCGAACCGCGCCTTCTATCGCCTGACCGTGCTGCCGCTGGTCGAGCGCATCGCGCAGGAACTGGACGGCTGGCTGGCGCCACGCTTCGGGCGGCGTTTGAGGCTGCACTACGACGCCGACCGGATCGAGGGGCTGGCGGCCGAGCGCGAGGCGCTTTGGGCGCGGGTCGGTGCGGCCGAATTCCTGACCGATGCGGAAAAGCGCGAGGCGGTGGGCTATGGCCCGCGGCCCGTTGCCTGAAGGAGGGCGTGATGAACCTTGCGATGGAAACGGCCTGGCTGTGGCTGGCCAAGTTCGCCGGTGCGATCGCCGGTTCGGCGATCTCGGTCGCCTATGTGCTGCCGCGCGGACGGCGCGAGGCGGCGCTGCGGTTCACGGTCGGCGTCGTCTCGGGCCTGATCTTCGGCGGCGCGGCGGGGCTGAAGATCGCCTCGGAACTCGATGTCGGATCGGCGCTGGGCGCCTTCGAGATCATGCTGATGGGATCGGCCGCCGCGAGCCTCAGCGCCTGGTGGGCGCTTGGGCTCGTGATGCGGCTCTTCGACCGGGCGGATGGGAAGATGCAGCGGGGCGACAAGGAATGAGCACGGTGAAACTGGAGCGCAAGCTCGTCGACGTGGCGATCGACGGCGTCGACGAGACGGGCGTGTTCGAGGGCTATGCTAGCCTGTTCGACCGGATCGACATGAGCCGCGACATCGTGGAGCGCGGGGCGTTTGCGACGGCGCTGGCAAAGAAGGGGCCGGGCGGCATCCGGATGCTGTTCCAGCACGATCCGGCGCAGCCGATCGGCGCCTGGACGGCGATCTCGGAGGATGCGTTCGGGCTGAAGGTGCGCGGGCGGCTATCGGCGGGTTCGGCCAGAGGGCGCGAGGTGCGCGAGCTGATCCGCGACGGGGCGCTGGACGGTCTGTCGATCGGCTTCAAGGTGGCGCGCGGGCACACCGACCCGAAGACCGGCATCCGCCATATCCGCGAGGCGGATCTGTGGGAGATTTCGGTCGTGACCTTTCCGATGCAGGACGGCGCGCGGATCGCCAAGGGCGAGACGCTGCCGACGACACGCGAATTCGAGCGCTGGCTGACGCGGGACGCGCAGCTTACGCGCAAGGAGGCGAGGCATGTGATGGCGCATGGCTTCGCGAGCTTGAGGCGCGAGCGGGATGCCGCGCCGGACGCAGACACAAGCCTGGCGGAGCGCATTCGCCGGGCGGCACGATCCCTCAATCAAAGGACCAATCTTCGTTGAACCATTCCATCGAGACCAAGGCGGCGACCGGCGAGATCGGCGATGCCTTCGACGATCTGATGACGACGTTTGGCACGTTTCGCGAGGCCAATGACAGCCGGCTGGCGCAGATCGAAAGGCGCATGAGCGCCGACGTGATCACCACTGACAAGGTAGACCGCATCTCGGCTGCGCTCGACCGTCAGCAGCGCGCGCTCGACGAGATGAGCCTGAAGCGGGCACGTCCGCATCTGGGCGGCGAGCGTGGCGCGGGCGCCGCGCTCGAGCACAAGCACGCCTTCGACACCTATGTTCGCGCCGGTGAGGACCGCACGTTGCGCGACCTCGAACAGAAGGCGATGAGCTATGGCTCGGGCCAGGATGGCGGCTATCTCGTGCCCGACGAGATCGAGACGGCGATCGGCGCGAGGTTGCGTGAACTGTCGCCGATCCGCTCGATCGCGACGGTGCGGCAGGTTTCCGGCGCCGTCCTGAAGAAGCCCTTCGCGGTCAACGGCCCAGCGGTCGGCTGGGTCGGCGAGACGGCGGCGCGTCCGCAGACGGCGACGGCGGCGCTGCAGGAGATGCAGTTTCCGACCATGGAACTCTACGCCATGCCGGCGGCGACGGCGGCGCTTCTGGAGGATTCGATCGTCGATCTGGGCGACTGGATCACCGGCGAAGTGGAGATCGCCTTCGCCGAGCAGGAAGGTGCGGCCTTCGTCAATGGCGACGGGGTGAACAAGCCGCGCGGTTTCCTCGATTACGGGTCGGTGGCGGAAGGCGACTGGGCATGGGGCAGCCTCGGCCATGTCGCGACCGGCGTCGACGGCGCGCTGCCGGCGGAGGACGCTTCGGACGTACTGATCGACACGGTCTATGCGCTGAAGAGCGGCTATCGCCAGAACGCGAACTGGGTGATGAACCGCAGGACGCAGGCCGCGATCCGCAAGTTGAAGGACGCCGACGGCAACTATCTGTGGCAACCGCCTGCCACCGCCGGCGCTCGTGCGATGCTGATGGGCTTTTCGGTCGTCGAGGCCGAGGACATGCCCGACATCGGCGCGGATGCGACGCCGATCGCCTTCGGCGATTTCGGCCGCGGCTATCTCGTCGTCGACCGGGCAGGCGTTCGCGTCCTGCGCGACCCGTATTCGGCCAAACCCTACGTGCTCTTCTACGTGACCAAGCGTGTCGGCGGCGGGGTGCAGGACTTCGACGCGATCAAGCTGCTGAAGTTCGCGGCGTAAGGCGGCGAACGAACCATCGGCCCCGGCACGCGATTGCCGGGGCCTTTTTGCATCCGACAACCGAGGTGGCGATGACCGCATTTCGAACGACCGGCCCCGAGGGCGAGCCGGTGACGCTGGCCGAGGCAAAGAGCCATCTGCGCGTCCAGCACGACAGCGAGGACGAATTGCTGACGGGCCTGGTCAGGGCCGCGCGCGAGGAAGTGGAGGCGGCGACGGGGCTGGCGCTGATGGCGCAGAGCTGGCGCAAGGTGCTCGACGCGCTGCCGGGCGACCGGACGGTGCGCCTGACGCCGCATCCCGTGCGCGAGGTTCTGTCGGTGACGGTGTTCGGCGAGGACGGCGAGGGATCGGTGGTCGACCCGGCGGGCTATGTCGTCGACGCGGTGTCACGGCCGGCGCGGGTTCATTTCAAGGTGGCCCTGGCGCCGACGGCATCGCTGAACGGCATCGAGATCGATTTCGTGGCAGGCCATGGCGAGGCGGCGACGGACGTGCCCGACCTGTTGAAGCGTGCGGTGCTGGTGCTGGTGGCGCACTGGTACGAATTTCGCGGGGTGCATGGCGCGGGCGACCAGCCGGTTTCGTATCCGGCCGGCTACGAGCGGCTGATCGCGCCGTTCAAGCGCAGGAGGATCGCGTGATGGAGTTCATCGATCCAGGGATGCTGCACACCGAACTGATCGTGGAAGATGCGATCGAGAGCGGCGACGGGGCGGGTGGCGTCGTGCGCGAGTGGGTCGAGGTGGCGACGCTGTTCGCACATGTCGAGCCGGTGCGGGCGCGGATGCGCTACGGCGCGGATCAGCGGCAGGTGGACATCACCCACCGCATCACGCTGCGCCATCGCGACGGACTCTTCCGGCGGATGCGGCTTCGCCGCGGCGAGCGGGTCTTCGCCATCGAAACCATCACCGACCCGGATGAGACGGGGCGCTATCTCGTCTGCGAGACGCGGGAGACGGGGCGATGAAGGCGGCGATACGCACGACCGGCGACGATCTCGTCAGGAGCCTGCGCAGCCTGCTGCACGGCATGGCGGACGACGTTGCGTCAGGCTATCGTGGCGAGCGGGAGCGCCGGACGGGCGAGGAGGGGCGAGGAGGGGCGGATGACAAGCGCGGCACTTGAGCTTCAGCGGGGCGTCTTCGCAACCTTGCAGGCGAATGCAGACCTGGCCGCCGCCATGGGCGCGGTTCGGCTGTACGACCAGGCGCCGGCCAATGCGAAGTTTCCTTACCTGACGTTCGGACGAACCGCCCTCTACGACTGGTCGACCGATACGGAGACCGGGGCGGAACACCTCGTCACCTTACACGTCTGGTCGAAGGAGAGCGGCAAGAGCGAATGCCACGCGCTTATCGAAATGGTGCGGGCGGCGCTCGACGACGCGGCGCTGGCCCTCGACGGACATGCGCTGATCCGGCTGCGCGCCGAATACTCCGAAGTCCGCTACGAGGACGACAATGACGTCCATCACGGACTGATCCGATTTCGCGCGCTGACCGAAGCGGCAAGCTGAATTCACTGACATCGTTGAACATTTTTACCTGGAGGCCTTCATGGTTGCTCAGAAGGGCAAGGATCTGTTGCTCAAACTCGACCCGGACGGGTCGGGCATTTTCGTCACCATCGCCGGGCTGCGGACCAAGCGGTTGGCGTTCAACTCCGAGACCGTCGATGTGACCAACGCGGATTCGGCGGGCCGCTGGCGAGAGCTTCTGGCGGGCGCCGGCGTGCAGAGGGCATCGGTCAGCGGCTCGGGCATCTTCAAGGACCAGGCCTCGGACGTGCTTCTGCGCGAACGCTTCTTCGAAGGCGCGATCTCGGCCTGGCAACTCGCGATCCCAAATTTCGGCGTGATCGAAGGGCCGTTCCAGATCACCGCGCTCGAATATGCGGGCAGCCATGACGGCGAGGTCACGTTCGAGGCGGCGCTGGAATCGGCCGGCGCGCTGAGCTTTGCGGAGGCCGCATGAACGTGAACCATCGGCGCGGCGAGATTTCCGCGACGCTCGACGGACGTGACTTCCGGCTGTGCCTGACGCTGGGCGCTTTGGCCGAACTCGAAAGCGCGTTCGAGGCGAACGATCTGGGGGCGCTCGTCGAGCGATTTTCGACGGGCAGGCTCTCGGCCGGCGACATGGCGAAGATCATCGGCGCGGGTCTGCGCGGCGGCGGCAATGCGGTGGCCGATAATGAGGTGAGGGCGATGCATTGCGAAGGCGGGGTGACCGGTTTCGCGGCGATCGTCTCGGACCTCTTGATCGCGACCTTCGCCGGGGAGGCGGGGCCGGCAAACCCTTGAACGCCGCAGCAGCGCCGACGAGCTGGTTTCCATGGGACGACGTCCTCGAAACCGGCCTCGGCCTGCTGCGGCTGAAACCGGCCGAGCTTTGGTCGATGACGCCGCGCGAATTCGCCTGGTGCGCCGGGCTGAACCGCGCGGCCCGCCCTGCGCCGGCGCGCGACGATCTCGGCGCGCTGATGGCGCGCTTTCCCGATCTTTGAAGGAGACCTGCGATGGACGAGACGTTCACCGTGTCGATCGAGGCCGACACGGCGCCCTTTGCCGCGGCGCTGTCGAACCTCGAAAAACTGTCGTCGCGCTTCGGCGACCAGCTTGGCGGGGCGCTGCGGGCGGCGACCGTCAGCGGACGGTCGCTCGACGACATCTTGCGCCGCATCGGCCTGAACCTGGCCGGCATGGCGCTGAGCCAGGGGCTGAAGCCGCTGAGCGGACTGGCGTCGAGCGCGTTGAGTGGGCTGCTCGGCGGGATCGTGCCGTTCGCCAAGGGCGGCGTGCCGGGCTCGATCACGCCGTTCGCGCAAGGGGGCGTCGTATCGGGCCCGACGCTGTTTCCGATGGCGCGCGGGGCAGGGATGATGGGCGAGGCGGGCGCGGAGGCGATCCTGCCGCTGCAGCGCTCCGCTGATGGGCGGCTCGGCGTAGCGGCGAGCGGCGGCGGTGGCGTCAACGTCGTCTTCAACGTGACGGCGGCGGACGCGAATTCCTTCCGCAAATCCGAGGCGCAGATCACCGGCTTGCTGGCGCGGGCGGTCTCGCGCGGCACACGAACCCTTTAGAGGCAATGATGGACGCATTTCACGATGAGCGGTTTCCGACCGCGATCTCATTCGGCGCGACCGGCGGCCTGGAACGGCGCGTCGAGATCGTCACCATGACGTCGGGCGAAGAACGGCGCAATTTGCGCCAGAGCCGCTCGCGACGGCGCTTCGACGCCGGCACCGGGCTGCGCGCACTGGACGATCTGGGCGAGATCGTCGCCTTCTTCGAAGCGCGGCGCGGGGCGCTGCATGCGTTCCGCTTCCGCGACGCTTTCGACCACAAATCCAGTGGGTTGGGTGACGAACCCGAATCGATGGACCAGGAGATCGGGATCGGCGACGGCGAGACCGCCGCGTTCCAACTCGCCAAGAGGTATGGCAGCGGGGCCGAGGCGTATCAGCGTGAGATCACGCTGCCGGTTGAAGGATCGGTGCAGGTGGCCGTGGACGGGTTCGCGCTTGGCGCGAGCGCGTTCACCGTCGACACGCTGACGGGGGTCGTAACGCTCGATGCAGCGCCGGCGGAGGGCAGCCTGGTGACGGCCGGGTTCCTGTTCGACATCGCCGCGCGCTTCGACACGGACCGGCTGGAGATCAGCCTGTCATCGTTCAAGGCGGGGCAGATCCCGTCGATCCCGATTGTCGAGGTGTTCGCATGAGCGATCTGGCGACGACGCTGTGCTTTTGCTGGCGGGTGACGAAGACGGATGGCACGGCGCTCGGATTTACCGATCACGACCGGGATCTGGTTTTCGACGGCTCCAGCTTCGAACCGCAGTCAGGCTTCTCGCAGAGCGAGGCGCAGTCCTCGCTGGGGCTGGCGGTCGATACGGCCGAGATCGAGGGCGCGCTGTCGTCGACGCGGCTTTCGGAGGCGGAGATCGATGCGGGGCTGTTCGACGGTGCGAAGGTCGAGACGTTCCGTGTCGACTGGAACGCGCCGGACGGGGCCGAACTGATCCGCGTATCGGCCATCGGCAAGATCATTCGGCGCGACGGGGCTTTGGTGGCCGAACTCGAAAGCCTGGTACGCAATCTCGATCGGCCGGCGGGGCGATATTTGCGGCGAAGCTGCGATGCGGAGCTTGGTGATGCAAGGTGCGGGGTCGCGATGGCGGGGTTCGGGGCTGCAGGGATTGTCGTCGCGCGAGCGGGAACGGGGATCTATGTTGTCTCGGGGCTCGACGCCTTTGGGGATGGCTGGTTCGGCGGCGGGAGACTGACAAGCGAGGGTCAGTCCTATCGCGTGACAGCGCATCGGCGGGGGGCGGAGGGCGTTCTGGTGACGCTGGATGGCGGGGATGACCTTGCACTGGGAGCCGCGTTCGCGATCACGGCGGGCTGCGACAAATCGTTTTCGACCTGTCGAGACAAGTTCGCCAACACGCTGAACTTTCGTGGGTTTCCGCACCTGCCCGGCAATGACGTCGCCTATGGCTATGTGAGCGAGGATGGGGTGTTCGACGGCGGGGCGATCGTTCCATGAGGCGCGCGGAGGTGTTGCACGAAGCGCGGCGCTGGATCGGGACGCCCTATCGGCATCAGGGATCGCGGCTGGGCGTCGGATGCGACTGTTTGGGCCTGCTGCGCGGCATCTGGCGCGGCCTCTATGGCTGCGAGCCGGAACCGATGCCGGCCTATTCGCGCGACTGGGCCGAGGCGCGGACGGATGAGCCGCTGCTGGAGGCTGCGCGGCGGCATATGGTCGAAATCGCGCCGGGCGAGGCTATGCCGGGCGACGTTCTTGCCTTTCGCTGGCGTCGGCATCTGCCGGCCAAGCACCTCGCCGTTCTCGCCGACGCCGAGACGATCATCCACGCCTATGAAGGCCACGCGGTGGCGGTTTCGCCGCTCGTGCCGGCATGGCGGTCGCGCATCGCGGCGGCGTTTCGATTTCCAGACTGACCGGGGAACTTTATGGCGACAATCGTTCTGCAGGCGGCCGGGTCGTTTCTCGGCGGCTATCTCGGCACGTTCGGTGCGGCGATCGGCTCGGCGGCGGGTGCGATCGGCGGCTAACTCGTCGACCGCGCGCTGATCAACGGCTCGCAGCGCATCGAGGGGCCGCGGCTGTCGGGCATGCGGCCGTTCCAGGCGGAAGAGGGCGTGCCGCTGGCGCAGGCCTTCGGCACGGCGCGGATCGCCGGCAACCTGATCTGGGCGACGCGTTTCGAGGAAGAGAGCCGGACCGAGCGGCAGGGCGGCAAGGGCGGGCCGAAGACGACGACCTACAGCTATTTCGCCAATGCGGCCTTCGCGCTGTGCGAGGGCGAGATTGCGAGCGTGCGGCGGATCTGGGCGGATGGGCGCGAGATCGACCGCGAGCGCTTCGACATCCGTGTCTATCGAGGCGGCGAGGACCAGCAGCCCGACCCGTTGATCGCGGCGAAGCAGGGCGATGCGCCGGCCTATCGCGGCGTCGCCTATGTCGTCTTCGACCGGTTTCCACTGACCGATTTCGGCAACCGCCTGCCGCAATTCCAGTTCGAGGTGGTGCGGCCGGTCGGGGGCTACCAGAATGACGTGCGCGCGGTGGCGCTGATCCCCGGCTCGACCGAATACGGCCTGTCGCCGGCCGAGGTGACGCGGGCGCGGCCGGGCGGCGAAACGGAGGCGGTGAACCGGCATGTGCTTCACGCCGGCACTGACATCGAGGCTTCGCTTGACGAGCTGCAGGCGGTGTTTCCGAACCTGAAGCATGTGGCGCTGGTCGTCACCTGGTTCGGCGACGATCTGCGCGCAGGGACATGCCGCGTGCGGCCGGGCGTGACGCAGGGCAGTCCGGACGGGTTTTCGCAGGACTGGTCGGTATCGGGCGTGGCGCGTGCGGCGGCCTATGTCGTCTCGCAGATCGACGACGCGGCTGCCTATGGAGGGACGCCGAGCGACCGGTCGGTGATCGACGTGATCGCCGAGATCAACCGACGCGGGCTGAAGGTGACGCTCTATCCATTCATCATGATGGACGTGCCGGCCGGCAATGCCTTGCCGGACCCTTATGGCGGAGCGGCGCAGGCGGTCTATCCCTGGCGGGGGCGGATCACGGCGATGCCGGCGCCGGGGCAAGCGGGGAGCCCGGACAAGACGAATGCGATGCAGGGCATCGTCGCGGATTTCGCGGGTGAGGTGGAGCCGGCGGATGTCGTGGTGGCGGGTGAGGGTGTCGCGTGCCTGCGGCCCGACGACTGGGGCTATCGCCGGCTGGTGCTGCATTATGCGCGTCTGGCGGCGCTGGCGGGCGGCGTCGACGCCTTCCTGCTCGGCTCGGAACTGCGTGGGCTGACGACGCTGCGCGACGGCTCGAACGGGTTTCCGTTCGTCGAGGTGCTGTGCGAACTGGCGGGCGAGGTGGCGGCGATGCTGCCGCAGGCGCGCATCAGCTATGGCGCGGACTGGTCGGAATATTTTGGCCACCAGCCGGCGGATGGTTCGGGCGACGTGTTCTTTCACCTCGATCCGCTCTGGGCGCATCCGGCGGTGTCGGCGGTCGGTATCGACAATTACATGCCGCTGTCGGATTGGCGGGACGGCGACGAGGCGGGCGGCAATCCGGACGGGTTCTCGTCGGCCAATGATCGCGACGGCCTGCTCGAAGGTGTCTTCCGCGGTGAGGGTCATGATTTCTTCTACGCCTCGCAGGAGGACCGGGTCGCGCTGCAGCGTATGCCAATCAGCGATGGGGCGTACGGCAAGGATTGGGTGTTTCGCTACAAGGACATCAAATCCTGGTGGGAGAACCTGCATTTCAACCGGCTGGGCGGCGTCGAACTGTCTGAGCCGACGGCATGGGTGCCAGCCTCGAAGCCGGTCTGGATGACGGAAATCGGCTGTCCCGCGATCGACAAGGGGCCGAACCAGCCGAATGTCTTTCCCGACCCGAAGAGTTCCGAGAACGCTGCGCCGCATTTCTCGAACGGCGCAAGAAGCGATGTTGCGCAGGCGCGCTGTCTCGAGGCGCAGCACGCGGCCTGGCAGCCGGGGCATTCGAGATTCGACGGCGCGCGCAACCCGGTGGCGGCGCTGGAAGGTGGGCGAATGGTCGATCCCGACCGGCTCTATGTCTGGGCCTGGGACGCGCGGCCGTTTCCGGCATTTCCGACGCTGGGAGGTGTCTGGGCCGACGGCGCGAACTGGTTTCTCGGCCACTGGCTGAACGGCCGGGCGAGCGGCGTCGACGTTGCATCGCTCATCGAGACGATCATGACGCGACACGGCCTGCCGCTGCCGGACGTGCGGGATGTGCACCAGACGATCGCGGGCTATGTCGTCGATGAGCCGGGCACGGCGCGCGCGGCGCTGCAGTCGCTGGTCGAACTCTTCGGCCTCGGTGTCATCGAGAGCGGCGGGACGATCACCTTCCGCGATCCCGAGATCGTGGGTGAAGTCGTCGATCTGGTGGAACTCGTCGACGATGGCGGCGTGGTGATCGAGACGACGAGCGAGGCGCAGACGCAAGTCGCGAGCGAAGTCGAACTCGCCTATTGCGATCCATTCCGCGAGTATCAGGCGGCGCAAGCACGCGCAGCCAAATTCGAGCCCGGCGCCGACAGCAGGGCGCGGCTCGGCTTTCCCGGAATGCTGGAGGAAGGGCAGGCGGCCGCGCTTGCCAAGCGCTGGCTCGACCGGCATCGGGCGGGTCGCGAGACGATCAGCTTTGCAACGGCGCCGGCGGCACTGTCGACAGGACAGGCCGTGCGTCTCTCGGAGCGGCGTGGCGACAGGGTCTATCGTGTCGAGACGATCGAGGAAGGGCTGACGGCGCGGGTTGTCGCCAGACGGATCGGCTTGCGGAGCGCGACCGGCTGGCTGGGTATCCAGCCGCCGGTCCATACGCCGCCGAAGCTGCAGGGGCCGCCGGAGGCGATCTGGCTCGACCTGCCGATGGGACCAAATGCGGAGGCGGCCGAAACACGTCTGCGGATCGCGGCCGTAGCGCGGCCGTGGCGAAGCCATCTCGTCTTCGCTTCGCCCGACCAAGCGGGCTTCGACCTGCGCGCGCAGGTAGACAGGCCGGCGACGATGGGCCGGCTGGAGGAGCCTGCGCAGCCTGGCAGAAGCGGCGTGATCGACCGCGTGACGCGCATGCGCCTCAGGCTGCATGGTGGTTCGCTGCAATCGGTGGCGATTGCGGACATGCTCAATGGCGCCAACGCCGCGGCGATCGAAACCGCCATCGGTTGGGAAGTTCTCCAGTTCGCCGGTGCAGAGGAAATCGCGCCGGGACTGTGGGAGGTCGGGGATCTGTTGCGTGGGCAACTCGGGACCGAGGATGCGCTGGCATCCGGTGCCCCGGCAGGCGCGCGGTTCGTACTTCTCGACCGTGCGGTCGTGGCGACGGGTTTGCAGTCGAGCGAGATCGGACGCGAACTCAACTGGCGATGCGCGCCCGCCGGATACGATTTGTCCGACCGCTACGCGACCGGCGCGGTCGTCAGCGGCGGAATGCGGGCGCTGGTGCCGCTTTCACCCTGCCATTTGCGCTGCAAGCGGGCGGGCGAGGTGGTGACATTCGCCTGGACGCGGCGCGGGCGGATCGATGCCGATAGCTGGCTGGCTGCGGACATCCCGCTTGGCGAGGCCGAAGAACGCTATCTGGCGACGCTTCTGGACGGAAGCGAGATCGTCGGCGAGGCCGAGACGGTGCTGCCGCGCTGGCCGGTCGATGCGTCACTGGTCGAGGGGCGCTCCCACCTTCGGCTGCGCGTCAGCCAGATCAGTCTTGCGGCCGGTCCCGGCATCGCAGCCACGCGCGATTTTCACTTCAACACGTAGAGGATGGAAAAGATGGACTTCGATAAACCCTGGTACTCTTCGCGCACGATCTGGGCCTCGATCATCACCGTGGCGAGCGCCGGTGCGGCAGCCCTTGGCGTGCCGGTCGATGCGGTCGACAGCGCCGCGCTTACCGACACGGTCCTGCAGGCGGTTGCAGCGATCTCGGGACTGGTCGCCATCTTCGGCAGGCTTGCGGCGACAACCCGCATCAGATGACCTGAAACCTAGGGCCGCGTTGTTCATTTGATGTTCAGCCCGTCTGTAATAGAACGTCACACATGAAGAACATTCGCTTCCCGACCCTGGCATTGGCAGCATCGATGGTGCTTGGCGCAGTCTTGCCGGCATCCGCGCTGCCGATGTCGTCCGCCGCCCCTGCGACGCCGCAGCGCATTCTGCTCGTCCAGGGCGATTGCTACGCGGTCGGCCAGCAGATCGCGGCCGAAAACGGCGGAACGCTCGCCAAGGCGACGCCCGAGGACCGCGGCGGCCAGCAGGTGTGCGTGATCGTGGTGCTGGTGCCCGGTCAGGATGGACAGCGGCCCCGTCGTGCCGAATTTGTCGTGCCGATGTAGTCTGCGGCTGCGATTCGTCAAAAATCGGACCAAGGGACGGGACTGAACCATGCGCATTCTGGTCGTCGAGGACGATAAGGACCTCAACCGGCAGGTCAGCGACGCGCTGGTCGACGCCGGCTATGTGGTCGACCGTGCATTCGACGGCGAGGAGGGACATTTCCTCGGCGATACCGAACCTTATGACGCGGTCATCCTCGATATCGGCCTGCCGCAGATGGACGGAATTTCGGTCGTCGAGCGCTGGCGTCGCGATGGGCGCAAGATGCCCGTCCTGATGCTGACGGCGCGCGACCGCTGGAGCGACAAGGTGGCCGGCATCGATGCCGGCGCCGACGACTACGTCGCAAAGCCTTTTCATATCGAGGAAGTCCTGGCGCGATTGCGCGCGCTCATTCGCCGTGCGGCAGGGCACGCCTCGTCGGAAATCTCGTGCGGACCGCTGCGCCTCGATACCAAGTCGTCAAAGGCCGATCTCGGCGGCGTGCCGCTGCGGCTGACCTCGCACGAGTTCCGGCTGCTCGCCTATCTCATGCACCATATGGGCGACGTCGTCTCGCGCACCGAACTGGTCGAGCATCTCTACGACCAGGATTTCGATCGCGACTCCAATACGATCGAAGTGTTCGTCGGCCGCCTCAGAAAGAAGCTCGGCGTCGACATGATCGAGACGGTTCGCGGGATGGGCTACCGCATGCGCGAGCCTGCGCCATGAGGCGTTGCGGATTTCTGCGCCCATGATGTCACGGCGGCTGCGCTTCGGTTCGCTGACCGTCCGCGTCATCGCATTTTCGACGCTCTGGGCGCTGCTGACGCTCGTCATCATCGCGACCGTGATCTCGACCCTGTTCCGGCAGGCGAGCGAGCGCGGGTTCGAAAGCCTTCTGTCCGCGCATCTGTTCAATTTGATCAGCACGGTCAGCGTTACCGAGGATGGCTGGCTGCAGGGCAACCCGAATCTCGGTGACCTCAGATTCACGATCCCGCGCTCGGGCTGGTACTGGTCTGTCGAGCCCGTATCCGAGGGCTTGCGCGGGTCGCTGCGCTCGATCTCGATGGTCGAGACGGTCGAGACACCGTCGACCGACGAGGTGCCGTTCGATTCCGAATTCCAGCGTCGCTATGTCGAGATGGGGCTCGACGAGGAATTCGTTGACGTCTTCGAGAGCGAGTTCGTGCTCGACGATGCCGAGCGCGTCGCTCGTTTCCGGGTGATGGGCAACCGGTCGGACCTCGAGGCGGAGATCGCCGATTTCGAGCGGCAGCTCTATATCTATCTTGCCCTGTTCGGTTTCGGCATGATCGCGATCAACGCGATCGCGATCTGGCTGGGCCTGCGACCGCTCTCGCGGGTGCGTCGCGCACTGGCCGAAATCCGTTCCGGCAGCGCGCAAAGGCTGGACGGCAGCTTTCCGGCCGAGATCGCGCCGCTTGCCGACGAAACCAACGCGCTTATCGAAAGCAATCGTCGCATCGTCGAACGATCACGAACGCAGGTCGGCAATCTGGCTCATTCGCTCAAGACGCCCCTGGCGGTCCTTCTCAACGAAGGCGCGGCGATGGGCGGGCAGAAGGGCGGGCTCATCGTCGACCAGGCAACCGCGATGCAGTCCCAGGTCGAGCACTATCTGCAACGCGCTCGCGTGGCTGCGCAACGAGACAGCGTGCTTTTCCGGACCCCGGTGGTCGCGACGCTCGAACGCCTCGTTCGGGTTCTCTCCAAGCTCAACCGGCATCTCGACATCTCGCTTGACGCTCCTGAGGCTGAAATCGTCTTCAGCGGCGAGAAGGAGGATTTCGAGGAACTGGTCGGTAATCTTCTTGAGAACGCCACCAAATGGGGACGCTCTGCCGTGACGGTTTCAGTGCGGCGCGATGGCGACGACAAGAAGCCGGGCTTCGTGCTGACGATCGAGGATGATGGGCCGGGCATTCCCGAGGACCAGGCGCGGCTTGCGATGAAGCGGGGGCAGCGGCTCGACGAAACCAAGCCCGGCACAGGGCTCGGCCTTGCGATCGTGGCCGATCTCGTCAAGGAGTATGGCGGTTCGTTCGAGCTTGGCCGATCCGGGGAAGGGGGGCTGCGGGCCGTGATCCGTTTGCAACGCCAGCGCGACGAACTTGCCGATTGAAAGCCCTGCCGATGACAAAGTTCGGCCAAGACCCTAGCTTAGGTCTCGCTCTGAATCGACGCGGACTTCGCGTTCAGCATGGGACGTTTCAGCTTAAATGATCATCAGGTTCGCAGGAATTTTGGCCGCAGGACTTTTGGTGTCGGGGTGCATGTCGGCGCCCTCGACCGGCGGTTCGGCGCTGATCGGAGCGTTTGCCGGCCCGACGGGCGCGGGCAGCGCGCAGCCGATGTCGGCAAGCATCGCCGAAGCGATGGCCGGAGGATTGATCGGCCGAACGCTTGGCGAGGACCTCGACCGCGCCGACCGCCAGCGGGCACTCGAGGCCGAATATCGCGCGCTCGAATACACCGCATCCGGCGAGCCGGTCGCCTGGCAGGGCGGCGCACGCCTGTCGGGACAGGTGGTCGCGGCGCCGCCTTACCGGGTCGGCTCGCAGAACTGCCGGCAATACACCCATACGGTCGTTCAAAATGGCGCCGAGCGCGTTGGTCGCGGCACGGCGTGCCGGAACGAAAACGGAAGCTGGACGCCGCTCGCCTGATCGGGCGATACGAAAGGCCGCATCCCGACGCGATTGGCAATCGACCTGACTGCCGATAGGAACGGGCATGGTTTTCTGGATCACCGCCGCAGCGTTGACCTTCGGGGTATGCCTCGTGCTGCTCGCGCCGCTGGCGCGCGGCCGAACCGATGCGGCTGACAGCCGCGTCCACGAGATCGAGGTCTACAAGGACCAGCTTCTCGAAATCGAGCGCGACATGGCGCGCGGACTGATCACCTCGGGCGAAGCGGAGCTGGCGCGCGCGGAGATCGGCCGCAAGATCATCCGGCTATCGGATGCGCGCGACGATGGTACGGCAGCCGGCAGGCCCCGGGCGGTCGGAAGTTGGGTTGGTGCGATCGCCATCCTGTCGCTGCCCCTCGTCAGTTGGGGGCTTTATGCCGCCACCGGTTCGCCCGGCTATCCCGGCCAGCCATTGCAGGCGCGTCTCCAGTCCGACCCGACGCAGGCTTCCGTCGATGAACTGATTGCACGAGCCGAAGCGCATCTGGCCGCCAATCCGGACGACGCGCGTGGCTGGGACGTGCTGGCGCCGATCTACATGCGGCTCGGCCGTTATGGCGATGCGGCGACCGCGTATGCCAGTGCCTCGCGCCTCGACGAGCCGACGGCCGCTCGTCTTGCCGGAGAAGGCGAGGCGCTTGCGGCATCGGCCGGAGGACAGATCACCGCCGACGCGCTGGAGCGGTTCGAACGGGCGCTGGCGCTTTCGCCGGACGATGTCCGCAGCCGCTACTTCGTCGCGCTGGCCGCCGATCAGGCCGGCAATGGCGAGCAAGCCCGGCAGATGTGGCAGGACATGCGCGCAGACCTCCCGCGGGAATCGCCCTGGCACGGGGTCATCGTCGCGGCGATGGAGAATGAGGGAACGGACGCTTCGCCCGGCGCCGAGGCCGAGGCGATCGAGACCATGGTCGCAGGCCTTGCAGCACGACTCGAAACCAACGCGAACGATGTCGACGGATGGCAGCAACTGATCCGCTCCTACATGGTACTGGAAAGGCCGCAGGACGCGCAGGCGGCGCTCGATCGCGCGCGTGCGGCGTTCGGACCCGGTTCGCCCGAAGCCGGTCACCTGACGGCCTACGGCCTGTCGCTCGGCCTCGAAGTGGAGCAGTGAGATGGCGATGACGCGCAAGCAGAAGCGACTGGCAGTGATCGGCGGCGCGTTCGGGTTCCTCGCGCTGGCGACGACGCTGACCTTTGTCGCGCTCGGCTCGAAGGCCTCCTACTTCTACACGCCCGCGGACGTGGCCGAAAAGGGCGTTGCCGCCGGCGAGCGCATCCGGCTCGGCGGCCTCGTCGCATCGGGCTCGATCGCCCGGGACGGCGGCACCGACGTCAGTTTCGCGGTGACCGACCGGATCGAAACGGTGACGGTTTCGTACAGCGGAATCCTTCCCGATCTTTTCCGCGAGGAACAGGGTGTCATCGCCGAGGGCGCGTTCGACACGTCGGGTCACTTCGTTGCCGACACCGTGCTCGCGCGCCATGACGAGAACTACATGCCGCGCGAAGTCGCCGACAGCATGAAGGCGCGCGGCATCTGGCAGGACGGGGAGTAGGCGCGACATGATCGTCGAGATCGGACATTTCGCACTCGTCCTCGCCTTCGCGCTGTCGCTCGTGCTCTCGGTCGCGCCGCTGGTCGGGGCGAGGATCGGCGACGCCCGGCTGATGGGCATTGCCGAGCCCGCATCGATCTCCATACTGGCGCTGATAGCGCTGTCCTTTGCCGCCCTGACCGTGGCCTATGTCCAGTCCGACTTCTCGGTCGCGAATGTCTGGGAGAACTCGCACTCGGCCAAGCCGATGCTCTACAAGATCACCGGAGTCTGGGGGAACCACGAAGGCTCGATGCTGCTGTGGATATTGATCCTCGCGGCATTCGCGGCGCTGGTCGCGATTTTCGGGCGGAACCTTCCCGCAACGCTACGCGCCAATGTCCTTGCCGTCCAGGGCATGATCGCAGCCGCTTTCCTGCTCTTCGTCCTGGCAAGTTCCAACCCGTTCGAGCGGATCAGTCCGCCGCCGATCGAAGGGCAGGACCTGAATCCGATCCTGCAGGACATCGGCCTCGCGATCCATCCGCCGCTGCTCTATCTCGGCTATGTCGGCTTTTCGATCTGCTTTTCCTTCGCGGTCGCCGCCCTCATCGAAGGGCGCATCGACGCGGCCTGGGCACGCTGGGTGCGGCCCTGGACGCTGGCGGCGTGGGCGGCGCTGACCGGCGGCATCGCGATGGGCTCCTACTGGGCGTATTATGAACTCGGCTGGGGCGGCTACTGGTTCTGGGACCCGGTGGAGAACGCCTCGTTCCTGCCCTGGCTCTCCGGCACCGCCTTGCTGCACTCGGCCATCGTCATGGAAAAACGCTCGGCGCTGAAGATCTGGACGGTGCTGCTCGCCATCCTCACCTTCTCGCTCTCGCTTCTCGGCACCTTCCTCGTTCGATCGGGCGTGCTGACCTCCGTGCACGCCTTCGCGACCGACCCGACGCGCGGCGTCTTCATCCTGATGATCCTGATCGCCTTCATCGGCGGTTCGCTGGCGCTTTTCGCATTTCGGGCCTCTACGCTCACCGCCGGCGGCATCTTTCATCCGATCTCGCGGGAAGGGGGGCTGGTTCTCAACAATCTCTTCCTGACCACCGCAGCGGCGACCGTCCTGGTCGGCACGCTCTGGCCGCTCCTTGTCGAGGCCGTTTCGGGCGAGAAGATTTCCGTGGGCGCGCCATTCTTCAACATGACCTTCGGCCCATTGATCGTGCCGCTCCTGCTGGCCGTGCCCTTCGGTCCACTGCTCGCCTGGAAACGCGGGGATCTGCTCGCGGTCAGCCAGCGCCTGTTCGCGGCTTTCGGCGTGTCGCTCGCCATCGCCCTTGCGACCTTCTTCATCGTCGACCGCGTCAGCGCGCTTGCGGCCTTCGGCATCGCGGTGGCGTTCTGGCTGGTCTTCGGCGCGATCACCGATCTGGCGCTGAAATCGGGTATCGGCAAGGTTTCCGCGTCCGTCGCACTGCGCCGCCTCATCGGATTGCCGCGCTCGGTCTTCGGGACCGCGCTCGCCCATGCGGGTCTCGGGCTGACGACGCTCGGCATCGTCGCGGTGAGCGCGCTGGAAGTCGAGCGGATCGCGGTCATGCAGCCGGGAGACGCAATGGACGTCGCAGGCTACGAATTGCGCTTCGACGGGATCTTTCCGTTCGAGGGGCCGAACTACACCGAGGAGCAGGGCCGCTTCACCTATTCGGATCGATCGGGCCGCGAGCGCGGCGAGATCGTTTCGGCCAAGCGCTTCTACCCGGCGCGCCAGATGCCGACGACGGAAGCCGGCATCGCCTCGCGCGGCTTCAGCCAGCTTTACGTCGCGCTCGGCGACCGGGCGCCCGATGGCGGCATCGTCGTCAGGGCATGGTGGAAGCCGCAGGTGCTGTTCATCTGGATCGGCTGCGTCGCGATGATGCTCGGCGGGGCGATCTCGCTTCTCGACCGGCGCTTGCGCGTCGGCGCTCCCGCCGCGCGCCGTGCCGCGCCGGCCCGGCCTGCAGTCGAGCCGGCCGAATGATCGCGCGCCTCCTCGTCGTCCTCTGGCTGGCGCTCGGGACGGTCGCCGCGCATGCGGTGCTCGCGCCCAACGAGATGCTCGACGATCCCGCACGCGAGGCGCGCGCGCGTGCGCTCTCGGCGGAACTTCGCTGCATGGTCTGCCAGAACCAGTCGATCGACGATTCGGATGCTGAACTGGCGCGCGATCTGCGGGTGCTCGTGCGGGAGCGCATTGCCGCCGGCGACAGCGACGAGGCGGTGATGGAGTACGTCGTCTCGCGCTATGGCGAATTCGTCCTGCTCAGGCCGACCTTCACGGCACGCAATGCGCTACTTTGGGGTATGCCGGTGATCCTGCTCGTTGCCGGCGGGGTGTTTCTGATCCTTTCGTCGCGCCGGCGCCGGATTTCGACGCCCGGCCTCAGCAAGGAAGAAAGCCGCAAGCTCGACGGCATTCTCGGCCGCCAGGACTGACATTACGAAAGTTTCATGCCGGGGAAATGGCGCCGTAATGTCGCCGGGCCTATCTCTTTGTCCATCAGGTGCAGACGCACCATTCTCGCCTCACGAGGATCATCATGGACACCAATCGACCTTCTCCGATCAAGACCCGCAAGCGCCGGCTGTTCGCCACCGCCGCTTCGCTCGCGCTCGCCGGCGCCATCGGCTTCGGCGCCGTGACCACCGGCACATTGCCCGTCAGCGCCGAAGCTGTGCGCGTCGAGACCACGCAGCAGAATCCCGGCTTCGCCGATGTCGTCGAGCGCGTTTCGCCGGCCGTCGTTTCCGTGCGTGTCGATTCGCAGGCCGCGCCGGTTTCCGATCGCGGCCAGGGGATGCCCTTCAGCGCACCCGGCTTCGAGGACCTTCCCCAGGATCACCCGCTCAACCGCTTCTTCCGCGAATTCCGCGGCGAGGACGGTCGCTCGGAGGGCCGCCGCAGCGGTCCGCGCGATCGTGCCGAGCGCGCCCGTCCCTCCTCGCAGGGCTCCGGGTTCTTCATCTCGGCCGACGGCTATCTCGTGACCAACAATCACGTCATTCGCGGCGGGTCGGCCTATACGGTCGTGCTTGACGACGGGACCGAGCTTTCCGCCGAACTCGTCGGCTCCGATCCGCGCACCGACCTTGCCGTGCTGAAGGTCGATGAAGATCGCGAGTTCACCTACGTTGCCTTCGCCGACGACAACGATGTCCGCGTGGGCGAATGGGTCGTCGCCGTCGGCAATCCGTTCGGGCTGGGCGGCTCGGTGACGGCCGGCATCGTCTCGGCGCGTGGCCGCGACATCGGCGCCGGCCCCTATGACGATTTCCTGCAGATCGACGCCGCCGTCAATCGCGGCAATTCGGGTGGACCGGCCTTCAACCTCAATGGCGAGGTTGTCGGCATCAACACCGCGATCTTCTCGCCCTCGGGCGGCAATGTCGGCATTGCGTTCGCCATTCCCTCGTCGACGGCCGAGACCGTCGTTTCGAGCCTGATCGAAAACGGTGCCGTGACGCGCGGCTGGCTCGGCGTGCAGATTCAGCCGGTCACCGACGAGATCGCCGAATCGCTCGGCCTCGAGAATGCGACCGGCGCGCTGATCAGCCAGCCGCAGGCCGATGGTCCCGCCGTCGCCGCCGGCATCCAGTCCGGCGATGTCGTGACGGCCGTCAACGGTCAGGCGGTCGCATCGCCGCGCGAACTCGCCCGCCTCGTCGGCAACCTGACGCCCGGCAACACCGTGACCGTCGACATCTGGCGCAATGGCGAGACCCAGCAGGTCGAGGTTGAACTCGGCACACTGCCTGGCGACGACCAACTCGCTGCGGCGACGCCTTCCGGCGAGGCTCCGACAGGCGACGTCGCACTGACGGATTTCGGCCTGACGGTCATCCCGTCGGAAGACGGCAACGGCCTTCTGGTCACCGATGTCGATCCCGACAGCGCAGCCGCCGAGCGCGGCATCGAGCCGGGCGACGTGATTGCCGCCGTCAACTCGCAGCCCGTCAAGTCGTCGCGGGATGTCGCCAGCGCCGTTTCGTCGGCCGAACAGGCCGGGCGCAGCGCCGTCCTCCTTCAGGTCAGCCGCGACAATTCCAACCGCTTCGTCGCGCTGCCCATCTCGCAGGGCTGATCCGCGCGAAGACCAGGTCCAGGCCAAAGCGCCGCTTCAAATGCTCCGAGGCGACGCGATGGCTGGACGTCGGGCCGGTTGACGTCCAAGACTGGCGGCCGGTTCCGGCGGCGGCGGGTCCCCATCACCCGCCGCCGCTTTCTTATCTGGAGTGATGCGTGCCGATGAAACTTCTGGTTATCGAGGACGATCGCGAAGCGGCCGAATATTTGGAGAAGGCCTTCGACGAGGCCGGCCATCTCGCCCACATCGCCGCCGATGGCGAAACCGGCTACACGCTGGCGAGTTCGGGCGAGTACGACGTGCTCGTCGTCGACCGGATGCTGCCGCGGCGCGATGGCCTGTCCGTCGTCGCCGCATTGCGCGCGCGCGGGAACGATACCCCGGTCCTGATCCTGTCGGCCCTCGGTGAGGTCGATGACCGCGTGACGGGCCTGCGGGCGGGCGGCGACGACTACTTGACCAAGCCCTACGCCTTTTCCGAACTCCTCGCCCGGGTGGAGGTCCTGAAGAAGCGCGGCGGCTCGAAGGATGTCGAGACGGTCTACCGCGTCGGCGACCTGGAACTCGACCGCCTGTCCCACTCGGTCAAGCGCGCAGGCAAGGAGATCGTGCTGCAACCGCGCGAATTCCGGCTGCTCGAATATCTGATGCGCCATGCCGGGCAGGTCGTGACGCGCACCATGCTGCTCGAAAATGTCTGGGACTATCATTTCGATCCGCAGACCAATGTCATCGACGTTCACATCTCGCGCCTCCGCTCGAAGATCGAGAAGGAGTTCGACACCCCCGTCCTGCACACGGTGCGCGGCGCCGGCTACATGCTGAAGGCGTGATGCTGGGCTCGATCTCCGCGCTGATGAAGACGACGGCGGCGCGGCTTTCCGCGCTCTATCTCCTGCTGTTCGCGATCTGCGCGGTCGGGCTGGTGTTCTACATGGGCTCGTTGACGATGCGCATGCTGACCGGCCAGATCCAGGACACGGTCTCCGAAGAGGTGCTGAGCCTCGGGCGTGCCTATCAACGCGGCGGGCTGACGACGCTGGTGCGCGTGGTGGAAGGCAGGTCGCGCCAGCCCGGCGCCTATCTCTACATCATCGCGGACCCGACCGGCCGCATCCTCGGCGGCAACGTGCAGAGCCTCGAGCCGCAGGTGCTCGGCGCGGAAGGCTGGACCGAGCGGCCCTTTTCCTATGAGCGCTACGGCGAGCCCGAAACGCGCACGGCCGACGTGCCCACCGCCAGAGAAGGCCCGCACATGGCGATGGCCGTCGTGGTGCGGCTGCCCAACCAGATGATCCTGCTGGTCGGTCGCGATCTCGGCGAGCCCGAGCGCTTCGGCAACGTCATCCGGCGGGCGCTGATCGTCGCGTTCGGCATGATGGGCCTCGGCGCGCTCGCCATCTGGTTCCTCGTCGGCCGGCGCGCATTGAAGCGGATCGACAACATTTCCGATGCGAGCCGGCGCATCATGGGCGGCGACTTATCCGGCCGCCTGCCGGTGGCCGGCGCAGGCGACGAGTTCGACCGGCTGTCGCAGAATCTGAACGAGATGCTGGCCCGGATTGGCGCCCTCAACGAAGGGCTGAAACAGGTTTCCGACAATATCGCGCACGATCTGAAGACGCCGCTGACGCGTCTGCGCAACCGGGCCGAGGCGGCGCTTGCCAGGGGCAACGAGCCACAGCATCGCGCCGCGCTGGAAGCGACGATCGCCGAATCCGACCAGCTCATCCGCACCTTCAACGCGATCCTGATGATCAGCCGCCTGGAATCGGGCTATTCGGCGGAGAATACGGCCGTGATCGACCTGTCGGCGATCGTCGCCGACGTCGTGGAACTCTACGAGCCGGCCGCCGACGAAGTGGGCGTCGCGCTCGCTGCCGACGCGCCCGCCGGATTGGTCATTTCCGGCAACCGCGAACTCATTGGCCAGTCGCTGTCGAACATCGTCGACAATGCGATCAAATACTCCGCAGGGTTCGGCGAACATCCTCGCGTGCGCGTGGCGGCGAAGCGCGGCGGGGGCGAGATCGTCGTTTCGATTTGCGATACGGGTCCGGGCATCCCGCCCGAGGACCGCGCAAGGGCGACGGAGCGTTTCGTCCGTCTGGAGCAGAGCCGTTCGCAGCCGGGCTCGGGTCTCGGCCTCAGCCTAGCCAAGGCCGTCATGACCTTTCACGGCGGACGGCTTGAATTGTCGGGCGAAAACCCTGGATTATGCGTCTCGATGATCTTCCCGGCAGGCGATTCCCCAGCTCCATGACAAAAAGCGACGCAAACGGCCCGACCACACTCCAGGCATTCGGGCGCGCGTCGCTAAAGCCGCTTCGCCCCGACAATGCCGCCGAACTGGTCGCGGACTTCATCGAGACGGCGCGCCAGGACGAATGCGCCGCGCTGGCCGATGCGCTCGAGGCCGACAAGGAGGTGGCCGCGTTCCTCGGCGCGGCGTTCGACCTCTCGCCATTCCTGCGCGACGCGGGGCGTCGCCGGCCCGCGATCCTCCAGAGCCTCGTCACCACACCGCTCGACAAACGGCTGGCGGCGATCATCGAGGAAATCGGCGCATCGGCCTCGATGGCGGACAACGAAACGACGCTGATGAAGTCGCTGCGGCTTCTGAAAAGCGAGGCGCATGCCTTGCTTGCGCTGGGCGCCCTTGCCGGCATCCATTCCGCCGAGACGACGGTGGCGCGGCTCAGCGATTTGGCCGATGCCTGCATCGGCGCCGCGATCGACTTCCTTCTGGTCGAGACTCATGACCGCGGCGCGATCAAATTGCCGGACCGGATGAAACCGGGCAGGGGGTCGGGCCTCGTCGTTCTCGGCATGGGCAAGCTCGGTGCGCACGAGCTGAACTTCTCGTCGGATATCGATCTGATCCTGTTTGTCGATGTAGAAGCCGAAGCGATTCTCGATCCGCTCGATGCGACGGATCTTTTCTCGCGGCTCGCGCGCCGGTTGGTGCGCATCCTTCAGGACCGCACGGAACACGGCTATGTCTTCCGCACCGACCTCAGGCTGCGCCCCGATCCGGGCTCGACGCCGCTCGCGATCCCGACCGAGGCCGCGCTGAACTACTATGAAGGACGCGGCCAGAATTGGGAGCGCGCCGCCATGATCAAGGCCCGGCCGCTCGCCGGCGACATCGCGGCGGGCGAGGCCTTCCTCACCGAGCTGACCCCCTATATCTGGCGCAAATACATGGACTTCGCGGCAATCGCAGACGTCCACTCGATCAAGCGCCAGATCCACGCGCACAAGGGCCACGGCGAGATTGCGGTCAAGGGCCACAACGTGAAGCTGGGCCGCGGCGGCATTCGCGAGATCGAATTCTTCGTCCAGACCCAGCAATTGATCGCCGGCGGACGGTTCCAGGAACTGCGCGGCCGCCAGACCGTCGCGATGCTCGCCGTCCTCGCCGAGCGCGGCTGGATCGGCGCGGAGGCGCGCGATGCGCTTGCGAAACAATACTGGTTCCTGCGCGACGTGGAGCACGCGATCCAGATGGTCGCCGACGAGCAGAGCCATGTGCTGCCCGAAGACGATGACGGCCTGCGTCGCATCGCGCTGATGCTCGGCTTCGAAGACGAGACGAAATTTTCCGAGACGTTCCGCGGCTCGCTCCAACTGGTCGAAAAGCACTATGCGGCCTTGTTCGAAACCGCGCCGCAACTGTCGCGCGGGGTCGGCAATCTGGTTTTCACCGGAGATGTCGATGATCCCGACACGTTGCAGACGCTGGCGGAACTGGGATTCGAGCGGCCGAGCGACATTGCGCGCCTGATCCGGACCTGGCATTTCGGCCGCTATCGCGCGACGCAATCGGCCGAGGCGCGCGAGCGTCTGACGGAGCTGACGCCGGCGCTGTTGGAAGCCTTTGGCCAGACCAAGCGCGCCGACGAGGCGATCCTGCGTTTCGACGAGTTTCTGAAGGGGCTGCCCGCCGGCATCCAGCTCTTCTCGCTGTTCCAGTCGAACCCGTCGCTCTTGAAGCTGCTGGCGACGATCATGGGCGCCGCGCCGCGCCTCGCCCAGATCATCACCCGCCGCCCGCACGTCTTCGACGGGCTGCTCGATCCGGGCCTCCTCTCTGAACTGCCCAACAAGGCCTATCTCGCCGAGCGCCTCGACGGGTTCCTGACGGGCGTCGAACTGCATGAGGAACTGCTCGACCGTCTGCGCATCTTCGCGGCAGAGCAGAAATTCCTGATCGGCATCCGGCTTCTCTCCGGCGCCATCGACCATCGCCGCGCCGGCAAGGCCTTTTCCGACCTCGCCGACCTGACGATCGGCAGTGCGCTGGAGGCAGTGCAGGCGGAATTCGCGATCCGGCACGGCGCGATGTCGGGCGGCAAGGTCTGCATCATCGGCATGGGCAAGTTGGGCAGCCGGGAGCTGACCGCGGGTTCCGACGTCGACCTGATCCTGCTCTACGACCATGACGAGGACGCTGAGGAATCCGATGGGGAAAAGCCGCTCGCGCCGGCGCATTACTTTACCCGGCTGACTCAGCGCCTGATTGCAGCCGTCTCGGCGCCCACCGCGGAAGGGGTGCTTTACGAGCTCGACTTGCGCCTGCGCCCCTCCGGAAACAAAGGGCCGGTCGCAACCCATATCGAGGCTTTCGCAAAGTACCAGCGCGAGGAAGCATGGACCTGGGAGCATATGGCGCTGACGCGGGCCCGCGCCGTCGCCGGCGACCCGGACCTGATCGCCGTCGCCAACGCGCATGTCGCGGACGTTCTGGCGACGAAGCACGATGCCGGCAAGGTCCGCGCGGATGCGAGCGAGATGCGCAAGCTCATCGCCAGTGAAAAGCCGCCGCGCGACGTCTGGGATGTGAAGCTGGTCTCAGGCGGGCTGATCGACCTCGAATTCATCGCGCAGGTGGCCACGCTGACCGGCCGCGTCGATGGCGACGAACACACTGCTTCGACCGTCGAGACGTTGCAGCGCCTGTCACCGGATTTTTGCGATCCGACCGCGCGCGACGAACTCGTCGCCGCTCACGAGCTCTACGCGTCGCTGACGCAGATATTGCGGCTGTGCCTGACCGGTCCGTTCGAGCCGGAAGACGTGCCGCCGGGCCTCGCCGACCTTCTTCTCCGCACCACCGACCTGCCGGATCTGAAGGTGCTGGAGGCGTATTTGAAGGACACGTCGAAGACGGTGTCTGGGCACTTCAGGAAGCTGATCGGCAAGTGACGACTGGGGGGCCCGTAGCCGCGAGCCTAGAAGGCGTCATTCCGGCCGAAGTCCGAGCGCAGCGAGGCGAGAGCCGGAACCCACTCCGTGAGTTTGACGGCTACGGAATGGATTCCGGATAGCCGATCGTCGCTGCGCTCCGATCCGCTTCCGGAATGACGCGCGGCGAGGAAACGGCCGGCCGGCTGGCGTCGAACCCTAAGCTGCCTGCTTGACCAGCACCTGCTCGCGGGCGGGGATGCGGACCGAGACGATGGTGCCGACGCCCTCGTTCGAGCGGATCTTCAGCGCGCCGCCATGAAGTTCGGCCAGCGAGCGCGAGATGGCGAGGCCGAGGCCGGAACCGGTGTGGTTCTTGGAGAACTGGTTCTGCACCTGCTCGAAGGGCCGGCCGAGCTTTTTCAGCGCGTCCTTGGGAATGCCGCAGCCCGTATCCTCGATGCTGATGACGACCGAATTGCCGATCTTGCGGGCGCGCATCGAGATGTTGCCGCCTTCGCCGGTGAACTTCACGGCGTTGGACAGAAGATTGAGCATGATCTGCTTGACCGCGCGGCGATCGGCGAAGAGCTCCATCGTGTTGGAGATCTTGGTCTCGACATTGATCTGCTTCTTGGCTGCTTGCAGCGCGACGACGCGGATCGCCTCGTCGATGAGCGGGTTGAGTTCGATGCCTTCGCGGTCGATCGAGAACTGGCCGGCTTCGATCTTGGACATGTCGAGAATGTCGTTGATGACGCCGAGGAGGTAGGTGCCCGATCCGTGGATGTCGCGGATGTATTCCTCGTATTTGTCCGAGCCGAGCGGGCCGAAAAGACGCGTCGACATCAGTTCGGAGAAGCCGATGATGGCGTTGAGCGGCGTGCGCAATTCGTGCGACATGTTGGCGAGGAATTCGGACTTGGCGCGGTTTGCCGCCTCGGCGCGTTCCGTTTCCTTCATGTATTCGCGGTTGAGCTCGACGAGTTCGCGCGTGCGCTCGCCCTCGGCCTTGCGGGCCAGCGAAAGGTCGTGGATCGTCGCCATCAGGCGGCGTTCCGAATCGACGAGCTTTTCCTGGTTCTGCTTGATCGACGTGATGTCCGTGCCGACCGACACCGTGCCGCCGTCGCGGGTGCGCAGTTCGTTGACCTGCAGCCAGCGCCCGTCGCCGAGCTGGCGCTCATAAGTCGCGCCGCCGGCAAGGCCGCTGGAATTGGCAAGCTTGCGCTCATGCGCGAAGGCCGTCATGCGCTTGGCGATCGTCTCGCGGCTGGTGCCGGGGAAGACGTCGGCATCCGACAGGCCGTGATCCTTCTGGAATTTCGAGTTGCACATGATGAGATGCTGGTTGGCATCCCACAGGACGAAGGATTCGTTGATGTTTTCGATCGCGGTGCGCAGGCGAAGATCGGCCGTTTCCGAACGCTGGGCGAGGTGCCGCTGCTCGGTGATGTCGACGGCGATGCCGACGAGGTGGATATCGGCGGCGTCGGGATCGTTGACCTGCGCCTTCGCCCTGATCCAGACCCAGCCGCCGCTGGCATGGCGCATGCGGAAAATCTGGTCGAACTGGTCGGTTTCGCCTTCGGCGACGCGCTGCGCGATCGCCATCAGGTCGCCGTCCTCGGGATGGATGATCTCGGAAATGGAGCCGAAGGACAGCATGCCTTCGCAGGGCTCGTAGCCCAGCATCTCGTACATCGAGCGCGACCAGTGCATGCGCCCGCGGGCAAGGTCCCAGTCCCAGATGCCACAACGCCCGCGCGTCAGCGCCATGTCGTTGCGAAGATTGGCTTCCTCATAGATGCGGTCGGCAGCTTCCGCGCGCGCGGCCTGGGTGAAATAGGCATAGAGGACGACGAGAAGGACGCCTGCCGTCAGCACGAAGAGCGTGACGTTGAGCGCCAGAGACTTGCGCCATTCCTCCAGCACGGTGTCACGCGAGATGAGCGCGAAGGCCGCGCCGGTGCGCCCTTCGAGAAGCTCGGCGGCGGCGAACCAGCTTTCACCGGCGACGGTGACTTCCAGCACGCCGGCGCGCTGGCCGAACATTAAGAGTGGCTGGCCGTCGACGACCAGGTTTTCGAGCGACTGGCCGACGAGCTGTTGCTGACCGGTCGTGGCAACGATCTCGAATTCGGCATCCGTGATCATCAGAACCTGTTCGTCGGCGATGACGGAGTGACGCGTCGTATCGCGCAGCACGGCTTCCGAGATCAGCTTGTCCGGCGCGCTCTCGCCATGGCTGGTCCGCATCGCGTGATAGACCTGGCTGGCGGTGAGGCCCAGAAGGCCCTTGGACGTCGCTTCGAGGTCTTCCTTCCAGGCAAAGAGCGATAGCGAGCGCATCGCCGCGATGAGGAGCAGGAAGCAGATGACGAGGGTGGGGATCGAACGGCGCAGATAGGGTTCGGCGGCCAGAAGCCGCTTATAGGCCGGCGCGGCAATGAAGCGCGCATGACCCGCGAGGCGAACCTTCTTCTGGCGCGGTCTGCGCCAGGTAAAGAGTTGCCCTGCGGCCGCGCCCCACGCGTCCGTTAGTGCCATTGATGGCTCCCCGAATTTCGAACCTTGCGAATCGATCCGGCAACGCCGCACTTCCGAATCGTCTATAAGGAATCAGAGCCGATTCGCGCTGTCCAGAGCATCGGGCCAAATCTTGCTGAAATGTTGACGGATCGCACGACGCTGCGTCCTTTCGGACTCAATCGCCGGCCGCGCGTCTATCCGAGCGTGCGTTCGACGATGTCCTTCAGGTCCGTCGAGAGGCCTGGAACCGCAGCGATGCGGGCGAGTTCGGCACGGGCATGACCTTGCCGGCCAGGCTCGAGCGAGCGCCATGAGCGAAAGGCGGTAGCAAGCCGCGCCGCAACTTGCGGATTGCGCTTTTCGACCTCGATGATGCGGTCGGCGAAGAAGCGGTAGCCGGCGCCATCGGCCCGGTGGAAGCCGGTCTGGTTGGAGCTGGCAAAGGTGCCGATGAGGGAGCGGACGCGATTGGGGTTTCCGATCGAGAACGCACCGTGCGCCGTCAGACCCTCGACGCGGGACAGCGCGGCCTCGCCCGGAATGGTCGCCTGGATCTGGAACCATTTGTCGAGCACCAGCGGATTGTCGCCGTAGCGCGCTTCGAAATCGGCGAGCGCGGCCACGGTCTGCATTTCCGTCGGGAACCGGTGGGCAAGGACGGCGAGCGCGGCGGCGCGTTCGGTCATGTTGGTCGCATCGCGATACTGGCTGGCCGCAAGTTCGGGCGTGCCCTGCGCTGCCGAGGCGTAGTCGAGGAGGACATTCCGCAGGGCGCGCCGGCCGGCGCTTTCCGCGTCCGGCGAGAATGAATCATCGCCTTGAAGATCGCCGTAAAGTGCCTCGAATGATTCACGATTTGCCGCCGCCATGACGTCGACGAGCGTGTTGCGTGCGACATGGATCGCGTCGGGATCGATGTTCGAGCCGATCTCGCGCGCAACATCCGCCTCGCTCGGCGGGGTCAGCGCAAGCGCGCGATAGGCGGGCTCGAGCGCATCGTCGGCCGCGATGGCACCAAGCACTTCGGCAAGCCGACCGGCCATGTTGCTTTGCGGGGCGGGGGCTTTGCTCGTCTCGATCAAATGATCGGACAGGAGCCCGTTCAGCGCCTGCCAACGCGCGACGAGGTCGCTGTCGTGCCGGGCGAGAAACAGCCGGTCCTCGACGCTCTGCTCGCTCGCCAGCGTGATCGGCGCGGAAAAGCCGCGGTTGAGAGAAATTGCGGGGCGCTCGGAAAGACCGGCGAAGCGGACCGTCTGCCGCCGCTTCTTCAGGTGGATCACGCCGTCCGCAAAGCTCGTCGCATCGACGGCCGCGGCATCGAGGTCGCTGCCATCCTTTCCGACGAGGCCGATGGCGAGCGGAATGTGCATGACGCGCTTGCGGCTTTCGAGCGGCGTCGGTGGAACCGACTGCTCGATGTCGAGCGAAAGTTCGCCACGCGTCTCGTCATAGGCGGTAGAGACGCTGACATGCGGCGTGCCCGCCTGGTGATACCAGAGCGCGAACTGCGAGAGGTCGCGGCCCGAGACGTCCTCGAACACTTTGAGGAAATCTTCGATCGTCGCCGCGTCGCCGTCATGGCGCTCGAAATAGAGGTCCATGCCTTGTCGGAAAGTCTCTGCGCCGAGGATGGTGCGGATCATCCGCACGACTTCCGAACCCTTTTCGTAGACGGTCGCCGTGTAGAAATTGTTGATCTCGCGATAGCGGCGCGGACGCACCGGATGGGCGAGCGGGCCCTGGTCCTCGGGGAACTGCAGCGACTTCAAAGTCCGAACTTCGGCGATGCGCTTGACCGCGCGCGAGCGCATGTCGGCTGAGAATTCGTGGTCGCGGAAAACTGTCAGCCCTTCCTTGAGGCAGAGCTGGAACCAGTCGCGGCAAGTGATTCTGTTGCCCGTCCAATTGTGGAAATATTCATGCGCGATGATCGCCTCGATATTGGCGAAATCGGCGTCGGTCGCGGTCTCCTCGTCGGCAAGGACGTATTTGTCGTTGAAGATATTGAGGCCCTTGTTCTCCATCGCGCCCATATTGAAATCGGACACGGCGACGATGTTGAAGACGTCGAGATCGTATTCGAGGCCGAAAACCTCCTCGTCCCACGACATCGAGCGCTTGAGCGCGTCCATGGCGTAGGTCGCGCGCGCTTCCTTGCCCTTCTCGACATAGATGCCGAGTTCGACGGTGCGGCCCGAACGGGTGGTGAAACTATCGGTGATGCGCCCCAGATCGCCGGCGACGAGCGCGAACAGATAGGAGGGCTTGAGATGCGGGTCGTGCCAGACGGCATAGTGCCAGCCATCTTCGAGATCGCCGCTTTCGACCGGATTGCCGTTGGAAAGAAGGATCGGCGCAGATGACTTCGGCGCCTCCACGCGCACGGTATAGACGGACATGACGTCCGGCCGGTCGAGAAAATAGGTGATGCGGCGAAAGCCTTCCGCCTCGCATTGCGTGCAGTAGACGCCATTCGACAGGTAAAGCCCCATCAGCGCCGAATTGGCCTCGGGAGCGAGTTCCGTCTCGATGACGAGCGAAAACTGTCCTTTCGGCAAGCGGGCGATGGTCAGACGGTCGGGTGTCGCCTCGAAACCTCCCGCCGGCAGTTGCGTGCCGTCCAGCGTCAACGACAGAAGCTTCAGCCCGTCGCCGTCGAGCACGAGCGGCGCGTCGAGCGCGGCATCCTCGCGCCGTTCGATAGAAAGCGTGGCCGTGACGCGCGTGTGGTGTGGGTCGAGCCGGAAGGTGAGGTCGGTCGCGCGGATGGCGTATTCGCTCGGGCGATAGTCCTCGAGACGGTAGACCTTGCCGGTGTCGATCGTCATGCTTTGCCCCTGGATGCGCGGAAACGGATTGCCGCACTCCGCGAGAATTGATCTGCTGGCCGGTCTTTACACGATGCTGGCCCTCGACAAAACTGTCGGTCCGCGCCAGTTCACTGGCATTCTCCCAAACGATCCGGAAAGTTTTCAATGAACGTGATGACGCCGAAGTTCGGAATGGGTGCGCCCGTCCGTCGCCTCGAGGACGATGCCTTCATCCGGGGGCAGGGCCGCTATACCGACGATTTGACGCGCGACGGCGTGCTGCATGGATATGTCCTCCGCTCGCCGATTGCCCGCGGCAGGTTCACCATCGGCTCGACGGAGGCGGCACTCGGCAGCGACGGCGTCAGGCTTGTGCTGACCGGCGCGGATGTCACCCATCTCGGCGCACTGAAGTCCGGCGCCATGCAGAAGCAGCCCGACGGCACCCGCGCGCCGACCCGCGACATCCCGATCCTGTGCGCTGATGAAGTCGCCTATGTCGGCGACGCCGTCGCCTTCATCGTTGCGGACAGCCGTGCGCAGGCGCAGGACGCGGCCGATCTGCTGGAAGTCGATTTCGAGCCGGAGGATGCCGTCGCCGACATCGCGGCCGCCCTTGCGGACGATGCCCCGCAGGTCTGGAGCGAGCGGGGAGGAAACGTCGCCTTCGAATACAGGCTGGGCGAGGCCGATGCGGCCGATGCCGCCTTCGCGAAGGCCGCCAACGTCTCGCGGATCGAGTTCCGCAACAATCGCCTGGTTTCCAACTACATGGAACCGCGCTCGGCGCTGGGCGAATGGGTGGAAGGCGAGGATCGCTTCACGCTGACGACGGGATCGCAGGGCGTCCATTCGATGCGCCGGGTCCTGTGCGACCAGGTCTTCAACATCGGCCATGACAAGCTGCGCGTGGTCACGCCCGATGTCGGTGGCGGCTTCGGCACCAAGATGTTCACCTACCGCGAATATGCGCTGGTTCTGGAGGCGGCCAAGCGTCTCGGCCGCCCGGTCAAGTGGACCAGCGACCGGACCGAACATTTCCTGACCGACGCCCATGGTCGCGACAATCTCGCCGTCGCCGAGATGGCGATGGACGGGGAAGGACGCTTCCTGGCCCTGCGCGTGAGAACCGAGGCCAATATCGGTGCCTACTGCTCGCAGGTCGGCCCGTTCATCCCCTGGGTCGGCGCCACGATGTCGACGGGCGTCTACGACATCCCGGCGCTCGACGTGGTCATCCAGGGCATCTACACGAACACCACGCCCGTCGACGCCTATCGCGGCGCAGGCCGCCCCGAGGCGGCATTCCAGCTCGAAAAGCTCGTCGATCAGTGCGCGCGCGACCTGAAGCTGTCGGCGCCCGAAATCCGCCGGCGCAATTTCATCCGCCCCGAACAGTTCCCCTACACCACCCCGACGGGGCGCAAGTACGATGTCGGCGAGTTCGACGGCCACATGACGACCGCGCTGGAGCGCGCCGAATGGGATGGCTTCGACGCCCGCAATGAGGAGGCGAAGACGAAGGGCCGCATTCGCGGCATCGGCCTTGCGACCTACGTCGAGGCCTGCGCCTTCGCCGGCTCCGAGCCGGCCCATGTCGAACTCGACGGGGACGGAAACGTGACGCTTTCGATCGGCACCCAGTCGAACGGGCAGGGCCACGCGACGGCCTATGCGCAGTTCGTCGCCGAAAAGCTCAACGTCGACATCTCGCGGATCAAGGTCCACCAGGGTGATACTGACCGGCTTGAAAAAGGCGGCGGCACGGGTGGCTCGCGCTCGATCCCGCTCGGCGGCGTCTCGGCCGCGCGTGCCGGTGAGGACCTTGCCGAAAAGCTGAAGCGCATCGCGGCCGACGAACTCGAAGCTTCGCCCGCCGATATCGAGCTCGTCGACGGCACCGCGAAGATCGTCGGAACGGACCGGGTGATCGACTTCGCGGGCATCGCGCGCGCGGCCAAGAACGAATCCGATCTCAAGGGCTTCGGCGAGTTCGTTCAGGACGAGGCGACCTATCCGAACGGCAGCCATGTCTGCGAGGTCGAGATCGATCCCGAGACCGGCGCGACGCAGGTCGTGCGCTACACGATCGTCGACGATTTCGGCGCGACCGTGAACCCGATCCTGCTGGCCGGCCAGGTCCATGGCGGCGTTGTGCAGGGGATCGGCCAAGCCTTGTGCGAAGAGGCGGTCTATGGCGAGGACGGCCAGCTAGTCACCGCCAGCTTCATGGACTACGCCGTGCCGCGCGCCGACGATTTCCCGAACTTTCATTTCGAGACGCGCAACGTTCCCTCGACCACCAACGCGCTCGGGATCAAGGGCGCGGGCGAGGCGGGGACGATCGGCGCCACGCCGGCCGCGCTGAATGCGGTGACGGACGCACTCTGGCGCGCCTACGGAATCGGCCACATCGAGATGCCTGCTACGCCACAGCGCGTATGGCAGGCGATTCAGGACGCGAAATAGGTTAACTGGATAATCGATTTCCGAATCGGCGCGGCGGCGACGTCGCCGCGCATTTTGTGGCAAGCGGGCGGATGAACAGACAAGAGGTGGAGGCCCTTTACGCGGACAGGAATCCGCTGACCGGCATTCTGCTCAAGGTCATCTCCGTCGCAACCTTCGTGGCGATGGCCTCGCTGATCAAGGCGGCGGGGCGCGTGCCGGCGGGTGAGATCGTCTTATTCCGGTCCGCTTTCGCCATCCTTCCGATCCTGATCCTGCTTGCCTGGCGGCACGAACTGCGCTCGGCACTGAAGACCACACGCCCCGTAAGCCACGTTGCCCGCGGTCTGGTGGGTGTGACGTCGATGGGGCTCGGCTTCTTCGCACTGACGCGATTGCCGCTACCCGAGGCGATCACGCTCAACTATGCGCAGCCGCTTCTGGTCGTCGTCTTCTCGGCCCTGTTCATGGGCGAAGTCGTGCGCCTGTTCCGCTGGAGCGCCGTCGTCGTCGGGCTCATCGGCGTCGTCATCATCTCCTGGCCGAAGCTGACGCTCTTCACCGACGGCTCGGCGATGGGCAATGACGAGGCGCTGGGCGTCACCGCTGCCTTGCTGGCGGCGGGCGTCTCGGCCATCGCCATGCTTCTGGTTCGCCGCCTCGTCCATACCGAGAAGACCGCGACGATCGTCCTCTGGTTCTCGCTGACGTCGACGGTTGCCGCGCTCGGCACCATTCCGTTCGGCTGGGTTCCGCTGACCGGCGGACAGGCAGCTTGTCTCATCGGCTCCGGCATTTGCGGTGGCGTCGGCCAGATCCTGATGACCGAAAGCTATCGCCACGCGCCGATGTCGACGATCGCGCCGTTCGAATACACGTCCATGATCCTCGGCATCGCCGTCGGCTTCTTCGTTTTCGGCGATCTGCCGACGATCTACACGCTGGTCGGCGGCACCATCGTGGTCGGCGCCGGTCTCTTCATCATCTGGCGCGAGCAGCGGCTCGGTCTCAAGCGCGGCCAGGCCCGCAAGGTCACCCCGCCGGCCTGACGCGGTCAGCGCGGCGACACTTCCCCAAGCTTCGCCTTGATCTCCAGGAGATCGCGCCAGGCGAGCTTCTTGTGCGGCGGATTGCGCAGGAGATAGTCGGGATCGAAAGTCGACAGTGCCGTGATCGATCCCTCACCGATCTTGCACTGCCACCATTTGCCCCTGACCCGCACGATGCTTTCGGGCGAGCGCGACATGACCTTCGTCGCCAGATCGCCGAGCGGAACCAGAACCTTCGGCTGGACGAGTTCGATCTGCCGTTTGAGAAAGGGGCGGCAGATTTCGATCTCGATGGCGGTCGGCGCGCGATTTCCCGGCGGGCGCCACGGAATGACATGCGCGAGATAGGCATTGGAGCGGTCGAGCCCGATCGCGGCCATCATGCGGTCGAGCAATTGCCCGGACCGTCCGACATAGGGCCGGCCCTCGATGTCTTCGTCGCGACCGGGTGCATCTCCGATGAACAGGATGTCGGCGGCAACGTCGCCTTCGCCGAAAACGAGGCTCTTGGCCGTCAGCGCCAGATTGCAGCCATCGAAGCCCTGCATTGCCTCGCGAAGCGCCTCCAATGACATGGCTTCGCGGGCAAGAAGCCGCGCTCGCTCGCTCTGTCCCTCGTCGGGAACGCTGGTTTGCGCGCGGGTGGGTGCCGCAGGCGTGGGGCGGTCAGCCGCACGCGTAGCACGCGGTTGCGGCGCCGAAACTTCGGTTGCGCTTGCTGGAATGACCGGCTGCTCGGTCGCCGCAAAGCGGTCCACGGCCTCGTCCATCAATGCGTCGTCCACGCCGCTGTCGGCATAGAAGAGCAGGAGCTCGCGCAGGTTGATCGTGTCGGCCATGCCTTCTCTATACCGATCGGCAGGCAGGTGGCCAAGCGCGCGATTATTTGACGTTTACGTCAACGGAATATAGATTGCGCGCTACGGCCTGTCGCATGGCGTGAGTTATGGTTTCGCTTAGGAAACCGATGCGATAAGCACGCATTATGACATCAGGCAGCGTCGCGGACGACGCAACCGACGGACAAGCGGGTGGGAGATCGACATGAGTGAAGTTGAACGCGAGAGCATGGAATTCGACGTCGTGATCGTGGGCGCCGGCCCCGCCGGTCTCGCCGCATCGATCCGCTTGAAGCAGCTCAATCCCGATCTTTCCGTCGTCGTCCTGGAGAAGGGCGCCGAGGTCGGCGCGCACATCCTTTCGGGCGCCGTGGTCGACCCGATCGGCATCGACAGGCTCCTGCCGGAATGGCGCTCGGAAAGCGATCATCCGTTCAAGACGCCGGTCACGGACGACCAGTTCCTCCTGCTCGGCCCCGCAGGTTCGATCCGCATCCCGAATTTCCTGATGCCGCCCCTGATGAACAACCACGGCAACTACGCCGTCTCGCTCGGCAATGTCTGCCGCTGGCTCGCCGGCCACGCCGAGGCGCTGGGCGTCGAAATCTATCCGGGCTTCGCCGCTGCCGACCTCATCTACAATGACGAAGGCGCCGTCACCGGCGTCGTCACCGGCGACATGGGCGTCGAGCGCGACGGCACGCACGGCCCGTCCTACGCGCCCGGCATGGCGCTGCTCGGCAAATACGTTCTGATCGGCGAGGGCGTGCGCGGTTCGCTGGCCAAGAAGCTGATCGAAAAGTTCGAGCTTTCGAAGGACGCGCAGCCGCAGAAATTTGGCATCGGCCTGAAGGAGCTCTGGCAGGTCGCGCCGGAAAAGCACAAGCCCGGCCTCGTCCAGCACTCCTTCGGTTGGCCGCTGAACTCGAAGACGGGCGGCGGCTCGTTCCTCTATCACCTCGAGGACAACCAGGTCGCAGTCGGCTTCGTGGTTCACCTGAACTACAAGAACCCGTATCTCTCGCCCTTCGAGGAATTCCAGCGCTTCAAGACGCATCCGGCGATCCGCGACACGTTCGACGGCGCCAAGCGCGTCTCCTACGGCGCGCGCGCGATCACCGAAGGTGGTTACCAGTCGGTGCCGAAGTTGACCTTCCCGGGCGGCGCGCTGATCGGCTGCTCGGCCGGCTTCGTCAACGTGCCGCGCATCAAGGGTTCGCACAATGCGGTCCTGTCGGGCATGCTCGCGGCCGAAAAGGTCGCGGAGGCGCTTGCCGGCGGCCGCTCCCATGACGAGATCGCCGCCTACGAGGCCGAATGGCGTGGCGGCGACATCGGCAAGGATCTGAAGCGGGTGCGCAACGTGAAGCCGCTCTGGTCGAAGTTCGGCACCTGGATCGGCGTCGGCCTCGGCGGGCTCGACATGTGGACGAACCAGCTCTTCGGCTTCTCCTTCTTCGGCACGCAGTCGCACGGCAAGCCGGACTATGCCGCACTGGAGCCGGCCGACAAGCATTCGCCGATCGCCTATCCCAAACCCGACGGCGTCCTCACCTTCGACCGCCTGTCCTCGGTTTTCCTGTCGAACACCAACCACGAGGAAAGCCAGCCGATCCACCTGCAGGTGAAGGACCCCGAACTGCAGAAGCGGTCGGAATACATGGTCTTTTCCGGCCCCTCGACGCGCTATTGCCCGGCGGGTGTCTACGAGTGGGTCGACGCCGACGGCAATGGCCTGACCGGCGGCCCGGCCTCGCCGACCAAGGGCGGCGAAGTCTCGCATTCGGAGCCCGACGCGCGCTTCGTCATCAACGCGCAGAACTGCGTCCACTGCAAGACATGCGACATCAAGGACCCGAACCAGAACATCAACTGGGTGCCCCCGCAGGGCGGCGAGGGGCCGGTTTATCCGAATATGTGATTGGTCAGTCCAGGCCCGGCGTCATCCCGGCCGCAGTCGAGCAAAGCGAGACGAAGAGCCGGGAACCATTCCGTGCGATCGAAGGTCACGGAATGGCTCCCGGATATGGTCTCGTCGCTGCGCGCCGATCCCATTCCGGGATGACGCGCGAGTTGAGCGCCTGCAACACCTCCGCCTCCGGCTCCTGCGGCAGGATGGAAAACTCCACCAGCACCGGCAGGTGATCCGAGCCGACCGCGTGTAGCGCTTGCGCCTTACCGACGACGACGCCGCCCTTGGCCATGATCTGGTCGATCGGGAGCCCGATCCAGGGTCGCAACGCATCCGGCAATCTTCGGTCGAGATAGGTGGGGCCGATGCCGCGCACGATGTGAAGCCCGCCGAGTTCGGCGGTGCGGCGCACGGTCTGGCTCCACGGCACGGCGTTGAAGTCGCCGGCGAGGATCGCGCTGTCGGCAAGGTTCGGCAGATCGTCCTCGATGCGCGACAGGTGCCAGGACTGGCCGAACGGCCACGGCCAGCCGAGATGCATCGCGACGACGCTTGCGCGCCGCCCCGCAAAATCGACCTCGACATTGGCGAACGACCCGCGATCGCCGCAGGCGTCGGCCGGGTTGGAGACGAATGGCCGGCGCGACAGGATGGCCACGCCGCCGATATGCGTCGGCGGCGGGCAGACGATGCGGTGCGGATAGGTGGCATCGAGAACCGACAATCGCTCGGCCCAAACGCCCGAGACCTCGGTGAGCGTCACGATATCGGGCCGGTGCTCGCCGATCGCGGAAAGCACGAGTTCCGGCCTGTCATTGTCGTAGCGAAGGTTCAGGTGCATCAGCCGGAAGACCGGCATCGACGCCGCATCGAGATCGGCGACGAGGCCCGCCTTGCGTGCCGATGTGTCCGAAAAGCCGCCGAGCGTCGTCCAGATCGCTCCGGTCCCGAGCAGCAACGCGAACGCCGCTTCCGGCCAGTAACGCAGAGCAGCCAGCGGCAGGATTGCGATGAGCAGCAGAACCGCAAGGTGAATGCGGAAATGCGAGAAGGAATCGAACGCCGGATGAAAGCGTCCCAGAAAGCCGAAGATCAGCGCCCCCGCAATGCCGAGGACGCTGCCGAGCGCGACGAGCCTGAGAAGAAGCGACCAGTCGATCCGCATGTCCTTCCTACTGGAACGCCGTCTCGGAAAAACTGCGCAGCTTGCGCGAATGAAGCTTTTCCGGTGCCATTTCGGCGAGCTTTTCGAGCGCCCGGATGCCGATCGTCAGGTGCTGCGCGACCTGGCGCTTGTAGAAGTCGGTCGCCATGCCGGGCAGCTTCAGTTCGCCGTGCAGCGGCTTGTCCGAAACGCACAGCAGCGTTCCGTAGGGCACGCGGAAACGGAAGCCGTTGGCCGCGATCGTCGCCGATTCCATGTCGAGCGCGATGGCGCGGCTTTGCGACAGGCGCTGGACGGGTCCGCGCTGCTCGCGCAGTTCCCAGTTGCGGTTGTCGATGGTGGCGACGGTGCCGGTGCGCATGATGCGCTTCAGTTCGTAGCCGGAAAGTCCTGTCACCTCGGCGACGGCCTCCTGCAGCGCGACCTGAATTTCCGCCAGCGCCGGTATCGGCACCCAGACGGGAAGGTCGTCGTCGAGCACGTGATCCTCGCGCACATAGGCGTGAGCGAGGACATAGTCGCCGAGCGCCTGCGTGTTGCGAAGGCCCGCACAATGGCCGAGCATCAGCCAGGCATGGGGCCGCAGCACGGCGATATGGTCGGTGATCGTCTTGGCGTTGGACGGGCCGACGCCGATATTGACCATCGTGATGCCGCCATGCCCCTCGCGGGTTAGGTGATAGGCCGGCATCTGCGGCATGCGCGTCGGGCTCGCGCCGTCATGCGGCATGGTCTCGCCGGCCTTCGTGACCACGTTGCCCGGCTCGACGAAGCTCGTATAGCCGCCGCCGCCATCGGCCATCAGGTTGCGGGCATGGACGCAGAACTCGTCGATGTAGAACTGATAGTTGGTGAAGAGCACGTAGTTCTGGAAATATTGCGGGCTGGTCGCGGTGTAGTGCGTCATCCGGTGCAGCGAATAGTCGATGCGCTGGGCGGTGAACGGCGCAAGCGGCATCGGGTCGCCAGCCAGCGGCTCGTAGGTGCCGTTGGCGATGTGGTCGTCGGTGGCGTTCAGGTCCGGCACGTCGAACAGGTCGCGCAGCGGACGTTTGATCCGGTCGGCGACCGATGCCTCGACATAGGTGCCTTCGAGAAAAGCGAAGTGCAAAGGGATCGGCGTTTCGGACTCGGACACCGTGATCGGCACGCCGTGATTGCGCATCAGGAGCGTCAACTGATCCAGCAGGTAGCTGTCGAAGAGGTCCGGCCGCGTGATCGTCGTGGTGTAATGGCCCGGTTGCGGCATGTGGCCATAGGCAAGGCGGCTGTCAACGAGGCTGAAGGAGGAGGTGGTGACGCCGACTTCCGGGTAATAGGCACGGAACCGCTTATGCTCGATCTCGCCCTCGGCGAGGCTTGCGAAGCTGTCGCGCAGGAACTGCGTGTTGCGCTCGTAAAGCGCTTTCAGCGCCTCGATCGCCTCGCGGGCATCCATGAAGCTTTTCGGCTGGAAGGGCGGGGGGCTCGATACGTGCTCGATGGCGGCGGGGTAGATTCTCTTTTCCATGACCCATTATAGGGGGTCGCGATGTCGGTTGCGAGACGCTCGCATGGCTCCATGCAACGACTTTTCGTCTCAGCCGGTTCGCTGCAGGCTCATCAGCAGCACGAAGCCGACCCCGCCGCCCTGGCTGGACGTGTCTTCGATGAAGGCGGGCCCCGATGCCGACCCCTGCGTTGCATAGCCGAGCGGTGCCGCAAGGGCCGCGATGACGAGGAGGACGCGCGACGCCATCTTGAAACCGTTTCGGATCGTGATGCGGTCGCGCGACATGTGCATTCTCCTCGTCTATCTCGATTGGACGTCGCCGCAGGACGGCGCGCGGTCGAAAAGGCAGTTGGTCGGCGCTTTCAGATCGAGCACGCGGGCGGGCCGGCTGGCTTCGGCAACGAGAATGGAAAGGCCCATTCCGAAGAACATCATCATCATGCAGACGATGGAAAACCTGCGCGCCAACATCTTCGATCCCTCGCTCGAGCGTTGCCTTGTCGAATGTTGGCCGGATCATGGCAGGCGGGCGCTGAACTTGGCCTGAGAGGGCCGTTCATCCGCGCTTCATCTAGATTGAAAATTCGTAATGGCGAAAATCGGTGCCGATTCCACGGCAATTCCAACGCAGCTTCAAACGCTCGTTCAATCGCGGCGTCTCTAGAACGGTTCATGACGATCAGACGGACGTGATTTCCGGATTGTCCAAACCGCCCGCCAAGCAGCGAGAACAGCCGCAGCGGGTCAAACCAAAAAAAGATGGGATTCATCCAATGAAAACGACACATGTCATGCTGAGCACGTTTGCGGTTGCGGCCGCGCTGATGACCTCCACCGGGTGGGCGCAGGAATCGCCCCCGATCCTGGTGTGGGACGACAACGGGGTTCTGCTGAGCGAAAACGGCTACCAGTCCATGGCGCCGGCCTTCGCCGCGCAGGAAGCACCGTCGATGGCAGCCGAGGAACGCACTTTCGCGATGTCGCCGCTGACGACCGGCAGCATCGGCGATGAGCAGTGGTCCTTCGACGACCATCCGTTCGGAAACTACGCCGCGAATGTCCGCCTCGACGACCTTCGCGGGCAATAAATGACGAGGGGGCGAGCGCCGCCGGCAAACCGCTGGCGGCGCATTGTTAGACGGGCCCGTTCGAGAGTGGTAAACTGGCCCCCGGCGCGGGCATCGTCCGAACCGTGGGACCGGTTCCATGTCATCCCCACTCAGCATCGCCGTCCTCGGCGAGTTGCGGGTCGCCAGCGGCTCGCTCACCCATTCCCTTCCTGCCTCGCGCAAGACGCGCGCGCTTCTCGCCTATCTCGCGCTCACCGGCCGCCCGCACCGGCGCGAACGCCTCTGCGAACTGTTCTGGGACCTGCCGGACGACCCGCGTGGGTCGCTGCGCTGGTCGTTGAGCAAGATTCGCGGCGTGATCAATGGTCAGGACGGCGCCCGCCTCCTGGCGGACAGGGAGCGGATATCGCTCGAGGTCGACGACGATACGATCGATTTCCGGAAAGCGCGCCGCCTCGTAGATGCAAGTCTCGACCAGGTTCCACTCGCCCGCCTGCACGAAATGGCTGACGCTCTCGCCCAGCCGCTTCTGGAAGGCCTCGACCTGCCCAATTGCGACGGCTATCAGCGCTGGCTGGCGGGCGAGCGCGAGGAGGCGCTTCGCCTGCGCCTGGCGGTGCTTCAACGCATCACGCTCCACAAGGAGACGAGCGACCAGGAAGCCGTGCGCTGGGTGCGTGACTGGCACGCCTCCGATCCGCTCTCGCCGGAGGCTGCCGGCATCCTGGCCCGTACGCTGAAGAAGATCGGCCGACCGGAGGAAGGCGATCTCGTCGCCGCGCGCTTTCGGCGCTCTCGTCTCGAAGCGGGACTGCCGCCCGGGCCGGACCTTCTGGCCGAGCCCCCGGCCTCCAGCGAGGCGATCAAGGTCGGAAAGATGCTGCGTCAGCAGACGATCCGCTTTTGCGAATCCTCGGACGGCGTGCGCCTCGCCTACGCTTCGGTCGGGGCCGGGCCGGCGGTGGTGAAGGCCGCGAATTGGCTCAACCATCTCGAACTCGACTGGCAAAGCCCGATCTGGTCGAAAACCTTCCAGGCCTTGTCCGACCATCGCACCTTCATCCGCTATGATGAACGCGGCAACGGGCTTTCGGACTGGGACGTGGCCGATATCGGCTTCGAGGCCTTCGTCAGCGATCTGGAGACGGTCGTCGACGCAATCGGGCTGGAAAGCTTTCCGCTGATCGGCATGTCGCAGGGCTGCGCGGTTTCCATTGCCTATGCGGTGCGTCATCCCGAGCGCGTCACGGCGCTGGTGCTGATCGGCGGCTACGCGGCCGGCTGGCGCATCGGCGCTTCGTCAGAGGAGCGAGAGCGGCGCGAGGCGGTGATGACGCTGACCCGGCTTGGCTGGGGCACCAACAATGCCGCCTACCGCCACATCTTCTCGCAGACCTTCATGCCGGACGGCAATCCGGAGGAACTGGCATGGTTCGACGAGTTCCAGCGTCAGACGACGTCACCCGAAAACGCCGTCCGGTTCCAGCACGCATTCGGCGATATCGACGTGCGCGACATGCTGGGAGATGTCCGAGCGCCCGCGCTGGTGCTCCACGCCCAGCACGACCAGCGCATCACGCTCGAACAGGGCCGTGAACTGGCGATCGGCATCCCCGGCGCGCGGTTCGTGCCGCTCGAAAGCCGCAGCCACATCGTCCTCGGCCACGAGCCGGCATGGACCGTGCTGATGCGCGAGGTTGACGCGTTCCTGACCGAGCACGAGGCGCGATAGAATAAGAAAAGCCGCTGCGGCGCGTGGCGGCAGCGGCTTCTTGCGTCGCAGAAAGCTTACTGGCGGGTCAGGTCTTCGCCGCGGCAGATCAGGCCGCCCATGACGCAGCCGCTCATCTTCATCGTATTTCCGTTGACGGAAGCCTTGCCGTTATAGGTCTTGCCTTCGTCGAGCACGTTGACCGTGCCCTTGTAGTTGGCGCCCGAGCCGGCCATCGTGCCGATCGGCTGGCCGTTATACTGGCCGGACCGCACGGTGCCGCAGAACCCGCCCGAACAGGGCGCGAACTCGATCAGCGTACCGTTGCCGCGTACCCACATGCCCTCGATCGGCTCGGCCGCGAATGCGGGTGCCGAAACGAGAGCGCAAGCAGCCAGGGCTGCCCAGAACTGAACCTTCATCAACTTCCTCCCAAAACGCGCAGCGTGCCGAAAGCTTACGCAAACGTAAACGTAATCGAGTTTCACGCGGTTGGGAAGTGGCCGGCGAAGCAGAATCCAACTTCGGTTTTCGGCGTTGGTGACGACTTTCTTCCCGGGCCGAACAGAAAAGGCGGGATTCAAGGTTAGCGCCGGGTAAACGGCAAATGTGGCAATTGTCTTGAAGTTCTCTAAACGGCCGCGCAGTTGCGGGCTTTCCATGCTTAACGAATTGGGCGGTTTACTGAAAATTTGAGCTTTGTTTGAACCTCGTTAAGCACGCCTTTTTACGGCGGATTCAAGCCTGCCGGGCATTCTTTCCCCATCACACAGCAACAAGGGACGCACGGAAATATCCGGCTCTCGGGATGTAACAGGGGACTTGAAATGGCACGCTACGAAATGATCGAAGCCGGCATCGGCTCCACTGCACAGGCCGACATTCTCTTCGAATTGGGCATGATGTACGCCACCGGCCGCGACTGCGACGTCGATGTCGTCGCCGCCCACAAATGGTTCAACATCGCCGCGATTAAGGGGAGCGACCGCGCGGTGCAGCTTCGCCAGGAACTCTCTTCCGCCATGACCAAGACCGACATCGCCAAGGCGCTGCGCGAAGCGCGCGAATGGATGACGACGCACTGATCGGAATTACCGGACGACCGGCAACAGAGCGGGAAGACCCGCCGGGCCACACAGGGACGCTTCAAGCGAAGAGCACGAAGAAGGGCCGCCTCCATGTTGGGAAGCGGCCCTTTTGTTTGCGTTGCAGAATCAATCGGAATAGGCGCGGTCGAGCAGTTCCATCGTGATGTCGGCGCAGGCTCGGGCGTCCTCGCGCGGGCCGCATTTGACCTCGACCTTGACGCCGCCATCGTCGTCTATCTCGACCTTGAACTCCGGCCCCTGTGCGCGCCGCATGCCGCGCCCGCCATGGTGGCGCGGGCCGTCGCCGCGCATGTGATGGCGCGGGCCGCCATGACGACCCATCCGGTCCGGACCGCCGCGCTGTTCGTGCATCGCCGCGCCACCTTCGGGGCCGTCGACCAGTTCGTCATCGACCTCGGGGTTGGGCGGCGGGGGTGGCGGCGCTGCGGGCTGTTCGGCTGTCGGCGCGTCGCTGCCGGGTGGCGGCGGGGCAGGGGGCGTCTGCGCGAAGGCGACCGAACTCGAAAGAGCGATCGTGGAAAGGGTGAGGAGCAGTGAACGCATGGAATCCTCCGTTGGGTTTGCCATTCCCAACGGCTGGCGATTCCGGCTGTTCCTTGACTAGCGACAGCCCTCGATCACGATTTCGCGTCAGCCGGCCATGGCGGGCGCGGGTGCTTCCTCGAACCGCACCAGCACGGTGCCGTCCGTCACCTGAGCGCCTTCAGTGACGATGTCGGCGATCGTGCCGTCATGCGGCGCGGCGATCGTGTGCTCCATCTTCATCGCTTCGAGCACCAGCAGTGCCTGTCCTTTCTGGACGGCGTCGCCAGGCTGTACACGCACCATCTTGACGAGGCCGGGCATGGGTGCGCGCAGCGCATCGCCGCCTCCAGACGCCTCCTCGGCCCGCGCGAACGGATCGTCGAGCGTGAAATCATGGCTGCCGGTCTCGTCGAAGACCGTGACATGGCCCTTCCACGAAGCCGCCTTGCCCCGATCGGCTTCGGAAAGCACAAAGGTCTCGCCGTCGATTTCGGTCTCGTATCGCCCGTCGGGGCGCAGTCGCACCCGTCCGGTCCGCTTGTTTTCCCCGGCCGCGAGCACAACCGATTTCGCCAGACCGCCGAAATGGCCGTATCCGACAAGGTCGGACCACGGATCGCCATCGTGCGTCGACGAGGAGCCGGCGGCGGCGAGTGCGGCGATGGCAGCGGCACGCGACGTCGCTTTGCCGGGACGGGTGAGTTCGGGCTGCTTGCGTGCGATCAGGCCCGTATCGACATTGCCGGACGCAAAGTCGACGTCCGAGGCGAGGGCCGACAGGAAGCGCGCATTGACCGTCGAGCCGGCAACCTGCGTCGCATCGAGCGCCTCGACCAATCCCGAAAGCGCGGCCGCCCGGTCGTCGGCATGGACTATGACCTTGGCGATCATCGGGTCGTAGAAGGGAGAGATGGTGTCGCCGGAGCGCACGCCGGTATCGATGCGCAATTCAGCGCCGGACTGAAGCGCGTCGGGGAACCGCAGGTGATGCAGCGTGCCGATGGCCGGCAGGAAGTCGCGGGCGGCATCTTCCGCGTAAAGCCGCGCCTCGACGGCATGTCCGTCGATGCCGATCCCCTCTTGTCGCAACGGGATCGCTTCGCCCGCCGCGACGCGCAATTGCCATTCGACGAGGTCGACGCCGGTGATCATCTCGGTCACCGGATGCTCGACCTGAAGCCGCGTGTTCATTTCCATGAACCAGAAGCGGTCCGGGCGGAGCCCGTCCGACGCATCAACGATGAACTCGATCGTGCCGGCGCCCGAATAGCGGATCGCCTGCGCGGCCTTGACGGCAGCCGACGTCATCGCCGCGCGCATCGCCTGGTCCATGCCGGGGGCGGGGGCCTCCTCGATCACCTTCTGGTGGCGACGTTGCGCCGAGCAGTCGCGTTCGTAGAGGTGGACGACATTGCCGTGATTGTCGCCGAAGACCTGCACCTCGATGTGGCGCGGCTTGGAGACGTATTTCTCGACCAGGACCCGATCGTCGCCGAAGGAGGCCTTGGCTTCGCGTCGCGCGGCGGCGAGCGCCTCGGGAAACGCGTCCTGATCCTCGACGAGGCGCATGCCTTTGCCGCCGCCGCCGGCCCGCGCCTTGATGAGGACGGGAAAGCCGATCTCCTTCGCCTTCGAGGAAAGAACCACCAGTTCCTGCGCTTCGCCATGATAGCCGGGCACCACCGGAACGCCGGCTTTCTCCATCAGCCGCTTGGCGGCATCCTTCAGGCCCATGGCGCGGATCGAGGCGGAGGAGGGGCCGATGAAGACGAGACCGGCCGCAACGACCTGGTCAACGAAGCCGGGATTTTCCGACAGGAAGCCATAGCCCGGATGGATTGACTGTGCGCCGGTTGCCTTTGCGGCCTCGATGATGCGCTCGCCCTTGAGATAGCTCTCGCCGACCGGGGAGGGGCCGATATGCACGGCCTCGTCGGCCAGCCCGACATGCATCGCATTGCGGTCGGCATCGGAATAGACGGCCACGGTCGCGATCCCCATGCGCCTTGCCGTCTTGATGACGCGACAGGCGATTTCACCGCGATTGGCGATCAGGATCTTCTTGAACATGGGTCCTCCGGAAACGAAAAGGCGGCGAAGCGTCTCGTGCTTCGCCGCCTTATAACCGCCCGGTGATGGGGCGTCACCTCATTGCGAGGGTGAAGCCGCGCCCAGCCGGTATGCGATGATGTGGTCACCGGCGCGCGTGCCGGTCGAGCCGTGGCCGCCGGCGACGACGACCAGATACTGGTTGCCGTCCGCGCCGCGATAGGTCGAAGGCGTTGCCTGTCCGCCGGCCGGCAGGCGGTCCTGCCAGATTTCCTCGCCGGTCTGCAAGTCGTATGCACGCACGAAATAGTCGAGCGTGCCCGACAGAAACGCGACGCCGCCCTTGGTGACGATCGGCCCGCCAATGCCCGGCACGCCCATCTTGATCGGCAGCGGGATCGGCGAAAGATCACGCACCGTGCCATTCACCCGCTGGTAGATCGTCTCGCCCGTCGTCAGGTCGACGGCGGCGATGTAGCCCCAGGACGGCTCCTGGCAGGGTGTGCCGATCGGCGACAGGAACGGTCCCATCTCGACGGCATAGGGCGCGCCGAAATTCTCGTTGAAGACCGGATCGCCTTCGCTGGTGACGACGCGCGTTTCCTGATCCTCGCGCGGGATCATCTTGGACGTGAAGGCGAGATAGACCGGCATGCCGAACATGATCTGTCGCTCGGGATCGACCGCGACCGAACCCCAGTTGAAGGTGCCGAAATTGCCCGGATAGACGATCGTGCCCTGTTCCGATGGCGGGGTATAGGCGCCTTCGTAGCGCATCTGGCGAAAGGCGATGCGGCAGGCGGCCTGATCGATCGGCGTCAGCCCCCACATGTCGCGCTCGCGCAGCGCCTCGGGACGAAAGCTCACCGCCGAGGCCGGTTGCGTCGGCGCCGTCCAGTCTCCCTCGACGGCACCTTGCGGCGCGGCGACTTCCTCGACCGGATGAACCGGCTCGCCGGTTTCGCGATTGAGGACGAAGACGTCGCCCTGCTTGGTTGGAACGACGAGCGAAGGCACCGTGTCACCGTCGATCGTCAGATCGATCAGCGCGGGCTGCGCGGGCACGTCGTAGTCCCAGAGGTCGTGATGGACGGTCTGGAACACCCATGCGACTTCGCCTGTGGAGGCGTTGAGCGCCGTCACGGACGAGGCGAAACGCTCGGTGTTCTCGCCGCGCTCGCCGCCATACTGGTCGGGCGATTCGTTGCCCATCGGCAGATAGACGAGGTCGAGGTCGGGATCGTAGCTCGCCACGCTCCACATGTTGGGCGAGTTGTTCTGATAGGTCTCGCCCTCGGCGATCGGCTGCGTCGCCTCGGGGTTCTTGCTGTCGAAGTTCCAGAGGAGTTCGCCGGTCCAAACGTCGTAGCCACGGATGACACCCGAGGGTGACGTCGTGGAATCATTGTCGTTGACGGCGCCGCCGACGATCACGACCGACGCGGTGACGACCGGCGGCGAGGTCGTGTAGACCGAGCCTGGCGTGATGTTTGGCATGTTGTGCCAAAGATTGATCGTGCCGTCCTCGCCGCCGAAGCCGGCGCAGATTTCGCCTGTTTCGGCGCTGATCGAGATCAGCCGCCCGTCGGAGGTCGGCGCGAACAGGCGACGCTGGCACGCCTCTTCCTCATTGATGTAACCGTCGCTGTCGCTGCGGGGGACGAGAGGATTTTGCGCGTCGGGCTCGGCCTGTCCGGTCACCACGTTCTGGTAGACGCCGGCAGCCTGCAGCGTGACGGATTCGACGCTCAATGCGAGACGCTGCTCGTTCGTCAGATCCTCGCGAGGACCGGTTTCCTCAGCCTGTTCGACCGGTGCGTCGCCAGTCTCGGTCTCTGCGGCTTCCGTTTCGTCGGCGGGAGCGGCGGCTTCGCCTTCTGCCGGGGCGGCCGGCTGGGCTTCTGCCGGCGCCTGCTGCTGCTCAGCCACAGCGGGCGGGTTCGCGGCTCCGTCGAAATAGGAAACCCCGCGACAGGTCATGTGCTGCGTCGTCGGCGTCGGCGGCTGCTGCAGGTCGGGGTCGAAGCGCCAGCGCTCCTGGCCGGTCACCGGATCGAGCGCGATCACCGTGCCGAACGGCGTGCACACATACATCATGTCCTGGATGACGAGAGGCGTGACCTGATAGGTCGTTTCCTGCGGATCGTCGGAACTGCGCTCTTCCCCCGTGCGATAGGTCCAGGCGACTTCGAGATTGGCCACATTGTCCGGGGTGATGTCGGCGAGCGGGGAATAGCGCTGGCCCGCGGCCGTGCGGCCATAGGCGACCCACTCGCCCTCGTCGACGGTGCTCTCATACGTCGCGAGGCCCGCCATCTGTTCTGCCGGGAACGTCCCGCGCGCGATATCGCGCGGTTCCTGCCAGATCGCGAATGCGGCGATGAGGCCGCTGAACAGAAGCGCGCCGGCGAGCGTCGCGCTGTTGGGACCGTAGACCGCCTTGGGCTGGCCAGGCTGGTGCATCGCGCGGATCATCGGCGGCAGAAGAAGCAGGATGCCGAGCGCGACGATGAGGCTGCCACGCGCCGAAAGCGCCCACCAGTCGAAGCCCGATTCCCAGATCGCCCAGACGAGCGTGACGAGCAACGTCACCGCATAGACGGTAAGGCCGGACGGACGACGGTCCCACAGGAGGCCTGCCGAAACGATCAGGCCGACACCCATGACGACGTAGAACCACGAGCCGCCGAGCGATGCGAGCCAGGCGCCCTGGCCGGCGAGCGCAACGCCGATCAGAAGGATAATTGCGGATAGAATGATGCGGTACATTGCCGGCCCCGGTGAGCAATGAGAATTCAAGCCCACGTGGATGCGTCGGCTCCCCTGCGGCCGTCAAATGATGGCCGGCCTGCGCTCCGGATGGAGGGCACGCGAGGGCTGAACGTGCGAAGGCGTGTCAGGTTCCCGCGAAATGAACCGATTACATCCGGAAAACGCCGAATTTTGTCTCGGGAATCGGCGCGTTCAGCGCGGCGGACAGCGACAGCGCCAGAACCTCGCGCGTCTTCGCCGGGTCGATGATGCCGTCGTCCCACATACGGGCCGAGGAATAGAGCGGGTGGCCTTCATGCTCGAACTTGTCGAGGATCGGCTTTTTGAACGCCGCTTCCTCTTCCGCGCTCCATGAACCGCCGCGTCGCTCAATCCCCTCGCGCTTGACGATGGAAAGCACGGTGGCCGCCTGTTCGCCGCCCATGACGGAAATGCGGGCGTTCGGCCACATCCAAAGGAAGCGGGGCGAATAGGCGCGGCCGCACATGCCGTAATTGCCCGCGCCGAACGAGCCGCCGATGATCATCGTGACCTTCGGCACCTTTGCGGTCGCGACGGCCGTCACCAGCTTGGCGCCGTCCTTGGCGATGCCGCCAGCCTCATATTTGCGCCCGACCATGAAGCCGGTGATGTTTTGCAGGAAGATCAGCGGGATCTTCCGCTGGCAGCACAGCTCGATGAAATGCGCGCCCTTGACCGCACTTTCGGAGAAGAGAACGCCATTATTGGCGATAATTCCGACCGGCATCCCGTAGAGATGCGCAAAACCGGTGATCAGCGTCGTGCCGTAATTCGCCTTGAACTCGTCGAACTCCGAGCCGTCGACCACCCGCGCGATCACCTCGCGTACGTCGTAGGGTTGGCGCGTGTCCTGCGGGATGATGCCGTAAATCTCTTCCGGTGCGTGAACGGGTGGAATCGGGTCCCGAACATCCAGCGCCAAGTGCTTCTTGCGATTCAAGTTTCGCACGATACGGCGAACGATCGCCAACGCATGGGCGTCGTCGACGGCGTAGTGATCGGCCACGCCGGATTCGCGGGTGTGGAGATCGGCGCCGCCAAGGTCTTCGGCCGAGACGACCTCGCCGGTCGCGGCCTTCACCAGCGGCGGACCGCCGAGAAAGATCGTCGCCTGCTTCTTGACCATCACGGTCTCGTCGGACATCGCCGGCACATAGGCGCCGCCCGCCGTGCACGAACCCATGACGCAGGCGATCTGCGGAATGCCGGCGGCCGACATGTTCGCCTGATTGTAGAAGATGCGGCCGAAATGATCGCGGTCGGGGAAGACCTCGTCCTGGTTCGGCAGGTTCGCGCCGCCTGAATCGACGAGATAGATGCAGGGCAGATTGTTCTCGAGCGCGATCTCCTGCGCCCGTAGGTGCTTCTTCACGGTCAACGGATAATAGGTGCCGCCCTTCACCGTCGCGTCGTTCACGACGACCATCACCTCGCGGCCTTCGACCCGTCCGATGCCCGCGATCAGCCCGGCCGAGGCGATCTCGCCGCCATACATGTCGCTTGCCGCGAACTGACCGATTTCGAGGAAGGGCGCGCCGGTGTCGAGAAGCTGTGCCAGCCGGTCGCGGGGGAGGAGCTTGCCGCGCGAAACGTGCCGCTCGCGCGCTTCCTGCGGTCCGCCGGCGCAAACGGTCTCGGCCCTTTCGCGCATCTGGTCGACCAGCCCGCGCATCGTCGCTTCATTGGCCTTGAAGGCGTCGGAGGAGGTCGAGATCTGGGATTGGATGGCGGGCATGTCCGTCTCTGTCGTTCGAAGTAGGAGCCGATCGGGCGCGGTGGCAAATCAGGCGAAGCGGCGCGACTATCGCAGCTTCGGCCAATCGCGTCGATGCGATCGCGTCAGTTGCTGTCGCCGACGATTTCGCGGCCGATCAGCCAGCGGCGGATTTCGCTGGTGCCGGCACCGATCTCGTAGAGCTTGGCGTCGCGCAGCAGGCGGCCGGTCGGGTATTCGTTGATGTAGCCATTGCCGCCAAGGAGTTGCAGCGCGTCGAGCGCGGACTGCGTCGCCTTTTCGGCCGCAAACAGCACGCAGCCTGCGGCGTCCTTGCGGGTGACCTCACCGCGGTCGCAGGCTTGTGCAACGGCGTAAACGTAAGCGCGGGCGGCATTCATATTGGCGTACATGTCGGCAAGCTTGGCCTGGACGAGCTGGAATTCGCCGATCGGCTGGCCGAACTGCTTGCGTTCGTGAACGTATGGAACGGCGACGTCCATGCAGGCGGCCATCAGGCCAAGCGGCCCGCCGGCGAGCACGGCGCGCTCATAGTCGAGGCCGGACATCAGCACCTCGACGCCGCGCCCTTCCTCGCCGAGCACGTTCTCGAACGGCACCTCAACATTCTCAAAGACAAGCTCACCGGTGTTGGAGCCGCGCATGCCCAGCTTGTCGAGCTTCTGCGCGACCGAAAAGCCCTGGAACTCGCGTTCGACGATGAAGGCCGTGATGCCGCGCGAGTGGCGCTCCGGATCGGTCTTGGCGTAGATGACCATGGTGCTGGCGTCGGGGCCGTTGGTGATCCACATCTTGGTGCCGTTGAGGACATAGCGGTCGTTGCGCTTTTCGGCGCGCAGCCGCATCGAGACGACGTCCGAGCCGGAGCCGGATTCCGACATGGCAAGCGCGCCAATTGCCTCGCCCGAGCAGAGCGCGGGAAGGTATTTCGCCTTCTGCTCGGCATTGCCCCAGCGGTTGATCTGGTTGACGCAGAGGTTGGAATGCGCGCCGTAGGAAAGACCAACCGAAGCGGAGGCGCGGCTGATTTCCTCCAGCGCCACGACATGCGCCAGATAGCCCATTCCAGAGCCGCCGAAGTCAGGATCGGCGGTGATGCCGAGAAGGCCGAGCGCGCCCATTTCCTGCCAAAGATGGTTCGGGAACTCGTTCGACGAGTCGATCTCGGAGGCGATCGGCGCGATCCGGTCCTGCGCAAAGCGCCGCACGGTCTCGCGCAGCGCGTCGATGTCCTCGCCATGGCCGAACTTCATCGTCTGGTCGTACATGCTGGTCTCCCTGGTCAGGTCTTGTTGGCGCCGGCAAGGCGCAGGGTCATGGTCAGATAGCGTTCGGTCACGTCGTCGATGCTCAGCCGCTCGTCGGGGCGGAACCAGACGATGACGCCGGTGATCATCTGGATGATCGCCATGGCGACGAGCGCGGCGTCCTCGACATCGAAAACGCGCGCGTCGGCGCCGCGTTGCAGGATCGCGCGCAGCTCTTTCTCATACGCTTCGCGCAGTGCGACGATGCGGCGAAGGCGCTCGGGCGCAAGGCTTCGCAGTTCCAGATTGTTGACATGGGTCGAACTGCGCCGTGCCAGATGGAAGGCGATGTGGTTGCGCACGAAGGCGGCAAGCTGGTCGCGGGGGTCGGCTTCGGCCTCGGACAGGGCGGCCCAACTGGCGACCAGTTCTTCCATATGCTCGCGCATCAGCGTGAAGAGGAGGTCTTCCTTGGTCGGGAAGTACCGGTAGAGCGCGGCCGCCTGCACGCCCACCTCGTCGGCAAGCCTGCGCATCGAAACGGCCTCGTAGCCGTGGCGCGCGATGAGGCGCAGCGCCGCATCGCGCAATGCAGCTTCCGTACGCTCTCCGTCCGATCCGATGGTGCGTGCCATAAATCCTCCGACCGCCTTAATAAAACGAACGTTCAATTAATTCAAGATGTAGTCGATAATGTTGACATAAACATATCTTTATGTGAGCAATCGATTGCTGATGAAGGAGAGCAGGATGACCGCCGCCAATCTGGACGATCTTTTCGGACCGATCCGCGAAGGGGAGGACGTCGCCGAACTGCTTCGCAAGGCCGCGTCCGAGCGCATCCTCATTCTCGACGGCGCGATGGGAACGCAGATCCAGGGGCTCGGCTTCGACGAGGACCATTTTCGCGGGCAACGCTTCGGCGGCTGCGAGTGCCACCAGCAGGGCAACAACGATCTCCTGACGCTGACCCAGCCCGCCGCGATCGAGGACATCCACTACCGCTACGCCATCGCCGGCGCGGACATTCTGGAGACGAACACCTTCTCCTCGACCTCGATCGCTCAGGCCGATTACGGCATGGAGGACGAGGTCTACGATCTCAACCGCGACGGCGCCCGCCTCGCCAAGCGCGCCGCGATCCGCGCCGAGCAGAAGGACGGCAAGCGCCGCTTCGTCGCGGGCGCTCTGGGACCCACCAACCGCACGGCGTCGATCTCGCCCGACGTCAACAATCCCGGCTACCGCGCCGTCACCTTTGACGATCTGCGCATCGCCTATGGCGAGCAGTTGCGCGGCCTGATCGACGGCGGTTCGGACCTGATCCTGATCGAAACGATCTTCGACACGCTCAATGCCAAGGCCGCGATCTTCGCCTGCCGCGAAATCTTTGCCGAGAAGAGCGTCGACCTGCCGGTCATGATCTCCGGCACGATCACGGACCTTTCCGGCCGCACGCTGTCCGGCCAGACGCCGACGGCGTTCTGGTATTCGGTACGCCATGCCGACCCGTTCTCCATCGGCCTCAACTGCGCGCTCGGCGCCGACCAGATGCGCGCGCATCTGGCCGAGATATCCGGCGCGGCAGATGCGCTTACCTGCGCCTACCCGAATGCCGGTCTGCCGAACGAATTCGGCCAGTATGACGAGACGCCGGAGCAGATGGCCGCGCAGATCGGCCGGTTCGCGAAGGAGGGACTGGTCAACATCGTCGGCGGCTGCTGCGGCTCGACGCCCGAGCACATTGCCGCCATTGCCGCCGAAGTCGCGAAATACCCGCCGCGCGAAATCCCGCAAAAGGCGCCGCTGATGCGGCTTTCGGGCCTCGAGCCCTTCGTGCTCACCGACGACATTCCTTTCGTGAATGTCGGCGAGCGCACCAACGTCACTGGCTCGGCCAAATTCCGCAAGCTGATCACCAATGGCGACTTCGCCACCGCGCTCGACATCGCCCGCGACCAGGTCGAGAACGGCGCTCAGATCATCGACGTCAACATGGACGAGGGCCTGATCGACTCGAAGGCCGCGATGGTCGACTTCCTCAACCTGATCGCCGCCGAACCGGACATCGCCCGCGTGCCGGTGATGATCGACAGTTCCAAATGGGAGATCATCGAGGCGGGCCTCAAATGCGTTCAGGGCAAGGCCGTCGTGAACTCGATTTCGATGAAGGAAGGCGAGGCGGCGTTTCTCGAGCAGGCGCGTCTTTGCCGCGCCTATGGCGCCGCCGTCGTCGTCATGGCCTTCGACGAGCAGGGCCAGGCCGACAGCCGCGAGCGCAAGGTCGAAATCTGCACCCGCGCCTACAAGCTACTGACCGAACAGGCCGGATTTGCGGGCGAGGACATCATCTTCGACCCGAACATCTTCGCCGTCGCGACCGGCATCGAGGAGCACAACGACTACGGCAACGCCTTTATTCAGGCCGCCAGTGAACTGACCCAAACCCTTCCCGGAATTCACATTTCGGGCGGCGTCTCGAACCTCTCCTTCTCGTTCCGCGGCAACGAACCGGTGCGCGAGGCGATGCACGCGGTGTTCCTCTACCACGCCATTCAGGCCGGCATGGACATGGGCATCGTCAATGCGGGCCAGCTTGCCGTCTACGAGACGATCGACCCGGAACTGCGCGAGGCCTGCGAAGACGTTGTCCTCAACCGCCGCGACGACGCCACCGAACGCCTGCTCGACCTTGCCGAGCGCTACAAGGGCGCGGGTGGCCGCGAAGCGCGCGAAAAGGATCTGGCATGGCGCGAGTGGCCGGTCGAAAAGCGCCTGGAGCATGCGCTCGTCAACGGCATCACCGAGTATATCGACGCCGATACCGAGGAAGCGCGGCAGGCGGCGGAGCGGCCGCTGCACGTCATCGAAGGCCCGCTGATGGCCGGCATGAACGTCGTCGGCGATCTCTTCGGCGCCGGCAAGATGTTCCTGCCGCAGGTGGTGAAGTCGGCCCGCGTCATGAAGCAGGCCGTCGCCGTTCTGCTGCCCTACATGGAAGCCGAAAAGCTCGCCAATGGCGGCGGTGACCGCAAGACGGCCGGCACGATCCTGATGGCGACGGTCAAGGGTGACGTGCACGACATCGGCAAGAACATCGTCGGCGTCGTCCTTGCCTGCAACAATTACGAGGTCATCGACCTCGGCGTCATGGTGCCGGCGACGAAGATCCTGCAGACGGCGCGCGAACGAAATGTCGACATCATCGGCCTCTCCGGCCTCATCACGCCCTCGCTGGACGAGATGGTGCATGTTGCCGGCGAGATGGAGCGCGAGGGTTTCGACATCCCGCTGCTGATCGGTGGCGCGACCACGAGCAAGGTTCATACGGCAGTCAAGATTCACCCGCGCTACGACCGTGGCCAAGCCTTCTACGTCACCGATGCGAGCCGCGCCGTCGGCGTCGTGTCGGCTCTCCTGTCCGACCGGCAGAAGCCCGATTTCGTGGCGGAAACGCAAAGCGAATACGCGAAGGTGGCGGACGCTCACGCCCGCCGCGAACTGGAAAAGCAGCGCCTGCCGATCGCGGCCGCCCGCGCCAATGCCGTGAAGATCGACTGGCCGGCTTATGAGGCGGTCAAGCCTTCGTTCCTAGGGACGAAGGTGTTCGACGATTGGGATGTCGGCGAACTCGCCCGCTACATCGACTGGACACCCTTCTTCCAGACCTGGGAGCTGAAGGGCCGCTATCCCGCAATCCTCGACGATGAAAAGCAGGGCGAGGCGGCGCGGAGCCTGTTTGCCGACGCGCAGGCGATGCTGAATCAGATCATCGACGAGAACTGGTTCCGCCCGCGCGCGGTCATCGGCTTCTGGCCGGCCAATCAGGTCGGCGACGACATCCGCCTCTTCACGGACGACGTGCGCAGTGAAGAACTCGCGACCTTCTTCACGCTGCGCCAGCAGCTCTCCAAGCGCGACGGCCGTCCCAATGTCGCGCTGTCCGACTTCGTCGCGCCGCAGGGCCAGCCGGACTATGTCGGCGGTTTCGTCGTGACGGCCGGCATCGAGGAAGTCGCCATCGCCGAACGTTTCGAGCGCGCCAATGACGACTACTCGTCCATCATGGTGAAAGCGCTCGCGGACCGTATCGCGGAGGCTTTCGCCGAGCGGATGCACGAGAAGGTTCGCAAGGAGTTCTGGGGCTATGCGCCGGTAGAGAACTTCCGCAACGACGAACTCGTCGCCGAAGCCTATGCGGGCATCCGCCCTGCACCGGGCTACCCCGCCCAGCCGGACCACACCGAGAAGGCAACCTTGTTCCGGTTGCTCGACGCGGAAAACGCCGCCGGCGTGAAGCTGACGGAAAGCTATGCGATGTGGCCCGGCTCATCCGTCTCGGGCCTCTACATCGCGCACCCCGACAGCTACTATTTCGGCGTCGCCAAGGTCGAGCGCGACCAGGCTGCCGATTATGCGCAGCGCAAGAACATGAGCCTCGAGGAAGTCGAGCGCTGGCTCTCGCCGATCTTGAACTACGTGCCGATGGAACTGGCCGAAGCGGCGGAGTAATCAGCTACCGCAGCGGCAAGCTTCGCCAGATCGGCCCGCAGCGGCGCGAAGCCGGCGCTGCGTTCCAGCGTCTCGAGGTCCATGTAGAGCTTGCGGTTGATCTCGATCTGCAGGCTGTGGACGCCCTTGTCCGGCGCGCCGTAGCGCTCGACGATCAGCGCGCCTTTGTAGGGGGCGTTGACCGCGACCGAATAACCGAGCGCTTCCAGCGTCCCGGCGACGAGCCTTGTGAAGCCGGGCTCGCAAGTCGTTCCGTCGAGATCGCCGAGGACGAAGTCCGCCCGGTCCTGTCCGGGGTCAGGCGCCAATTCGTTGCCGACCGGCATCATCGAGTGACAGTCGAGATGGTAGCAGACGCCGAAGCGCGCGACCGTCCGATCGATCATGGCGGCGAGACACTCGTGATAAGGCCGCCAGTATCTCTCGATCCGATTGGTGATGTCGGCCGCGCTCAGGCGTCGGTCATAGATCGACGTCCCGTTGCCGATCAGCCGGAAAACGAGCCCGACGCCGCGCTCGCTCATGATCGTCGGCTCGGGCGTCTCGTGCCAGTCGCCGTCGAGCAGTACGGTGTCGATGTCCGACAGGCGCCGGTTCGGATCGATATAGGTGCGGGCGAAATTGGCGACGACATAGGTCGCGCCTTGCGCGGGTGCGTCCGAGAAGAGTTCGTCGACGAAGCGGTCTTCACCGCCCTTGAGCAGTTCGATATCCGCCACATGCCCGAAATCCTCCGGATAGTGCCGACCGCAGTGCGGCGCATCGAAAACCATGGGCGCCGGCCGGCCGCTCGGCTCGAAGACGCTGACCGGCTCGGGCGGCGCCGTCCGTTCCATCGGTTCGACGGATAGCTTCTCATGGTCCTTGATGGATTGTGCGTTCTGTTCCTGGGTCATGGTCGGCCAACGCGAGAGCGAACGCACCGTTCCGTCTGATGCAGGGGCGCAAAGCTGTTCGGCCACACGCAGGGGTCGTTTGACACTCCCCCTGCGGAATGGTTCGATACCAAACTAGTTTAGGCATCAAACATTCGGACCACGCATTTCATGGACCAGACCTCTTCCAGACAGAAGCCGGCCAAACGCCTGCGCTCGCGTATCACCATGGAAGGGCTGGACCGCACGCCGCACCGGGCCTTCATGCGCGGCCTCGGGCATGACGACAAGGACATAGCCCAGCCCTTCGTCGGCATCGTCGGACCGTCGTCGGAAGTAACGCCCTGCAACCTCACCATCGCGCGGCAGATGGAGCAGGCCAAGGCCGGCGTGCGCGAGGCGCAAGGCACGCCGATCGCGTTCAACACGATCTCTGTATCCGACGGGTTCTCGATGAACCACCAGGGCATGAAGTTCTCGCTGATCTCGCGCGAGATCATCGCCGATTCCATCGAGGCCGTCGTCCGTGCCCATTGCTACGACGCGCTGGTCGGTTTCGGCGGCTGCGACAAGACTTCGCCCGGCGTCATCATGGGCCTGACGCGGCTCAACATTCCGTCCGTGTTCCTCTATGGCGGTTCGGCGATGCCTGGGCGGTTCAAGGGCCGCGACGTGACCATGCTCGACGCCTACGAGGCGGTCGGGGGTGTCATGGCGGGAACCTGGACGCAGGAAGACCTCGACCGGATGGAACAGGTCTGCCTGCCGACGGCGGGCGCCTGCGGCGGCCAGTTCACGGCCAACACGATGGGTATGGTCTCCGAGGTGCTGGGCTTCGCCCCGCTCGGCTCGTCTATGGTGCCGGCGGTCTATTCGGAGCGCGATGCGCTCGCGCGGCGGGTCGGCCGGCTGGTCATGCAGGTCCTGGCGAATGACGGACCGCTGCCGCGCGACCTCGTCACCCGCAAGAGCCTCGAAAACGCCGCCGCGCTCGTCGCTGCCACCGGCGGCTCGACCAATCTCGGTCTGCATATCCCGGCGATCGGCCATGAGGCCGGCATCAGGTTCACGCTCGACGACGTGGCGGACGTCTTCGCCCGCACGCCGCTCATCGCTGATTTGAAGCCCGGCGGGCGCTTCGTCGCAAAGGACGTGTACGAGATCGGCGGCGTGCCGATCATCATGAAGGCGCTGCTCGATGGCGGACATCTGCACGGCGACTGTCTGACGATTGAGGGCACGACGCTGGAGGAGGCGCTGAAGGATTACGGCGCGCCGGATGGCGAGGTCGTGCGCGAGAAGGGCCGCGAGATCATGGCGACGGGCGGCGTCGTCGTCCTGCGCGGAAATCTCTGCCCGGATGGCGCGCTATTGAAGGTCGCGGGGCTGAAATCGCTCGTCTTCGAAGGTCCCGCCCATGTCTTCGAAAACGAGGAAGACTGCATGAAGGTCGTGCGCAACCGCTCCTACAGGGAAGGCTCGGTCATCATCATCCGCAACGAAGGCCCGCGCGGCGGGCCGGGCATGCGCGAGATGCTGGGCGTCACCGCGCTGATCTACGGGCAGGGCATGGGCGAGAAGGTCGCGCTCATCACCGATGGCCGGTTCTCCGGCGCGACGCGCGGCATGTGCATCGGCTATGCCGGGCCGGAAGCTGCCGTCGGCGGACCGATCGCCCTGGTCAAGGACGGCGACTTGATCCGCATCGACGGTGCGAAGCAGACCATCGATCTCCTGGTCGACGAGGCCGAGCTCGAAACGCGACGCGCCGCATGGGTGGCGCCGGATGCGCGCCGGCTCGGCGGCCTTTTCGAGAAATACGCCGCGGTCGTCGGTCCCGCCAAGGAAGGTGCGGTGACCCATTCCGGCGGCGTCGAATGGGTGCCGGAGTAGGGCCATGACCGGGGAGGGGGAGGATCTGAAACTCGGCTATATCGGCATCGGCCTGATGGGCGAGCCGATGACCATGCGCCTTTTGAAAGCAGGGCGCAGCGTGGCGGTCTGGAACCGCAGCCGCGAGAAATTGCGCGACGTCGTCGAAGCAGGAGCCGTCGAAGCGAAAAGCGCCAGCGATCTCGCAAGTCAATGCGATATCGTCATGATGTGCCTGACCGACACGAAGGCGGTCGAACATGTCGTCTTTGGCGAAAACGGGATCGCGGGTGCGGCACACCCCGGCTCCATCCTCGTCGATTTCTCGTCGATGGACCCGGATTCCACGCGCCGTTTTGCCGCCCGCTTGCGCGAGGAAGCCGGTATGGGCTGGATCGATGCGCCTGTGTCGGGCGGCGTTCCCGGCGCCCGCGACGGCACGCTCGCCATCATGGCCGGCGGCGAGGCGGGCGAGATCGAGCGCGTCCGCCCGGTGATCGCGCTGATGGCGCAGCGCTTCACCCATATGGGACCGAGCGGCGCCGGCCAGACGACGAAGCTTTGCAACCAGGTCATCGTCGGGTGCCAGTTGGCTGCGATCGCCGAGGCGGTCCGGCTTGCCGAAGAGGCCGGCGTCGATGCGAAGATGCTGCCCGAGGCGCTGAAGGGCGGCTTCGCGGACTCCATTCCGCTGCAGCTTTTTGCCCCGCGCATGGCCGCCCGCGCCTTCGAGCCGCCGCTCGGCGCGATCCACACGATGCTGAAGGATCTCGACAATGCAGGCGAAGCGGCGCGTCAGGCGGGCTCGCCCTTGCCGATGGCTTCGACGGCGCGCGAATTGCTGCGCCAGATGGCGGCACGCGGGCAGTCGGAGGCTTGCGCGACCGCGCTCATTCAACTCTATGATAGCGTCCAACGATAAAGCCCGAGGGGAACGGATATGCTGCATTGGAAGAGCATGACACTGGCCGCGGCCATCGCGGTCGTGGGATCGACCGGCGCAAGTTTCGCGCAGGAGACGAAGACCATTCGCGTCGGAAACTGGCTGCCGATGCACCATCTGATCATCAAGGGCATCGTCGAACCCTGGGCAGCCGCGATCGAGGCCGAGACCAACGGTTCGCTGCAGTTCGACGTCATGGAAACCGCGCTCGGCCGTCCGCCGGCCTATTTCGACCTGGTGCTCGACGGATCGATCGATGTCGGGTTCGGCGTGTCGGGTCACAATCCGGGCCGTTTCACCATGACGCAGATCATGGACCTTCCTTTCATGTCGCCCGATCCGTGGGCGGGGGCGGCCGCCGCCTGGGCGACCTATGAACGCTACGGCGCCAATTATGGCGAGCATGATGGCGCCAAGGTCGTCGGCCTATGGGTGCATTCCGAGCCCTACATCTTCATGCGCGAGGGGCAGGAAGTGACGTCGCTTGCCGAACTCGCCGGCAAGAAGATCCGCGTCGGCGGCAACGTCACCGGGGAGATCATGCAGACGCTCGGCGCAACGCCGGTCCAGCTTCCGCCCACCGAGGCGCAGCAGGCCATGTCCCGCGGCGTCGCCGACGGCATCACCTTCCCGACTGAATCCATCGAGTTCTTCAAGATCACGCCTTCGGTGGCAAGCTCGACGCGCATTCCCGGCGGCCTCTACACCGACACGTTCTGGCTCGCCTTTAACCAGGCGACATGGGACGGCCTGTCGGACGAGGAGAAGGCGGCGGTCGAGAAACATTCGGGCATGGCGATCGCGACGCTGGCCGGCTGGGCCTGGACCAATGGCGACACGCTCGGCCGTGCCGCGCTCGACGCCAACGACATGGTCTGGAACGAGATTCCCGAGGCCGATGTCGAGGAGGTGAAGTCGCGCCTGGCGGTGCTGGAAGAGCGCTGGATCGAGGCTGCAAACGCCAAGGGCCTGCCGGCGGAGGAAATCCTCGAATACGCCCGCGCACAGGCCGAGGCGTACAAGGCCGAAAAGGTGGTCAACGTACCGTGAGCGAAGAACACGCAGGCGACCAGGTGGCACGCGGCCCGGTCGCCTGGGTCTTTCGGGGATTCTCCGTGGCGGCCGGCATCATGGTCGCCGCGATGATGTTCATCACTACGTTCGATGTCATCGGACGATACTTCTTCGGCCGTCCACTCTTCGCCGCCTTCGAGGTGACGGAAATACTGATGGGGCTGATTATCTTCGCGGGCCTGCCGCTTGCGACTGCGGCGCGTGAAAACATCACGATCTCGATCCTCGTCGAACGCATGTCGCAGAAGGCGCAGGACTTCGGTGCACGGCTGTTCGAAATCGTCTGCGCGGCGATCTGCTTTGCCATGGGGTGGCGCATGTGGGTCTATGGCGCGCGGCTTTGGCGCACGGGCGACCAGACGCTTGAGCTGCGCGTGCCGCTCGGGCTGCTCGCGCAGGTCATGGCGGCGCTGGTCGTGCTGGCAGGCATCGCCTTCCTGATCAATGCTGCGCGCGGCAGGCAATTGCTGCCCGCCGCCAACAGTTCCATCGAATAGCGGCGGCGGAAAAATGGGTGTCTGGGAAACGTCGCTGATCGGTTTTGCGAGCCTCCTCGGCCTGATGATGGCGGGAATGCCGCTCGCCTTCGCGATGATCCTCGTCGGTGCGGCGGGCATCGTTGCCGTCGTCGGCTGGACGCCGGCGCTGGGAATGCTCGGCCAGGTGCCGGTTTCCGATACGATGCGATACGAATTGTCGGTCGTGCCGATGTTCGTCCTGATGGGCATGCTGGTCGATCGTGCCGGAATGTCGCGCGATCTCTACCATGCGTGCCATGGCTTTCTGGGCCACAGGCGAGGCGGACTGGCAATGGCGACGATCGTCGCCTGCGCCGGATTTGCCGCCGTGTCAGGCTCGTCTCTCGCGACCGCGGCGACGATGGGGCGCGTCTCGATGCCCTCGATGCGCCGCTATGGTTATTCCGACGAACTGGCCTCGGGTTCGATCGCAGCCGGCGGAACGCTCGGCATCCTCATTCCGCCTTCGGTCATCCTGGTGCTCTACGGCATCATGACCGGGACGGATATCGGGCTCCTCTTCATCGCGGGCGTTTTGCCAGGCTTCGTCGCGGTGCTCTTCTACATCGGCACGATCATGGTCGTGACACGCCTTAGGCCCGAGGCAGGCCCGCGCACCGAAGGCGTTGCCATGCGCGAGCGCTTTGCGCGACTGACCTCGGTCGGACCGATCCTGCTGCTGTTCATCCTCATCATCGGGGGCATCTATCTGGGCGTCTTCACGCCGACGGAGGCGGCGGGTGTCGGCGCTTTCGGCGCATTCCTGTTCTGCCTGTGGCGGCGCGTGCTGACGCCGGCCATATTCCTCGAATGCGTCGTCGCGACCGCGCGGATGACCGCGATCCTGTTCATCCTGCTTGTCGGTGCGCTTCTCTTCTCCAATTTCGTCAATCTGGCTGGCCTGCCCTCGGCCTTGCAGCAACTCGTCGCCGGCTATGGCCTGTCGCCGCTCGGCGTGATCATCTTCCTGATGGCGATCTACATCGTGCTCGGCTGCTTCCTCGAGTCGCTTTCGATGGTGCTGCTGACAGTGCCGATCTTCTTTCCGCTGGTCATGTCGCTCGGCTACGACCCGATCTGGTTCGGCATCATCGTCGTGATGGTGACGGAACTGTCGCTGATCACGCCGCCAGTCGGCCTGAACCTCTTCATCCTGAAGAGCACGATCGGCAATATCAGCCTCGGCAAGATTTATCGGGGCATCATGCCATTCGTCGCGGCGGACATATTGCGCCTTGCGCTGATGATCGCATTTCCGGCCATCATCCTGATCCTTCCCCAGCTTGCGAGATGATATGAACGACAAACGCAAATTCGCCGTCGTCACCGCCGGCGGCTCCGGCATCGGCGCCGTTGTGGCGCGGGAACTGGTCAAGGCCGGCTATGATGTTGCCATCACCGACGTCAATTTGCAGGCCGGCGAGGCGACCGCTGCCGAAACCGGCGCCACATTCCATGCCTGCGACATGGGCGATGCTGCTGCAATCGAAACGCTGTTCGCGCGCTTTGCGACCGTCGATCTCCTCGTCAACAATGCCGGCGTCGCGGGGCCGACCCTGCCGGTCGTGGAGACGCCGGTGGACGAATGGAAGCGCGCGGTCGACATCAACATCACCAGCCATTTCATCGCCGCGCGCGCGGTGCTGCCGGCCATGATCGCGCAGAAAAACGGCGTGATCATCAACATGGCGTCCGTCGCGGCGAAAATCGCCTATCCGAACCGCGCGGTCTACGCGGCCACCAAATGGGCGGTGCTCGGGTTCACCGGCTCGCTGGCCCATGAGGTCGGTCAGAAGGGTATCCGCGTCAACGCGATATTGCCGGCTTCGGTGCGCGGCGAGCGGATCGAGAACGTCGTGTCTGAATATGCGCGCGCGAACGCGATGGATGTGAAGGATGCCGAGGCGCACTATCTCGGCCGTCAGGCGACGCGCGCCTTCATCGAGCCCGAGGAGATCGCGGCGACGATCCTGTTCCTCGCCTCAGACGCCGCGCGTTCGATCACCGGTCAGTTCATCGGTGTCGATGGCGGCTTCCAGTAGCCGGACGCGACCGATGCCGCGCTTTTCGATCAACGTCTCCATGATGCTCCACGAATTCGCATTCCTGGATCGCTTCCAGGCGGCGGCGGATCTCGGCTTTGCAGGCGTGGACATCCAGTTTCCGTATGATTTTCCTGCCGATGCGGTGGCAAAGACCGCGCGTCGCGCCGGTGTCGAGATCGTGCTGATCAACGTGCCCGCCGGCGACCTCACGTCTGGCGGCGACGGCCTTGCCTGCGTGCCGGGGCGGGAGGAAGCCTTTGCACGCGCGGTCGAGGAGGCCGCCGATTATGCGTTCGTTCTCGGCGTGAAACGCGTGAATGTCCTGTCGGGTCGTGTGCCTCAGGGCGTGGCGTGGGATGCAGCCTTAGCGACGCTGGTCGGCAATTTGCAACTCGCCGCCGACCGCTTCGCCCCGCTTGGCGTGACGGTAATGGCAGAGCCTTGCAACGGACGCGACGTGCCGCGCTACCTCGTTCAGCGCACCGCCGACGCGATCGATGCGATCGACGCCGCGTCGCGCCGGAACCTTGCCGTTCAGTTCGACTTCTATCACCGGCAGATCGTCGAGGGCGACCTCATCGAAGGGTTCCGCGCGGCCTTGCCGCGAATTGCCCATGTGCAGTTCGCCGATACGCCCGGCCGTCACGAACCGGGAACCGGTGAAATCAACCACCGCTCCTTGTTCGCAGCCATCGATGCGTCGGGCTATTCGGGCTGGGTCGGTGCCGAGTACCGGCCGACCGGCACGACTGCCGCGTCGCTGACATGGCGCGATGGCCTATGAGTGAAGCGGTTGGTCCGGATCGCGGCGATCGTCCATTTCGAGGGGCCGCAGCCCGAGAGCGGCCAGCACCAGATCGACCTTCTCGGCGACGATGGCCTGTCCGCCGACATGCGTGATCTTGGTGCGCTCGCCATAGGCCTGAACGCTCGCGACATGCTCGGTGTTGAGAGCGATCGGCTGTCCGTTGACTTCGGTAAGTTGAATCCACATGAGCGTTCTCCCGCTGGGAGAAGCTCTGCAAGTGGCGTGCCGACGACAAATGCCCGTTCGGCTGGCCACTTTGTGCCAGATTGATACGGGAGGCAGCCGTCTGCCCCGATCTGACCGTCTCCAACTGACCTTCAGCGAAGTCTCAACTGGAGCGCATCGCCCATCTGGCGGATATCGGCGATCTTCGTCTCGAATGCCGACCAGTCGTCGGCTTCGGCGATGGGAGCCCAGATCGATTCCACTTCGTCGATCAGCATCGTGCAGGGCTCGGAGCGCTTGAAATAAGGGTGAGCGAAATCGAGCCCGGCTTGCGCGTAAAACGGCTCGAATGCCTGCCGGAATGTGTCGAATGCCTCGCCGGAATAAGGTTCGCCCTCGGGCAGCGCGCGTCCTGACCGGAGGCCGCCGAACATGTCGAAGAAAAAGCGCTCGAAGGGCATTTGCGAGACGGCGAGAAAGCGCCATCCGGCGGCGACGAGCTGGTTGTCCGCCTCCAGCCCGGCGCTCGTCACGCCGAGGCGTTTGAGAAAGGCGCTGCGGAATTCTTCCTGAACGAGCGCGGGGAACGCCCGTAGGACTATCTCCAGATCTGTCTGCGGCGCGAAGTCGAGCAGGCATTCGGCCAGCCGCGTCAGGTTCCAGAACATCGTGTCGGGCTGGCGACCGAAAGCGTAAAGGCCGGTCTGGTCGAAATAGGCGGCGGTGAAGGCGGGATCGAGCATTGGCAGGAATCGCCACGGACCGTAGTCGAAGCTCTCGCCGGTGATGTTGATGTTGTCGGTGTTGAGGACGCCATGGACGAAACCCGCGACCATCCAGGCGGCGGTCGTCTTCGCCAGACGGCGGCCAACCGCGTCGAGAAAGGCCAGCGCGCGGCCCGGATCGAGCCTGGCGCCGACCTCATGCAGGTAGTGCGAAATCGAATGATCGATGAGCCGGGAAATTTCATCGGTCTTGTCGAGGAAACGCAGCCGCTGGAACGTGCCGATCCGAATGTGCGAGTGGCTGAGGCGCACCAGGACGGCCGAGCGCGTGGGCGAGGGCTCGTCGTTTCGCGCCAGCGCCTCGCCGGTTTCGATGAGGCTGAAGCTTTTCGACGTGTCGACGCCGAGCGCTTCCAGCATATCCGTCGCCAGAACCTCGCGCACTCCGCCCTTGAGCGTCAGCCGTCCGTCGCCGCCGCGCGACCAGGGCGTCGTCCCGGAACCCTTCGTGCCAAGATCGAGAAGGCGGCCGTTATCGTCGTGAAGCTGGGCAAAGAGAAAGCCACGGCCGTCACCCAGATCGGGGTTGTAGGAGCGGAACTGGTGGCCGTGATAGCGCAGCGCCAGGGGCATGGGAAAGCTGCCGGGCAGGGGCGCAAAACGTCCGAAATGATCGGCCCATTCGGGGTTCGACGAGCCATCCAGCCCGACGCGGCGTGCCCAGTCCTGGTTGCGATACCGGACGACGTGGTCTGGAAACGTTGCGGCAGCAACCTCGTCGAAGAACTCGGCGCCAAGGGCGGCGTGCGCGGTGGAGGGGCGATAGGCTTCAGGAAATGGCATGTCCGTTCCGAAACGCGAGGAGGCGCCGAACGATCCACGCCCGGCGCCTCCAGCATACTGAAAAAATCTTTTCGGTCAGGTCATGCGTTTTCAGCCGTCGCCGCCGCCGCCGCCGCCGCCGCCGGAACCGCCTCCGCCGCCGCCACCGGAACCGCCTCCGCCGCCATCACCGGAACCGCCTCCGCCGGGGCCGCCGCCGCCGCCCGGCCCGCCACTGCCACCGGAGCCGCTATCGCCAGAGCCACCATCAGAGCCACCGCCGCCCGATCCACCACCACCGGAGCCGCCGCCACCAGAAC
>JAEWET010000019.1:0-8471 GCA_023389195.1 Pseudomonadota bacterium
AGACCCACAATTCGGAGATCGAGCATTCCTCGCGCTGCAGTTCCGTAGCGTAATGCACGAACTCCTTTGCCTTGCGGCTCGCATCCATGATCGTCTTCAGGTCGCCGTTCTGCTCGATCGAGAAGCCTGCCACCGGCTTGCCGGTCTCGGCGATGCCGTCGACGATCTTTTTCGTCCAGCCCGGCTCGATGCCGATGACGACGACGGCGGCGACGTTCGGGTTCGCGCCGGTGCCGATCATGGTGCGGAAATGCAGCTCCAGATCCTCGCCGAACTGAAGCCGGCCATAGGCATGCGGCAGCGCCATCGTGCCCTTGATGTTGTTGGCCACCGCCTCGCAGGCTGCGTTGGAAATGTCGTCGACCGGCAGGATGATGACATGGTTGCGCACGCCGACGCGGCCATTGTCGCGCCGATAGGCCTGGATGGTCCGATTGGAGTATTTCGATGCCATGGGTCGACTCCTACCAGCGCTTGGTCTTGAGATTGTGGACATGGACGTGGCCGCCCTTGGCGACGTCGGCGACGAATTTGCCGATGTCCTCGCCATACTTGATCGCCGTGTCGCCGCTCTTGATGTCGGCGAGCGCGACCTTGTGGCCGATCGGCACGTCCGCCTTCGCCTCCAGCTCGAAGCTGGAATTGTCGTGCGTGACGACGCCGAGCATCTTCGTGCCCGCCGTCAGCCCTTCGACGACGACGACGCCGACATTGTCCTTGTGCTCGTGAACGAGCAGATGGGGGATCGATACCATGAAAGCTCCTGCTGAAACGTCAAGTCTTATATAAGATATAAGATCTAAGTCAGAGGAGAGTCAACTGTGTCGAGTTCGGATACCCTGGGTGGCATCGCACACTCGGCAGCGGTATCCGCACTCAAGGTCGGTGGAGGCAGGTTTTGTTAGGAGCTGAGCCCGTCCTGCAGCCTTGTCAGCATGCGGAGGCATGCGTCGAGCTGCACGATTTCGATATACTCGTTCGGCTTGTGCGCTTGAGCAATGGAGCCGGGACCACAGATGACGGCCGACATGCCCATGCTCTGGAAAAGGCCGGCTTCAGTTCCGAATGAGACGAGCTCAGCTTCATGCGCTCCGGTCAATTCGAAGACGATGTCACGGGCTTCGGACTGCGAAACCGGCAAAAGGCCATGCACCTCGCCGACGACATGGGTGACGATGTCGGCATGGGCGCAGACCTTGCGCATGGCGGGGCGCAGAACAGCGTCGACATAGGCTGCGAGCTCGGCCTTCAGATGGTCGGCATCGTCGGTGTGGACGGGCCGCATCTCCCATTCAACCGAGCATTGGCCGGCAATGGTGTTGCGGGCATTGCCACCGGCCATCTTGCCGACCTGCACGGTCGTCCAAGGCGGCGAGAACCGGCTGCCGACAGGCGCGCGTAGCTTCAGTTCCTCGCCGAGTTCGAGGAGACGCGTAACATAGCGTACGGCGTACTCGACAGCGTTGACGCCCTTGTCCGGCTGCGAGCCGTGGCCGTCCATGCCGGTGAATTCGGTCGTGTATTCGTAGCAGCCCTTGTGACCCTCGATGACGCCCATCAGCGTCGGCTCGCCGACGATGGCGACCGACGGCTTGATGCCGGTCTCGGCGAGTTCGGCGACGAGCGCCTGGCCGCCGAGGCAGCCGACCTCCTCGTCATAGGTGAGGGCAAAATGGAGCGGGCGCGTCAGCCGTGCGGCGGCAAAGCTAGGCGCCATCGCGAGCGATGCCGCGATGAAGCCCTTCATGTCGCACGTGCCGCGCCCGTAGAGTTTCCCGTCGCGCTCGGTGAGGGTGAACGGGTCGCTCGACCAGTCCTGGCCCTCGACCGGGACAACGTCCGAATGGCCGGAAAGCACGATGCCGCCATCGCCTTCCGGGCCGATCGAGGCGAAGAGGTTGGCCTTGGTACCAGACGGGTCGAGCGAGACGGAAAGCCGCGCGCCAGCGCTCGACAAAAGGTCGCTCGCATAGGCGATCAGTTGCAAATTGCTGTCCGCCGACACCGTCGGGAAAGCGACGAGATCAGCGAGGATCGCACGCGTCCGGGCAAGATCGCTCAACGGCCTAGTCCTTGACGATGAGCTTGCGCGGGCGGTCGCAGAAGCATTCGGCCGCGCCGTTGTCGCGGATCAGGATGCTTTCGGTGATCTCGAGCCCCCAATCGTCCATCCAAAGGCCCGGCATGAAATGGAAGGTCATGCCCGCTTCCAGAACGGTCTCGTCTTCCTTGCGGAAGGAAATGGTTCGCTCGCCCCAGTCCGGCGGATAGGAAATGCCGATCGGGTAACCGCAGCGCGCGTTGCGCTTGATGCCGGCCTTGAGCAGCGAGGCGTGAAGCGCGTTGGCGACGTCGCAGGCGCGATTGCCGGGCCGCGCGGCCTCGAGGCCCGCCTCCAGCCCTTCGACGAGCGCCTTTTCCGCGTCGACGAGATATTGCGGCGGCTTGCCGAGGAAGACGGTGCGGCAAAACGGAGTGTGGTAGCGGCGATAGCACCCGGCGATCTCGAAAAACGTCGCCTCGCCGCGTTTGAACTCGCGCCCGTCCCAGGAAAGATGCGGCGCTGCGGCATCGGTGCCCGAGGGGAGTAGCGGCACGATGGCGGCGTAGTCTCCCCAGTGGCCGTCCGCGCCGCGTATCGCATCGCGATAGATTTCGGCGACGAGCTCGTTCTTCTTCAGCCCCGGCTCCATGCGCTCGGCGATGCCGTTGACGACCACCTCGGCGATGCGCGCGGCGCGGCGCATGAAGATGATTTCCTCGTCGGACTTGACGGTGCGCTGCCAGTTCACAAGCGCCGTGGCGTCGACGAAGGTCGCGTTGGGAAGCGCCCTTTCGAGCGTCAGATACGCCTTGGCGGAGAAATAATAGTTTTCGAGTTCGAGGCCGATGCGTCTGCCGGCATAGCCGTGGCGGGTCAGGATCTCTGCCAGATCCTGCATCGGATGGCGCACGGTCGACTGCACATATTGCTCGCCATAGGGCTGCACGTCGTCGGGAGACATCCAGACGGTGCGCAGCGCGCCGTTGCCGTCCTGCGCACGGCCCCACCAGATCGGGTCGCGGTCATGAAAGACGATCACGCCCTGGTGGACGTAGAAAGACCAGCCATCATAGCCAGTGATCCACGACATGTTGGACGGGTCCTCGACGAAAAGGACGTCGATTTCATTGTCGGCCATCGCCTTTCGCACCTTGGCGAGGCGGCGGTCATATTCGGGGCGGGAGAAGGGCAGGTCGATCGCTGGCATCGCAGGTCTCGCAAGGAGGAAGTGATGCTGCACGCTATCCTAACCGCAGCCGCGATGAAAAGCGGCAGTTGCGATCATCGGTGACGGATCATTAGCACAAGGGTTTTCTTATCCCCCGCCGCTGGTCCATAACCGGAGCGACCTCAACTCAAGGAGCCCAAGCGATGCTGAAGAACGACATGCTCGATCAGTGGGACCGTGCGCATTTCTTCCACCCCTCGACCCATCTCGCCCAGCATGAGCGGGGAGAGACGCCGAACCGGATCGTGACCGGGGGCAAGGGCGTCCATATCGAGGATCGCGACGGCAACCGTCTGCTCGACGCGTTCGCCGGGCTCTATTGCGTCAATGTCGGCTATGGGCGGCCCGAGATCGCCGAGGCGATCGCCGCTCAGGCGAAGGAACTGGCCTACTATCACGCCTATGTCGGCCACGGCACGGAAGCGTCGATCACGCTGGCGCAGATGGTGCTGGAGCGGGCACCCAAGAACATGTCGAAGGTCTATTTCGGGCTTGGCGGCTCGGATGCGAACGAGACCAACGTCAAGCTCGTCTGGTATTACAACAACATCCTTGGCCGGCCGGAAAAGAAGAAGATCATCTCGCGCTGGCGCGGCTATCACGGCTCGGGGCTCGTGACGGGCTCGCTGACCGGGCTGAAGCTCTTCCACGACAAGTTCGACCTGCCGCTGGAGCGCATCCTTCACACCGAGGCGCCCTATTATTTCCGTCGGCCCGATGCGGCCATGAGCGAGGCCGATTTCGTCGCGCATTGTGCAGGCGAACTGGAAAAGCTGATCGCCCGCGAAGGCGCCGACACGATCGCCGCCTTCATCGGCGAGCCGGTGCTGGGCACGGGCGGCATCGTGCCGCCGCCGGCAGGCTACTGGGAAGCGATCCAGGCGGTGCTGCGCAAGCACGACATCCTGCTGATCGCCGACGAGGTGGTGACCGGCTTCGGTCGCCTCGGCACCATGTTCGGCTCGGACCATTACGGCATCGAGGCCGACATGATCACGATCGCCAAGGGATTGACCTCGGCCTATGCGCCGCTCTCGGGCTCGATCATCTCGCAGAAGGTCTGGGACGTGCTTGCGCGCGGGACCGACGAAAACGGACCGATTGGCCATGGCTGGACCTATTCGGCGCATCCGATCGGGGCGGCAGCGGGCGTTGCCAACCTGAAGCTGATCGACAGCCTGGGGTTGGTGAAGAATGCCGGCGAGACAGGGGCGTATTTGAACGCCGGAATGCGCAAGGCGGTGGCTGGGCACGCCCATGTCGGCGACGTGCGCGGCGAGGGGATGCTGTGCGCGGTCGAGTTTGTCGAGGACCGCGACAAGCGCTCGTTCTTCGATCCGGCGAGAAAGATCGGGCCGTCGGTCGCGGCCGCTCTGCTCAAGCGCGGCGTCATCGCCCGGGCAATGCCGCAGGGCGATATCCTTGGCTTTGCTCCGCCACTTTGCCTGACGCGCGCGGAAGCCGACGAGATCATCCTAAAGACCGCGGAGGCGGTGGGCGAAGTGCTCGGTTGACCCCGGCTGGCGTCGATCTGATCTTATATAGGCAATTTGGTCTATATATATCTATAATTGCGGCCTCAATCCGGAAGTATTATTGATGTAATTCGATCAATGAATACTAGGGTTTGAGGTGGGGTCTTGAAGGGTATCGTCCTCGCGGGGGGCACCGGGACGCGAATGTTTCCGCTGACCATTTCCGTGTCGAAACAGCTTTTGCCGGTCTACGACAAGCCGATGATATACTATCCTATCGGCGTTCTGATGCTTGCGGGAATTCGTGAAATTCTCATCATCAGCACGCCGCGGGACAGGCCGGCGTTCGAGATGCTGCTCGGCGACGGATCGATGTTCGGCGTCGACATCTCCTATGCGGAACAGCCAAACCCCAACGGCCTTGCCGAGGCCTTCATCATCGGGCGGGATTTCGTTGGCACCGACTCCGTCGCCCTTGTGCTCGGCGACAACATCTTCCACGGCGCGGGGCTTTCGGAGCTTTGCCGCGATGCGCGGGCGAGGACGTCAGGTGCGACGGTGTTCGCCTATTGGGTGGACGATCCGGAGCGCTACGGCGTCGTCTCGTTCGATCCCCAATCCGGGATGGCCGAGACGATCGAGGAAAAGCCCGTCGTCCCGAAGTCGAACTGGGCCGTGACCGGGCTCTATTTCTACGACAATGACGTGCTCGACATCGCGGCCAGCATAAAGCCTTCGGGGCGCGGCGAACTGGAAATCACCGACGTCAACAACGCCTATCTCGCACGCGGCGACCTCAACGTCGCGCGCCTCGGCCGCGGCTACGCATGGCTCGACACCGGAACGCATGACAGCCTGCACGAAGCCACCGCCTTCGTGCGGACGATCGAGAAGCGACAGGGCATCAAGGTGATGTGCCCCGAGGAAATCGGCTTCGGGCTCGGTTACCTGACTGACGAGCAGCTCATGAAGCGGGCCGATGCGCTCGGCAAGACCGAATACGCGGCCTATCTGCGGCGACTGAAGGATATCGTCCGTGCTTGAGGTGCGCCCGCTCGCCATTTCCGAAGTGCTGGAAATCGTGCCGCGCAAGTTCGGCGATGCGCGCGGCTTCTTTTCCGAAACCTACAATTCGCAGCACCTGCAGGAAGCAGGGATCGATCTCGTCTTCGTCCAGGATAATCATTCCTATTCTGCCGCCAGGGGCGTTTTGCGCGGGCTGCACTATCAGTTGCCGCCCCATGCTCAGGACAAGCTGGTCCGCGTCGTCAGGGGCGCAATCTTCGATGTCGCGGTCGATATCCGCGCGGCATCGCCGACCTTCGGCCGCTGGGTGGGTCTCGAGGTTTCGGCCGCCAGATGGAACCAGATACTCATCCCGCGCGGCTTTGCCCACGGCTTCGTCACGCTCGAGCCGGACACGGAGGTCATATACAAGGTCACGGACCTCTACGTTCCGGCCTGCGACCGGAGCATCCGTTACGACGATCCGCAGATCGGGATCGCGTGGCCGGTCGATGTGGCCGATCTCCAGCTTTCCGCCAAGGACGAGGCGGCGCCTTCGTTTAAGGCAGCCGAGCTTTTCGGCCGGGCAGAGACCCCCGGCCTTTGCGAACGCGAGCAGGAGGGCGCGACATGAACATTCTCGTCACGGGCGGTGCGGGCTTCATCGGCTCTGCCGTCATCCGCCACCTGGCCGGACGGCAGGGTGTCAGGATCGTCAATCTGGACAAGCTGACCTATGCCGGCAATCTCGCCTCGCTCGGCGCGGCGGCGTCGTCGCTGCACTATCGCTTTCATCAGACGGACATTTGCGACGATGCTGCGGTGCTCGAAATCCTGAGGGCCGAAGAGATCACGCATGTCATGCACCTGGCTGCCGAAAGCCATGTCGACCGCTCGATCGACGGGCCAGGTGACTTCATCCAGACCAACATCGTCGGCACGTTCAAGATGTTGAATGCGGCCTTGGCCTATTGGCGCGAGCTGCCCGGCGAACGGCGCGATGCGTTCCGTTTCCATCACGTTTCCACCGACGAGGTTTTCGGCGACCTGCCGTTCGAAAGCGGCGTCTTCACGGAAGACACGCCCTATGATCCGTCATCGCCCTATTCGGCCTCCAAGGCCGCGTCCGATCATTTGGTCCGCGCCTGGCACGCGACCTATGGCCTCCCGGTCGTCCTTTCGAACTGCTCCAACAATTACGGCCCCTGCCACTTTCCCGAAAAGCTCATACCGCTCGTCATTTTGAACGCGCTGCACGAGTGCGAAATTCCCGTCTACGGGCAGGGCAGCAACGTGCGTGACTGGCTCTATGTCGAAGACCATGCGCGCGCGCTGGAACTCGTGGCGACGAAGGGCGGGCCGGGCGAAAGCTACAATGTCGGCGGACGTGCGGAGCGCACCAATCTTCAGGTCGTCGAGACGATCTGCGATCTTCTCGACCAGCGCCGGCCGCGGGGCGGTACGAGGAGCTATCGCGACCTGATCCGGTTCGTCGCCGACCGTCCAGGCCATGATCGCCGCTATGCCATCGATCCCTCGAAGATCGAGCGGGAGCTCGGCTGGCGGGCGCAGGAATCGTTTGAGACCGGCATCGCGAGGACCATCGACTGGTATCTGGACAACAGATCGTGGTGGCAGCCGATCCGGGAGCGCTCCTATGCCGGGGAAAGGCTCGGCAGGGTCGCCTGACATGGCGCTGCGGCTTCTCGTGACGGGCAGGGACGGGCAGATCGCGAAGGCGCTTGCCCGGGCGGCGTCGGGCGAAGTCGAAATCGTCTGCGCCGGCCGGCCCGAACTCGACGTCACCGACGCCGCCTCGATACGCGCCGCGATCGCGCGCCACCGCCCCGACATCGTGATCAACCCTGCTGCCTATACTGCGGTCGACAAGGCCGAGAGCGAGCCGGAAATCGCCTTCACGGTGAACCGCGATGGAGCGGGCAACGTTGCGAAGGAGGCGGCTGAGGCGGGACTGGCAGTCGTCCATCTCTCGACGGATTATGTATTTTCCGGCGAAAGGAGCGCGCCCTATGTCGAGACGAACGCGCCCGGCCCGGTCGGCGTCTACGGCGGCTCGAAGCTGGCCGGAGAGGCCGCGGTCGCGCGCGCCAACGACCGGCATGTGATCCTGCGCACATCCTGGGTCTACGCGCCTTGGGGCAATAACTTCGCCCGGACGATGCTGCGTCTGGCCGAGGATCGGGATGTGGTCCGGGTCGTCGCCGACCAGTGGGGGGCGCCGAGCTACGCGCCAGACATCGCGGCCGGCATTCTCGCGGTCTGCGGTGCGATCGCCGATCAGCCTTTGCAAGCCGATTGGCACGGCGTCTTCCACATGACGAATGGCGGGGAAACGAGTTGGGCCGGCTTTGCCGAGGAGGTGTTCGCGCTGTCGCGGGAAGCGGGTGGAGCCTCTGCAGCGGTGGAGCCGATCGCCACCGCACAATATCCGACCCCCGCGAAGCGGCCGGCGAATTCGCGTCTCAACAATCGCCGCTTCAACGCGACGTTCGGACATGAACTGCCGCATTGGCGCGATGGAGTTCGTCGCTTCGCTCATGCCATCCAGGAGGGTTGATGGACTTGTTGCGTACTGTCCGCCGTCAGCACCAATGGCACAGATTTGAGGTTGTGATTTAAGGAGGATCTGGGCTTCGTCGTAGTGACGAAGGAACGAAGATGAAGCCCAGATCCTCCAATGTAAAATCGCCCGCCAAGG
>JAEWET010000044.1:0-44377 GCA_023389195.1 Pseudomonadota bacterium
CCCCACCCCCACCCCCACCCCCACCCCCTCCCTTATCATCCCTCCCATCGCCCTTGCGGGAACCGGAGCCGGAACCGGGTTTTGGGAGGGCGGCGGTGACTTCCCCCGGAGGCGTGGTTCGCCGAAGGCTCGTGAAGGCACGGAACAGGCCGGCGTGGTGAGGCGCGCGCGATAAGCGCAACCCCAAGCCATGCGGGAAAAGCCGCGGGCGTCCCAAAAGGATCGTCTGTGACCGGCCGAGAGCGTGACAGCGGAGCAGCATTTCGCGCAGCGAATGGAAAGCCAACGATTTGGCTTTCCAAGCTGCGACGGGACGGACGGCCGTTCGGGTCGCAATACCAAAAACAAACTGGCGAACCGGACGGCCGCCCGTTTCCCGACCCATCCCGCTCCCGGCTAAAGGGCGCGGCCGCTTTCGCACGCCCAGAGTCCAGCCGAGGAGACATCACATGTACGACGAGCCTTACGACCCGAATAGCTGGGAGCCGCGCGAGGTGCGGATCGCCCGTCACGTCGGCGTGCTGCGCGAGGGGATCGGCGCGCTGGTCGCTGCGCCGCCTTATCCCGAGGCCGAAATTCTCACCGCGTTCCGGCTCAAATCCGGCATGGGCGGCCTGCCGCATTTTTGCCCGCGCGCCACTTGCCGGCGCGCGAACGCCTGCCGCGCGAGCGACATCGAGGCGGGCGCGGCCTGCGGGGCGCAGTTCAGCGCGGAAATCGAGCGCGACTTTCAGGCGATGGTGCTCGGCATCCTGATCGCCTGGCGCGCGCAATGCGCCCGCGCCGCGCGCGAGGCGGCGGCGCTCGCCCGCTGGTCCGGTCCCGGAACGAACGCTGCGCCATTGTCGCGGGGAAGGCGGGCGGCTAAGCGGAAAGGATGACCCACCACGACCGGCCGATGCTCGGCATCCTCCTGATGATCGGCTTTTGCGCCATCGCGCCGCTCGGCGATGCGACGGCGAAGATTCTCGGCGACACGATCCCGCTGGTGCAGCTTCTGGCCGTGCGCTTCGCCATCCAGGCCGTCATCCTTTTGCCGATCATCTTCGCCACCGGCATTTCGCTGCGCATGAGCCCCTATGTGCTGCGCATGACCTTCCTGCGCACCGCGCTCCACATCGTCGGCATCGGCGCGATGTTCACCTCGCTGCGCTATCTGCCCTTGGCCGACGCCGTCGCCATCGCCTTCGTCATGCCGTTCATCATGCTGGTGCTCGGCGCCACGATCCTGGGCGAAGAGGTCGGCCCGCGCCGCATCGCCGCCTGCGCGGTCGGTTTCATCGGCACGCTTCTCGTCGTGCAGCCGAGCTTCGCGGAAGTCGGCTGGCCGGCCTTCCTGCCGATCGTCGTCGCCTTCACTTTCGCCTTCTACATGCTGGTCTCGCGGCAGATCGCCAAGGAGTGCGATCCGCTCGCCCTGCAGACCATCTCCGGCTTCATCGGCACACCGGTGCTGGTGCTGGTCCTCGCGCTCACCTGGGGGCGGACGGATTCGTTTTTCGGCATCGTCACGCCGAACGCCACCGAGACCTGGCTGCTGCTCGGCATCGGCGTTCTCGGCACCTGCGGGCACCTCTTGATGACGTGGTCGTTGCGCTTTGCGCCATCCGCCACCGTTGCGCCGGTGCAGTATCTCGAGATCCCCTTCGCCACCTTCATCGGCTGGCTGATCTTCGCCGATCTGCCCAACGGCCTTGCGGCAATCGGCATCGCCATCACCATGGCCGCCGGGCTCTACATCCTCTTTCGCGAGCGCAGTCTCGCTCAACCCAGACCTTCGGAGGCTTAGGCGTCCTCGACATTGATGCGGCGATAGAGCGCCTGCGTGAAGGAATAGGCGGCGAAGGCGAGGAGGCCGATGCCCATCGCGGCTAGGAGCCAGCTTCCGGCGGGCAGCGACTGGACGAAGTCGAGCGCCTGTTTCGAGCCGACATCGTCGCCCGTCCCGCCGCCGCGCCAGGACTGGAGCGCGACGAGGAAGGCAAGGATCGCGAAAACCGCGCCGCGGGCGATCAGCCCCGTCTTGGCGATCGGGTGAATGATCTTCATCTTCGCCGCATCCGCCTCGATGTGGTCGGCATATTTCTCGCGCACCGCCTTGACGACGTGGGCGATTGCGGCGCCGGCAAGGCAGGCTGCGATGACGGCGGAAACGATCCCGGTGCCGACGAAGCCGGCGATGGCGTCGGCGACCCCGCCACCTGATTCACTGTCCGAACTTGTCCCCCTGATCCGCGACGCGGTGTAGAATGCGAGCGTGGAATAGGCGATGGCGGAGGTTATCAGTCCGCCGCGTACCGCAAGTCCCTTGGCATCGGTGCCGTGGTCGTCGGTGTCGAAGACGGACTGGATCGTGCGCCACAGCGCATAGCAGGCCAGGCCGAGAACCAGTATGTACGCAACCGCAATGCCGAAGCCGCTCTCGAGCAGCCGGTCGAGCGCATCGCGCGAGCCCATCGTCTCGCCGGACCCGATCGCGGCGGTGGCGGCGAAGAAGCCGATCACCGTGTAGATCAGCCCGCGCGCGGCATAGCCGATCCGTGCGAATGGCCGAAACCATGCCTTTGCCTGGTGCATTCTGCGGGTCCCCCGGTTGGTGTGGATCAGCAATGCGTGATGAAGCGTCCGGTTCCCCGATTAACCATGACACGCTGCGAAGATCATGTGATCGAACCTGGCATGGAGCGGATCGTTGTCCGGGCCTAGACTGTTCGAAAGCATGGACGAATCATCCCTATGAAATTCCGGTCCACCCTGTCGGCCCTTGCCCTGTCGGCGATGGCGGCTTTCATCGCCGCCGCATTGATCATGCCGCCCATGAGCGATGCCCGCGCCAGCGAAGCGGCCGCGCGATGCGCCGGCTATGCGCGGCTCACGCTGCTGCTCGCCAACGCGCAGAAGGCGGAGAATTTTTCGATGCGGCGCTGCATGGACATGATCGGGAAGCGGCAGGGAAACTTCTGACGTTTCGCGGCGTTCGGCCGGCAAGAGCCGTCACGAAAGGGAACGCCATGCCAGCCGCAATCACCGCCTTCGCACTGAACTGCTCCCTGAAGCCATCGAGCGCCGACGAAAGTTCGTCGACCGATAAGATGCTGTCCGACCTCCTCGATGCGCTGAAGCCGCATGGCGTCAGCGGCGAGATCGTGCGGGCGCTCGACCATGACATCAAGCCGGGCGTCGAGAGCGACATGGGCGAGGGGGACGATTGGCCGGCGATCCGGGAGAAGATCGTCGCGGCGGACATCTTCATCCTCGGCACGCCGATCTGGATGGGCCAGCCCTCGTCCGTCGCCAAGCGGGTGCTGGAGCGGCTGGACGCGTTTTTGGGCGAGGCAGACGACAAGGGCCGGATGCCGGCGGCGGGCAAAGTCGCACTGGTCGCGATCGTCGGCAACGAGGACGGCGCGCATCACTGCCATGCCGCCTGCTTCCAGGCGCTGAACGATGTCGGCTTCACGGTGCCGGCCAATGCAGGGTGCTACTGGGTGGGCGAAGCGATGGGATCGGTCGACTACAAGGACCTCGACGAGGTACCGAAAAAGGTGAAGCAGACGCTGGACATGGCCGCGTCCAATGCAGCCCATCTGGCGCGGCTCTTGAAGGGCGAGACGTATCCGGGCGTTGGCTAAAAGCTGAATCAAAACCGTCTGTTAAGATTTTCTGTTTAGCAATCTTCTCAAGACGAGAGGATTTGCGATGCGTATCGTGTTTGTCGCCGTTCTCGTGGCGCTGGGTCTGTCGGCCTGCGCCTCGGCTCCCAGCAACACCACCAATTCATGCTCGATCTTCGCGCAGCGAAGCGGCTTCTTCGAAAACTGGCGGCGCGACGCGCAGCGAGTTGAGCGAGAATACGGCGTGCCGGTGCCGATCCTGATGGCGACGATCTATACGGAATCGAATTTCGAGCCACGGGCGCGGCCGCCCAGAACCAAGCTCTTCGGCGTCATCCCCTGGAAGCGGCAGTCGACCGCCTACGGCTATTCGCAGGCGCTGGACGGAACGTGGGAGCGCTACCAGCGCGAGACGGGGCGGTTTGCGGCGCGGCGGACCAATTTCGGCGATGCGATCCATTTCGTGGGCTGGTATCACGACACCAGCAGCCGCACGAACGGCATCGCCAAGACGGATGCGTATAATCTCTATCTTGCGTATTACTCGGGACATGCGGGCTATGCCCGCGGCTCATGGCGCGGCAATGCCGGCGTGCAGCGGGCGGCGCAGCGCGCCACGAACATGGCGAACAGCTATGCCGGCCAGCGACAAGGTTGCTAGGCCCTCAGGCCGGCATCGACCAGGTTGAGATTGTGGCGGGGTCCGCGGCGATAGGCGTCGCGCATCCGCTCCTCGACCGCCGCACGGCGCGGGGTCTCTTTTTCGGACAGTCCCAGTTCCTCGAACACCGCATCGATCGCGTCGCGCAACCGGTTGTCGTCCTGCGTGTCCATATGCCCGGAACGGGCCCGCAAAGCACTTACAGTCATCGTGGCCTCCCGTATCTCGTCGAAATGCGGCCCCGCATTCCGACTGGGCCAGATCTGACGCTGGCCATGAATGATGGTAGTGCGGGCATTCGAAAGGAAAGAGGCGCCTGCGATCACTCTTGCTGCGACAATGAAATGATTGCGCGAGCGACGGCCATTGTCCCTTGACCTTAGGGAAACTTGCACGGCGGCTCTAATTTAGCGAATCACGTTTTTCTGTAGCGCTCATCGCACGCTGCAACGGCTTGGCGTGCCGAATTGCGAACGGCAATCAAGTTACTGATTTCATAGGCTTTATGGGAAAAGCGGCTGAGGCTCCATTGCGAGATGCAGAGCCTCTCCCTTCCATGGATTTGCCTCCGCGACGGCCTCGTCGAGCTCGACGCCAAGCCCAGGTTCCTTTGACGGGATGACCCAGCCATCCTGCCAGTCGATCTTTCTGGTCAGAAGCTCGGCATGGAAGCCGTCCCATGTCCGGATCGATTCCAGGATCAGGAAATTGGGCAAGGTCGCCGCAAGCTGGATGTTGGCGGCGCCGACGATCGGGCCGCAATAGCAATGCGGGGCAATCTGGATGTGATACGCCTCGGCCATGGCCGCGATCTTCTTGGTCTCCAGTATGCCGCCGGAGCGGCCGAGATCGGGCTGGAGGATCGAGGCGGCGCGGTGCTCGATGACGCGGGCGAACTCCCATTTGGTCGTCAGGCGTTCGCCGGTGGCGATCGGGATCGATGTGGCGCGTGCGACCTCGGCCATGACTTCCGGCATGTCTGGCGGGACTGGCTCCTCAAACCAGAGCGGGTCGTAGGGCTCGATCGCCCTCGCCATGCGCCGGGCGCCCGAGGCGGTGAACTGGCCATGCGTGCCGAACAGGATGTCGGCGCGCGTGCCGACCGCCTCGCGGATCGCCTTGACCATGCGGGCGGAGAGGTCGATGTCGACGAGCCGCGGCTGGTGGCCGTCGAAGGCGGTGTAGGGGCCGGCGGGGTCGAGCTTCACGGCGTTGAAGCCCTGGTCGACATAGGCGAGCGCGCATTCGGCGGCGAGGTCGGGATCGTTGTAGACGTTGCGATCGGCGTTGTCGGCCTCGCTCGGGTAGACGCTGCCGGTCTGCGGATAGAGGTAGGTGTAGGAGCGCAGGCGCTCGTGAACTTGACCGCCGAGGAGCTTGTAGACGGGCTTGTTGGCTTCCTTGCCGACGATGTCCCAGCACGCCATCTCGAGCGCCGAGACGCAGCCCATCATCGAGATGTCGGGGCGCTGGGAAAAGCCGGAGGAATAGGCGCGGCGGAAGAAATTCTCGATGTCGTGCGGGTCGGTGCCGACGAGGTAGCGTTCGGCAACGTCCTCGATCATCTTGGCGGTGAGGTGCGGGCCGAAGGTGGCGTTGTAGGCCTCGCCATATCCCTTGACGCCGTTGTTCGTGGTGAGACGGACGAAGATGAAATAGCGCCCGCCGATCTGCGGGGGCGGGTTGCCGACTACCCAGGTTTTGACGTCGGTGATTTTCATTGTGCGGTTCCTTATCGTCGATCGGTATTGGGCTGCATCGTGCCCCCTCCGCCTCGCTTCGCTCGGCACCTCCCCCGTAAACAGGGGAGGATCAACGTCGCGCCAGTCACCGCGCATTTTGGGGTCAAGTTCGGCGGTGACGATAAATCCTCCCCTGCGCAGCGGGGGAGGGGGACCATGCGCAGCATGGTGGAGGGGCGCGCACGTACGACATCAACCCAAATCCTCCAGCACCATCTCCGCTCCCTTCCAGCCCGTCATGATTGCCGCCGCATTGGTGTTGCCGCCGACGACGCTCGGGAAGATGGAGGCGTCGATGACGCGGAGGGATTCGATGCCGTGGACCTTGAGGCGGGGGGAGACGACGGAGGTGGAGGGGTCGGGGCCCATGCGGCAGGTGGAGACTGGATGATAGACCGTGCCGGAGCGGCGGCGGAAGTCTTCGACGAGGGCTTCGTCGCTCTGGATGGAGGGGCCGGGGAGGACTTCTTCGGCGATCAGGCCGCGCATGGCGTCGGTCTCGGCGAGGCGGCGCAGGAACTTGACCGCTTCCAGCATCTCCTCGACGTCGTGGTTTGTCGAGAAAGCGTTGGCGACGATCTTCGGGTGTTCGGCCGGGTCGGCGGAGCGGATCATGATCTCGCCGCGGCTCGTCGGGCGGCAGTTGGACAGGCCGATGGAAAAGCCCGGCCAGGGGTCGGGCGAGAGGATCGGCCGCTCGCCGGGGCGCGGCAGGACGGTGGAGAAGGCCTGGAAGTAGAGCTGCATGTTCGGGCGGTCGAGGTCCGGGCGCGTGCGGAAGAAGCCGCCTCCCTGGTTCATCGACATCGACAGCGGCCCGTCGCGGGTGAGCAGATAGCGCGAGCCGGCGAGGAGCTTGCCCCACCAGGGGCGCAGCAACTGGTTGAGCGTCTTTTCGCGCGCCTTGAAGGTGTAGTTGATGCCCTGATGGTCCTGGAGGTTTCGGCCGACATGGGGGTTGTCGCGGCGCACTTCGACGCCCAGCGCGCGGAGGTGATCGGCGGGGCCTATCCCTGAAAGCTGGAGCAGTTGCGGCGTGTTGACCGAACCGCCGGCGACGATCACTTCGCGTCCGGCGCGGACCTCGATGCTGCGGCCGTTCTTCAGGTATTCGACGCCGATGGCGCGGTTGCCTTGGAAGAGGATGCGGGTGGCGAGTGCGTTCGTCTCGACGCGGAGGTTGGGGCGCTTCATCGCCGGGCGCAGGAAGGCGCGGGCGGCGGACATGCGGCGGCCGTCGCGGGTTGTGATCTGGTAGATGCCGATGCCTTCCTGGTTCTCGCCGTTGAAGTCCGGATTGGCGGGAAGGCCGAGTTCGACGCCGGCGGTGATGTAGCGGTTGGTCAGCGGGTGTACGTGGCGGGTGAGATCGGTGACGTGGATGGGGCCGCCGCGACCGCGGAAGGCGTCTTCGCCGGCTTCGTTGTCCTCGATCTTGCGGAAGATCGGCAGCACGTCGTCATAACCCCAGCCGGGATTGCCGGCATCGCGCCATTCGTCGAAATCCGACCGGTGGCCCCTGATCCAGACCATGGCGTTGATGGAGCTCGATCCGCCCAAAATCTTGCCGCGCGGCCAATGGTCGTCATTGCCGCCAAGGCCGGGATCAGGTTCGGCGCGGTAGTTCCAGTTGACGCGTGGGTCGAAGAAGGTCTTGCCGTAGCCGAGCGGCATCTGGACGAAGAAGCGCCGGTCCGACCCGCCGGCTTCCAGCACCAGGACCGAGTGGCGGCCCGAGGCGGAGAGGCGCTCGGCGACGACCGAGCCGGCCGAGCCCGAGCCGACGATGACGAAATCGAAGATTTGTGCGGAGGAAGAAATGTCGAGGCCTCGCCGAATGGAGGCCGAAGCTTAGCCGGAGCGGGAGGTGAGGTCGCAACGCGATCCGGCATGGCTTGTGGATTTTCCGACCGGGCGTTACGGGAATACGACATCACATATGAGGGGACAGGTCATGAATCGCAGCGACGTCAATCCGGTGGGCGAACTGACGCTGCGAACGCTCGCCATGCCCGCCGACGCGAACGCGGCCGGCGACATCTTCGGCGGCTGGGTGATGGCGCAGATGGATCTGGCCTGCGGCATCCGGGCCGCCGAGCGGGCCAAAGGCCGCGTCGTCACGGCGGCGGTGAAGGAAATGTCCTTCGCCAAGCCGATGAAGGTGGGCGATACGCTGTGCATCTATATCGACATCACCAAGGTCGGCCGCTCGTCGATGACGTTGCGCGTCGAAGCCTGGGCGCAGCGCTATCTGTCGGACCTGATGGAGCGCGTGACGCATGCCGATTTCGTCATGGTCGCGCTCGACAGCGACGGCAAGCCGAAGGCCGTTCCGGCTGAGTGAAGACCTTCGCAGGCTGATTCCGGGGGTCGTCTCAAGCTGCTGAAATGCGTGCCATTTCCGGGTTCGCCGCGTCGAAGGCCGAGCGGGCCGCCTCCACCTTGCCGCGATTGTCGCGCGCCCATTCGCCGAGTGCGCGGACGGGCACGAGGAGGTCGCGGCCGAGCGCTGTCAGCTCGTAGTCCACGCGCGGTGGAATGGTCGGGTAGATGGTGCGCGTGACGAAGCCGTCGCGCTCCAGCCCGCGCAGGGTGGTCGTCAGCATCTTCTGCGAAATCGAGCCCAGCATGCGGCGCAGTTCGGAGAAGCGGTGCGGGCCGTCGCCTAGCGTTTCGATCACGAGCACCGTCCACTTGTCGCCGACGCGCGACAGGATACCGCTGACGGCGCGGCACGTATCGGTCTCGTGCAGGTGACTGAGTGTCAATGAAGTGCCTCCTTGTGAAGCGGTGTGTCGGTCACTTATGTAGTGTCGGTATCGAAAAGATACCAAGTTTCCGACAACAGGAGTTTCTCATGGCCAAGCCAAAGATTGCAATCGTCATCGGATCGACCCGGCCGGGCCGTTTTGGCGACAAGCCTGCCGCGTGGATCAAGGCGCTGGGCGACAAGCGCAGCGACCTGTCCTTCGAAGTCGTCGACCTGCGCGACTATCCGATGCCGCTCTTCGACGAGGAAGTCTCGCCCGCCTGGGCGCCGTCGAAGAACGAAGTCGCGCGCAAGTGGCAGGACAAGATCGCCGAATATGACGGTTTCATCTTCACCGCGGCCGAATACAACCATGCGCCGACGGGCGTTCTCAAGAACGCACTCGACTATGCCGCGGCCGGCTGGGTCAACAAGCCCGCAGCCTTCGTCGGCTATGGCGGCGTCGGCGGCGCGCGTGCGGTGGAACAGCTTCGCCTGATCGCGATCGAACTGCAGCTCGCGCCGGTCAAGACCGCCGTTCACATCATGTGGCCAGTGATGATGGAAGCGCGCGACGGCAAGGACCTCGCCGAGTTCGGCTACCTCAATGACGGCGCCAACGGCATGCTCGACCAGCTCGCCTGGCTGGCAAACGCGTTGAAGGCTGCGCGGGCGGCGGACGAAAAAGAAGCGAAAGCGGCCTAAGGCTCCGATACCACCCGGGCGGCGAGGACCTTGTCGATGCGCCGCCCGTCCATGTCGACCACCTCGAAGCGCCAGCCGAGCGCTTCGACCTTCTCGCCAGTTTCGGGCAGGCGGTTGAGGTGCGACAGGACGAAGCCGGCCACCGTCTCGTAGGAGCGGCGGTTGGGCAGTTTCAGGCTCAGCGTCTCGGCCATGTCGTCCGCCGGCATCCAGCCCGACAGGAGCCATGAGCCGTCGTCGCGGGCGACCGATATCGGCTCCTCATCCGCCGAATCGAAGCGGAAGACGCCGGCGATGGCCTCGAGAATGTCGGTCGGCGTGACGAGGCCTTCGAAATTTCCGTATTCGTCGTGGACCAGCGCCATCGGAATGTCCGCGGTGCGCAAGGTGGCCAGCACGTCGAGCGCGTCGGTGTAGTCGTGGACGATGGGCACTTGCCTGACGACTGCGCGCAGGTCGATCTCCTGACCCGACAGAAGATGCGAGAGCACGTCGCGCGATCGCACGATGCCGAGCATGCCGTCGATGCCGTTTTCGGCGACGGGAAGGTGCGAGTGCTGGGTTTCGATCAGCTTGCGGCGTACGATTTCGGCCGGGGCGTCGACATCGAGCCAGTCGACGTCGAGGCGCTGGGTCATGATCGAGCGCACCGAGCGGTCGGCGAGCCGCATGACGCCGGCGATCATCTTTCGCTCGTCGGTCTCGATGACGCCGGAGCTTTCGGCCTCGGCCATCAGCGCGGCGATCTCCTCGTCGGTGACCTTCTGGCTGTCCTCGGAATCCTGGCCGAGCAGCTTCAGCACCGTCTTGCCCGAGACGTCGAGCAGCCAGACGAGCGGCAGCGCGACGCGTGACAGGAGCTTCATCATCGGCGCGACCCTGACGGCCACGCGCTCGGGGTTCTTCAGCGCGATCTGCTTGGGGACGAGTTCGCCGATGATCAGCGAGCCGTAGGTGATGAGCGCGACGACGATGCCGACGCCGAGCGGGTTGGCCGCGGAGGCGGGCAGGCCGGCGTCGAGCAGCCAGGAGGACAGGCGAAGACCGAGCGTGGCGCCGGAAAACGCGCCCGACAGGACGCCGACGAGCGTGATGCCGATCTGCACGGTGGAGAGGAAGCGGCCGGGATCGGAAGCGAGGCGGATGGCGCTGCGGGCGCCGGAGACGTTCTCGTCCGCCATGGCCTTGAGGCGTGCGGGACGGGACGACACCACGGCGAGTTCCGACATGGCCAGAACGCCGTTGACACAGATGAGGACGACGACGATCGCGATTTCGATTGTGAGCATGATGCCTTGCTCACTACCAAAGCGCGCGCTCGGGCGCGAGAGGCAAAATCAGCGGCAGGCGACGTAGCCGTTGCGCCGGCCTTTCAGGTCGAAATGGAAATGGTCGGCGTGGGCGGCGTTGTAGCCGGGGCCGAGGACCGTCGTGAAATAGGAGCAGCCGCCGCGGCGCACGTTCTTCAGAAGGCTCTTTTCGCGGAAGGCGAACCAGCCGGGCTTGCGCACGTCGATGTCGCGACCGCTGTTAAGCTCGATGCGCATGACGTCGAGCGCGTTGCCCTTGGAATGCTCGGAAGCGGTGTTGGTGCCGGCGATGCGGCGGCACGAATAGCTGGAGCCCTGATGGATCGTCTTGACGCCGGAGAGGTATTTCCAGCGGGCGGACGGGGCGAGCTCGTTGCGCGTCCAGGTCGCGAAGGCGAGGGCCATCTGGCAGTTGAGCGTGGCGGCCGGCTGCATGCGGATGTTGCCGGCGAGGCTCGACACCTGGATCGGGTGGTCGATGCGGCACGAACCGCCTTCGTTGATCGGCGCGAGGTCGCGATAGGTGACGCCCATGCGGCGCAATTGCTGCCGGCACTGGGCCTCGGCGGCCGGCATCGTCATGCCCTGCGGGGCGGAGGGCTGGTTGAGGCGCGGATAGCCGACCATCATCGGATTGGACGGGACCAGGCGCTGCAGACCCGTTTGCTGCGCGACGGGCGCGCGGGGCGTGACGGATGCGATGGAGGAGGTGTAGCCGACATCGGCGCGCGGCTCGGGCGACATGACGTCGATGACGGAACAGGAAGTAAAGGCAATGGCGCCTGCTGCAATCGCGAAAACGCTCGCGACGGCGCGGACCCTGCCCGGCAAATACGCGCCGAACGCTTTACGCATGATACTGAAACCCGTCTTCCTGTCCCGTCGGAATCGAAGGTAAGCAAAAAGGGTAAATGAAATCTGGCGACCGGCGTTAACGGGCGCGGTTCAGCGGCAATATGTCGAGCCGTTGGAGCGCGCGGCGAGGTCGAAATGGAAATGGTCGGCATGGTCGGCGTCGCTGCCGGGGCCGAGGACGGTGGTGAACGGCCCGCAGGCCGATTTGCGCATGGCGGCGAAGAACGTCGCTTCGGGCGAGCCGCGCCTGTAGGCGCGCACGTCGATCCGGCGCTCGTCCTCCAGAACGACCGCGCCCCAGTCGAGCGCGTTGCCGAAGGCGTGTTCGGACAATTTGCGCGTGCCATGTCGGGGACGGCAGACATAGGCGGAAACCTGATTGACCGCGGCGATGCGCGAGGACAGATGTCGCGCCGCCTGTTGCTGCGCCTGATCGCGCACGAAGCGGGCATTGGCCTCGGCGATGGCGCAGTTCATGACGCCTTCCGGTTCCAGCGCGACGCCGCTGCCCAGCGAGGAAACGGTGAGCGGGTGGGCGATCTCGCAGCCCTCGGGCTCGGATTGCGGTGGATGTTCCGCAAAGGCGACGCCCAGTTCGCGAAGCCGCGCGCGGCAGGCGATTTCACCGGACGGCATCGCGGTCGATTGGCGCGCACGAGGATTTTCGACAGGTGCCTCGTCGGCGACCGCGGCATCCGGCTCCGGTTTCAAAGGTGCCTCGGGGCGAGGCGAGGGCAAGGGCGCGGCCTGGGTTTCGGGCAGTTCCTGCGGTTCGTCCGCGACCTCGCCATTTTCCTCTGCGTTCGCCGGTTCGGCTGCGCTTTCAACTTCCCCGGTTTGCGCGGCATCCAGTACGCGCTCGGCTTCGGGCAGTTCCTGCGGAACGGGCGCCGCGTCGGGCAGCTCGACCTCGCCGCCTTGCTGCGCGAAGGCAGACACGGACAGGAACAACAGGGCAGGGAAAACGGGGATCAGAAAAGAGCGCATCGCGACGACAACGCATCGGCGTGGCGAGCGATGCCGCACGACGCCTCAATTTTGGTGTCGCGCTTTATTCAGGCGCCGATCTTCTCCAAGCCTTCTTCCAGCCATTCGCCGAGCATCGGCATGCCGAGAAGATAGGTGGATACGCGCTTGTTGATGCGCGGGCGGGCTTCCGCCACCGCCTGATCCCATTCGCGCGCGTCGAAATCGCCGCGGCCGATGAACATGATGGCCAAAAGGTCCGCCGCCTCGTCGACGTTCAGATCCTCGATCAGCGCGCGCAGTTCGGATGCGGTGAGGTTCTGCTCTTCCTCTTCGGCCAGCCCGTCATGCGCGTGGCGATCGCGCGACTGGTCGTCGAGTTCGACCTCGTGCTCGTGGCCGGCGTCGTAATCGTCGTTGAGGGCGGCGGAGATGGCGCGCGCCTTGAGAACGAACTGGCGCACCGTTTCGGGATCGATCGTCAGATCGAATTCAGGCTGCAAGCGCTGCTGCACGTTCGCTCTCCCAGACATGGCAGGCACTATAGCAGCATCGCGGACGGGTTCCACAAGGCGGGAATTGACAGATGTTCGGTTCGGGCGGAAAGCAGGCGCTCCTGCAACCGGTTCCCGCCCCGATGTCGTTCATCCTTTCCGCCAAGGTCCTGCCGATCCTGCTGCTCGTCGCCTCGAACGTCTTCATGACGTTCGCGTGGTACGGGCACCTCAAATACAAGGCCGCGCCGCTTTATGCCGTGGTGATGATCTCCTGGTTCATCGCATTCTTCGAATACTGGCTCGCGGTGCCGGCCAACCGGATCGGCCACGAGGCCTATTCGGCGGCGCAATTGAAGACGATGCAGGAGGTGATCACGCTTTGCGTCTTCGTGTTGTTCTCGGTCTTCTATCTGAAGGAGGCGATCACCTTGAACCATGTCGCCGGTTTCATCCTGATTGCGGCGGGGGCAGCGCTCATCTTTCGCTCGTGATCTGGCGAAAGACGCCAGAATTTGCGTGAAAATCGGCGATCGATTGCTATATTGTCGGGATCAGGGATTTGGACGGTTCGTTAGCCGAGGCTGCCGGGCCGTCCTTTTGCGTTAATCCCCGCCGTCGAAAAAGAAAACGAAACGACAGGAATTACGACGAAAGGTCGACTGAAATGAACAAGGTCCCGATGACCGGCCCCGGTTTCGAATCGCTGAAGGAAGAGTTGCGCTGGCGCCAGCAGGAAGAGCGGCCGCGCATCATCGAGGCGATCTCCGAAGCGCGCGCCCATGGCGACCTCTCGGAAAACGCCGAGTATCATTCCGCCAAGGAAGCGCAGAGCCTCAATGAAGGCCGCATCAACGAACTGGAAGATCTGACCGCGCGCGCCGAAGTGATCGACGTGTCGAAGCTGTCGGGCGACACGATCAAGTTCGGCGCCACCGTCGTCCTCGTCGACGAGGACACCGAGGAGGAAAAGACCTACCAGATCGTCGGCGACCAGGAAGCCGACGTGAAGGCCGGCCGCATCTCCATCTCCTCGCCCATCGCGCGCGCGCTGATCGGGAAGGGCGTGGGTGATGAGATCGAGGTCAATGCGCCGGGCGGGGCGCGTGGGTACGAGATCGTGAAGCTGCGCTGGGCTTGATTGCCGAGCTTTGAAATGGCGGTGGGGGGCAGGTCGATTCTTTGCTGAAGTGACCCCCACCCTTTATCCCTCCCCACAAGGGGGAGGGAGGCGTCAGCGTGGAGTCTGTCCCTCAAACCGGGTGGTGCATTGACCGGTGCGGCACTACGCTCACGGACTCCCTCCCCCTTGTGGGGAGGGATACAGGGTGGGGGTCAATTCAGGAAAACCCTCGTGGAAAAACCCTTCAACCCTTGTCGAAAAAATACCGTTTGCGACCGAACAGCCGGGACCAGAAAGCGCCGGTGACGCGGCGGTTTTCGTTGGCGCGGGCGGGGTCGTAGACGCTTTTGCCGGAGCCGACATGGACGCCGACGCCGGGCAACTGGTAGACCATTTCCTTGCCGGCCGCCTTCATGTGCTTCGAGATCGCGCGCTCGTTCTGGAACTTGGCGTAGGGGCCGTGCTCAAGCCACAGATCCTTGCGCAGGACGCTCGGATAGAACGAAAAGCCGTGCCATTCGCGGTGCGAACGACCCATGTGCATGTAGGGGCGGCCGTCATGGTCGACCTTCTGGCCGAAGATGCGCTGGCGCTTCTTCAGGCCGGTGAAGCGGGCGAAGCAGACGGCGGTGATGCCGGCGGGGTTCGAGTCCAGCACCTTGATGCCGTCGGCGATGTCCATTTCGCCGAGGAAATGCCAGTCGTCTTCCAGATGCAGGATGTAGGGCGTGTCGATCATCGCGTAGATGCGGTCGATGGCCTTGTGCTGTCCGAGGCGCGGATCGTTGAGCACCACTTCGATCTGCGGATAGCGCTCCTGGATGCGGGCGGCGAACTCATGATCGGCGGAATCCTCGACGAGAATGAACCGGCCTGGCTTGTGATGCGCGAGGAAGGTGTCGAGCGAGACGACGAGGAAATCCCAGCGGCCGCAGCTCGTCAGGACGGTCGTCACATTATCGGGGATCGTGGTCGTCATGCGTCTCTCCAAGGGCCGATCCAAGCGCGGTGCGGTCGAGCGCCGGCGGATCGGTGCGCAAGGCATGGGCCCGCGCGAGTTTGAGCCTGGTCTTTTCGGGCAGCGGAAGATGGTGCGCAAGCCCCGCCCATGCGGGCTGGCGCGCGGCCAGTTCCGCAATGGTCAGCAGGCTGCGGTTTTCCATCAGCCGCTTCTTCTTGCGTTCGAAGCGCGGATTGGGCGTCTCGTCCATCTCGTAATTGGCGAAACCGAGCCCGGCCTTCAGATATTTCAGGTGCCAGTAGGTAATGTCGTCGAACACGCGCGGATCGGCATGGTGGAAATGTTCGAAGCGCGGATCGTGGCGGAAGAAGGTTTCGGGGCGGACCTCGAACAGGAAATGGTCGCCGGTGCCGACCAGCGGCTCGTGAGCCGGGACGCCGATCGTCCCATCCGCGCCGCGGGCGAGGTTGATGCCGGAAAAGCAGAGCGTTTCGTTCAGACGGAACGCGTTCGACCTGACGCGCGCGGCGAGGCGGGCGAAGCGGTCGGCGATGGCGACATGGTCGTCGTCGAGCTTCATCGCGATTGTGTGCCGGGTCTGCGCGAGCGCGAAGTTCGACATGTTGACGAAGCTTGCCGGCGAATCCGCTGCCTCGCGCGCATGGCCATCGCTGCCGGGCGGCAAGACGCGGTCCGGATAATGGATCACGCGCAGCTTCGGGCCGAGTTCGGCGGCGAGGCGATGCAGGATCTCATCCGAACCGTCGGTGCACTGATTGTGGACGGCGACGATCTCGTCCACCGCGTCGGCATGGCTGCGGATCGCGGCTTCGAGAAAATCGGCGCCGTTGCGCACGCGCATGAAGATGCTGATGCCGGGCGTGCGGCGACCGACGCCGAGGTCGTCGGGCTTGAACCGGTATCCGCTGACGGTTTCGTTCACATGGCCTCGGCTTTGTTTGACGCGGTGTCTAGCGCGGCGCGCGGGACTTGTCATCTGCGCGACGGTTCACTTAGGAAGGCCGTATGCTGGTTCTCGTCATCAATCTCGACCGCGCACCCGAACGCCTCGCGCATATGGAACGCGAGTTCGCGCGCATCGGCGCGACCTTCACGCGGCTGGCCGCGACGGACGGGCAGGCGGGCGATTTCGACAGCCACGTCAATGCGCTGGAGGGGCGACGATTGAGCCGCGGCGAGACGGCCTGTTTCATCAGCCATCGCCGTTGCTGGCAGGCGCTGGTCGAGAGCGGCGAGAGCCATGGGGTGGTGCTGGAGGACGATGTGTTTCTCGGCGAGGGCGCCGCGCCGTTCTTTCGCGACGCGGACTGGTTTCCCAAGGAGGCGGGGATCGTCAAGCTGGAGACGTATCTCGCGCCAACATTCGTGGGCAAGGCGCCGGTGGCGACGCTGGATGGGCGCGGGGTGCACGTCCTGACGGGCAAGCATCTGGGCGCGGGGGCCTATGCGCTTGATGTGGCGACGGCGCGGATGCTGGTCGAGGCCAGCGCGACGATCGACCGGCAGGTCGATGATTTCCTGTTCGACCCGCAAGGCGAGCCGTTTGCCCGCGCGCGGGTGCATCAGCTCGTGCCGGCGGTGGCGATCCAGGGGCTGAAGCTCGCCAAGCTGCGGCGGGTCGACGGCGATGCGCGGACCTACGAAAGCCACCTCTATGAAGAGCGGCTGACGACCCGGCGCAAACTCGGGGCGCTGGCGAAGATCAGGCGCGAAGTGGCCTCAGGCATTTCCAAGGGCGCGATTGCGGTCGCGGGGCGGGCGAGGACGCTGTTCGGCGCGACGCGCTGGGGCCGAATTCCGTTTCGGTGAGCTATTCGCCGATGGCGGCGAGGCCTTCGTCCTTGACCTGGCGGATGGTCAGCGCGGTGCGGACGGTGTCGACATTGGGGGCCGAGGTCAGTTCCTCGATGACGAAGGCCTGGAAGGCGGCGAGGTCCTTGGCGACGCAGTGGAGCATGAAGTCGCTCTCGCCCGAAACCATCCAGGCACGGCGCACGATCGGCCAGGAGCGGGTCTTTTCCGCGAAGGCCTTGAGGTCGGATTCGGACTGGTGGTTGAGCCCGACGAGGCAGAAGGCGACGACGTGGAGGCCGAGATCCTGCGTGTTCAGGAGCGCACGGTAGCCGCGGATGACGCCGGCATCCTCCAGCCGCTTGACGCGGCGCAGGCAGGGCGGGGCGGAAATGCCGACGCGGCGCGACAGTTCGACATTCGTCATCCGCCCGTCCGATTGAAGCTCGGCCAGGATTTTCCAGTCGATGGCGTCGAGATCGGCTTTCATCGCGGGCTCTTTCGATTGCGCACGAATCTTTCGCGCGGACGAAAGGAAATTACCCAAATGGCAAAATTTCGCAATGGCGCGCGTGCGACGCTCTGCCGGATTGGCGGGAACAACCGGGCGGGGCATTGTCAACTTGCCGACGCAACTGTGTGAAATGACATTGCCGCCTTGCACGGCACCCATGGTCATACTTAGATCGACGTTTGGTATTTCATGACGCGCCATAGCGCGGTTCTTTCGAGGGGTCTTGCCATGGGCAGCCGTCACGCACCTGTTCTCATCATCGGCTCCGGCCCAGCCGGCTACACGGCGGCGATCTATGCCGCACGGGCGATGCTGAAGCCGGTGCTGATCGCCGGCATGCAGCAGGGCGGCCAGTTGATGATTACGACCGACGTCGAGAACTATCCCGGCTTCGCCGACCCGATCCAGGGGCCGTGGCTGATGGAGCAGATGCTCAAGCAGGCCGAGCATGTCGGCACCGAAATCGTCAGCGATCTGGTGACCGAGGTCGATCTCGACGTTCGCCCGTTCCGCCTGCGCACCGATTCCGGGCAGGAATGGACCGCCGATGCGCTGGTCATCGCGACCGGGGCGCAGGCGAAGTGGCTCGGGCTGCCGTCGGAAGAGACCTATATGGGCTTCGGCGTTTCGGCCTGCGCGACCTGCGATGGATTCTTCTATCGGGGCAAGGACGTGGTGGTGGTCGGCGGCGGCAACACGGCGGTCGAGGAAGCGCTCTACCTTTCGCATCTGGCGAAGTCGGTGACGGTCATCCATCGCCGCGACGAGTTCCGCGCCGAGCGCATCCTGCGCGACCGGCTGATGGCCAAGGACAACGTCAAGGTGATCTGGGACCATGCTGTCGAGGAGATCACCGGCGAGCGGAAGGCGCCGATGCCGCCTTCGGTCACCGGGCTCAAGCTGCGGCACGTGAAAACAGGCGCGATCAGCGAGATGCCGATCGACGGCATCTTCGTCGCGATCGGGCATTCGCCGGCCGTAGAGCTTTTCGCCGGCAAGCTGAAGCAGAAGCCGAACGGCTATCTGTGGACGGCGCCGGATTCGACGGCGACCAACATTCCGGGCGTCTTCGCGGCGGGGGACGTCACCGACGACATCTATCGCCAGGCGGTGACAGCGGCCGGCATGGGCTGCATGGCGGCGCTCGAGGCCGAACGCTACATCGCCGAACTGGAGGTTCACCGCGAAGCCGCGGAATAGGCTATCCATCGCGCATCGGATCAGCCCGAAAACCGGGTTCCACTTTTCGGTCCGATGCTCAGTGCCGCCATAAAAATCATACGAGGGGAAAATGGCGCTCGACTGGGATAAATTGCGCGTGTTTCACGCCGCGGCGGAGGCCGGGTCGTTCACCCATGCCGCCGAGACGCTGCGCCTGTCGCAATCGGCGATCTCGCGTCAGGTGAGCGCGCTCGAACAGGATGTCGGCGTGGCGCTCTTCCACCGCCATGCACGCGGGCTGGTGCTGACCGAACAGGGCGAGATGCTCTATCGCACGGCGCACGACGTGCTGATGAAGCTCGAACAGGTGAAGGCGCAGCTGACCGAGACGACCGACCGGCCGTCCGGCGCGTTGCGGGTGACGACGACGGTCGGCCTCGGCTCGGGCTGGCTGACCGAGCGCGTGCAGGAATTCCTCGATCTCTATCCCGACATCCAGCTTCAGCTCGTCCTCGCCAACGAGGAACTCGATCTGACGCTGCGCCAGGCTGACTGCGCGATCCGGCTTCGTCAGCCCCAGCAGCCGGATTTGATCCAGCGGCGGCTGTTCACGGTGCATTTCCACCTTTTCGCCGCGCCGTCCTACATCGCCAAGCACGGCAAGCCGACCTCTATCGGCGACCTCGACAAGCACCGCATCGTCACCTTCGGCGAGCCGGTACCTTCGCACCTTGCCGACATGAACTGGTTGGAGACGGCGGGGCGGCCCGAAGGCTCGAAGCGGACCGCAAGCCTTCAGATCAACAACATCCTGTCGATAAAGGCCGCGATCGAGAAAGGCGCCGGCATCGGCATGCTGCCCGACTACACGATCGAGCAGGGTTCCCCGCTGGTGCAGCTCATGCCGGAAACGGAAGTGCCGTCCTTCGACACCTATTTCTGCTACCCGGACGCGATGCGCAACCAGGTGAAGCTGCATGTGTTCCGGGACTTTTTGATCGCGAAGGCAAGAAGCTGGGCGTATTGAGGGGCGGCAAGCGTTCGAAGCGTTTTGGCGTCGCCGGTGGAATCGGGCTATTGTTTACCCGGGCACGCTCAGGCCTCCCCCCTCCGCCGGGAAAGCATCCGACATGCAGAGCCGACCGTTTCCGTTGAACCGACTGTTCGAGCTCATTGCATAAGGAGGGATTGCGACGATCGGCTCGCTGCGGAAGGTTTGCCATGAAACTGTCCATGCCGATTTATCAACTGAAGCGGAAAGCCAGGATGCTTGCCCGCAACGGTCCCATCCCGCTTCATGTCGCGCTCGATATGGTCGCCGCAGAAGAGGGTTTCCATAGATGGAGCCTGCTTGCTGCGAAAGCCGCGTCGCCGGGCATTCCGCAGTTCGCGCAACTGGAGCCCGGCCACCTCGTCCTGATCGGTGCAAGACCGCTTCAGGGCAAGACCGTGACTGCGCTGCGCCTCGCGGTCGAAGCCATGAGGGCGGGGCATCGCGCCGTGGTCTTTACACTCGAATACACGCGAGGAGAGGTGCTCGATCGGCTGGACACGATCGGGGTCGACGGCATCGATCTCGATCGCGTTTTCGAATGCGACAATTCCGACGCGATCTGTGCCGACCATATCATCCACAGGCTGGCCGATGCGCCTGTCGGGACCTTGGTGGTCGTGGACTACTTGCAGATACTGGATCAGGATCGACGCAAGCCTGCGCTTATGGACCAGATTGCGGCCTTGAAGACGTTCGCCTCCGAGCGGGCGATCATCCTGGTCTTCGTCTCTCAGATCGATCGTTCCTACGATCCGCTGTCAAAGCCATATCCCGATTTCAACGACGTGCGTCTGCCTAACCCCGTCGACCTGTCGCTGTTCGACAAGAGTTACTTCCTCAATGGCGGTGCCGTCCACGTCGGTCCGTGATCGAAACCGGCGCCGGTTTTGCAACCGGCGCCTTTCGTCAGCGCGCATACACCAGTTGCGGCAACCATAGCACGAGTGCCGGGAAGGCGATGATGATGGCGAGGCCGAAGAGTTCTACCAGCGTATAGGGGATGACCGAGCGGTAGATGTCGCCCATCGTCACTTCCGGCGGTGCGACGCCCTTCAGGTAGAAGAGGTTGAAGCCGAAGGGCGGGGTCATGTAGCCGATCTCCATCATGACGATGAAGACGATGCCGAACCAGATCGGGTCGAAGCCGTGCGCCTGGACGATCGGCAGGAAGACCGGCAGCGTGATCAGCATGATGCCGACCGGATCGAGCACCATGCCGAGCAGGAACAGGATCACCAGGATCGCGGCGAGTGCGCCCCATGCGCCGCCGGGGACGTATTCCATCATCTCCAGGATGAAGCTTTGCGCGCCCATCGCATTGTAGGCGGTGGAGAAGGCGTGCGCGGCGAACAAGATCCACATGACCATGGCGGTCAGGCGGAAGGTGCGCATGCAGGCTTCGCTCAGCATCCTGAAGGAGAACTGCCGGTTGACGAGCGCGGCGACGATGGCGCCGAAGACGCCGATGGCGGCCGCCTCGGTCGGCGTTGCCAGCCCGCCGAAGATCGAGCCGAGGACGATGACGACGATGAAGATCGGCAAGAGGACCGAGCCGAGCGCGCGCATCTTCTCGCCCCAGTCGCTGCGTTCCTCCGGAGGCAGGGCCGGGCCCATATGTGGCTGGATGTAGCAGCGGATCGCGATGTAGAGCGAGACGAGCACCATCAGGAGGATGCCGGGCACGATGCCGGCCGCGAAGAGCTGGCCGACCGAGACGCCCGTGATCAGCGAATAGAGCACCATCAGGATCGAGGGTGGGATGAGGATGCCGAAGCCGCCGCCGGCATTGATGGCGCCGAGCGCCAGTTCCTTGTCGTAGCCGCGCTTGAGCATGTTGGGCAGGGCGATGGTGCCCATCGACACGACGGCCGCGCCGGAAATGCCGCACATGGCGGCGAAGAGGCCGCAGATGCCGACCGTGCCGATGGCAAGACCGCCGCGCACGCCGCCCCACCACAGATGCATCATCCGGTAGAGGTTCTGCGCGACGCCGGAACGTTCGAGCAGCATCGCCATCAGGATGAAGAGCGGGATGGCGATGAGCGTGAAATTGTTCATCGTCGTCCACATGCGCGAAGCGACGATGTAGAAGGCGTCCGGTCCCCAGGTGAAATAGAGGAAGGCCGTCGATACGCCGCCGAGCACGAAGGCGAGCGGCAGGCCGAGAACCAGGAAGACGATCAGCGAGCCGAAGAAGAGGACGGTCAGGAGTTCGATGCTCACAGCGTGTCTCCAGCGCCGTCATGGGGCTTGGCGTCGGGAACGATCGGCTCGCGGCCGGCGACGATGAGGATGTCGTTGGCGAGCTTGACGAGGCCCTGAAGCAGCAGGAGCGCTGCGGAAATCGGGATGATCACCTTCACCGGCCAGACCGGCGGGTTCCAGGCCGATTGCGAGGTTTCCCAGCGCGCGACGGAATCGGCGGCGAGCGACCAGCCCTGCCATAGCAGGACGATGACGAAGACGAAGAACAGGATCGACGTCGCGATATCGACCGCGGCGCGGGTGCGGCGCGACCAGCGGCCATAGATCAGGTCCACATTCACATGGCCGTTGTTGATCAGGAGGTAGCCGCCGCCCAGAAGCGCATAAACGCCAAAAAGAAGCTGCGACAGCTCGCCGGTCCAGTTGCTCGGCGCGCGGAAGAAATAGCGAAGCAGCACTTCGACGAACAGGAAGACGAACATGAACAGGACGAGATGGGCGGTGATGCGCCCGACCCATTCGTTCAGCCAGGTGATCGCGCCTGCGCTCGCGCCAAGGACCTTCATGGCATGATCCGGAGATTAGGAGGGGAAGAGCGCCGGGCGGGTGCCCGGCGCGGCAGGTTCGTTATTCCGCGGCTTCGGTTTCTTCGGTCGTCGCCGGCGTGCGGCCGAGTTCGGCGAGGAAACCGTCGAGGAGGTCCATCGCCGCAGCCGCCTTCTCACCCTTTTCGCGCTCGCGCTGCCAGCTCGCCTGCGCCGCCTGCAGCATCTGGTCGCGGACTTCCTGCGGAAGCTCGATCACCTCGACATCATGCTCGGCCTGCGCGCGGGCAAGCGAGCGCTGCTCGCCGACAATGTATTCGTTGGTGCGGCGCCAGAACTGTTCCTCGAGCGTGTTGTAGACGATCTGCTGCACGTCCTCCGGCAGCGCGTCGATCGCTTCCTGGTTGACGATGAAGGCATCGATGCCGCCGATCGAAAGCGGCGGGCGGACATGGTACTTCGCAACCTCGTAGAGGCTCATCGACAGGGCGCCCTGGACGGCGCCCCAATGCGCTCCGTCGACGACGCCCGAGGACAGCGCCTGATAGAGTTCCGAGCCGGGGATCGACGACACCGCAGCGCCGGCATCGGTCAGGTAGTTCTGCAGCGTGCCGGACGAGCGGATCGTCAGCGCGCGGAAATCGTCGGGCGTCTCGGGCTTTGCCGTCAGCACCATCTCGTTGGTGAAGATCTTGTCGGTGGAATAGTAGATGCCGTGCTGGGCGGCATCCTCGCGCACCATGTCCTCGAAGCCGAGCGTCTTGAAGAAATACTGCGCTTCCCATTCGTTCTCGAAGGCGGCCGGGAGGCCGAAGGCGATGCCCGCCGTCTCCATCTCGCCCATGGCGTAGGCCGGCGAGATGGTGCCCATCTGGATGACGCCGCGGCGCACGGCGTTGAAGATCTCGTCGGCGCCGAACAGGCCGCCCGCCGGATGCAGTTCCAGCTTCAGCCGCCCGCCGGTGCGCTCGTCGAGCGTGTCGCGCAGATATTCCAGGCTGTCGGCATAGGAACTCGACGATTGCGGCCAGTGCGACTGGACGCGCCACGTGACGCTTTCCTGCGCCTGCGCGGCAAAGGCACTGACGGACAGAGCCACGGCGACGGCCGGCGCGAGCGCCAGACGGCTGAAATAGGACATTCGCATTTCCTCCACTTCGATCGGGGCCGTGGCCCCCTCGCTGCCCGATCGTCTGCGGCAGCCTCCCAAATTCCGCATTGCGAAATTGACTTTCGCAACAATTCGGTATCCTTGGGGAATGGAGGGGCCATGTCAACCATGACCGAAAAGAACGACCAGCATTCGGCGGGAGAGGCTGTGGACGCCGACGAGGGCGGCGACCGGAAGTTCGTGACGGCGCTCGCGCGCGGCCTCGAAGTGCTGCGCGCGTTCCGGCCGCGCGACGGGTTCCTCGGCAACCAGGAAATCGCCGAGCGGACGGGCCTGCCAAAGCCGACCGTGACACGGCTGACCTATACGCTCTGCACGCTCGGCTATCTGACGAAGATGCCGCGGACCGGCAAATACCAGCTCGCGCCCTCCGCCATCACGCTCGGCTATTCGGCGCTGGCCAATCTGGGCATACGCCAGATCGCGCGGGCGCATATGGACGAGCTCGCCGAACGGCTCGCCGCGCCGGTGGCGCTGGGCATACGCGACCGCAACCGCGCGCTTTACGTCGACATTTCGCGCGGCTCGGCGGCGATCACGTTCCAGCTCGACATCGGTTCGGGCATTCCGCTGGCGCAGTCGGCCATGGGGCGGGCGTTGCTATCGGTGATGCCGACGGACGAGCGCGAGCGCGCCATCGCGGCACTGGCGCCGCGCTATGGCGGGGACTGGCCGGAACTCGAGCGCGAGATGCGCGGCGAGATCGACGCCTGCATCCAGCGCGGCTACGCGATCTCGGCCGGCGCGTGGCGGCCGGGCATCCATGCGGTCGCGGCCCCGCTCGTCGCGGCGGACGGGTCGGGCGTCTACGCGTTCAATTGCGGCGGGCCGCCCTACCAGTTCACCGAAAGCTTCATGCATGAGGAGGTCGGCCCGGCGATTCGCGATCTCGTTCGCAGCGTCGAGGCGGCCCTCAACGGTCGTCGAAGATGATCTTTTTGCGTGCAGGCCAGGATTTTCGGGCAAGGCACAGACTGCCCGCCGATTGAGCCAGATGATGAAGCGATGAACGAAAACAGACGCTTAAATCATCACTCGGCGTCCATGCAAAACTGCATGGGTGCAATGCAAAACGGACTGCTTGATCTTTGGGCATTCAAAGCACATATCACGATCATCTCCCGGGCACGTTCCTCCTCCCATTGGTGCCCGCGAGTGTTCCCCTCTGGAGGTTTCGCCTGAAAAGGCACTTCCATACTTCAAGCCGGATCTTTCGATCCGGCTTTTTTTTGCTCTCATGCAGGGTGCGTCATGCCGCCTTGCCCTGGCTGAGTTCCTCGGCCTGCCGGCCGGTGAGTTCGGCCATGTGGCTGAAGCGCGCCACATAGGTCGCCGCGCCGGCCGTTGCCGAGCGCAGCTCGACGATCAGATTGCGCATCTCGCCCTGCGGCATCATCGCCTCCACGACATCCCAGCCTTCCCAGCCAGGGCGCGCGTCGAAGCCGAGGATCTGGCCGCGGCGCTGCGAGACGATGGCGGTGATGCGGGCGGTCGCGTCGGAAGGGGTGACGATCTCGACCTTGAAGATCGGCTCCAGCATGACGGAAGCCGCCTCGGCCAGGGCATCCTTCATCGCAAGGCGGGCGGCCTGCTGGAACGCCATGTCGGAGGAATCGACGTTGTGGTAGGAGCCGTCGGCCAGGTTGACCGCGATGTCGACGACCGGGAAACCGAGCGGGCCGGTCTTCAGGCTGTCGCGCACGCCGGTTTCGACGGAGGAGAAATACTGCTTCGGCACCACGCCGCCGGTGATCGTGTCGGTGAACTCGAAGCCGGCGCCGCGGGCGAGCGGCTTTATATCGAGCACCACGTCGCCGAACTGGCCATGACCGCCGGACTGCTTCTTGTGGCGCCCGCGTTTCGAGACGGGCTTGCGGATCGTCTCGCGGTAGGGGATCGCGGGCTCGCTGGCGGAGATGGCGATCTGGTACTTGTTCTCCAGCCGCTCGATGGCGACGCGCAGGTGCATCTCGCCATGGCCCGACAGGATCGTCTCGCCGCTTTCCTGGTTCTGCTCCATGGTGAGCGAGGGGTCTTCCTGGACCAGCTTCTGCAGCCCGGCGGACAGCTTGACGTCGTCCTTGCGCTCCTTCGAGCGCAGCGCGACGGCGTGGACCGGATCGGCGGGCGGCTGCACCGCGATCGCCGCAGCGCCCTTGGAGGTCGAGATCGTGTCGCCGGTCGCGATCGCGTCGAGCTTGCCGAGCGCCACCGTCTCGCCTTCGCCGGCGGAAGCGATCTTCGCCTGATCCTTGCCCAGCATCCGGTAGATGCCGGAAATCTTGCCCGTCGCGCCAGATGCGCTCCACATGTCGGTGGCATCGCCGACCTGACCTGCCAGCACGCGGGCGATGGACAGCTTGCCGCCATGCGGCGTGTGGACGGACTTCATCACCATCAGGACGGGCTTGCCGCTGCCCCCGATGCCGAGGCGCTCGCGCGTTGCGGCCGCATCGGGCGCATCGTGGCGGATCGCTTTCAGGAGGCGGAGCACGCCATTGCCGCGCTCGGCGGCGCCGATCAGGACCGGGGTGACGGCGCCGTCGCGCAGATCAGCGGAAAGGTCGTCGAAGATTTCGTCGCGCGGGGGCTCGATCTCCTCGAGCAGGTGCTCCATCAGCGCGTCGTCGTGGTCGGCGAGCGTTTCCAGCATCTGGAACCGGGCTTCGAGCTCGGAGGCGCGCTGGTCGTCGGGGATGTCGGAAACGGTGCTCGGCGCATGCTCGCGGTAGACATAGGCGCGCTCCAGCGCGAGGTCGATCGAGCCGACGACGATGCCGTTTTCGCGCAAGGGAATCTGGCGCAGGAGGAGGGGCGTGCGGCTTGCCGGCTGCAACAGCTTCAGCGTGTCGCGCACGCCGGCGGACGCCTTGTCGATCTTGTTCAGGAACAGCATGCGCGGCACGCCGAGATCGTCGAGCTGACGCAGGATCAATTGCAGCGCGGGGATCTTCTTCTCGTCGGGTTCGGCGACGACGATGGCGAGGTCGCAGGCGCTGAGGACCGGTACGGCCTCATAGGCGAACTCGCCGGAGCCGGGGCAATCGATGAAGGTCAGGCTCTCGCCCATGAACTCGGTGGTGGCGACCGTGGCCTCGACGCTCATCGCGTGGGCGCGGGCCTCGGGCGAGAAATCACCGACCGTCTGGCCGGCGGCGCCCTGGCGGGGGATCGCGCCGGTGCGGGCGAGGATCGCTTCCAGAAGCGTGGTCTTGCCGCTTGCGAAGGGACCGACAATGGCGATGCATTTCGGTCCCGTGCGTCGTTCTCCCGCGCGTTTACCCATGGTCCAACCTCCCGTCTGAAGCACTTTTCGCGCCATCGGCGGCGGCCGGCCTGCGGCCGTCGCGGTTTCCTCCCGAGGCGGGAAGCTTCACATGGAGTTGCCGCAAGGGCAAGGGCGGCGTAGGCTGGCGTAAGCCAGAATGGAGGTCGTCATGCGCATGCGTCTTCTTGCCCTCGCTCTCTCAAGCCTCGCCGTCCTTGCGACCACGGCGCTGACCGGCTTTACCAGCGATGCCAGCGCCCAGACGCGGCCGACCTCGGAAGGGCCGGGCGGCTGCGAGCGCGACAAGCCGACGCCGACGACGAGCTGACGCGGCGCGCGGAAACGGCCCCGCGCAGCGATCCGGGCATTGTCATAGAGCGGGAAGGCGGGCGACCGAAGGATGGCTTGTCTTAGGTGTTGAGTGTGCGATCGTACTGCCCTTCGCTATGGCTTCGGGTCTTCGTCGCTCGAAAAGTCAATCGTTGGCTTTTCAGCCGCTGCGCGGACCGCTTCTCACCCACCTCGGCGCCGTCACGTGCTCGCCGGGTCCGAAGCGGCAGGGCGCGCGTCTCTGCCGTCCTCCGAGACACCCGGTGCGCACCCGGTTCCCATTAGGATAGTGGGGGAATGTATGCGAGAGGGTTTGGGGAAGGGGATAAGTTTTGTGTCCTATACCTTTGCTCAGTATCGGAAATGAGCGCCTCACTTCCCTTATTGGCAATAACGTCTGCATGATCCAAGATCGCCATCAATTCTTGGGGGAATCATCTTGGGCCTAATTAAAGAAGTCGAAATTGCGTACTTCCGTAGTTTTTACAAAGAAACAATCTACAGAAGTGGCGATCTAAATGTGATATTTGGCAAAAATGATGTCGGTAAATCAAATATAATTCGAGCATTAAACTTATTCTTCAACGAGTATACGGATACTGACTCCGAATTTGATTTTGACATCGATTTTTGCGATCGGCGTCGTGAAGAATCAAATAATTCCGACGGTGTCAGAAAATTTGTATACGTGAAGGTCACGTTTAATACGCCGTCCAATTATCACAGATCTCTTGGCAAAGAATTCTATGTAAAGAGGCAATGGACTATTTCGCGAGGTCAAGACTATGTTGAAGAAATATCTAATCACATCAAGGACAATCAAAGACATATTGTAACTCGATTCATGAATCAAATTCGCTTTATTCATATACCGGCGATCAAAGATAATCGAATTTTCTCAAGGCTGCTGAGCGATATCTATGAAATATTGGCGAATTCAACGGAATTCACGGATGCTGTAGGCGACTTTGCCAGCCGCGTTCAGTTTTCGACGGCCGAGCTGTTTTCCGGAATTCCTAAGGAAATAGCGCATGAATCCAAAATATCGGCACCGTCGCGAATGGATCAACTATTCGAAACGCTTGACTTTGAGACCACCGATTTCGAGGGGCGGACAGCAAAATCGCTAACCTTGCAGAGAGGGGATGGTATCAAAGCCCGGCATATACCTGAGATTCTCAATTTCATTTGTAGTCGCGATGGGTACCAATTCCATATTTGGGGCTTCGAAGAGCCTGAGAACTCTCTAGATTTCGTCTCCGCAGAAGCCGAGGCGCTGCGTTTCGCGCGACTTGCAGGAGAGAAAGTTCAAGTATTTGTCACTACACATAGCCCTTCATTCTATAATCTCTCTGGCGACCGCGTTCGAAAATTTTACGTCACGAGGGATGACGAGAATGGAGCAAAAATCATTCAAGGACGGCAACTTGAAAAGCTAGACGTCCCTACTGCGATTGGTGAGGGATTTTATCTTCCCGCAGTAGCGAAAGCCTTGGAGGAATACTCGTTACGAGAAGTCGAGGCTGCAAAATTCCGCGACCAAGCTGAAGAATTCAGAACGCGAATTGCGTCCTTTACTCAACCTGTCGTGTTGACGGAGGGAAAGACCGACGAAATGATCTTGTTGGAAGCGTGGAAAAAGCTACGCTCTGGGAAACCACCCTACAAAATCAAATGCTGCGATATTACAGATGGACAGGCTGGAGGAGCTGCCGGCGCGTCACAATTGGCTTTGTCGCTGCGAACTGTACCTCACGACAATCCACATGTGGTGATAGGAATTTTTGATAGGGACGAGGCGGGGTACCGCGAATGGAAATTAGATGCGAACTTTTCGCAGGCCGACTTATTTTCGGACGTGCGGGTGTCAAGAAATAGTAAAGCGTTCGGCATGCTCTTGCAGCCACCAGCGTTTCGGCAAGCCAATGCTGACAATGCCAATCTTCCGATAGAATTTCTATTTCCAGACGAATTCTTGGATGTTGAGATCGACGGAAAATGTTTGTTGCGTAAGCAAATGGAGGCTAGCCGCAAGGTCGGTGAAAAAGTTATTAGAATTCTTATTGGCTCTGGAACCGAATATCAGTTGGTAATCGAATCCTCAAAGATGGATTTTGCTTCGAAAATCGTGCCGAAACTACCTGCAGAGGCCTTCATTGGGTTTTCTGAAACTTTCGATGCGATCGACAAGATTCTGACCCTCGATTGAACCGAAATCTTGCGACGGCAGGTCGCGAACGCGCTGCTTTTCGAGAATGCACAGCTAACATCGATAGGCTTGCGGGACAGCACCCCCCTCTGTCCTGCCGGACATCTCCCCCTCAAGGGGGGAGATCATGCGCGGCGAGGGCGTGCCAATACCCCTCATCCGACCTCGCTTCGCGAGGCCACCTTCTCCCACAAGGGGAGAAGGAAAGGGCGCGGCGCTCTTAAAAATACGCCTGTAGCGGCCTTACTTCCAGGCTCCCCGCCTTCAGTGCCGCAATCGCTTCCGCGACGGCTTCGGCGCCGGACATGGTGGTGTAGTAGGGGACCTTCTGCATCAGGGTGGCGCGGCGGAGGGATTTGGAGTCGGAGACGGCTTTCTGGCCGTCGGTGGAGTTGAAGACGAGCTGGACCTGGCGGTTGCGGATGGCGTCTTCGATGTGGGGGCGGCCTTCGAGGACTTTGTTGATCTTTTCGGCTTCCACGCCGTTTTCCTTCAGGAAACGGGCGGTGCCGCCGCTGGCGAGGACCTTGAAGCCGATGCCGGCGAGGCGCTTGACGGCCGGCAGAATGCGGGCCTTATCCTCGTCGCGGACCGAGACGAAGAGCGTGCCGGAGCGGGGCAGGTCGACGCCGGCGCCGAGCTGGGCCTTGGCGAAGGCCAGCGCATAGTCGCGGTCGAGGCCCATGACTTCGCCGGTGGAGCGCATTTCGGGGCCGAGCAGCGTGTCGACGCCGGGGAAGCGGGCGAAGGGAAAGACGGCTTCCTTGACGGCGATGTGGCCGAGATCGGCCGCGTTGGGCTTGGTGCCGTAATGGGCGAAGGCTTCGTCGAGCGTTTCGCCGGCCATGATGCGCGCGGCGATCTTGGCGATGGGGCGGCCGATGGTCTTGGCGACGAAGGGGACCGTGCGCGAGGCGCGAGGGTTCACTTCGAGGACGTAGACCTCGCCGTCCTTGATCGCATATTGCACGTTCATCAGGCCGCCGACATTCAGCGCCTTGGCGAGTGCGGCGGTCTGGCGTTCGAGCTCGGCGACCATGTCCTTGTCGAGCGAGTGGACCGGGAGCGAACAGGCCGAGTCGCCCGAATGGATGCCGGCTTCCTCGATGTGCTCCATGATGCCGGAGACGTAGGTCGCGTGACCGTCGCACAGGCAATCGACGTCGACCTCGATGGCTTCCGACAGATAGGTGTCGAAGAGAAGCGGGTTCTTGCCGAGCAGGGTGTTGATCTGGCCGGTCTTGTCGTTCGGGTATTTCTGCTTGATGTCCTCCGGGACGAGGCCGGGGACGGTGTCGAGCAGGTAGGTCTGCAGCATCGATTCGTGGTGGATGATCTGCATGGCGCGGCCGCCGAGCACGTAGGACGGGCGCACGACGAGCGGGAAGCCGAGTTCGGAGGCGACGGTGCGGGCCTGCTCGACCGACCAGGCGATGCCGTTCTTCGGCTGCTTTAGGCCGAGCTTGACGAGGAGCTTCTGGAAGCGGTCGCGGTCCTCGGCGAGATCGATCGCGTCGGGCGAGGTGCCGAGGATCGGGATGCCGGCCTTTTCGAGCGCGTCGGCGAGCTTGAGCGGGGTCTGGCCGCCGAACTGGACGATGACGCCGTGAAGCTTGCCGGATTTCTGCTCGGCGCGCAGGATTTCGAGGACGTCCTCAGCGGTCAGCGATTCGAAATAGAGGCGGTCGGAGGTGTCGTAGTCGGTCGACACGGTCTCCGGGTTGCAGTTGATCATGATCGACTCGTAGCCGGCATCGGCCAGCGCGAAGCAGGCGTGGCAGCAGCAATAGTCGAACTCGATGCCCTGGCCGATGCGGTTCGGGCCGCCGCCGAGGATGACGACCTTCTTGCGGTCGGAGACCTGGGCCTCGTCGGCGAGGCTGCCGGCGAAGGGCGTCTCGTAGGTCGAATACATGTAGGCGGTGGGCGAGGCGAACTCGGCGGCGCAGGTGTCGATGCGCTTGTAGACGGGGTGGACGTCGAGCCGGGTGCGAAGCTTTTGAACGTCTTCCTCGTCTTTCCTCACGAGCGAGGCGAGGCGGGCGTCGGAAAAGCCCATGGCTTTCAGCATGCGCAGATTCTGCGCATCCTGCGGCAGGCCGTGTTCGCGGATGCGCGCTTCCATGGCGATGATGGCGCCGATCTGCTCCAGGAACCACGGGTCGATGCGGCACATCTGGTGGACGTCTTCGAGCGAGGTGCCCATGCGGATCGCCTGTGCGACCATGCGCAGGCGGTCCGGCGTCGGGGTGCCGAGGGCGGCACGGATGGCGTTCTTGTCGTCGCCCTGGTCGGCGCCGGGGATTTCGATCTCGTCGAGGCCGGTGAGGCCGGTCTCCAGGCCGCGCAAAGCCTTTTGCAGCGACTCCTGGAAGGTGCGGCCGATGGCCATGACCTCGCCGACCGACTTCATGGCGGTGGTCAGCGTCGGCTCGGCGCCGGGGAATTTTTCGAAGGCGAAGCGGGGGATCTTGGTGACGACGTAGTCGATCGAGGGCTCGAACGAGGCGGGAAGGGCGCCGGCGGTGATGTCGTTGTCGAGCTCGTCGAGCGTGTAGCCGACGGCCAGGCGCGCGGCGACCTTGGCGATGGGGAAGCCGGTGGCCTTGGAGGCCAGCGCCGAGGAGCGCGAGACGCGCGGGTTCATCTCGATGACGACGAGGCGGCCATCGGCCGGGTTGACGGCGAACTGGACGTTGGAGCCGCCGGTCTCGACGCCGATCTCGCGCAGCACCGCGATCGAGGCGTTGCGCATGATCTGGTATTCCTTGTCGGTCAAGGTCAGCGCGGGAGCGACGGTGATGGAATCACCGGTGTGGACGCCCATCGGGTCGATGTTCTCGATCGAGCAGATGATGATGCAATTGTCCGCGCGGTCGCGGACCACTTCCATCTCGTATTCCTTCCAGCCGAGAACCGATTCCTCGATCAGGACTTCGGTCGTCGGCGAGGCGTCGAGGCCGGAGGCGATGATGTCGAAGAATTCGGCGCGGTTGTAGGCGATGCCGCCGCCGGTGCCGCCCATGGTGAAGGAGGGGCGGATGATGGCGGGCAGACCGACGAGGTCGAGCGCCTGCGCGGCGATGCCCATGGCGTGGCCGATATAACGCTGCTTGCGGTCGCCTTCTCCGAGGTTCCATTCGGTCTCGAGCGCGTCGAGGGCGGCGTCGAGTTCGGCGGGATTGGAGGCCTTCAGCTCGGCGCGGCGGGCCTCGTGGGCGCGCTTGTCGGCGTCCTTGGCGTCGGAGGCGTTGGCGAGCATCGAGCGCGGGGTTTCGAGGCCGATCTTCTGCATCGCCTCGCGGAAGAGCGAACGGTCCTCGGCCTTGTCGATCGCTTCGGCATTGGCGCCGATCATCTCGACATTGTAGCGCTCCAGCACGCCCATGCGGCGCAGCGACAGGGCGGTGTTCAGCGCGGTCTGGCCGCCCATCGTCGGGAGCAGCGCGTCGGGGCGCTCCTTGGCGATGATCTTGGCGACGACTTCGGGCGTGATCGGCTCGATATAGGTCGCATCGGCCAGTTCCGGATCGGTCATGATCGTGGCCGGGTTGGAATTGACCAGGATGATGCGGTAGCCCTCGGCTTTCAGCGCCTTGCAGGCCTGGGTGCCCGAATAGTCGAACTCGCAGGCCTGGCCGATGACGATGGGGCCGGCCCCGATGATCAGGATCGACTTGATGTCGGTGCGTTTTGGCATGGAATGTCCGTCTCGCGCGCGTTCTGCCGCGAAGGCCGGGCGCGCGAGGCGACCGGTGCGGCAGAAGGATTTCGTATGTCAGGCTAAGGGCGCCTTATAGGGAAAGGCGCGCGCGAACGTAACCCCGAAAATGCGGGTTGTGGACGGCGAGCGCGGCCGCTCAGACGCCGGACGACAGTTTCAGGCCGACGATGCCCGAGACGAGCAGCAGGATCGAGATCGCGCGGCCGAGGGTGAGCGCCTCGCCCATGAACATGACGCCGATGACGAAGGCGCCCGCCGCGCCGATGCTGGTCCAGATTGCGTAGGCGGTGCCGAGCGGCAGGGCCTTCAGCGACATGGACAGGAAGGTGAAGGAGACGATCATGGCGAGGATGGTGATCGCCGTCGGCGTGATCCTGGTGAAGCCGGCCGACATCTTCATCGACGTCGCCCAGACCACCTCGAACAGACCTGCGAGGCCCAGAAAAACCCATGCCATGATAGTCTCCATCAAAACGAAAGGCCGCGTGACAGGCGGCCGGACAAGGTTTATATATATATCCGACCGGACGGATTGAAAAGAGGAAATCGGCTTGGGACGAAAGAGAACGATCGACCGCGATGCCATACTCGACGCCGCCGAGGCGATCGTGGGGGAGGCAGGCGCGGGTCAACTGACCTTCGACCAGGTGGCGTCGCGCGCGGGGGTTTCGAAGGGCGGCGTGCTCTATTGCTTCCCGAGCAAGTCGGCGCTGATCGCGGCGATGATGGAGCGCGATCTGAAGCGGTTCGAGGTGGAGATGGCGGCGCGGCTCGATGCGGCCGGCGGCGACCGCCTTCGGGCGCGGATCGACGCGACGCGCGATGAGAGCGCTGCGATGGCGGCGCGGGCGGCGAGCCTGATGGCGGGCGTGGTGGAAGCCGGCGACGAGGCGAAACCACTGCGCGCGGACTATCGCGGCTGGCTGGACAGTTTCGGCGACGACGCGGACGGGCGAAGGCGGCGGCTGGCCTTTCTTGCCTGCGAGGGCGTCTTCATGCTGCGCGGGCTGGGGATTCTCGAGATCGACGAGAATGAATGGGGCGGAGTGTTCGCGGACATAGCCGAACTGACCGGCAAAGCGCCTGTCAACTCGCCGGATCGAACATGAATTCGCGAAGTTCCTGCGCGCAGCCGCAGGCTGCCGCCAACTTTCCGGCCCACAAGACAGCCTCCTCGCGGCTCGGCAATTCCAGCACGGCGAAGCCGCCGTCAAGACGGCTGCCCGGGTAGGTTCCGGTCGAGATCGACCTATCGGCTGATACAAGCACGGGAGCGACCTGACCGTTGATTCCGCCGCCGAACACATAGACGCCGGCGGCCTTGGCCTCCTCGATCACCTTGTGGGACTGGACATCGGCGATCGCGAGCCGATCGTCCGTAAGCACCATCGCTTCGCTCGGGAAGGAGATGAGATACTTGGTCATGTCCCAATGATGGATCGCTCGCGAGGCTGCGTCCAGTCGCTTTCGATGCGCAGGAAGATGTTGCTCGCCGGGTTCCAACTCGTGCTTCGGGGGATGAGACCGCCGACTTGCAGCAGGTCGGCCAGTTCCCAGATGAGTTCGTGGCCGAGGATGATGCGGGCGTCGTGCTGACCGCGCGCGCGTTCGATGGCGGGGAGGGGCGCGCTCAGAAGGGCATCCGCAACAGGCCGCGCGAGCGCTTGCGACTGCAGGTCGAGCGGATCGCCGGGGCGTATTACGGGGATGCGCGGGACGCCGTCGACGCCGTGCGAGAATGTGGTGGCCGAGCCCGCGGCAATCGACCGGAATGCGGCTTCGAGGCCGGGCTGGCGGGCGAAGGCTTTCAGCCGTTCTTCGGTGCGGGGCGTCCAGACCATGACGAGGGTCATGCCGGGAAACCTCGCCTCGTTCACGCCGGCCGGGTTTTCGCGCGGCGGCCAGATCGCCCAGAAGGCGCCGTTCCAGAACGGGCGGTCGGGGGTGAGGTGGGTCTCGGGGATCGCGCCGCGGCCGGCGAGGATGGACCACATCAGCCCGTCGAGCGCGTGGCCGAAGACGATCGCGAAGGTGTGGCCGGGGAGGCCTTCGGCGGCGAGGTGGTCGCGGATGCGGGTCGCGGGGTCGATCAGGTTCTGCAGGAGCTTTTCGGCAAGGTTGCGCGCATGGCGGCGCAGGGGTGCCGCAGCTTGCGGGCCGATGATGGGGAAGGTGGTGCGGAACTCGTCGCCAGAGCGCTCCAAAAGATGCATTTGCTCGGGTTCGGCCATGCGGGGCTCGTCGATGGCGTGCCGGTCGAGACCGTTTCGTGCGGCGTGCAGGAGGCGGCCGTTGTCGCCTCGACGCACGACGGGGCCGGGCGGCTGGACGGCGCCGAGGCACCAGGCGTGGAGTTCCCACAGCGCTAGATCGTCTGGAGGTTCGGGGATTTCAGTCGTCGATTGTTTTCGATCCATCGCGATGAAGATGGACGAGATGGAAAGCGCGGGCAAATCGCGGGAACAGCGGACGCTCGGCGGTGTTCGGGACGGGAATTCAGCCGACACCCCGAGAGGACCATCCGATGCCAGCCAAGTCGCTTTCCGACCTTTCCGACAAGATGCGCGAGATCGATATCGCGATGCTGATGACGCGGACCGACGGCGGAGCCATCGCCGGCCGGCCGATGAGCAACAATGGCGACGTCGAATATGACGGCGATTCCTATTATTTCACGATGAGCGACGCGCGGATGGTCGCCGATATCGAGGCCGATCCGACCGTGTCGCTGGCCTTTCAGGGCGATGACATGTTCATGGTCGCAGTTCAGGGCAAGGGCGAGATCGTGCGCGACAAGGCCGCGTTCGAGGACCACTGGAATCCCGATCTGGACGACTGGTTCGAGGACGGCGTCGACACCGAAGGTCTGGTGATGATCAAGGTGAGCGCGGAGCGGGTTCACTATTGGGACGGCGAGGAAAACGGCGAAGTGAAGCTTTAGTCAGGATCGTGACGCGCGGTCGATTGTCTGCAATTGTCGCGGTTCGCAGGGAGGGCGTCCGATTGACCAACGACATGACCGAAACGCGCGCGCGTGCCGTGCTGGATGCCATCAGCAGCGCACGGTCTATCGCGACGTTTAGCGGGGGCGATCCCGATTTTGCGCTGGCCGACGCCTATCAGGTGTCGGATGCGGTGATGACAGAGCGAGTGGCGCGCGGCGAGCGGGTCGCCGGCTGGAAGATCGGTTTCACCAACAGGAACATCTGGGACGAATACGACGTTCACGCGCCGATCTGGGGACCGATGTATGACCGCACGGTGCGGCCGGTGGCGGCCAGTGGCGCGATCAGCCTTGCGGGGCTTTGCGAACCGCGGATCGAGCCGGAGATCGCGTTTCGGCTGAAAAGCGCGCCGGAGATCGGCATGGATGAGGCGGCGCTGCTCGATTGCATCGACGCGGTGACGCACGGCTTCGAGATCGTTCAGTCGATCTTTCCCGGCTGGAAGTTCAAGGCGGCCGATACGGTGGCGGCCTGCGCGTTGCACGGAATGTACCTGCATGGCGAACTTGTTTCTGTGGAAGGCGACCGGGGCGGGTGGCTGGAGCGGCTCGCAGCGTTCGACATGGAACTTGCCCGCGATGGCGTGGTGGTCGATCGCGGCACGGCGGGCGACGTTCTGGGCGGGCCGCTGTCGGCGCTGCGCATCATGGTCGACGGGATGGCGATGCGGCCGATGTCGCGGCCGCTGGCAGTGGGCGACCTGATCACCACCGGAACGGTGACGCGCGCCTTTCCCGTTTCGCCCCGCGAACGCTGGATGACCCACATCGACGGGCTGCCGCTCGCCGGACTGGACGTTCGTTTTTCCGCTTGACGGAACCGCGACGCGGGCATTCCGTTGACTGGCGCACAAATCGCGCTGGAGGGTTCGCATGCGCTGGAGAGGCCGCCGTCAAAGCACCAACATCTCGGACCGGCGCGGGCAGGGTCCGGCGCGCATGCCCGGCGGGTTCGGGCGCGGCGGGCCGCGCATTCCGATCCCGATCGGGCGCGCAGGCGCGGGCGGCATGTCCGGCATCGTCATCCTCGTCGTGGTCTTCCTCGTCCTCTCTTTCCTCGGCATCAACCCGATGGACATGATGGGCGGTGGCGGCTCGGCGCCGCCTTCCGGGCAGGTGACGCGCCAGCAGCCGGGCAATGACGAGCAGGCGCAGTTCGTCGGCGTCGTTCTGGCCGAGACCGAGGATGTGTGGAACGGCATCTTCCAGACCGAGGGCGAGACCTATCAGGAGCCGACGCTGGTCATGTTCGACGGCGCGGTGGATTCGGCCTGCGGGCAGGCATCCTCGGCGGTTGGTCCGTTCTACTGCCCGAATGACAACCAGGTCTATATCGACCTGACCTTCTTCGATGAACTCGCCAGCCGCTTCGGCGCTTCGGGCGACTTCGCGCAGGCCTATGTCATCGCGCACGAGGTCGGCCATCACGTCCAGAACCTGACCGGCGTGCTGCCGCGGTTCCATCAGCAGCGACAGCAGATGGGGCAGGCCGAGGCGAACGAGATGTCGGTCCGCGTCGAGCTGCAGGCCGACTGCTACGCCGGCGTGTGGGCGCATTTCACCGAGCAGGAGGGCCTGCTCGAGACCGGCGACATCGACGAGGCGCTGAATGCCGCCAACCAGATCGGCGACGACACGATCCAGCGCCGCACGCAGGGACAGGTCGTGCCCGACAGCTTCACGCATGGCTCTTCCGAACAGCGCCAGACATGGTTCATACGCGGCTATGACAGCGGGCGCTGGCAGGATTGCGATACGTTCAGCGGTAATATCTAGACCATCCGGGGTTCTGCACCTCGAATGCTGCCTCTGGTAGAATGCCGCGCCCGGCCGGCGGGCCGTCGGGGCCTTGCCCCGGGCGACAGGAGGACAGCCATGAAAAGGCTTCTGACCGTGGCCGTGCTGTGCGCGGCAGGCAGCGCCCTGGCCTTCCCGGCCGCTGCCGACGATGCCGAACTCATCACGAGCGCCGAAGCGGCAGCGCCCGCAGCGGTTTCGAGCGGGGCGGCGATCTATGCCATGGACGACAAGGGCGAGATGCGCACCTTGCGCGAAGGGACGAACGGCTTCTGGTGCATGCCGGACAACCCGGCCTCGCCGGGGCCGGACCCGATGTGCGGCGATGCCAACTCGATGGAATGGGCGATGGCCTGGATCAGCAAGACGGAGCCGCCGCAAGGCAAGGTCGGCTTCATGTACATGCTTGCCGGCGGCAGCGACGGCAGCAACACCGACCCCTATGCGCAGGGCCCGGAAGAGGGCAACAACTGGATCGAGACAGGCCCGCACGTCATGATCGTCAACGCGATGGACATGATGGAGGGCTATCCGGACACGCCCGAGCCCGACACCACGCAGCCCTATGTGATGTGGGCGGGCACGCCCTATGCGCATCTGATGATCCCGATCGAGTGACCGGGCAGGCATACCGCGCGGGGTGACGCCCCGCGCGGGCGGGGCTCATTCGGCCAGAGCGGGCTCGCCCTTGCGCTCGCGGATCAGGTTCACGAAGCGGCGGAAGAGGTAGTGCGAATCCTGCGGGCCGGGCGAGGCTTCCGGGTGGTGCTGGACGGAGAAGACCGGCTTGCCCGTCAGCGCGATGCCGCAGTTCGAGCCGTCGAAGAGCGAAACGTGAGTCTCCTCAACGCCTTGCGGCAGGGACTTCGAATCCACCGCGAAGCCGTGGTTCATCGACACGATCTCGACCTTGCCGGTGGTGTGATCCTTGACCGGGTGGTTCGCGCCGTGATGGCCCTGGTGCATCTTCTCGGTCTTGGCGCCGACGGCGAGCGCCAGCATCTGGTGGCCGAGGCAGATGCCGAAGACGGGCAGATCGGCGGCGATCAGGTCCTTGATGACGGGCACGGCATATTTGCCGGTCGCGGCCGGGTCGCCGGGACCGTTCGACAGGAAGACGCCGTCCGGCTGCATTGCGAGGATCGCCTGTGCGTCGGTGGTGGCGGGAACGATGGTGACCTTGGCGCCGAGCCCGGCCATCAGGCGCAGAATGTTGCGCTTGACGCCGTAGTCGATGGCGACGATGTGCATCGCCGGTTCGCCCTGCGCACCGTGGCCCTCGTTCCAGACCCAGGGGGTTTCGGACCAGACCGAGGACTGGCCGGACGAGACGTCCTTGGCCAAGTCGAGGTCGAGAAGGCCTGACCAGGAAGCGGCCTTGGCCTTCAGCGCATCGAGGTCGAAATTGCCGGACGGGTCGTGCGCGATGACGGCGTTCTGCGCGCCGCGCTCGCGGATCAGGGCGGTCAGCGCGCGGGTGTCGAGGCCGGAGATCGCGACGATGCCGCGCTTTGCCAGCCATTCGTTCAGGTGGCCTGCGGAGCGGTAGTTGGACGGCGCCGTGATGTTGGCCTTGAAGATCGCGCCGACCGCGCCGTGACGGCCGGCGGGCGTCAAGTCCTCGATGTCGTCGTCATTGGCCCCGATATTGCCGATATGCGGGAAGGTGAAGGTGACGATCTGGCCGACATAGGACGGGTCGGTCAGGATTTCCTGATAGCCGGTGAGTGCGGTGTTGAAGACGACTTCGGCGACGCGCTCGCCGGTGGCGCCAGCGCCCTTGCCTTCGATGACCGTTCCATCGGCCAGCACCAGGATTGCGGTGGGTTTTTCGATGCTCCAGGGGGCGGTTCCAGCGGCCATGCTTTTCTCCAGTCGACGTCGCGCGGGCAGTCCTTGCCCTTGAAATGAGGCGCGTTCCGGGCCATATGGCGCAACGAAACGCACGGGTCGTGCCCCATTTGGGAACACCCCGTGCAAGACTCAAGTCGGTCCATGCAGGTGGCGGACAATAGGTGAAGGCGAAAGCCGGGTCAATTGCCGGAAACTGCGGTTCGAACTTATCCGAATCAATCAAATCAACGCGTTAGAGACGGGGACTGATTGCCTCCGCAATCGGCGGGCGCTATGGTCCGCTTCCCGACAGGAGAGATGAAGCCATGCGCGACAAGATCGCCCAGGCGCTGAAAGCGGCCCTCAAGAGCCAGGACAAGCGGCGCACATCGACGCTGCGGCTGATCCAGGCGGCCATTACCGATCGCGACATCGCCAATCGCGGGCATGGCAAGGACGCCGTCAGCGACGAGGAAATCACGCAGATCCTGGCCAAGATGGTGAAGCAGCGCGAGGAATCCGCGCGCGCCTTCGAAGAGGGCAACCGGCTGGAACTGGCCGAGCAGGAGCGCCAGGAGATCGAGATCATCCGCGACTTCCTGCCGAAGCAGCTCGGCGAGGAGGATACGCGCCAGGCCTGCGCGCAGGTCATCTCCGAGGTCGGAGCCGACGGACTGCGCGACATGGGCAAGTGCATGAACGCGCTGAAGGAGAAATTCCCCGGCCAGATGGATTTCTCCAAGGCCAGCGGCATGGTCAAGACGATGCTGAAGTAGCGGTCGTCATGCGACCGGGCGCGTCGCCTGCGGGTGGCGCGCTTTTTTTTGCCTGAACGCAACTTTCACCCATTTGGGTGATGCAACCTGCGGAAGAACCCGGCACATTTCGTGAGGGTTCGAAGCATTCGCTTTTCTCGAATTCTCCCCGAACGTACCGCCATATGCGATTTTGGGAGGGTAAGACGGGCCTTCTGACCTCTGCGGGAGTCGTCTAGGCCCCTAGCGACTCCCGTTTTTTCCACACAACCGATGGATCGCGTCAGGGTTGCATTTCGGCCTTACCGGACGATGACGCGGCCCGAAGTCGTTCCGACATAGGGCCCGGATGCGCCGATGCCTGCCGAGGCGGCGCTGCCGCGCGCATCGACGCGCCCGTCTGTGACGGTGGCCGTGCCGGCACCGCCGAAGACGGCGCAGCCGGGCAGGGCGATGAGGGCGATTGCGAGGGCGAGCCTAGCCAAAGATCCGCTCCCCCTGTTCGTCGATCACCTGGCGGGCCTTGCGGATGGTGGTCTCCGTCGCGTCGTCGAGCGAGGGGAAGCGGTCGGCACGGATGAGCTTGTGCTCCTTCAGCGTGCCGTCGATCTCCTTCGAGATGACGCCGCAGGTCTGGTATTGGCCGCCCTCCTGGAAAGGGGTCGGGCGGATGGTGAAGCCCTTGTAGTCCTGGGGCTCGGCCGCAGGAGCCGTGGCAGCGGTGCCGCCACCGAACAGCTTCTTGAAGAACGACATTTTTCTCTCCTCGATTCGTGTCCAGCTTACAGGCGGGATCGGCAAAAATCCGGCGCTTATCGAGGCTCGTATCGCAAAACGCCGGCGACGCCATCTGCGCCCGGCGGGCGGTCATTGGGATGGGTCTGGCCGTCATTGACGACGACCGCGTCGAAATCGAACGGGCTGAGCCCGTCGATACAGGCGACGTTGATGCCGTATTCGGTCGGGTTCGAGCGGCGGCGGTGATGGGTGTAGATGCCGCAGACGGAGCAGAACCAGTGCTCGGCGACCATCGTGTTGAACTGGTAGAGGGTCAAAAGTTCGGCGCCTCGTTCGATGGCGAAATCCTCCACCCGTGCGGAAACGGCGATCGCGCCACGCATGGCGCAGAGCGAGCAGGTGCAGCGTCGCGCGGTGTTCAATCCGTCGACGAGCCTGGCCTTGAAGCGGACGCCACCGCAGTGGCATCCGCCCGTCACGTCGTCATATGCGCTTCGGTCCATGCCGGCTCCCCTTGTCGCGCACAAGGTGGACCGGCGTGGCGCGTGTCGCAACCCTAGAGCTTGGCAATGATCTCGCGATAGGCGGCCTCGGGGAACGCCTTCAGCGTGCGCGTCCTGACATTGCCGCCCTTGGCGAGCTTCAGCGCGAAGCGGGCCGCAACCGCATCGTCGGGCGCTTCGCAGATGGCGACGAGGTCGTGCTCGCCCATCGTCATCCAGATGTCACGAAACGTGCCACCCATATCGGCCAGCAGCTTGCGGGCCGCGTCGAGACGCTTGGGCGAGTCGCCGACATTGCGAATGCCTTCATCCGTCCAGTTCACGAGAACGATGTAGGTCGTCATGCTGCACCTCCCGCGGGCCGCCGGAGCGTCGAGCGGGCTCGGCGGGCCGCTCTAGAGTTCGACCCGCCGATTATGCGCCTGTTGCAACCGGGGCGCGATCCATCGAACAGCCTACGGCATCGCTTCGGGCGCATACTGCGCGGCGAATTCGGCGCTGGGCGGGATCGGCTTGATGATGTCGATCAGGACGCCGTTCGGATCGGCGGTGATGAAATGGCGCTGACCGAACGCTTCGTCGCGCAGGGGCAGCAGGATCGGCAGGCCGGCGGCGGCGAGGCGGTCTTGTTCGGCATCGACGTCTTCGACCTCGAAGTTCAGGAGCAGGCCCGAGACGCGGCCGCGACCCGAGGGCGGGATCGTTTCATGGCTGCCGTCGAGAATGGCGAGGTTGACGGCAGGTTGCGCCGCAAGCGTCAGGTGCACGTACCAGTCGCTTTCGAAGGCTGGCACGAAGCCGAAATGGCGCTGATAGAAAGACGCAGTTTCGGCGACGGCGTCCGTCATGATGACGGGGTAGTAGCTGGTCACCTTCATGGGACTTTCCTTTTCCGATAAGAAAACATACAATCTGTATGTATCTATCGAATTAACACGCAGGCTGTATGTATGCAAGATGAATCGCCAAGGCGAAGCAATCGGGATCGGACGGAAGCGACGCGCGCGGCTCTGATGAAGGCGGGCAGGGCGCTTTTCATCGAGCGCGGCTACGCGGAAACGGGCACGCCGGACATCGTTGCGGCTGCGGGGGTGACGCGCGGGGCGCTTTATCACCACTTCGCTGACAAGCAGGCGCTGTTCCGCGCTGTGGTCGAGGCGGAGGCCGAGGCAGTCGCGGATGTGGTGGATGCGTCGACGGTGTCGGCCATGAGCACGAAGGACGCGCTGCTGCAGGGTGGTGACGCCTTCCTAGAGGCAATGCGGGTCGAGGGGCGCGCACGGCTGCTGTTGCTCGATGGGCCCGCCGTGCTGGGGCGCGCCGAAATGGATGCGATCGACATCCGCCATGGCGGGCGCACCCTGCGCGAAGGGTTGGCGGCCGGCATTGCAGCGGGCGAAATGCGCGAGGTGCCGGTCGAAGCGCTGGCCGCGCTGTTGTCTGCGATGTTCGACAGGGCCGCGCTGGCGATCGCCGGCGGCGGGTCGGAACCGGATCAGAAGAAGGCGATGCGGGCGGTGGTGGAGGGGCTTTTGGCCGGCGGCTAAATCAGGCGGCCGAGCGGCGAAGACGGCCCTGCTCGGACATTTCACGATGAAGCTGGATGGCGTCGACGTCGAAGCCGTTCGGCCATGTTGGGACGCCGAGAGAGATGAATACACGCTTGAACATTGCGGGATCTTTCAGCGGCTGCACCATCGGTCCATCCTGCGCGAGCGTCGGGGAAAAGTCGTGCTCGCCCTCGGTCCCGTCTGAAAACCTCACCCAGAGACGGTGCCGATCCAAGGCGTGAACTTCGACAACATCGACAAGAACAATCATTCCTGATCCGCTCCCGGAATAGCCTCGAAAGGTTGTTGGAGCTTAGCACGTTCCCAATTGGCGAGCAATTCCATGCGGTGGCGGGCAGTCCATTCGCGCAGAATCCTGCCGGCACCGGATGGCATCGAACCGGCGATTATCTCTCCGGTATCGATGGCGATCAGTGCTCGCGACCCTTGATACTGAGCGTGGTAGTGCGGTGGATTGTGGTCGTTCCAGTACATTTGAACGACGATGCCGAAGAAGATGGAAATCGTCGGCATCGTCGGATGTCTGATCAGCTATCGAGGAACGAGCGCAGCTTGCGCGAGCGCGAGGGGTGCTTGAGCTTGCGCAGGGCCTTGGCCTCGATCTGGCGGATGCGCTCGCGGGTGACCGAGAACTGCTGGCCGACCTCTTCGAGCGTGTGATCGGTGTTCATGCCGATGCCGAAGCGCATGCGCAGGACGCGCTCCTCACGGGGCGTGAGCGAGGCGAGGACGCGGGTGGTCGTCTCGCGCAGGTTCGCCTGGATCGCCGCGTCGATCGGCAGGATCGCCATCTTGTCCTCGATGAAATCGCCGAGGTGGCTGTCTTCCTCGTCGCCGACCGGCGTTTCGAGAGAGATCGGTTCCTTGGCGATCTTCAGGACCTTGCGGACCTTTTCGAGCGGCATGGCGAGCTTTTCGGCCAGTTCCTCCGGCGTCGGCTCGCGGCCGATTTCGTGCAGCATCTGGCGCGATGTGCGCACGATCTTGTTGATCGTCTCGATCA
>JAEWET010000052.1:0-88779 GCA_023389195.1 Pseudomonadota bacterium
CACCGACGCAGAGGAACAGCGCACCCGAGATGAAGCCGTGCGACAGCATCTGGAAGATCGCGCCCTGCACGCCCTCGACGTTCATCGCGAAGATGCCCATCGTGACGTAGCCCATATGCGCCACCGACGAGTAGGCGATCAGCTTCTTGATGTCTTCCTGCATCAGCGCGACGAGCGAGGTGTAGACGATCGCGATCGCCGACAGCCAGAAGATCAGCGGCTGGAAGTAGAGCGACGCATCCGTGAACATCGGCAGCGAGAAGCGCAGGAAGCCGTAGCCACCCATCTTCAAGAGGACGGCGGCGAGGATCACCGAGCCGGCCGTCGGCGCCTCCACATGCGCGTCGGGGAGCCACGTGTGGACAGGCCACATCGGCATCTTCACCGCGAAGGAGGCGAAGAAGGCGAGCCAGAGCCATTGCTGCATGCCGACGGGGAAGTCGTGCGTCATCAGCGTCGGAATGTCGGTCGTGCCGGCTTCCCAGAACATCGCCATGATGGCGAGCATCATCAGGACCGAGCCGAGGAGCGTATAGAGGAAGAACTTGAACGAGGCATAGACGCGCCGCTTGCCGCCCCAGACGCCGATGATGATGAACATCGGGATCAGCACGGCTTCGAAGAACACGTAGAAAAGCACGAGGTCGAGCGCGCAGAAGACGCCGATCATCAGCGTTTCGAGGATCAGGAACGCGATCATGTATTCCTTGATGCGCTTCTCGATCGCGTGCCACGAGGCCAGGATGCAGATCGGCATCAGGAAGGTCGTCAGGATGACGAACAGCATCGAAATGCCGTCGACACCCAGATGATAGGAAATGCCCGAATCCAGCCAGTCCACCTTCTCGACCATCTGGAAGCCGGGATCGGCATTGTCGAAACCGAGCCAGATGAAGATCGAGAGCAGGAAGGTGAAGACGGTCGTCAGAAGCGCGACGTTGCGGATGTTGCGCCGCGCCGAATTCCCCTCGTCCCGGATCAGGAGGATCAGGAACGCGCCGACCAGCGGCAGGAAGGTGACCGTGGAAAGAATGGGCCAGTCGGTCATCAGAAGGAGCTCCCGAGCATCATCCACGTGACGAGCGCGGCGATGCCAATCATCATGGCGAAGGCGTAGTGGTAGAGGTAGCCGGTCTGCAGCTTGACGACGCGGTTGGTCACATCGACGACGCGCGCGGAGATGCCGTCAGGCCCAAGCCCGTCGATCACCTTGCCGTCACCGGTCTTCCACAGGAAGCGGCCGAGACGCATGGCGGGACGCACGAACAGGAAGTCGTAGAGCTCGTCGAAATACCACTTGTTCAAGAGGAACTGGTAGAGGCCATGATGGCGCGCTGCCAGTTCACGCGGCTTTTCGGGCGAGCGGATGTAGAACTCGTACGCCGTCAGGAAGCCGATGACCATGGCGAGGAACGGCGACGCCTTCACCCAGAACGGGACTTCGTGGAACTCGTGGAGAATGTGGTTCTCCTCGGCCATGAAGATCGCGCCCTTCCAGAAGGCATCGTAGCTGTCGCCGACGAAGAAGCCGTAGAAGAGCACACCCGCGAACAGCGCGCCGACGGCGAGGATGTAGAGCGGCACCAGCATGACCGGCGGCGATTCATGCACGTGGTGCATGACGTCCGCGGTCGCGCGCGGCTTGCCGTGGAACGTCATGAAGATGAGGCGCCACGAATAGAAGCTGGTAAAGACGGCGGCGATGACGAGCAGCACGAAGGCGGGACCCGCGAACGCGTTGTGCGCGGCAAATGCGCCCTCGACGATCGCGTCCTTGGAGAAGAAGCCGGCAGTGCCGATCATCGTCGCGGGAATGCCGACGCCCGTCAGCGCGATCGTGCCGATGATCATCATCCAATAGGTGCGGGGGATGAGCCGGCGCAGGCCGCCCATGCGGCGCATGTCCTGCTCGTCCGAAACGGCGTGGATCACCGAGCCGGAGCCGAGGAACAGGAGTGCCTTGAAAAAGGCATGCGTGAACAGGTGGAAGATCGCGGCGGCATAAAAGCCGGTGCCGATCGCCACGAACATGTAGCCGAGCTGCGAGCAGGTCGAATAGGCGATGACGCGCTTGATGTCGTTCTGGACGAGGCCCACGGTCGCGGCGAAGAAGGCCGTGATCGCGCCGATGAAGGTGACGACGAGCAGTGCGGTGTGGCTAAGCTCGAACACGGGTGACAGGCGCGACAGCATGAAGACGCCGGCGGTGACCATAGTGGCGGCATGGATCAGCGCGGAGACCGGTGTCGGGCCCTCCATCGCGTCCGGCAGCCAGGTATGCAGCGGAACCTGCGCCGACTTGCCCATCGCTCCCATGAAGAGCAGCAGGCAGATGACGGTGACGGCAGTCGTCTGTTCGAGGCCGTAGCCGAGGAAGTTCAGCACGACCGGCCCGGCTTCCGCACCCTCGACCGGCGCCATCGTGGCGGCAGTTGCGAAGATGGTGTCGAAATTGACCGAGCCGAACAGCACGAACAGTCCGAAAATGCCGAGCAGGAAGCCGAAATCTCCGACGCGGTTGACCACGAAGGCCTTGATCGCAGCCGCGTTCGCCGACGGCTTCTTGTACCAGAAACCGATCAGCAGATAGGACGCGAGGCCGACGCCTTCCCAGCCGAAGAACATCTGGATCAGATTGTCAGACGTCACCAGCATCAGCATGGCGAAAGTGAAGAGCGACAGGTAGGCGAAGAAGCGCGGCCGATGCGGGTCGTGGTGCATGTAGCCGATCGAATAGATGTGGACGAGCGCCGACACCGTGTTCACGACGACGAGCATCACCGCCGTCAGCGTGTCGATCCTCAGCGCCCAGGACGCATCCAGTGAGCCCGACTGAATGAAGCGCAGCACCGGTACGGTGAAGCTTTCCGTGTCGCCGAGCGCGACCTGGAAGAACGCGACCCAAGACAGGACCGCCGAGATCACCAGGAAACCGGACGTCACATATTCCGACGCCTTGGCGCCGATCGCGCGGCCGCCGAGGCCCGCGATCAGGAAGCCGAGAAGCGGAAGAAAGACGATGGCGTGATACATGAGCCCCTCAGCCCTTCATCAGATTGACGTCTTCGACCGCGATCGAGCCGCGGTTGCGGAAGAAGACGACGAGAATTGCAAGACCGATGGCGGCTTCCGCCGCGGCGACGGTCAGGATGAACAGCGCGAACACCTGGCCGACCATGTCGCCCAGCGCGGCGGAGAACGCGACGAAATTGATGTTGACGGCGAGCAGGATCAGCTCGACCGACATCAAGATGACGATGACGTTCTTGCGGTTCAGGAAGATGCCGAAGACGCCGAGCGTGAAGAGCAGCGCCGAGACGGTCAGATAATGCGCGATGCCGATTTCCATCAAAGACCCCTGCCCGTTTCGACCTTCTTGACCTCGATCGCGGTTTCCGGCGTGCGTCGAACCTGCGTGGCGATGTCCTGCCGCTTGACGCCTGGCTTGTGGTGCAGCGTCAGGACGATCGCGCCGATCATGGCAACGAGCAGGATCAAGCCGGCGATCTGGAAGAAGTAGATGTAGTCCGTATAGAGAATGTCGCCGAGCGCAGCCGTGTTGTGGCGCGTTGCGGCGTCGGGAATGGGCTGCGCGATCTGCGCACCGATTTCAGGCGCGAACGCATAGCCGCCGGCGACGATGATCAGTTCCGCGGCGAGAATGATGCCGACGAGCCCGCCCACCGGCGCATAGTGCAGCGCGCCCCGCTTCAGGCTGGCGAAGTCCACGTCGAGCATCATGACGACGAACAGGAACAGGACCGCCACGGCGCCGACATAAACGATGAGCAGGATCATCGCGAGGAACTCGGCGCCCGTCAAAAGGAACAGCCCGGCCGCGTTGAAGAAGGTCAGGATCAGATAAAGGACGGAATGCACGGGATTGCGGGACGCAATCACCATGAATGCCGCGCCCACCGCTATGAAGGCGAACACGTAGAAGAAGATCGCCTCTAGTCCTGTCAGCATGGGTTCCCCCGGATTTCATCGAAGGCCGGTCATCATCCCGGCCATTGGCGTCGGCCTGCATCCGAAGCCGCGTGTCTCTTAGACGGAAGGTGTGCTTCCGTCCACTCTCCAAGCCTCAGCGATAGGGCGAGTCGATCGCGATGTTGCGCGCCAGTTCGCGCTCCCACCGGTCGCCATTCGCGAGCAGCTTGTCCTTGTCGTAATAGAGCTCCTCACGGGTCTCCGTGGCGAACTCGAAATTCGGTCCCTCGACGATCGCGTCGACCGGGCAGGCTTCCTGGCAGAAGCCGCAATAGATGCACTTCACCATGTCGATGTCGTAGCGCACGGTGCGGCGCGTGCCGTCATTGCGGCGCGGACCGGCTTCAATGGTGATGGCCTGCGCTGGGCAGATCGCCTCGCACAGCTTGCACGCGATGCACCGCTCCTCGCCGTTCGGATAGCGGCGCAGCGCATGTTCGCCGCGAAAGCGCGCGCTCGTCGGTCCCTTCTCGAACGGATAGTTCAGCGTGCCCTTGGGCGCGAAGAACTGCCGCATCGACAGGAAGAAGGCCTTCACGAACTCCAGGAGGAGCAGCGATTTCGCGGCCTGGGCAAGAGCTGACATCTTCAGTCTCCGAACACGTACGGGGCTACGAAGTAGCCGATGACCGGGAGCAGCACCAACTGGGTGAACCCGGCAACATTGAGTGCGGTCTTCGTCTCGGCAAGATCGACGCGCGTGGCCAGAAGCCGCAGGAACGCGAAATCAACGAGCGCGATTCCCAGTCCCACGAGGCCTCCGATCAGCGCGATGCTCATGCCGCCATCGCTTCCCACAATTTGATGAAGCTCGCGGTCGCGACCACCATGAAGAGCGAGATCGGCAGGAACACCTTCCAGCCAAGACGCATCAACTGGTCGTAGCGGTAGCGCGGCACGAACGCCTTCACCATGGCGAACATGAAGAAGACGAAGCAGACCTTGATCAGGAACCAGATGACGCCCGGGACCCAGGTGAACGGCGCGAAGTCGAAGGGCGGCAGCCATCCACCGAGGAAGAGGATGGTCGTCAGCGCGCACATCAGGACGATCGCGACATATTCGCCGAGGAAGAAGAGGAGGAACGGCGTCGAGGAATATTCGATCATGTGACCGGCGACGAGTTCCGATTCTGCTTCCACCAGATCGAAGGGCGGCCGGTTCGTCTCGGCCAGCGCCGAGATGAAGAAGATCACGAACATCGGGAACAGCACGATGAAGTGCCAGTCGAGGAACGAGCCGGGCAGGCCGAGCATGGTGCCAAGGCCAGTCTGCTGCGCCAACACGATGTGCGTCAGGTTCAACGAGCCGACGAGCAGCAGGACCGTGACGATGACGAAGCCGATCGAGACCTCGTAGGACACCATCTGCGCGGCCGAGCGCAGCGCGCCGAGAAACGGATATTTCGAGTTCGAGGCCCAGCCGCCCATCAGCACGCCGTAGACTTCCAGCGACGCGATGGCGAAGACGAACAGGATGCCGACATTGACGTCGGCGATCGCCCAGCCGTTTGCGACCGGGATCACCGCCCAGGCCGAAATCGCCAGCACCGCCGTGACCAGCGGGGCGAGCAGGAACACGCCCTTGTTGGCGCCGGATGGGATGACCGGCTCCTTGAAGACGAACTTCAACAGGTCGGCGAAAGCCTGAAGCAGGCCCCAAGGACCAACGACGTTCGGGCCGCGGCGAAGCTGCACCGCCGCCCAGATCTTGCGGTCGGCATAAAGCAGATACGCGACGAGGATCAGAAGAACGACGATCAGCACGACAGACTGAAGCAGGATCAGCAGGCCGGGGCCGACATAGGTCGAGAAAAAAGTGTCCATTGCCCCTGCCCTACTCGGCTGCCTGCCTGAAACCATCCCGCGCGAGCGCGGAGCACTCGGCCATCACGGCGGAAGCGCGCGCGATCGGGTTGGTCAGGTAGAAGTCCTTGATCGGCGACGAGAAGGCCGCCTTGTCGAAATCGGCCGTGCCGCTCTTCAGCGCCGAAACATGCGCCACGTCGCCTGCCGCGATCTCGTCGATGGCGGCGAAATGCGGATACTCCGCATAAAGCGCGGCGCGAAGCTGCGGCAGCGAATCGTAGGGCAGCTTGTGGCCGAGCACGTCCGACAGCGCCCGCAGGATCGCCCAATCCTCGCGCGCATCGCCCGGCGCGAAGCCGGCGCGGTTCGCCATCTGCACGCGCCCTTCCGTGTTGACGTAGGTGCCCGACTTTTCCGTATAGGTCGCGCCCGGCAGGATCACGTCGGCACGGTGCGCGCCGGCGTCGCCGTGGCTGCCGACATAGACGGTGAATGCCGAGCCGAGGCCGGCCATGTCGAATTCGTCCGCACCGAGCAGGAAGGCGACATCGAGCGCGCCCATCATGGAAGCCATGTCCTTGCCGCCCTCACCCGGCACGAAGCCGACATCCAGCCCGCCAACGCGCGAGGCGGCGGTGTGCAGGACGGCGAAGCCGTTCCACTCGGCGCTCGCTGCGCCCACGGACGTCGCGAGTTCGGCGGCCAGCGCCAGCACCGCCGCGCCGTCGGCGCGTGCGATCGCACCCTGGCCGACGATGATCATCGGCCGCGCGGCATTCGACAGCACCTTGGCGAAGTCCAGCTTGCCGGCGACGAGTTCACGCAGCGTCTCCGCGCCGCCACCGATGCGCTCTGCGTCGTAGCGCAGGTCGCCGATGTCACCGACGACGCCGATCGGGAAATTGCCCATGCGCCAGCGCTTGCGGATGCGCGCGTTCAGCACCGAAGCCTCGAAGCGTGGATTGGCGCCGATGATCAAGAGCGCATCGGCATCCTCGATGCCTTCGATGGTCGGGTTGAAGACGTAGCTCGCGCGACCATTGGCCGGGCCGATCTTCGCGCCGTCCTGGCGGCAGTCGATGTTGGCCGACCCGAGCGCCGTCATCAGGCCCTTCAGGCCATACATTTCCTCGACGGTCGCCAGATCACCCGCAATCGCGCCGATCCGGTCACCGGAGGTCTTCGCCACCGCGTCCTTGATCGCGCCGAAGGCTTCGCCCCAGCTTGCCGCCTGCAGCTTGCCGTTGCGGCGCACATAGGGGCGGTCGAGGCGCTGCGTCCTGAGGCCGTCCCAGATGAAGCGGGTCTTGTCGGAAATCCACTCCTCGTTGATCGCCTCGTTGACGCGCGGCATGATGCGCATCACCTCGCGGCCGCGCGTATCGACGCGGATCGCCGAGCCGACGGCGTCCATCACGTCGATCGATTCCGTCTTGGTCAGTTCCCAAGGCCGCGCCTGGAAGGCGTAGGGCTTGGAGGTCAGCGCGCCGACCGGGCAAAGGTCGATGACGTTGCCCTGGAGTTCGGAGGTCATCGCATTTTCGAGATAGGTCGTGATCTCGGCGTCCTCGCCGCGACCAATCAGGCCGAGCTCCGAGATTCCAGCCACTTCCGTCGTGAACCTCACGCAGCGCGTGCAGTGGATGCAGCGCGTCATGATCGTCTTGACCAGCGGTCCGATATACTTGTCTTCGACCGCGCGCTTGTTCTCGTGGTAGCGAGAGGCGTCGACGCCGAAGGCCATCGCCTGGTCCTGCAGGTCGCATTCGCCGCCCTGGTCGCAGATCGGGCAGTCGAGCGGATGGTTGATCAGCAGGAACTCCATCACGCCTTCGCGCGCCTTGCGCACCATCGGCGTGTTGGTGAAGATTTCCGGCGCTTCGCCGTTGGGGCCGGGACGGAGGTCGCGCACGCCCATGGCGCAGGAGGCGGCGGGCTTGGGCGGTCCACCCTTCACCTCGACGAGGCACATGCGGCAATTGCCGGCGATCGACAGGCGCTCGTGGAAACAGAAGCGCGGCACTTCCGCGCCCGCTTCCTCCGCCGCCTGAAGCAGCGTGTAGTGATCGGGAACCTCGATCTCTTTGCCGTCTACCTTGAGCTTCGCCATCTTGCCTCTAACCCCGGCGGCACCAGCCGCCCAACAGTTCCGGCCTCGTGGGCCGGGAAATTTCAGGACCGCTTGCGGCCCGCACTCTTTGAACCGGACTTGGGGCCGGATGCAAGGCTCTTTGCCTGCTCCACCCAGCCGTCCCGGCCAATTCGCCCGCCAAAGCCGAGCTGGTCTTCCAGCCATGCGATCTCGGCGTCCACGAGCGCCGCCACCTGACCGTAGGTCCAGATGCCGAACCCGTTCAAAACCTGCGCCAGCTTCGGACCGACGCCCGAAATCGCCTTCAGATCGTCCGGCCGGGCCGGCTTGGCCTTGCGCATCGGAGCGCGCATCGCGCTCTCGGTCGCCGCCTTCACGTCGTTGAGCAGCGCTTCCGCGGCCCGCGCCGATGCGACCGACGCATCATGCGCGATCTTCTCGACATCGGCCTCGACCGTCCGCGCCAGGCTCGCAACTTCGTCGGCCGCGTTGACCGAAACCAGCTTCAGGCGCGGCTGCGGCGCCGTCGCGTTCTCCGCTTCCGTCTCCGCCAGCATGCGCCGCGAAGCCTCCGTCGCGCCGGCCATCGCACCCATCCAAAGGCCGAACGCGTGGCTCGCCATGCCGAAGCCGATCGCCGATGCCGCCGCCATGCCGGCAACCGGATGCGCCATCAAATTCGCCATGCCGGCGAACTGGTCGGGCATCGACGCCTGGCTCAGCTTGGCGAAATCGTCGAGCGGATTCTTCTCGGCCATCGCTTGACGTCTCTACTCCGCCGCAACCAGCGCCGGCTCGGCGCGGTGGCTGTTGCGCGTGAACTCGTCGATGCGGCGCTCGATTTCGGGGCGGAAATGCCGGATCAGGCCCTGGATCGGCCAGGCAGCCGCGTCGCCCAGCGCGCAGATCGTGTGGCCTTCCACCTGCTTGGTCACGTCGAGCAGCATGTCGATCTCGCGCTTCTGCGCCTCGCCGCGTACCAGACGCTCCATCACGCGCCACATCCAGCCGGTGCCCTCGCGGCACGGCGTGCACTGGCCGCAGCTCTCGTGCTTGTAGAAGTACGATAGCCGCGCGATCGCCTTCACGATGTCCGTCGACTTGTCTATGACGATGACCGCCGCCGTGCCAAGACCCGACTTCAGGTCGCGCAGCGAATCGAAATCCATCGGCGTGTCGATGATCTGCTCGGCCGGCACCAGCGGAACGGACGAGCCGCCCGGAATGACCGCGAGCAGATTGTCCCAGCCGCCGCGAATGCCGCCGCAATGGCGGTCGATCAGCTCGCGGAACGGGATCGACATCTCTTCTTCGACCGTGCACGGCGTGTTGACGTGGCCGGAGACGCAGAAAAGCTTGGTGCCGACATTGTTCGGCCGGCCGAAGCCCGCGAACCAGCCCGCGCCGCGGCGCAGGATCGTCGGCGCGACGGCGATCGATTCGACGTTGTTCACCGTCGTCGGACAGCCATAGAGGCCGACATTGGCAGGGAATGGCGGCTTCAGGCGCGGCTGGCCCTTCTTGCCTTCCAGGCTTTCGAGCAGCGCCGTCTCTTCGCCGCAGATATACGCGCCCGCGCCGTGATGGACGAAAACGTCGAAATCCCAGCCGTTCTTGTTGTTCTTGCCGAGGAAACCGGCATCATAGGCTTCGTCGATCGCGCGCTGAAGCGCCTCGCGCTCGCGAATGAACTCGCCGCGCACATAGATATAGGCCGTGTGCGCGCCCATGGCGAAGCCGGCGATCAGGCAGCCCTCGACCAGCGTGTGTGGGTCGTGGCGCAGGATTTCGCGGTCCTTACAGGTGCCGGGCTCCGATTCGTCGGCATTGACGACGAGATAGTGCGGGCGCTCGTCCGATGCCGCCTTGGGCATGAACGACCATTTGAGGCCCGTCGGGAAGCCTGCGCCGCCGCGGCCGCGCAGTCCCGAATCCTTCATTTCCTGAATGATCCAGTCGCGTCCCTTGGCGATCAGTCCGGCAGTGCCGTCCCAATGCCCGCGCGCCATTGCGCCTTTCAGCGACTTGTCGAAGCGGCCGTAAATATTGGTGAAGATGCGGTCCTTGTCCTGCAACATCACTTGTCTCCGCCTTCATCTGGCTTCGGCTTCTTCGCACGCGCCGGGTTCTTCACCTCGGCCGTGCCTTCCGGCGATGGCTTGCCCGGCTCGGCCGTTGTCTCGGACTTCCGGCGGCGGCCGGCAGGGCCGATCGGCTCGCCTTCCATGTCCTCGGGTGCGCGATAGTCGGCGGGCGTCCCATCCTTCTTGTCGGGATGCGCGCGCGCGGTCACCTCGCCCTCGACGGACGGTTCGGCCAGATCGGCGGCGGCCTTGTCTTCCTTCGGCGCCTCGGCGCTGGCCGCCTTCTCGGCGGCCGGATCGGCCTTCACCGGCGACGGCGACTTGATCGACGGATCGGTTTCCGGAGCGGCCGTCTTCGGCTTGGCGGCCTGCGAAGGCGCCACTTCCGGCTGGTCGCCGCCGGCCTTCCGCGGCTCAGACTTGCGGTTCGCCTTCAGCACGGCGCTTTCGTCGGCCAGCGACGTGAACCCGCTCTCAGGCGCCGAGAACACGCGGTCGATCTGCGGGCCGGTCGGCACCGCATCGCCCCTGCCCGCATCGAACTCGTCGATGATCTCGGCGAGGCGCTCGGGCGTCAAATCCTCATAGGCATCCTTGAAGATCATGACCATCGGCGCATTCACGCAGGCGCCCTGGCACTCGACCTCTTCCCACGACAGCGTCCCGCCATCGTTGAGGTGGAACTGGTCGTGATGGATCTTCGACCGGCAGACGTCCATCAGCGCTTCGGACCCGCGCAACATGCACGGCGTCGTGCCGCAGACCTGGATATGCGCCCTGGTGCCGACGGGCTTGAGCTGAAACTGCGTATAGAAGGTCGCGACTTCGAGGACGCGGATCAGCGGCATTTCGAGCATCTGGGCGACGTGCTCGATCGCCGCCCGCGTCACCCAGCCATCCTGCTCCTGCGCGCGCATCAAAAGCGGAATGACGGCCGACTGCTCGCGTCCGGCTGGATACTTCTGGATGGTCTTTTCGGCCCAGTCCAAATTTTCGCCTGTGAAGGCGAAAGCTGGCGGCTGGAATTGCGGGTCTGCGAGACGGCGTACGGACATTTAGCGGTCGACCTCACCAAACACGATGTCGAGGGAGCCGAGAACGGCGGAGACGTCGGCCAGGAGATGGCCGCGGCAGAGGAAATCCATCGCCTGCAGATGCGCGAAACCGGGCGCGCGCAGCTTGCAGCGATAGGGCTTGTTGGTGCCATCGGCGACCAGATAGACGCCGAACTCGCCCTTCGGCGCTTCCACGGCGGCATAGACCTCGCCGGCCGGCACGCGATAGCCCTCGGTGTAGAGCTTGAAGTGGTGGATCAGCGCTTCCATCGAGCGCTTCATCGCCTGCCGCTTCGGCGGCACGATCTTGCCGTCCGTGGACGAGACGGGACCGACCTTCTCGGCGCCCAGCAGAAGATCGACGCACTGGCGGATGATCTTCGCCGACTGGCGCATCTCTTCCATGCGGATCAGGTAACGGTCGAAGCAATCGCCGTTCTTGCCGATCGGCACGTCGAAATCCATCTCGGCATAGCACTCATAGGGCTGCGACTTGCGCAGATCCCAAGCCGCGCCCGAACCGCGCACCATGACGCCCGAAAAACCCCAGGCCCAGGCGTCCTCGAGCGAGACGACGCCGATATCGACATTGCGCTGCTTGAAGATGCGGTTGCCCGTCAGAAGATCGTCGAGATCGTCCATCATCTTCAGGAACGGATCGATCCAGCGACCGATATCCTCGACGAGCTGGTCCGGCAGGTCCTGATGGACGCCGCCCGGACGGAAATAGGCCGCATGCATGCGGCTGCCCGAGGCGCGCTCGTAGAACACGCACAGCTTTTCGCGTTCCTCGAAGCCCCAGAGCGGCGGCGTCAGCGCACCGACGTCAAGCGCCTGCGTCGTCACATTCAGGATGTGCGACATCACCCGGCCGATCTCCGAGTAGAGCACGCGGATGATCTGGCCACGCTTCGGCACTTCGATGCCGAGCAGCCGCTCGACCGCAAGCGCGAACGCATGCTCCTGGTTCATCGGCGCGCAATAATCGAGCCGGTCGAAATAAGGAACGGCCTGCAGATAGGTCTTGTGCTCGATCAGCTTCTCGGTGCCGCGATGAAGCAGCCCGATATGCGGATCGACACGATCCACGACCTCACCGTCCAGCTCCAGCACTAGACGCAACACGCCGTGGGCCGCAGGGTGCTGGGGCCCAAAGTTGATGTTGAAGTTGCGTACGGACGTTTCAGCCATTTCGGCGCCTCAGTTCGCTTTCGCTTTTTCGTCACCGGGCAGCACGTAATCCGTGCCCTCCCACGGCGAGAGGAAGTCGAAGTTGCGGAATTCCTGCTTCAACTCGACGGGCTCGTAGACCACGCGCTTGACCTCGTCGTCGTAACGAACCTCGACGAAGCCGGTCAGCGGGAAGTCCTTGCGCAGCGGATGTCCCTCGAAACCGTAATCGGTCAGGATGCGGCGCAAATCCGGGTGGCCGGTGAACAGGACGCCGTAGAGATCGTAGGTTTCGCGCTCGAACCAGTCGGCGCCGGGGAAAACCTCGGTCGCGGACGGGATCGGATTGTCCTCGTCCGTCCTGACTTTCAAGCGGATGCGCTGGTTCGTGTAGGGCGAGAGCAGGTGATAGACGACGTCGAAACGCTTTTCGCGCGCCGGGTAGTCGGCACCGCAAATGTCGATGATCGACACGAAGCGGCACTGCACGTCGTTCTTCAGGAACTCCAGCACGTCGATCAGGTCGCTCGGCTCGACATGGATCGTCAGGTCGCCGAATGCAACCATGGCGTCCTGAACCTGCGCGTCGAGCCGCTCCTTGATATAGGCGGCGAGGTCGTTGAGGGCTTCGCTCATGCGTCCTGTCCTAGCGCTCGATCGTGCCGGTACGGCGGATTTTCTTCTGCAGGAGAAGAATGCCGTAGAGCAGCGCTTCTGCCGACGGCGGGCAACCCGGCACGTAAATGTCGACCGGTACGATGCGGTCGCAGCCGCGCACGACCGAATAGGAATAATGGTAGTAGCCGCCGCCATTCGCGCACGAGCCCATCGAGATGACATAGCGCGGCTCGGGCATCTGGTCATAGACCTTGCGCAAAGCGGGCGCCATCTTGTTGGTCAGCGTGCCGGCGACGATCATGATGTCCGACTGGCGCGGTGAGGCGCGCGGCGCGACGCCGAACCGCTCCGAATCGTAGCGCGGCATGGAGGTGTGGATCATCTCCACGGCGCAGCACGCCAGGCCGAAGGTCATGAACATCAGCGAGCCGGAGCGCGCCCAGGTGATGAGCGCTTCCGACGAGGTGACCAGAAAGCCCTTGTCGTCCAGCTCTTCCTTCACATTGAGGAAGAACGGATCGTCAGACCCGATCGGATTGCCCGTGCGCGGGTCGACGAGACCCTTGGGCTTCGGCGCGACGAGGGTCTGGGAGTTATCCATCAATCCCATTCCAGCGCTCCCTTTTTCCATTCGTATATGAAGCCGATCGTCAGCACGCCGAGGAAGATCATCATCGACCAGAAACCGAGCATGCCGATTTCGCCGAACGAGACCGCCCAGGGGAAGAGGAACGCGACTTCGAGGTCGAAGATGATGAACAGGATGGCGACGAGGTAGAAGCGGATGTCGAACTTCATGCGCGCGTCATCGAAGGCGTTGAAGCCGCACTCATAGGCCGACAGTTTTTCCGGGTCCGGGTTGCGGTAGGCCACGAGAAAGGGCGCCGCGATCAGCGCGATGCCGACGATCAGCGCCACACCCATGAAGATCACGATGGGCAGGTATGAGGCGAGCATTTCGTTCATGAACCGACTTCCCGTTGAGCGTCGATCCCTGACTATAGCGGGGTGGCGCTGAGAGAAGTAGCGCCGCTCTTTCGCAAGCCTGAAACGGGACCGGCAATGGGCCTTGTTGCAACGCGGCGAGGGTTAGCGCAGCGATCTTGAGGACGCAAGCCTAACCTTGGGCCCCGGTCACAAATCGTGAGCGCTCCCCTGGAGTGAGGCCAGCGCCGCATCCAGCTTCGGCCGCACCTCGGCCACCGCCTTGTCCTTCACCGGCCCGAACCCACGAATCTGCATCGGCAGCGCCATTGCCTCGGCGATCGCCTCATGCGTCTGCGGGGAAAGCCGCGCGAGCGCCTCCTCGATCTTCGTCTCGTACCAGCCGATCAGCCCGCGCTCCATGCGTCGCTCGGCGGTGTAGCCGAAGACGTCGAGAGGAGTGCCGCGCAGACGTTTCATGCGTGCCAGCACATGGAAGGGCTTCCTGATCCACGGCCCGAAAGATCGCTTCAGCGGCCGCCCCCGCGTGTCGGTGCCAGCATTCAGCATCGGCGGCGCTAGGTGGTGAACGATCTTCCAGTCGCCCTCGAATTCGGCCGCGAGCTTCTCCTTCAAGCCCGTCTGCGTGTGCAGCCGCGCGACCTCGTACTCGTCCTTGTAGGCCATCAGCTTGAACAGCGACCGCGCCACCGCTTCCGTCAGCTTCTGCGATCCCATCGCGGCTTCGGCACCGCGCACGCGATCGACCATCATCCGATAGCGGCTCGCATAGGCCGCATCCTGATAGTCGGTCAAAAACGCCTCACGGCGCATGACGATCTGGTCCAGCGTTTCGCCCGCAACTGGCTTCGGCTTGAAGAGTCCCGACACCGCGTCAGGCTTCGCCGCCGCCAGCCGGCCAATCAGGAACGCGCGATGGTTCGCCTCAATCGCGACGCCGTTGAGTTCGATCGCCTGCCGCAGCGCCTCATGGCCGACCGGCACGAGACCGAGTTGCCAGGCAAAGCCGAGCATCATGACATTAGCAAACACCGTGTCGCCCATCAGCTTCTCGGAAAGGGCATTGGCGTCCACTGCCGTCAGCGCGCCCTCGCCCACCACGCCGGCGATCGCCGCCAGCCGCTGGTCCACCGCAAGGTCCGCATCGCGCTTGCGCACGATGTCGCCGGTCGGCATCTTCGCCAGATTCACCGCCGCCTTCATGCCCGCGCGATAGGTCGTAGATGCCTTGGGCGAGGACGAGACGACGATGTCGCAGCCGATCAGCGCATCGGCCGCGCCGCCATCGATCCGCACCTGATGGATCGCCTGCGGGCTCGCCGCGAGCCTGACGAAGGACAGCACCGGGCCGAATTTCTGTGCGAAGCCTGTGAAGTCGAGCACGGTCGCGCCCTTGGCTTCGAGATGCGCCGCCATGGTGACCAGTTGCCCGACCGTCACGACCCCCGTTCCGCCGACGCCGGTGATGAGCAGGTCGAAGGGCTTCTCCAGCGCCGGAATTTCCGGTGCGGCGATATCCGCCGCCAGCGTCGCGAGATCGAACTCGACGCCGCCCTTCTTCCTGCGCGTCGCGCCCTCCACGGTCACGAAGCTCGGGCAGAAGCCGTTGAGGCACGAGAAATCCTTGTTGCAGGACGACTGGTTGATCCGCCTCTTGGTGCCGAACTCGGTTTCCAGCGGCTCGACCGACAGGCAGTTCGATTCGACCGAGCAGTCGCCGCAACCCTCGCAGACGAGCTCGTTGATGACGACGAATTTCTTCGGGTCCTCCATCGTGCCGCGCTTGCGGCGCCGCCGCTTCTCGGTCGCGCAGGTCTGCTCGTAGATCAGCACCGACACGGCCGCGACGTCGCGCAACTCGCGCTGCACCGCGTCCATCTCGCGGCGGTGATGCAGCGTCGTGCCGGCGGGAAAGTCCTGCATCGAGAACTTGTCCGGATCGTCGGAGACGAGCGCGATGCGCTCCACGCCTTCCGCCCGAACCTCTGCCGCGATGGCGTGGACCGAAATCGGCCCGTCCACCGGCTGGCCGCCGGTCATCGCCACCGCGTCGTTGAAGAGGATCTTGTAGGTGATGTTGGCCTTTGCCGCGATCGCCTGCCGGATCGCCATCGAACCAGAATGGTAATAGGTGCCCTCGCCCAGATTCTGGAACACGTGCCCCTTGCCGGTGAACAGCGAGGACGCCGCCCAGTTCACTCCCTCGCCGCCCATCTGGATCAGCGAACTCGTCTCGCGATCCATCCACGAAGCCATGAAATGGCAGCCGATACCGGCCAGCGCCTGCGAGCCTTCCGGCACCTTGGTCGAGGTGTTGTGCGGGCAGCCCGAGCAGAAATAGGGCGTGCGCGTCGCGCCCGGAACGTCGAGCGCGATGCGCGGTGCTTCCGCGACGTGCCGCGCCCGCTCGATGAAGCCGCGACCGGGGAAAATCCCATCCAAGCGCTTCGCCACGATCGGCACGAGCTGACGCGGCGACAGTTCGCCCGTCCACGGCACCAGCCGCTCGCCCGCCTCGTCGCGCTTGCCGACCATGCGCTTTGGCTTGTCGCCCGGCCAGTCGTAGAAATATTCCTTGAACTGGCTCTCGATGATGCCGCGCTTTTCCTCGATGACGAGGACTTCCTCCTTGCCGCGCACGAAGTCCAGCGCATCCCGGCGGGCCAGCGGCCACACCATTCCGACCTTGTAGATGTCGATGCCGAGTTCGCGGCACTGCGCCTCGCCGATGCCGAGAAGCCGCAGCGCCTCCATCAGGTCGAGATGACCCTTGCCGGTCGTCACGATGCCGAACTTGGCGTCGCGGACCTCATAGATGTGACGGTCGATCGGGTTGGCTTCGGCAAAGGCGAAGACGGCCTGCTTCTTCGCCTCCATCCGCTCCTCGATCTGCGGTCCGGGCAGGTCCGGCCAGCGATAGTGAAGCCCGCCCGGCGGCGGCGTGAAATCCGGCTCGCTGAACGTCCGGTCGGGCCTCAATTCGAACGACGCGCCAGATTCGACCGTCTCCGAGATCGCCTTGAAGCCGACCCACATGCCCGAATAGCGCGACAGCGCGTAGCCGTACTCGCCGAATTCCAGATATTCGGCCACGCTCGCCGGGTTCAGCGTCGGCATGAACCACGCCATGAAGGCGACGTCCGACTGGTGCGGCATGGATGACGAAACGCAGCCATGGTCGTCGCCGGCGATCACCAGCACGCCGCCATTGGGCGAGGAGCCATACGCGTTGCCGTGCTTCAGCGCGTCGCCGGAGCGGTCGACGCCCGGTCCCTTGCCGTACCACATGCCGAAAACGCCCTCGACCTCGCGCTTCGGATTGGTCTCGACCTGCTGCGAGCCGAGCACCGCCGTCGCCGCCAGGTCCTCGTTCACAGCCGGCAGGAACTCGATCCGCGCATCCTTCAACTTTTTGCCGATCCGCCACAATTCGAGATCGAGCCCACCCAGCGGCGAGCCACGATAGCCCGAAATGAACCCGCCGGTCGTCTTGCCGGCTTCGCGATCCCTGCGCGATTGATCGAGCGCGATCCGCACCAGCGCCTGCGTCCCCGTCATGAAGACGCGGCCGCGCTCCATCTCGTAGCGATCCTTGAGCTGATAGCGGGCGAGTTCGCGGATGGGCTCGTGCGCGGTCATGGCTGGTCTCCCGATTGGCTGGCAACAGGATACGCCCGATCGGGTGAAAGAGCTTGCCGAAATCCGGCGTCTGGTCCACCAATACGCAATCGGCTGCCGTCAAACGGCGATTCACCGGTCAATTCGTTCGGATATCGCAATGAAACTGGAAGAACAGGACCGCCGCCTCCTTTCCATCCTGCAGGAGAACGGCCGCATCTCCAATCAGGACCTCGCCGACCAGGCGGGCATGTCGGCCTCGGCCTGCTGGCGCCGCGTGCGGGCGCTGGAGGAAGCCGGGATCATCAGCGATTACCGCGCCTTGCTCGATCCGGCTCAGGCGGGACTGAAGTTCCACGCCATCGTTCACGTCACCCTCACCCGTCACGAGCACGGCCACGTCGACACCTTCATCGCCGAGGTCCAGCGCCGCCCCGAAGTGCTCGACTGCTTCTCGACCACCGGCGAAGCCGATTATCACCTGCGCGTACTCTGCGCCGACCTCGACGCCTACAACGCATTCCTCGAAGGGTTTTTGTTCAGACTGCCGGGGATCGCGAACGTGCGCACCAATCTCGTGCTGAAAAGCATCAAGCACACGACGCGGCTGGCGGTCTGATTCTTTGCATTGAGCTTCGCTCGACCCCCACCCTCGATCCCTCCCCACAAGGGGGAGGGAGTCGCCGACGCAGCGTCCTTCCCTGAAATCTCGGCGCTTCGCTGAAGGAATACATTCGGCGCCGATGCCCTCCCTCCCCCTTGTGGGGAGGGATAAAGGGTCGGGGTCCCCTTCGCCCAAACTATCCCGCCAAAAACGCATCCATATGAAACGCCTGAACCCCGGCCGGATACCGATACGCATCAAACGGACAGGCGTTTCGCGCAATACAACCCTGCCTGCGGCACACTACCCCCTCACCCAGAACATGCCCCCGACACGCCCCAACATCATATCCGTCCACATCGAACGCCCCGACCGGACACCCCGTCAAACACGGCTTCTCCCGGCATTCATCGCAAAGATGCCGCGCCTTCGATAACTCCCCCAGCACCAAAGCCCGATCAAACAGCAGCGCCCCGCGATAGGCATGCCAAAGCCCGAATTCCGGATGCATAAGAACCCCAAGCGGCGACGGCCGCAGCCCTTCCGCCCGCATCGCCCATTGCTGGAACGGCATATACGGCTGGTCGCTCGGATAAACCGCCCGCGCGCCGACAGCGTCCGCGACCTTGTCAATGACAATCCGCGACCACGCATCCAGCGGATCGGCGACGCCAACGTTCCGCGCCCGCCACTCTTGGAGTCCGCCCCGCCGTGGCTGACTAGCAGTATCGACCTTGCGGGAACCGGCTCTTCCGACGCGAAGTTGAATCCTCCGCGTATAATCAGGCCATGTCCGGCTAGCCGCCCTGCTACCAAGCGGATCGTTTGCTCGGGGTCCGGCCTTGTCTCTGCCGTCATCGATAGCGAGGCATGGATGCCTGTGACGAGCACAGGCATGACGGCGGAGAGGGGAAAGTCAGTCGCAAACGCACATGACTCGCGCCGACACCCCCGCAACCGTCATTCCTGTGCTCGTCACAGGAATCCATGCCTCTCCCCTGCAATCGCCTCGACCCAGCAAGAAAAGCGCACATCACCCCTTCCCGTCCGGCCCTCGTATCGCCGAGCGCCAGACTTCCTTGTGGATGATGTCGGCCACTTTAGCCCGGCCTGAAACGGGCTCCTTTCAAGTGAAGGCGTCGGGCATGGATTCCTTCTTCTTGGCCATGAAGTCCTTCAGCCCGTCCTCGAGGCCCGGGTCGAGATACGGCGCCTCGTAGGTGTCGAGCCAGCGGCGGGCGAGATCGTTCGCGCGCTGCGGCGCGGTCTTCTCGCCCTCGGCAAGCCACTGCTCGTAGGAATTGTTGTCGGCGATCGACGAGCGGTAGAATGCCGTCTGGAAGTTTGCCTGCGTGTGCGAGCAGCCGAGATAGTGGCTGCCGGGGCCGACTTCGCGGATCGCGTCCATCGCCTGCCCGTTTTCCGACAGGTCGACGCCAGCAGCGAATTTCTGCTGCATGCCGAGCTGGTCGACGTCCATCATGAACTTCTCGTAGCAGGAGGCGAGACCGCCTTCGAGCCAGCCTGCCGCGTGGAGCACGAAGTTCGTGCCGGCCAGCACCGTCGAGTTCAGCGTGTTGGCGCTTTCATAGGCCGCCTGCGCGTCCGGGACCTTCGAGGCGCAAAGCGATCCGCCGGTGCGGAACGGCAGGCCGAGGCGGCGCGCGAGCTGGCCCGCACCGTAGGAAACCAGCGTCGGCTCCGGCGTTCCGAAGGTCGGCGCGCCCGACTGCATGGAGATCGACGAGGCGAACGTCCCGAAGAGCACCGGCGCGCCCGGCCGCACGAGCTGCGTGAAGGAGGCGCCCGCCAGCACTTCCGCCAGAACCTGCGTCAGCGTGCCGGCCACCGTCACCGGGCTCATCGCGCCGGCCAGGATGAACGGCGTGATGATCGTCGCCTGGTTGGCGCGCGCATAGACCTTGGCCGCGCCCAGCATCGTCTCGTCGAAGACCATCGGCGAGTTGGCGTTGATGAGGTTGATGATCACCGTGTTCTCGTCGACGAATTTGTCGCCGAACAGGATCTTCGCCATCGCCACCGTGTCTTCCGCACGTTCCGGCGCCGTCACCGACCCCATGAACGGCTTGTCGGAATACTTCATGTGCGAAAACACCATGTCGAGGTGCCGCTTGTTGACCGGCACGTCGACCGGCTCGCACACCGTTCCGCCCGAATGGTGGATCGACGGCGCCATGTAGGCGAGCTTCACGAAGTTGCGGAAATCCTCGATCGTCGCATAGCGGCGGTTGCCGTCGAGATCGCGCACGAAGGGCGGGCCGTAGACGGGTGCGAAGACGGTCGCGTCGCCGCCGATCTGGACCGAACGCTCGGGATTGCGCGCATGCTGGGTGAAGACGGACGGCGCGGTCTTCAAAAGTTCGCGGCAGAGCCCCTTCGGGAAATGCACGCGCTCGCCGCGCACGTCGGCGCCGGCCTGCCGCCAGAGCTCCAGCGCCTCGGCATCGTCGCGGAATTCGATGCCGACCTCTTCGAGAACCGTGTCGGCATTCGCCTCGATCAGCGCCAGGCCTTCCTCGTTCAGGACCTCATAAAGCGGGATCTGGCGCTTGATATAGGTCAGCGTCTTGCCCGGACCGCCGCCCGAGCGGGCCGCGCGCCGTGCCGCCGCACCGCCACTGGCTCCGCGTCCGCGCCGTCCGGTTCCCACCTCTTCCGCGTGAGCGAGATTTTCGTCCATGTCCAAACCCGTCCTTATTCCGTTCGCCGCCGGTCGCGGCGTTTTCCCGCCAATCTAGTTGAGGCCGCTTTGCGAACGGGCTTGGCCGCGCCAAACCGTGTCGCAAAATCGACACGGAATCCTGCATGTTTTCCGGCGAGTTTCACGGTCGTTTTCGTTTCCGCCGACGTCGCATTCCGACTATGGGAAATCGCCGCCGTCAGAATATGAATTGGGCACGACAAATCAGCGCGGAATGCGCCTGCCAGAGCCTTTCAGGAGTACCCGATGTCCGACGACGAAATCATCCTGTCCGAACTGTCCGACGACGAACTCGTGCAGCAGATGCACGACGATCTTTACGACGGGCTGAAGGAAGAGATCGAGGAAGGCACGAACATCCTGCTCGAGCGCGGCTGGGAGCCCTACAAGGTCCTGACCGAGGCGCTGGTCGAGGGCATGCGCATCGTCGGCGAGGATTTTCGCGACGGCATCCTGTTCGTTCCCGAAGTGCTCCTGTCGGCCAACGCCATGAAGGCCGGCATGTTCATCCTGCGCCCGCTTCTGGCCGCCACCAATGCGCCCAAGCAGGGCAAGCTCGTCATCGGCACGGTCAAGGGCGACATCCACGACATCGGCAAGAACCTCGTCGGCATGATGATGGAGGGCGCCGGCTTCGACGTGGTCGACCTCGGCATCAACAACCCGGTCGAGAACTATCTGAACGCCATCGAGGAGCATCAGCCGGACATCATCGGCATGTCGGCGCTTCTCACCACCACCATGCCCTACATGAAGGTCGTCATCGACACGATGAAGGAGAAGGGCATCCGCGACGACTTCGTCGTGCTCGTCGGCGGCGCCCCGCTAAACGAGGAGTTCGGCAAGGCCGTCGGCGCCGACGCCTATTGCCGCGACGCGGCCGTCGCGGTCGAGACCGCCAAGGATTTCATGAAGCGCAAGCACAACGTCCGCGCTTCGGCCTGACATGAAAAAGGGCGCCGCGAGGCGCCCTTGATCGTTCCGACTCGCGATCGAGCCCTTACTCTGCCGCGCCGGCGACGTTACGGCCTGCCGACTGCGTGGCGTCCACCGTGTTGGCCGCGTCCGCACCGACGCCGCGGATGGTGTTGGCACAGCCACTGGCCAGCGCCACGACTGCGAAGACGATGGCGACACGCGAAATTGCCTTGGACATTTGATCTGCTCCCGAGATGATAAGGCATGGAAAATCCAGCTTCCAACCGTGAACGCGCCAACAGCCAAAAGGTTCTCGTCATCGCCTGCGGAATGATCGCGCGCGAGATCATCGCGGTTAAGGATGCGTTGCGGCTCGATCATCTGGACCTGACCTGCCTGCCTGCCGAGTTCCACTACCGCCCCGACCGCATCGCCCCCGCGCTCGACATCGCGATCCGAAAGGCCCGCGCCGAAGGCATCACAAACATCTTCGTCGGCTATGCCGATTGCGGCACCGGCGGGGACATCGACAAGGTCTGTGCGGCACATGGCGTCGCGCGGATCGACGGCCCGCACTGCTTCGCCTTCTACCAGGGCCTGCCTGCGTTCGAGGCCGTCACTGACGCCGACATGACCTCCTTCTACATGACCGATTTCCTCTGCCGTCACTTCGACGCCTTCTTCATGAAGCCGATGGGCCTCGACCGGCATCCCGAACTGATCGCGGATTTCTTCGGCAATTACGAGAAGGTCGTCTATCTGGCGCAAACCGACGACCCAGTGCTCGAAGCCGTCGCCATCCGCGCTGCAAAGCTGCTCGGCCTTGGCTATGAGCGACGCTTCACCGGCTATGGCGATCTCACCCCCGCCCTCAAAAAGGCGCATGAGACGGTCAGTCAAGGCGGCTGACAGCCGATTGGACCGCCCATGCTCCGCCGCCCCGCGCTCGCGCTTCTCGCGCTTTTCTCCTCCATCACCGCCTCCCTCGCCACCGGCGAGATCGAGAGCCTGATCACCGACGCCGACCGCGAGCGCCTCGCCTCGTTCGAGCGCGCGAAGGAGCAGGCGCTGGGCGAGGCCGAGGGCGCGGACAGCCAGACGGCGCTCGCCGCCCTGCGCAAGGCGGCAAACGCCGAGGCCCTGCCCTTTGCCGATTTCGACCTGACCGGTGACTGGCAGTGCCGCACCCTCAAGGCGGGCGGCCTTGCAAAGCTCGTCGTCTATGGCTGGTTCGATTGCCGCGTCACCGACGACGGCTCCGGCTGGCGGCTGGAAAAGCTCACCGGCTCGCAGCGCACGGTCGGCCGTTTCTTCACCGAGAGCGACACCCGCCTCACCTATCTCGGCGGCTTCTTCGTCGCAGGCGACGCCGCCCCCCGATACGGCGCCGGGGTCGAAAGCGACCAGGTCGGCTATGCCGTGCGCACCGGCCCGGAAAGCTGGCAGATCGAGTTTCCGCTGCCGCGCTATGAATCGACGTTCGACATTCTCGAATTGAGGCGTTAGGGCGCAATCCCCGCGCAACAAATCTGTGGCATTGCTATTGTAGTGCATCCATGGCTGCCCATCTTGGCGGGCGAACGCGAATGATGATCAGGACGACATGACCGACGAACTCGCCCGTCCAGAAATGCTGCCGGTTCCCGTGCCGGCCATGGCTGCCGGCAAGTCGCGCCTGTCGCAAATCTTCCGCCGTCTCGCGGCTGAATCGGAGCATTCGGTCTCGATCGCAGAACTGCGCGATGCGATAGGCGACCGTGGCTTCGCCATGCTGCTCGTCCTTTTCGCCGCGCTCAACCTTCTGCCGCTCCCGCCCGGCTCGACGCTCATCCTCGGCATTCCGCTGATGCTGGTCTCCGCGCAGATGATGCTGGGCTATCCATCCGCATGGCTTCCGCGCTTCCTCTTGAACAAGTCGATCGGCGCGGATCGCTTCCGCCACGCCGTGACCTACGTCATTCCGCGCCTCGAATGGCTGGAAAGGCTGGTGCGTCCGCGCCACTGGCCGTTCGAGACGGCCGACGCCGACCGCTATCTCGGCCTTGCGACCTTCGTCCTCGCCGTTGCCGTCTTCCTGCCCATTCCGCTGGGCAACTGGCTGCCGGCATTTTCGGTCGCGGTCATCGGCCTGGCGCTGTCGGAGCGCGACGGCGTCTTCCTCGCGATCGGCCTCGGCCTCGGCGCGCTCTCGCTGGCCATCATCGCTGCGGTCGTCGGCGCCGGCGCGTTTCTGGCGAGCGCCATCTTCGGCGTCTGAACGGCGTCGCTTTTGAAGGCCCGCGCGTCGTCCGGCAACAAGCAGCGGCCATCGCCATGCGGCAATGCTCCGGCAGGTTTATCTCACGGAGCCTTCATGGCCGATCTCATCATCGTCTACTGGCGCGACATCCCCGCACAGGTGATCGTGCGCAAAGGGCGGCAAAACGCCAAGCGCGAACTGCCCCTGCGCTTCACCGAGGCGATCGACATGTGCGCGATGCGCACTGGCGCCGGCGAGACGGATGCGTATCTTGCCGAGTGGCGCAAGGCCGACCCGGTGCCGGTGGGAGACGACCTCGAGGCCGAGGCCGACAAGGCGCTGGCTGAATTCGACACCGCCTATGATCGCGAGCGCCTCGTTGCGCTCGTCAAGGCCGGAGGTCGCGAGACCGACCGGGCAACAAGCGGTCGGGAAGAGAACATGGCGGAGGAGCGCTGAATGACGAAGATTGCCGCATCGATCGAGGTTGCGCCCACGCAAGCCGTCGAATCCCAGGATCTGCCGGGCCTCTTCCCGGAAGGCTCGCGCGTCTACATCACCGATATCGGCAATGATTCGATCGACACGCTGGTCGCCGCCGTAAAGCGCGTGCGCGATCTCGGCTACCGTCCCGTCCCCCATTTCGCCTCGCGCCGGCTGACGACCCGCGCCGCGCTCGAAGAGCGCATCCGCCGCTCGGCGCAGGAAGCCGGCATCACCGACGCGCTCGTCATCGGCGGCGGCCTCGACAGACCGGCCGGCGAGTTCGCCTCGTCGATGGAAGTCCTCGACACCGGCTTCTTCGAAAAATACGGCATCACCCATCTCGGCGTCGCCGGCCATCCCGAGGGCAGCCCCGATTTCACCGAGGCCCAAGCCATCGAGGCGCTTCGCCAGAAGCAGGATTTCGCCAAGCGCTCCGGCATCGACGTGCGCATCGTCACCCAGTTCGGCTTCGATCCGCAGAAATTCATCTCCTGGGCCGAGGGCCTGAAGGCGCAAGGGATCGAGCTTCCCGTCCATCTCGGCGTCGCCGGCCCGGCCAAGATCACGACGTTGATCAAGTTCGCCGCCATGTGCGGTGTCGGCAACTCGATCTCGTTCCTCAAGAAGAACGCCCTGTCGCTCACCGCGCTCGCCACCAGCCATTCGCCCGAAGGCATGGTCGGCCCGATCGAGAAACACTGGCAGGCAACGCCCGGCAGCGCCATCGCGCAGATCCACGTCTTCCCCTTCGGCGGTCTGAAGAAAAGCGCCGAATGGCTCGTCGAGCGCGGTTCGTGGCCGTCGCACACCTCTTCCCACGCCGTCCACGCATCCCGCTAATCCTCGCGCCCAAGGACCCGCAAATGACCCGCACGATCGTCGCCTCCGCGACAAGGGAAATCATCATCGGCTTCGATCAGCCCTTCTGCGTGATCGGTGAGCGGATCAACCCGACCGGCCGCAAGAAGCTTGCCGCCGAAATGGTCGCCGGCAATTTCGACACGGTGACGAAGGACGCGCTAGAACAAGTCGCCGCCGGCGCCACCATGCTCGACGTCAATGCGGGCGTCACGGCCGTCGATCCGAACGCGACCGAGCCGGCGCTTCTCGTCAAGACGCTGGAGATCGTGCAGAACCTCGTCGACGTGCCGCTGTCGATCGACAGCTCCGTCTCGGCCGCCATCGAAGCCGCGCTCAAGGTCGCCAAGGGCCGGCCGCTGGTCAATTCGGTCACCGGCGAGGAGGAAAAGCTCGAGGCCATCCTGCCGCTGGTGAAGAAATACAACGTCCCCGTCGTCGCCATCTCCAATGACGAGACCGGCATCTCCATGGACCCGGACGTGCGCTTCGCCGTCGCCAAGAAGATCGTCGAGCGCTGCGCCGATTTCGGCATCCCCGCCCATGACGTCGTCGTCGATCCGCTGGTCATGCCGATCGGTGCGCTGGGCGACGCCGGCCGCCAGGTCTTCGCGCTCCTGCGGCGTCTGCGCGAGGAACTGAAGGTCAACACGACCTGCGGCCTCTCCAACATCTCCTTCGGCCTGCCGCACCGCCACGGCATCAATGCCGGCTTCATCCCGATGGTCATCGGCGCAGGCATGACGAGCGCCATCATGAACCCCTGCCGTCCGCAGGAAATGGAAGCCGTCCGCGCCGCCAACGTCCTCAACGGCACCGACCGCGACTGCACCACCTGGATTCGCACCTACAAGGACTACAAGCCCGCCGAAGGCGGCCACGCCGTCCCCGCCCCGGTCCCGGTCACCGCGCCGGGCGACAGCAATGGCGGCCGCCGCCGCGGCGGACGCGAAGCGCGGATGGCGCGGGGGTAGGTTCGAGGCTGAGATGACACCGCTCCGTCACGCCCCCCTCTGCCCTGCCGGGCATCTCCCCCGCGAGGGGGGAGATCACACGGCTTCGGCGACGAGACTAATCTCCCCCCTTGCGGGGGAGATGCCCGGCAGGGCAGAGGGGGGCAACGTCGAGCGCTTCCGTTTGCCGCATATGGAACAATCAGGTTGAACGCCCCCTCCAACATCAAGGACCCGCTGGTCCTCTTCATGCCCTCCGGCAAGCGCGGGCGGTTTCCCGTTGGCACGACCGTGCTCGATGCCGCGCGCGACCTCGGCGTCTATGTCGAAAGCGTGTGCGGCGGGCGCGCCACCTGCGGGCGTTGTCAGATCGAGGTGCAGGAGGGCCATTTCGCCAAGCACAAGATCTCGTCCTCCGCCGACCACATCTCCCCCTTCGGTGCCAAGGAAGAACGCTACGCCAGGGTCCGCGACCTGAAGGAAGGCCGGCGCCTCTCCTGCTCCGCCACCATTCAGGGCGACCTCGTCATCGACGTGCCGCAGGACGTGCAGATCAACGCGCAGGTCGTCCGCAAGTCGCCGATCGACCGCGTCATCGAGCGCAATCCGGCGGTCCAGCTCTGCTATGTCGAGGTCGACGAGCCCGACATGCACAAGCCGTTGGGCGATCTCGACCGACTGAAGGTCATGCTCGAACGCGACTGGGGCTGGCAGGACCTGCTCGTCTCCCAGCACCTCCTGCCGCAAGTCCAGTCGATCCTGCGCAAGGGAAACTGGGGCGTCACCGCCGCGATTCACCGCGATCTCGATTCCTCGCGCCCGACCATCATCGCGCTCTGGCCCGGCCTCAAGAACGAAGCGTATGGCATCGCCTGCGATATCGGCTCGACGACGATCGCCATGCACCTCGTCTCGCTGCTCTCGGGCCGCATTGCCGCGACCGCCGGCACGCAGAACCCGCAGATCCGGTTCGGCGAAGATCTGATGAGCCGCGTCTCCTACGTGATGATGAACCCGGACGGGCGCGAGGCGATGACCAAGGCCGTGCGCGGCGCGGTCAACGATCTGATCGACAAGGTCTGTGCGGAAGCCGAAGTCCAGCACGACACGCTGCTCGACGCCGTCTTCGTCGGCAATCCGATCATGCACCACCTCTTCCTCGGCATCGACCCGACGGAGCTCGGCCAGGCGCCCTTCGCGCTTGCCGTCTCCGGCGCGGTACACACGTGGTCGAGCGAAATCGGCCTCAAGATCAACCACGGCGCGCGCGTCTACGTGCTGCCCTGCATCGCCGGCCATGTCGGCGCGGACGCCGCCGGCGCGACGCTGTCGGAAGGCCCGCACCGGCAGGACCGGATGATGCTCCTCGTCGATGTCGGCACCAATGCCGAAATCGTGCTCGGCAACCGCCATCGCCTCCTCGCCGCCTCCTCTCCCACCGGCCCCGCCTTCGAGGGCGCCGAGATTTCATCCGGTCAGCGCGCCGCACCGGGCGCCATCGAGCGCGTGCGCATCGATCCCGAGACGCTGGAGCCGAAATTCCGCGTCATCGGCGTCGACAAATGGTCGGACGAGCTAGGCTTCTTCGAAGACGCCGAGGCCGTCGGCATCACCGGCATTTGCGGCTCGGCGATCATCGAGGTCGTCGCCGAGATGTATCTTGCCGGCATCATCACCGAGGACGGCATCGTCGACGGATCGCTTGCCGCCAAGTCGCCCCGCATCGAAGCGTCCGGCCGCACCGCCACCTACGTGCTCCACGAAGGCAAGCAGCGGATCACCGTTACGCAGAACGACGTGCGCGCGATCCAGCTCGCCAAATCGGCGCTCTACGCCGGCATCAAGCTTCTGATGGAAAAACAGGGCATCGAGACCGTCGACACGATCTGCTTCGCCGGCGCCTTCGGCTCCTTCATCGACCCGAAATACGCGATGGTCCTTGGCCTCATCCCCGATTGCGACCTGTCCGAGGTCAAGGCGGTCGGCAACGCCGCCGGCACCGGCGCACTGATGGCGCTCCTCAATCGCGATCACCGCCGCGAGATCGAGGAAACGGTCCAGCGCATCGACAAGATCGAGACCGCGCTGGAACCCCATTTCCAGCAACTCTTCATCGACGCGATGGCGCTGCCGAACAAGGTCGACCCGTTCCCCAAGCTCGCCGCGCAGGTGAAACTGCCCGAACGCAAGGCAACGCCAGCCGCCGAAGGCGACGCCCCCCGCCGCCGCTCACGCGAAGAACGCGCTGCAAGACGCAGCCGGGACTAGCGCTCCACCGCGGATATCGCGCTCGGCATCGTACCCCCACCCTTTATCCCTCCCCACAAGGGGGAGGGAATCCGCCAGCGTCGCTCCTCACCCTTCAAAGCACCGCCCGGATTAAGGGATAGAGCGCCACGCCGATGCCCTTCCTCCCCCTTGTGGGGAGGGATAAAGGGTGGGGGTCCGCTTCGCTTGACTCCTCGAAAATCCCCCGCCTTCAATCCTCAAAACTTCCCCGTCTCGCGAAAACTCTCGAACGTCGCGCGAATATGGTCCGCCGCCGCCTTCACCGGCGCCGACGCATCGGGCGCGACGATCATCGCCAGATTGTAGGTCGGCAGCAGCGGCAGGCCTTCCTCGGGCCCAAGCGCCACGATTTCCTCGCCGATGAACGACTTCGGCAGCGGCGCGACCGCCAGGTCCGACAGGATCGCCGAGCGCTGGCCTGCCGTGTGCGCGCTCATATAGGCGATGCGGTACTCGCGCCCTGCCCGGCCCAGCGCCTCCAGCGCCGCCGCCCGCCAGACGCACCCTTCCTCCCAGATCGACACCGGCAGCGGCTCGCGCATATGCGCGCAACCGCCCTTGGCGCCGCCCCAGACGATCGGCTCGGTCAAGAGCACCTCCGCCTCGGCCGGGATCGAGCGGCAAACCGTGAACAGCGTGATGTCGAGCCCGCCATCGGCGAGACGCCGCCGCAGATTGCCCGACTGGTCGATGACGACGTCGACGGCGATCGCCGGATGCGTCTGCGCAAATCGCTTCAGCACATGCGGCAGCACCCGCTCGCCATAATCGTCGGGCGAGCCGAGCCGCACCACACCTGAGATGTCGGGAATGATGAATTTCGACACCGCCTCGCGGTTGAGCGCGATCAGGCGGCGCGCATAGCCGATCAGCATTTCGCCGTCATTGGTCAGCGTCACGGACCGCGCATCGCGCGAGAACACCGACCGGCCGAGAATCTCTTCGAGCTTCTTGATCTGCATCGAAACCGCCGAGGGCGTGCGGAACACCGCATTGGCCGCGGCGGTGAAGCTACCGGTCTCCGCGATAGCCACGAACGTACGCAGCACGTCCAGATCGAGCAGCGGCATCGGGTGATTGAGCGGAGCGTTCATGATCAACATTCCTGAATGATGGGATCATTTGATTTCGATTGATTGAACAATGAGGCAGGCGCATTGTCAATCCATCGAAGAGCAAGCGAACGAAAGGAGATTGCCATGTTCACGCTCTCCGCCTTCTCGCACCTGGTCGACGGCCTGCGCGCCATCCACCACCACCAGCGCAACGACGCGCTGATGAACAACCTGTCGCCCGAGACCCGCCGCGACATCGGCTGGCCCGATCGCTTCGCCTCCGGCACCGATGGCGACCGCTTCTGGGACGGGAGGAATTTCCGATGAGCCGCTCCCTCCTGTCGCGCCTGCGCGACCACATCGCAGCGCGCCGCGCCCGCCGTCGCCGCTTGGATGCCTTCCTGTTCTTCTCGGACCTGCCGCACGAGATGCAGACGGATCTGATGCGCCCGTCGCTCTTCGACGCCTTCGAGGAGAACGCGCGCGACGGGTTTCCCGCCTGCCCGCATCTCAGGCTCGGCTAAGCGCGAATGCAACACCTTCGTCCGGGAGTGAGGGATGTCGTTTTTGCATCGTCGGACTTCGCTTTTGCATCGCAAAATCGCGCGGCGCGTCACTATATGTGCCGGAACGACGAACGACCCCACTCCATGATGCGAAGGCCGTTGCGCGTGTCATCTAAGATTGGAGACGTGTCATGAAGTTCCTGTACCGGTTTTTCGCCAAGAAGCGCTCGTCCAACATCGCGACGGCGCTCGAGCGCCAGCGGCTTGGCCGCACCATGCCCGGCCAGACCGGCGCGATGAACGCCTCGCGCCTCGGCCATTTCGTCTGATCGCTTTCATCATGTGCCTCACATGATGCCGCGCGGGACTTGAACGTCCCGCGCGGTTTTTTGCATTGCGCGCCCTTCCCGAAACCCTGCCGACAAATTGCTGTCACCAAGCTGTCGCATTCCATTGACAGCTAAGGGTTTTCCTGTTGAGGCTGGCCGGAAAGCGACATGGAACCCAGCGTCGCGCGGCCTGTGGCGAGGTGTGGAATGAACGCCCGAAATACCGTCAAGCGTTCGATCGTCTTCTTCCTGGTTCCCGAATTCACAATGATCGCCTTCGCGACGGCCATCGAGCCGCTGCGCGCCGCAAACCGCATGCTCGGCTACTCCGCCTATCAATGGCGGCTCGCCAGCGTCGACGGCAAGCCGGTCAAGGCGTCGAATTCGGTCGAATGCGCGGTCGACACATCGCTCGAAATCGAGCGGCGTAAGATGACCGGCGGCGACCGTCCATCCATGGTCATCGTCTGCTCGGGCGTCAATGTCGAGACCTATGCCAACAAGACGACCTTCGCCTGGCTGCGCGAGGAGTATAATCGCGGCGTCTCGATCGGCGGGCTTTGCACCGGCGCACACGTGCTGGCAGCCGCCGGCCTCCTCTCCAACCGCCGCTGCGCGATCCATTGGGAAAACCTGCCGGGCTTCGCCGAAGCCTTTCCGAAGGCCAACGTCTTCGCCGATCTCTTCGAGGTCGACCAGAACATCTATACCTGCGCGGGCGGCACCGCCGCGCTCGACATGATGCTGAAGCTCATCGGCGACGATTTCGACGATCATCTCGTCAACCGCGTCTGCGAGCAGGTCCTGACGGACCGCGTGCGCAGCCCGACCGACCGCCAGCGCCTGCCGCTGCGCGCTCGCCTCGGCGTCCAGAACTCCAAGGTGCTGACCATCATCGAACTCATGGAGGCGAACCTCACCGAGCCCCTGTCGCTGATCGAGATCGCCGACCATGTCGGCCTGTCGCGCCGCCAGATCGAGCGCCTGTTCCGTCAGGAAATGGGCCGCTCCCCCGCGCGCTACTACCTCGAAATTCGCCTCGACCGCGCCCGTCATCTCCTGCTGCAATCGGCCATGCCCGTCGTCGAAGTCGCCGTCGCCTGCGGCTTCGTCTCCGCCTCACATTTCTCCAAATGCTACCGCGAAGTCTACGCCCGCTCACCCCAGCAGGAACGCGGCGAACGCCGGCAGTTGCTGGTGGCTTGAGGCGCTTTCGCCAAGCCACCCCCGCAGCCGCGTTCGCGGCGAGCCTCCACCCCGCGCTTCGTCATCCTCGGGCTTGACCCGAGGATCCATTCCTCGGCATCAAAGCCAGGCACGGCGGTAAAGTCATGGACAATATGAACCGTTGAGGAATGGATCCTCGGGTCAAGCCCGAGGATGACGAAGCGTCAGGGATTTGGCCAGTTCCACGACCGATTCATCCACCGCTTCTCGCCGATGAGGCAATCATACGCCTCGACATTCGCCACCTGCACCACCGGCGCCCGCTCGGCATAGCTTTGCCATGTCGGCGACCACGGCCCCGCCAGTTCCAGCACCAGCTTGCGCCGCACCGCCTCTGGAAACTGGCCCCAGTCGTTCACCGGAATGACGAACGACCCCGGCCCGCCGGTCACGCAATACGAGTAGTACTCGTCGAGGTCCGGCACGTCGAAGACCGTGCTCATGCCGCCATTGGTCATCAGCGGCAGGCCGTTGACGACGATGCCCTGCGCCACCAGCCGGTCGCGCGCCTCGGCAACCGGGCTGCCCTGGTTGTTGGGCCCGTCGCCGGAAATGTCGACGACGCGGCGCAGGCCGCGATAGCTGCTCTCGGCGAAGAGGTCGCCGGCAAAGTCGAGCGCGCCGGAGATCGACGTGCGCCGCGCGCTGTTGGTGTTCTGCTGGCCGATCAGGACTGCCACCGCCTCGGCGTCCTCGCGCGAGGCGATCACCGTCCAGGGCACGACGAGATAATGCGATTCGTCGCCCGCCCATTCGAACATGGCGAGCGCGATCTTGCCGTAGGCCCCGTCCTCGATCGCCTGGATCACGCTCTCATGCGTCAGCGCCGCGACATAGCCGTCGCGCTGGATGCGCAGTTCCTCATAGGACATGGAGAGCGACACGTCGGCCGCCAGAACGAGCTGGACATCGACGATTTCCTGCTCTGCGAACGCCCGTTCGGTAAAAGCGATTGCCGTCATCAGCGTGAGTGCGACGCTGCCTGTGATCGAAGACAAGGATCGAACAGTGACGGTCATGTCACGAGGATACGCACGATCCCACAATCACAAAGCGAAAAGCCCGGACGCGCCGGGCTTCTCCATTCACGATGACGTTACGGAATGCTTGGCGAGCGTTCGTTCCAGCTTGGCGTCATCCCGGCCGAAGTCCGAGCGCAGCGAGGCGAGAGCCGGGACCCATGCCGTGACATCGCAAAAGTCACGGAATGGGTCCCGCATAGCCTCCGCTACGCTCCGGCTTGCGGGATGACGCCCAGACCGTCGCCCTCACCCATCGGCACGCAAAGCCGCATTTTCCGCATCGAACGGGCTTTCGGCGATCACCGTCGCCTTGTGCGGCTTGCCGAGGATCTGGATTTCCAGCTCAGTCCCCTCGGCCGCAAATTCCGGCTTCACCATCGCCAGCGCGATGCTCTTGCCGACACGCCAGCCATAACCCCCATGGGTCGCGCGGCCGACGAGCGCACCGTCCTTGTGGATCGCCTCGTTGCCGCGCGCGTCGCTGTCCGTCACGCCATGCACTTCGAGCGTCAAGAAGTTCCAGTTCGACCCGGTCTCCTTCAGCTTCAACAGCGCGTCGCGGCCGATGAAGTCGCCCTTGTCGGGATGGACGAACCGGTCGAGCCCGCTTTCCCAGGCCGAATATTCGATCGAAAGCTCGCGTGGGATCAGGCGATAGCTCTTCTCGATCGCCATCGCCGTCATCGCGCGGATGCCGAACGGCTTGATCCCGAACTCGGCGCCCGCTTCCATCAGCGCGTCGAAGATCGCGTTCTGCTGCTCGATCGGATGGTGCAGTTCCCAGCCGAGTTCGCCGACGAAGTTGACGCGCAGCGCATGGGCGGTCGCCGTCCCGACGGCTATCTCCTTGCCCGACAGCCAGGGGAAGTCCGCGTTCTTCAGACTGGTGCGGGTGAGCTTCTTCAGGACATCGCGGCTCTTCGGGCCGGCCAGCACGAGAACGCCGTACATCTGCGTGATCGGCTGGAGGACGACCGAACCGTCGGTCGGCGCGAGCTTGGCCAAGACGTCGTGGTCATGCGCCTCGTAAGCACCGGCCGAGACGAGGTAGAACCGCCCCGGCTTCCATTCATAGACCGTGAACTCGCTCTTCACGCCGCCGGTCTTCGTCAAAAGATGCGTCAGCGCGATGCGCCCGCGCTTCTTCGGGATCTTGTTGGCGAGAATCGATTCCAGCCATGCGCGCGCGCCGGGGCCGGACACTTCCATCTTGGCGAAGGCCGACATGTCGAGCACACCGACATTCTCATGCACGTTCTTCACTTCCGCGCCGACATGGTCGAAATAGTTCGAGCGGCGGAACGACCAGCGCTCGACGATGCGTCCGTCTTCCAGCGCCGGCGCATGGTTGTGGTTCGTCAGCACGTCCGCGCCGACACCAAGCTCTTCCGCCGGCACTTCGTAGCCTTCGGGCGCAAACCAGTTGGCGCGCTCCCAGCCATAGACCGACCCGAACACCGCGCCCATCTCTTTCAGCCGCGAATAGACCGGCGTGGTCTTCAAGGGGCGCGCGGCGGCGCGTTCCTCATCGGGATAGTGCATGGTGAAGACGTTGGCGTAGGCTTCCTCATTCTTGGCCTTGAGGTAGCCCTCCGTCGCATAGGGGCCGAAGCGACGCGGGTCGACGCCCATCATGTCGATGGTCGGCTCGCCGTCGACGATCCATTCGGCCAACTGCCAGCCGGCACCACCTGCCGCCGTCACGCCGAAGGAATGGCCCTCGTTCAGCCAGAAATTCTTCAGCCCCGGCGCCGGCCCGATGATCGGCGAGCCGTCCGGCGTATAGGCGATGGCGCCGTTATAGACCTTTTTGATGCCGACTTCGCCAAACGCCGGCACGCGCGCGATCGCCGTCTCGATATGCGGCATCAGCCGCTCGAGTTCTTCCTGGAAAAGTTCGTATTCCGACTCGTCAGAAGGTCCGTCGACATAGCAGACCGGCGCGCCATGCTCATAAGGTCCGAGCAGCAGCCCGCCATTTTCCTCACGCATGTACCATGACGAATCGCTCTCGCGCAGTACGCCCATCTCCGGCAGGCCTTGCTTCTTGCGCTCGACGATGGCCGGATGCGGCTCGGTGACGATGTACTGGTGCTCGACAGGGATGACCGGCACGTTGAGCCCGACCATTTCGCCGGTCTTGCGCGCGAAATTGCCGGTGGCCGAAACGATGTGCTCCGCCTCGATGTCGCCCTTGTCCGTCTTCACCAGCCACTTGCCGCCGGCGGTCTGCTCGATCGCGGTCACGGTCGTATTGCGATAGATCGTGGCGCCGCGGTCGCGCGCGCCCTTTGCCAGCGCTTGCGTCAAATCTGCCGGCTGGATGTAGCCGTCGTCGGGATGCTGGATGCCGCCCAGAAGACCGTCCGTCTCGCACAGCGGCCAGATCTCCTTGATCTGCTCGGGGGTCAGGATATTGACCGGGATGCCCAGCGTCTCGGCGACGCCTGCATAATACATGTATTCGTCCCAGCGGTCCTTGGTGCGGGCAAGGCGGATGTTGGTCACCTGGCTGAAGCCGACATTCATGCCGGTCTCTTCCTGGAGCTCCTGGTAGAACCTCACCGAATAGCGGTGAATCTGGCCGACCGAATAGCTCATGTTGAAGAGCGGCAAGAGGCCCGCCGCGTGCCAGGTCGAGCCCGAGGTCAGTTCCTTGCGCTCGATCAGAACGACGTCCGACCAGCCCTTCTTCGCAAGGTGATAGAGCGTCGAGACGCCGACCACGCCTCCACCGATGACGACCGCGCGCGCTTTGTCTTTCATGTCCCCGGATGCTCCCCGAATAAGAGATTGGCAGCGCAGCTTTCGTCGTGCGGACTGCATCGAATTTCGCGGACAATAGGATGGCGCGAAAGCCGGTTTCAGGCCTGTTTGCGACATCGCGGAAACGCCCCGCGACGCAGGCGATTTCGCGTTCGCAAAGGTCGGCATAACGAAAGCCGATGGCGCTTTATTTGCGTTGGCCGGCGGGCGTGATCTATACCGTCCCCCAGTCGCAACGCTTCATTCGAGCGGGGACCCGCATGGCCGAATACTCGTTCCTTTCCCTCCTGAGGAACGCCCTTTCCGGAAACGAGGACTGGAAGCCGGCCTGGCGCAAGCCTGAGCCCCGCCCGACCTATGACGTCGTCGTCATCGGCGGCGGCGGGCATGGCCTGTCGACCGCCTACTACCTCGCCAAGGAGCACGGCATCACCAATGTCGCGGTGCTTGAAAAGGGATATCTCGGCTCCGGCAATGTCGGCCGCAACACCACCATCGTGCGCTCGAACTATCTCCTGCCGGACAATATCCGCTTCTACGAGCATTCGATGAAGCTGTGGGAAAACCTCTCCCACGATTTGAACTACAACGTCATGTTCTCGCAGCGCGGCGTCCTCAACCTCGCCCACACGCCGGCGCAGATGGACGAGCATGCGCGACGCGGCAACGCCATGCGCCACGAGGGCGGTGACGCCGTCCTGCTCGGCCGCGAGGAAGTCGCGCGCATGGTGCCCGGCCTCGACATGTCGGCCTCCGCGCGCTTCCCGGTTCTGGGCGGTCTGCTGCAGCCGCGCGCCGGCACCGCCCGGCACGACGCGGTCGCTTGGGGGTATGCGCGCGGCGCCGACCGCCGCGGCGTCGACATCTTGGAAAACTGCGAGGTCACCGGCTTCCTGCGCGAGGGCGAGCGCGTCGTCGGCGTCACCACCACGCGCGGCGAGATCCGCGCCAAGAAGGTCGCCGTCGCCGTCGCCGGCTCGACCGGGCGCGTCATGAAACTCGCCGGCATCGACAATTTGCCGATCGAAAGCCACGTCCTCCAGGCCTTCGTCTCCGAATCGCTCAAACCCCTCATCAACCAGGTCGTCACCTTCGGCGGCGGGCATCTCTATGTCTCGCAGTCCGACAAGGGCGGCCTCGTCTTCGGCGGCGATCTCGACGGTTACAACACCTACGCCCAGCGCGGAAACCTGCCGTTGGTCGAAGAGGTCATGAGCGAACTCCTCGCCATGTTCCCCAACCTCGCCCGCGTCCGGCTCCTGCGATCCTGGGGCGGCGTGATGGACATGTCGATGGACGGCTCGCCGATCATCACGCCCGGCCCCCTGCCCGGCATGTTCCTGAACTGCGGCTGGTGCTATGGCGGCTTCAAGGCGACGCCCGCCTCCGGCTGGTGCTTCGCGCACACGATCGCCCGCGGCGAGGCCCACCCCTTGAACGCCGCCTTCACGCTCGACCGCTTTTCCCGCGGCATCCTGATCGACGAAAAAGGCCAGGGCGCCACGCCCAAATGGCATTGAAAGTGCACCCATGCTGATCGCCTGCCCCTATTGCGGCCCCCGCGACCTGTCCGAGTTCACCTATCAGGGCGACGCCAACCGCACGCGGCCGAACCCGATGTCGAACGACCAATCGGCGTGGAACGCCTATGTCTACGAGCGCGTCAACACGGCGGGCGACCACCGCGAATTCTGGCAGCATTCCGGCGGCTGCCGCGCGCATCTGGCCGTCGTCCGCTCCACGCTGACGCACGAGATCAAGTCCGTCGCTTTCGCCCGCGAGGCCGCGAAATGAGCCCGCGCCGCGCCCATAATGGCGGCCGCATCGACCGGTCGACGACGCTGCGCTTCACCTTCGACGGCACGGCGATGACCGGCCATGCCGGCGACACGCTCGCCTCCGCACTTCTGGCAAACGGCATCTCGGTCGTCGGTCGGTCGTTCAAATATCACCGCCCGCGCGGCGTCTTTTCCGCCGGCATCGAAGAGCCGAACGCGCTCGTCACGGTGATCAAGGGCAAGCTGCGCGAACCCAACATCGCCGCTACGCAGATCGAGCTCTATGACGGCCTCGCCGTCGAAAGCCAGAACCGCTTCCCATCGCTCAGCCTCGACATCGGCGCGCTCAATGGCCTTGCCGGCAACCTCTTCGCCGCCGGCTTCTACTACAAGACCTTCATGGGCCCGGTCGCCGGCCCCTTGAAAGGCACGCGCTTCTGGATGTTCTGCGAGCATTTCATCCGCCGCGCCGCCGGCCTCGGCCGCGCCGGCCATGAGTCCGACACCGACCGCTACGAGAAGATGTACGGCTTTTGCGACGTGCTCGTCGTCGGCTCCGGCCCCGCCGGGCTGACGGCCGCGAGGCGCGCCGCGGCCGAAGGCAAGCGCGTCTTCCTCGCCGAGCAGGAGCCCGAATTCGGCGGCACGCTGCGCTGGAGATCCGCCGCCATCGACGGCCGCCCCGCTACCGACTGGGTCGCCGCCACGCTGGCCGAACTCGCCTCCCTGCCCAACGTCACCCTCCTGCCCCGCACCACCGTCTGGGGCTATTACGACGATAACGCCCTCGGCGCGCTCGAACGCGTCACCGACCACAAATCGACACCCGCCATTGGCGAGCCGCGCCAGCGCCATTGGACTATCCGTGCCAAGGACGTCGTCCTCGCCACCGGAGCCTTCGAGCGCCCGATCGTGTTCCCCGGCAACGACCGGCCCGGCGTCATGCTCGCCGCCGCCGCCGCGCGCTACGCCACCGAATACGGCGTCCTGCCGGGCGAGCGCATCGCGATCTTCGCCAACAACGATTCCGCCTACGAGGCCGCGCTCGCGCTCAAAGATGCCGGTGCCGAGATCGCCGCCATCATCGACGTGCGCGCCGGCGTCTCCGTTGCCGCGCGCGAACTCGCCCGCGAGGCCGGCGGCGAACTCCTGCTCGGCTATGCCGTCACCAACACCTCCGGCGCGCGCCGCCTGCGCGAGATCGAGGTGCAGCCCTTTGCGGATGGAACGGTCCGGGAGGGCGGCACCCGTGCCTTCGCCGTCGATTGCCTCGCCGTCTCCGGCGGCTGGTCCCCGGCGATCCATCTCGCCAGCCAGGCCGGCCACGCACCGCAATGGGACGAGGCCCTGCAAGCCTTCCTGCCGCCCGCGCCCACCCAGCCATGGACTGGCGCCGGCGCCTTCACCGGCGCATTCTCGACGGCGTCCGCGATCGGCGACGACGTCGCCGTCAACGAGCCCGAAATCGAGTACGAACCCGCGCCGGTTTTCGAAATCCGTCCCTCGGGCAAGAAGTCGGCCAAGGCCTTCGTCGACCTCCAGCACGACGTCACGGCCTCCGACATTCGCCTCGCACACCGCGAAGGCTTCCAGTCCGTCGAGCATCTGAAGCGCTACACCACGCTCGGCATGGCAACCGACCAGGGCAAGTCCTCCAACGTTCCCGGCCTCGCGATCATGGCCGCCGCACGCGGCTTGCCGATCCCGGAAGTCGGCACAACCCGCTTCCGCCCGCCCTTCTCCGCTGTCTCTCTCGGCGCGCTCGCCGCCGACCGGCACGGCCATTTCAAGCCCGAACGGCTCACCCCGATGCACGACTGGCACGTCGCGCGCGGCGCACGCATGTATGCCGCCGGCCTCTGGTATCGCCCGATGATCTACGGCACCGGCGGCGAAACGGTCGAGCAGGCCTATGTCCGCGAGGCCAAGGCCGTGCGCGAGACTGTCGGCATCGTCGACGTCTCGACGCTCGGCAAGATCGCCATCCAGGGGCCGGACGCCGCCGAACTTCTCGACCGCGTCTACACCAACCTGTTCTCCACGCTCCCCGTCGACAAGGCGCGCTACGGCCTGATGCTGCGCGAGGAAGGCATCGCCTTCGACGACGGCACGACATGGCGGCTCGGCGAGCACGATTTCCTGATGACGACGACCACGGCCAATGCCGGCAAGGTCATGCAGCATCTGGAATATTACCTCGACTGCGTCTGGCCGGATCTGCGCGTCCACGTCACCTCGGTCACCGACGAATGGGCGGGTGCGGCGGTCGCCGGCCCGAATGCGCGGCATGTGCTCGAAGCCTGCGTCGAGGGAACCGCCGTCGACAATGACGCGCTCCCCTTCATGGGCATCGTCCGAGGCGAGATCGACGGCGCGCCGGTCATGATCTGCCGCCTCTCCTTTTCCGGCGAACTCGCCTACGAAGTCTATAGCGGCGCCGGCCACGGCCAGCACGTCTGGGACGCTCTGATGAATGCCGGCCAAACCTTCGACATCGTCCCCTACGGTCTCGAGGCGCTCGGCACGCTGCGCATCGAAAAGGGCCATGTCACCGGTGCGGAGATCGACGGGCGCACGAGCCCGCGCGATCTCTACCTCGACTGGATGCTGTCGAAGAAGAAGCCCTATATCGGCTCGGCCATGGTCGACCGCGAAGGCCTCGTCGCGACCGATCGGGTTAAGCTCGTCGGCATCGTCGCCCTCGACGACCGACCGCTCCAGGGCGGCGCGCACATCGTCGAACGCCTCGGCGAAGAGCCGCGCGGCTCGATAGGCCACATCACCGGCTTTTGTTTCTCGCCCGCGCTCGGCAAATATATTGCGCTCGCCCTCGTCAGGGGCGGCAAGGCCCGCCATGGCCAGCGCGCCTTCGTCTCGGACCCGGTGCGCAACCGCTACGGCCCGGTCGAAATCGTCAGCCACCACTTCTTCGATCCCGAAGGGAGCCGCATGCATGGTTGAGATCGTCTCCCCGCTCGAACCGGCCTATCGCCGCGGCGCGCACGGCAATCGCGACGGCGGTTCTCGCATCACCCTGTCCGAAACCCAGCCCGGCTCCATCGTCCAGCTCGCCGCATGGCCGGGCCAGGACGACGCCATGCGCGCTGTCATCAAGACCGTCACCGGTCTTGGCCTCGACGCGGCACCGGGTGCCGGCACCGTCGACGAAAGCAGCGCCGCCTTCGGCTTCGCCCCCGGCCGTTGGCTCGTCGTCGATCAGGCCGAAGGCGTCGGTCAAACGTTTCGCGAGAAGGTCAGTGCCGATCTCGGCACGGTCTGCGACCTCTCCCACGGCCGCACCGCCATCGCCGTCGAGGGCGAGAAGGCGGAACGCCTCCTGTCGAAGTTCTATGCGCTCAATTTCTCGCTCGCCGCGTTTCCAGTCGCGTCGGCGAAATCCGCCGCGCATCACGACGTCTTCACGCTCGTCCAGCGAACCGGCGCAGACCGCTTCGACCTCTACGTCTACCGCTCCTTCGCCCGCTCCTTCTGGCACCTCCTCTGCGCCAGCGCGGAAGAGTTCGGCTATACGGTGGAGTGACCTGTTCCCGCATCGCTGAGCATGGCGATCAACTTTTCCTGACAATAGGCTCACGGAACATCGCTGCATCCGTTCGGTTCGCCTCCTGAACCAACGGAGAAAATCTTCCATGCCTTTCATCAAGACCGCCGACGACACCCAGATATTCTACAATGAATGGGGCAGCGGCAAACCCGTCATTCTCATCCATGGCTGGCCGCTCGACGGCGACATGTGGGAATACAATGCCCGCGTCCTCGCCGATGCCGGCCTGCGCGTCATCTCCTATGACCGCCGCGGCTTCGGTCGGTCGAGCCAGCCCTGGTCGGGCTACGACTACAACACGATGGCCGGCGACCTGAATTCCATCATTGACGAGTTGGATTTGCGCGACGTCTCGCTCGTCGGCTTCTCGATGGGCGGCGGCGAAGTCGCCCGCCATATCGGCCGATACGGCACCGATCGCATATCCAAGGCCGTCCTCGTCTCCGCCGTCACGCCGTTCCTGCTCAAGACCGGCGACAATCCCGACGGTGTCGACAAAAGCGTGTTCGACGAGATGGTCGATGGCCTCAAGGCGGACCGCCCGCATTTCCTCGCCGATTTCGGCAAGAAGTTCTACGGCGCCGGAATGCTCAATTTCGACATTTCGAACGAACTCCTCGCCTGGACGAGCCAGGTCGCGATGCTCGCCTCGCCCAAGGCCACGCTTGACTGCGTCCGCGCCTTTTCCGAAACCGACTTCCGCGAGGACCTGCGCAAATTCTCGGTCCCGACCCTCGTCATCCATGGCGACAACGACCAGACGGTGCCGATCGACGTCTCGGCAAACCGGGTGCGGGAATTCCTGCCAAGTGCCGAACTCAAAGTCTACGACGGCGCGCCCCACGGCCTCTACTTCACCGACAAGGACAAGCTCAATCAGGATCTGATCGATTTCATCGGCAGGTAGGGCACCGAACTCGCGGCCATTCGCCGAAGTTTGAGAAGCGTGAAGCACTCAAGTTCCCGGTGGAGACCCCCACCCTTTATCCCTCCCCACAAGGGGGAGGGAATTCGTCAGCGTGCTGTCCAACCTTCAATGCAGCGCCCAGCTTGGGCTTAAGCACCGCGCTCAAGCCTCCCTCCCCCTTGTGGGGAGGGATAAAGGGTGGGGGTCACTTCATAAAGGCTCGTCCGAAGGACTCCACTCCCCCCACCCTCACTTCACAAACGAAACGAACTCCTCCAACGGCGCCCGCTCCGACCGAAGCGTATTTTCCGGTTTCGTTTCATCCTCGAACCCCAGCGCCATGCCGCAGACGATGATTTCCTCATCGGGAATGTCGAGCACCGGCCGGATCTGCCGGTGATACGGCGCGAACGCGGCCTGCGGGCAGGTGTGGAGGCCCCGGCCCCGCGCCGCGATCATGATCGATTGCAGGAACATGCCGTGGTCTATCCACGAGCCCATGTTCAGCCGCCTGTCGATCGTGAAGATCATGCCGACCGGCGCATCGAAGAAGGAGAAGTTGCGGTCGTGCTGCGCCCGCATCCGCTCGACCTCGCGCTTGCCGATGCCCAGCAGGCTGTAGAGCGCGAAGCCAACCGCGCGCCGGCGCGTCAGGTAGGGTTCGAAGAACTGGTCGGGATAATATTTGTATTCGTCCCAGGCGATCTTCTCGGCGCGGATGCCTGAATCGAGAATCGCGTCGGTCACCGCCTGCTTCTTCTGGCCGGTGACGACATAGACTTTCCAAGGCTGCATGTTGGTGCCGGAAGGCGCGCGCGCAGCGATTTCAAGAATATCGCGGACGGTCGCCTCGTCCACCGGCGTCGGCAGAAAGGCGCGCACCGATTTCCGCGAATTGATCGCCTCGTCGACGATTGCGGATTCATCGATGATGGAAGTCTTGTTGTCCGGAGCCAACATCCGAAATTCCTTGCGTTGCGGGGCGCGACTCAACCCGAGGCGCCCGGTTCGCCGGGGCAGCGTGCCCCGCATAGGCCATGCCATGCCAGTGCGCAAATCCTTTGAGCCAGCATCGCGAAAGCTGTTGCCTTTTCCACCGCCCCTTGCACCCTTCCGGCAAAAAAGGGGAAATCGATGAGCGAACTGCCAAGCCAGGCCCGGGTGGTGATCATCGGCGGCGGCGCCGTCGGCGTCTCCGCGCTCTTCCATCTCGCCAAGGCCGGCCGGAGCGATTGCGTTCTTCTGGAGAAAAACGAGCTGACCTCCGGCTCGACCTGGCATGCCGCCGGCAACGTCCCCACCTTCTCCTCATCCTGGTCGGTCATGAACATGCAGCGCTATTCAGCGCAGCTCTATCGCGGCCTCGCCGACGAAGTCGACTATCCGATGAACTACCACGTCACCGGCTCCGTGCGCCTCGCCCACACGAAGGAGCGGATGCAGGAGTTCGCGCGCGTCAAATCCATGGGCCGCCACCAAGGCATGGACATCGACATTCTCGGCCTCGACGAGTTGAAGACGCGCTACCCGTTCCTCGAGACACACGACCTCAAGGGCGCGCTTTACGATCCGAACGACGGCGACATCGATCCCGCGCAGTTGACCCAGGCCCTCGCAAAAGGCGCACGCGACCTCGGCGCAAAAATCATCCGCTTCTGCCCCGTCACCGGCGTCCGCCGCGAGAACGACCTCTGGAAGATCGAAACACCCAAGGGCGAGATCGCCTGCGAATACGTCGTCAACGCCGCCGGCTACCGCGCGGGCGAAGTTGGTCGGATGTTCGGCCGCGAAATCCCGATGATGGTGATGAGCCATCAATACATCCTGTTCGAAGAAATCCCCGAACTCGCCGCCTGGTCGAGCGAAGTCGGCCACAAGCTGCCGCTCCTGCGCGACGTCGATTCCTCCTACTACCTGCGCCAGGAAAAGACCGGCATGAACCTCGGCCCCTACGAGCGCAACTGCCGCGCCCATTGGGCGAGCGCCGCCGATCCGATGCCGGACGACTTCTCCTTCCAGCTCTTCCCCGACGATCTCGACCGCCTCGAATGGTATCTCGACGACGCCGTCAGACGTGTGCCCATCCTCGGCACCGCCGGCCTTTCCAAAATCATCAACGGCCCGATCCCCTATACGCCCGACGGCAATCCGCTGATCGGCCCGATGCCCGGCGTCCCGAACGCCTTCGAGGCCTGCGTCTTCACCTTCGGCATCGCGCAGGCGGGCGGCGCGGGCAAGGTGCTCGCCGAATGGGTCACACAAGGCGCGACCGAATGGGACATGTGGTCCTGCGACCCGCGCCGTTTCACCGCCTTCGCCGCCGCGCCCGACTATGCCGTGGCCAAGGGCATGGAGGTCTACGGCCACGAATACGCGATCCATTTCCCTCGCCACGCCTGGCCGGCGGGACGCCCCGCCAAGCTCTCCCCCATCCACGACCGCATCGCCGCCCTCGGCGCGCAATTCGGCGCTGCCAATGGCTGGGAACGCGCCAACTGGTACGCCCACCCCGGCGACGACACCTCCGAAGTCGCAACCCAGACCTTCAACCGCGACGGCCCCTGGCAGGCCCGCATCCGCGAGGAATGCCACGCGGTGCGCGACGCCGCCGGCATCCTCGACCTCCCCGGCTTCTCCCGCTTCCGCCTGCAAGGCGACGGCGCGCGCGACTGGCTGTCATCGCTCATTACCGGCACCGTCCCGAAACCCGGCCGCCTCGGCCTCGCCTATTTCGCCGACGCCAAGGGCCGGCTCGTCACCGAAATGTCGATCATGGCGCTCGCCGACGACTTCTTCTTCCTCATCACCGCTGCCGCAGCCGAACTCCACGACTTCGAGTGGCTGTCGAAGCACCTGCCGCAAGGCTCTGCGATCTCACTTCAAAACGTCACCGACGCCTTCTCCTGCCAGATCCTCACCGGACCCGCGTCACGCGCCATCCTCGCCGACATCACCGACGCCGACCTGTCGCTCCCCTGGCTCACCCACCAATCCGCCCGGATCGCCGACCATTGGTGCCAACTCGTCCGCGTCTCCTTCGCCGGCGAACTCGGCTGGGAAATCCACACCAAGATTGAAGACACTGCTCCCATCTCCGATGCGGTCTGGCACGCCGGCCAGAACAACGGCCTGAAGCCCTTCGGCATGTTCGCGCTGGACTCATTGCGCCTCGAGAAGGGCTACCGCGCCTGGAAGCAGGACCTCTCCACGGACTACTCCGTCCTGCAATCCGACCTCGAACGCTTCGTCAAATGGGATAAGCCCGACTTCCTCGGCAAAGCTGCGCTGGCCGCCGAAAAACAGCGCGGCATCGCCAAGCGCTTCGCCCTCCTCACCCTCGACGCCCCCGGCGCCTGCGACGCGCCCTACATGTCGACCGTCTGGCGCGATGGCGAAATCGTCGGCGAAACGACCTCCGGCGGCTGGGGTCACCGCGTGGACCAGTCGATCGCCCTTGCCATGCTGCGCTCCGATTGTGCAGAACCGGGCTCCCGGGTCGAGGTCGAGATCTTCGGCGAGCGCTTCGCCGCCACGGTCCACGGCGACGCGCCCCTCTGGGACCCGGCCAACGCCCGACTCAAAGCCTGAAGGTTCAGCCATGCCCACCCCGTCCACCCGCATTTCCGGCATCATTCCCTCCGGCAAGGATGGCTGGGAGGTGCATTTCGAGGCCTATACGCGCAAGCAGGCCGGCGAGGCGATCACCATGCTGTCGGTCGGCGACCATGATTTCGACACGCCGAGCGAGACGGTCGAGGCGTGTGTGCGCGAGGTTCGCGCCGGCCACCACCACTATACGAACCTGCCCGGCATACCGCGCCTGCGCCGCGCCATGGCGGCGGTCTCGGCCGAATCCACCGGCGTCCAGACGACCGCCGACCAGGTGCTCGCCACGCCCGGCGGCCAGTCCGCGCTTTTCGCCGCCGTCACCGCGACGCTCGATCCCGGCAGCCACGCCATCGTCGTCGCGCCCTACTACGCGACCTATCCGGGCACGTTTCGCGCGGTCGGCGCCGGCTTCACCGTCGTCGAAACCCGCGCCGAAGACGGCTTCCAGCCCGACGCCGCCGCCATCGAAAAGGCGATCGAGCCCAACACCCGCGCGATCCTCATCAACTCGCCGAACAACCCGACCGGCGCGATCTACACCCGCGAAAGCCTCGAAAAGCTCGCCGACATCTGCATCCGGCACGACCTCTGGCTCCTCTCCGACGAAGTCTACTGGTCCATCACCGGCGGGCGCGAGCACATCTCGCCGCGCGCCCTGCCGGGCATGGAGGAGCGCACACTCGTCATCAACTCCATGTCGAAGAGCCACGGCATGACCGGCTGGCGCATCGGCTGGCTCACCGGCCCCGAACCGATGATCTCGCTCCTCATCAACCTCAATCTCGTCACCACCTACGGCCTGCCGGACTTCGTCTCCCGCGCGGCAACAGAGGCGCTGGAAAACCGCTACGGCGTCGACGACATCGCCGCCTGCTACGCCGCCCGCCGCACGATTTTCCTCGACGCGCTGGCCGGAGCCAACGACATCGTCGTGCGCGGCTCGGAAGGCGGCATGTACATCATGCTCGACATCTCCGCCGTCGACCAGGATTGCGAAGCCTTCGCCTGGGCATTGCTCGAAGCCGAAAAGATCGCCGTCATGCCCGGCTCCAGCTTCGGCGACGCCGCCAGCGGCCACATCCGCATCAGCCTTACCCAGCCCGACGACATCCTCCGCGACGCCGCCATCCGCCTGAAACGCTTCGTCGCCGGGTACAAGAGGAACGCGGCATAGTGGAGAGTCCGCTACCCCCACCCCGCACCCCTCCCCACAAAGGGGAGGGAGACATACGCGCAGCGACCCATTTTGCATCGTCGCTCCAAGCGGACCCGCAACGTCGACGCCCTCCCTCCCCCTTGTGGGGAGGGATAAAGGGTGGGGGTTCCCACGCGCAACCGCCCAAGGAAGTCCCATGACCACGCCCCCCGCCCGCGCCCGCGCCGTCATCATCGGCGGCGGCATTTCCGGATGCTCCGTCGCCTACCATCTGGCAAAGCTCGGCTGGCGCGACATCGTGCTTCTGGAGCGCAAGCAGCTCACCTCCGGCACGACATGGCACGCCGCCGGCCTCGTCGGCCAACTCCGCGCCTCGCGCAACATGACGCGGCTGGCGAAATATTCCGCCGATCTCTACACCAAACTCGAGGCCGAAACCGGCGTCGCCACCGGCATGCGGCAGGTCGGCTCGATCACCGTCGCCCTCACCGACGAGCGCAGGCAAGAAATCTTCCGCCAGGCGTCGCTCGCCCGCGCCTTCGATGTCGACGTGCGCGAAATCTCGCCGGCCGAGGTCAAGGAGATGTACCCGCATCTCAACATCGACGGCGTCAAGGCCGGCGTCCACCTGCCACTCGACGGCCAGTCCGACCCCGCCAACATCGCCATGGCACTCGCCAAGGGCGCCCGTCAGAACGGCGCGACCATCGCCGAGAACGTCAAGGTCACGATGGTTCACCTGAGAAACGGCCGCGTCTCCGGCGTTTCGTGGGAGCAAAACGGCGAAGCTGGCACCATCGAAACCGACATCGTCGTCAACTGCGCGGGCATGTGGGCGCGCGACCTCGGCGCCATGTCGGGCGTCACTGTCCCGCTCCATGCCTGCGAGCATTTCTATCTCATCACCGAACCGATCCCGGACCTCGGCCGCCTGCCGGTGCTGCGCGTTCCCGACGAGTGCGCCTATTACAAGGAAGACGCCGGCAAGATGATGCTCGGCGCCTTCGAGCCGAAGGCGAAAGCCTGGCCGCCGGTCGGCGAGCGCATCCGCGAAGATTTCTGCTTCGACCAGTTGCAGGAGGACTTCGGACATTTCGAACCGATCCTCGAAATGGGCGTCAACCGCATGCCGATGTTGGGCTCGGCAGGTATCCACACCTTCTTCAACGGCCCCGAAAGCTTCACGCCCGACGATCGCTACTATCTCGGCGAAGCGCCCGAACTCGGCGGCTATTGGGTCGCGGCCGGCTACAATTCCATCGGCATCGTCTCGTCCGGCGGCGCGGGTATGGCACTCGCCCAGTGGATGAACGATGGCGAGCCGCCCTTCGACCTTTGGGAAGTCGACATCCGCCGCGCCCAGCCATTCCAGAAGAATCGCGCCTATCTGCGCGAGCGCGTCTCCGAAACCCTCGGCCTCCTCTACGCCGACCACTTCCCTTATCGCCAGATGGAAACCTCGCGCGGCATCCGCCGCTCGCCACTTCACGAGCACCTGAAGGCGCGCGGTGCCGTCTTCGGTGAGGTCGCCGGCTGGGAGCGCGCCAATTGGTTCGCCCGCGACAGCCAGGAGCGCGACTACCGCTATTCCTGGCAGCGCCAGAACTGGTTCGACAATCAGCGCGAGGAGCATCTGGCGGTCCGCAACAATGTCGGCCTGTTCGACATGACCTCCTTCGGCAAAATTCGCGTCGAAGGCCGCGATGCCTGCGCGTTCCTCCAGCGCCTTTGCGGCAACGACATCGACGTCGAACCCGGCCGCATCGTCTATACGCAGATGCTCAACGCGCGCGGCGGCATCGAGAGCGACCTCACGGTCACCCGCCTGTCGGACACCGCCTTCTTCCTCGTCGTGCCCGGCGCGACGCTCCAGCGCGATCTCGCCTGGCTGCGCCGGCACCTGACCGACGAGTTCGTGGTCATCACCGACGTGACAGCCGCCGAAGCGGTTCTGTGCCTCATGGGGCCGCAATCGCGCGCTCTGATCCAGAAAATTAGCCCCAACGACTTCTCCAACGAAGCAAATCCGTTCGGCACGAGTCAGGAGATCGAAATCGGCATGGGCCTCGCCCGCGCCCATCGCGTCACCTATGTTGGCGAACTCGGCTGGGAACTTTACGTTGCGACCGACCAAGCCGCGCATGTCTTCGAGGCGATCGAGGCGGCGGGCGCAGATGTCGGCCTGAAACTTTGCGGCCTCCACACACTCGATTCCTGCCGCATCGAAAAGGCCTTCCGCCATTTCGGCCACGACATCACCGACGAGGATCACGTCCTCGAAGCCGGCCTCAGCTTTGCGGTGAAGACCGCCAAGGGCGAATTCATCGGTCGCGATGCCGTGCTGCGCACCAAGGATACCGGCCTGTCGCGCCGGCTCGTTCAGTTCAAGCTGAACGACCCGCAACCGCTTCTCTTCCACAATGAGGCCATCGTGCGCAACGGCGAGATCGTCGGCACGATTACCTCCGGCAATTACGGCCATCATCTGGGCGGGGCGATCGGCCTTGGCTATGTGCCGTCGAAGAGCGAGACGGCCGCAGACATGCTCGCCTCGACCTACGAGATCGAGGTGGCGGGCATTCGCCACCCCGCAACCGCCTCACTCAAGCCGATGTACGACCCGGCCTCCGAACGCGTGCGGATGTAGGGGTCAATCGTCGAACAGGAAAATGTCCTGGCCGCACCGATAGACGGGACACTGGTTCGCATCCCGCGTCTGGACCGAGGCGATCACTGGAACGCTCGGATGACTGCAGAACTGGCGCGATGCGACATAACGATCATAGGTAAACTGGCCGGTTGTCAGCACGACCGCACCATTGTCGACGATCAGTTGCTGCACCTGCGCACACGACATCGCTCGGCTGTCCGCCCGGCCCTGCGCGCTCGCACCGGCAATCGTCGCCGCCATCAGAATTGCCACCAGCGAGATTCGTTTCACGGCACGGTCCTCCGTCACGTTGCCGATGTGCCTAAAGGAATGCGGCCCCCAGAAAGGCCACGAGCACGACACCGGAAACGATGATCGTCAATCGCCAGCTAAACCCGTTGCTCATTTCCGGTCCAGACCCATAATCGCGCCCGTCGCCCAGCATGATGCTCGGGGCATCTGCAGGGGTCAGGCGAACCGTCGGTCCGCCATTTTCGTCATTGCTGATTTCGACGACCTTCGACTGGTCGAGGATATCGCGTTCGAAATAGGTCATCTCATCCCTTGCCCGGCTGCAGCCAGCCCGTTGGTAATCGAATTGTGTTGCCTATATGGCCGGATAACGTCTCCGATCGGGCGCGTGTTCCGCGACTTCAACGAAGGGTGAACATCATCTCCACCAGGCCGCTGAAAATTCACGACATCCCCTGCCCGCCGGAACGGCTTGCCGTGTTCCTCGATTTCGACGGCACGCTCGCCGACATCGTCGAACATCCCGACGACGTTCACCTTCCCGCGACCACGGCAGAAGCGCTCGCAAAACTCGAAATCCGCACGTCGGGCGCGATCGCGATCGTGACCGGCCGGCCGATCGCGCAGATCGACGCGCTGGTCGATCCGCTCGTCCTCCCGGTGGCCGGCGTGCACGGCATGGCACGGCGCAGCTTCGATGGCAGGCTTCATGCGACCCAGCACGACGCCACGCTTTTCGCCGAGATTCAGGCACGCCTCACGCGTCTCCATCTCGAACTTCCCGGGACGATGATCGAGATCAAGCCCGGTTCCATCGCCTTCCACTATCGGCGTCGCCCTGACCTTGCGCCGACGATCGCCGAGACGGTCCACGACCTCCTCGGTGAACTCGAGGGCATCGACGTCCTCCACGGAAAGATGGTCGTGGAGGTCAAGGCCGGCCACGCCCACAAGGGCGATGCCATCCGCGCCTTCATGACGGAGGAGCCGTTCGCCGGCCGCGTGCCGCTTTTCGCGGGCGACGACGTCACGGACGAATTCGGCTTCGCGGCCGTTCGCGAACTGGATGGCATCGCGATCAAGATCGGACCGGGCGAAACGGCGGCGGACTGGCGTGCAGACGATCCCGAACGGTTTCGGCAGTGGCTGGAGCATCTCGCCAATTATGCCTAAATTTGCATCGCCATCAGATGTTGCTAAAACCATGCGCAGATTTTCGATGATCGCAATGGATCAAATGGCCGCCTGACGGGTTCGGCCGACGAATGAAGCACAGGAGATTTTGATAGTGGGTAGACTGGTGGTCGTCTCGAACCGGGTCGCGGACCTGACGAAATCGACACAGTCGGGTGGACTTGCGGTCGGCCTTGCCGACGCGCTGAAACGGCGCGGCGGGCTTTGGGTCGGCTGGAGCGGGGAAATTTCGGCCGACGCGGACGACGCCGCGCCGGAACTGACGACGGCCGGGAACGTCGCGATGGCGACCATTCCGCTGACGCCGGACGACTACGCCAATTACTATCTCGGCTTCGCCAACTCCGTCCTGTGGCCGCTCTTCCACTACCGGCTCGACCTCGTCGACTTCCACTCCGAATTTCTCGACAGCTACCGGAAGGTGAACCGCCGCTTTGCCGAAGCGCTCCTCCCGCTGCTCAAGCCCGACGATACGATCTGGATTCACGACTACCACCTGATCCCGCTCGCCTCGGAACTGCGCAAGCGCGGCTGCACGCAGCGGATCGGCTTCTTCCTCCACATCCCCTTCCCGCCGCCGGAGGTCCTCGCGGCGGCTCCCGGCCACAAATGGCTGGCCGACAGCTTCCTCGCCTATGATCTCGTCGGCTTCCAGACCCAGACGGACGTCGCCAATCTGGCGCATTATGCCGAAGACCACATGCAGCTTTCGGCGTCCGTCGACGGGCGCATGTCGGGGCCGGCCGGCGATCTGCACCTTGACTGCTTCCCGATCGGCATCGACACGCAAGCCTTCGCCGAACTCGCCGCCTCGCCCGCCGACGACGTCCAGGTCGACACGATGCGGCGCATGGTGCTCGACCGCAAACAGATCATCGGCGTCGACCGGCTCGACTATTCCAAGGGCCTGCCCGACCGGATGAAGGCGTTCGGGCGCCTGCTCGACCTCTATCCCGAGCACATGAAGAAGGTCACCTTCCTGCAGATCGCCCCGCCGACGCGCGAGGATGTCGACGCCTATGCCGACATCCGCCACGAACTTGAATCGCTGTCGGGTTCCATCAACGGCCGCTTCGCCGATTTCAACTGGACGCCGATCCGCTACATCCACCGTTCCGTAGCGCGCGAGAAGCTCGCCGCGCTCTACCGCGTCAGCCGTGCCGGGCTCGTCACGCCCTTGCGGGACGGCATGAACCTCGTCGCCAAGGAATATGTCGCCGCGCAGAACCCGGACGATCCGGGCGTGCTCATCCTGTCGAAATTCGCCGGCGCGGCGGAGGAACTCGCCGAGGCGCTGATCGTCAACCCCTACGACATCGACGCCATGGCCGCCGCCATCGACAAGGCGCTGACCATGCCGATCGAGGAGCGGAAGGAGCGCCATTCTGCGCTCTACAAACGCGTCGCCGAGGGCGATGCGCTCGCCTGGCAGAAGGCCTTTCTCGACGCGCTGGAAGCCGCGCCCAACGGCATCACCCTCGACGTCGCCTGACGATCACGATTTCTTGTCGGGCAATTTCTTGCGCTTGGTCTCGGCGAGGTCTTCGAGTTGCCGCTCGCTCATCGAGTCCGCCATCTGCTTCGACGCGCCCTTCAGCTCGGATTTCTTCGTATCCCCGCGCTTGGCGGAAAGCGCGGCGCCAGCGGCTTTTTGCTGGGCTTTCGACTTGGCAGGCATGATCTTCGCTCCTCAGATCGTTCAGGCTCCAAAGCTTTCCAGGCCACCCGATGTTCCTGACGTTCTGATACGTCCTGTGACCTTCCCGCCACGATGTCGATTGGACAGGGCCGGGCCTAACCGATAGGTTGCATCGGCGCGACTGGTCGCGATTTGTTAGGAATTCATTATCAATATCACGAGCTTGGCCTTGGCCTGAGTTGGTGGCGTTGGACGGACGGGTCGCAGGGGGAGCTTCGGTTTCGCGATCCGGCAGTCGCAGAGTTCGGGGAGTAGCCGTGTCAGGACAATTCGGGATGCGTCACCGGCTCCTCGTCGCTTCGCTGGCGGTGGCGACGGCGATGTCTCAGGTTTCCAGCGCTTCGGCCTTCTTCGGCCTGTTCGGCTCGAGCGATGCCGACGAAGTCGAGGTCATCGGCGAGCCGCAGAACTACACCGCCGAAGTCACCGTTCTCGACGCCGAAACCGCGCTCGAGCGCAAGCTGCGCAATTCCTCGACACTCTGGAACGACCGCGACGAGCCCGCCTCCGGCGCCGGCGGCCTGCTTGCCAAGGCCCGCGGCGACTATCGCCGCCTTCTTGCCGCGCTCTATACCGAGGGCCGTTATGGCGGCACGATCTCGATCCGCATCGACGGACGGGAAGTCGCCGACATCGCGCCCGATACGCCGCTCGCAAATCCGGCCACCGTCGTCGTCTCCATCGATCCGGGCCCCGAATTCCGTTTCGGCGAAGCCTCTATCGTCAACCAGGCCCCGCCTCCGCAAAGCTGGCGCGACGAGGTCGACGATCCGCGCGAGGAAGGCTACGCACAAGGTGAGGTCGCCCGCTCCTCCGTCATCCTGCGCGCCGAGCGCCTCTCGGTCGAGGCCTGGCGCCAGCAGGGCCACGCCAAGGCGGAAGTGGTCGAGCGCCGCGTCGAGGCCGCGCATGACGCCGACCTCCTCAATGCCCGCATCACGGTCGAGCCTGGCCGCAAGGCGTTTTACGGCCCGGTGACGGTCCAGGGCACCGAGCGGATGGACCCCGAATTCGTGGCCTTCATGGCCGGCCTGCCGCTCGGGCGCGAATACGACCCCGACGACATCAAGCGCGCCGGCGACCGCCTTGCCCGCCTTGACGTCTTCCGCGCCTCGCGCTTCCAGGAAGCCGAGACGATTGGACCGGACGGCCTCCTGCCCATCGACCTCATCGTGCAGGAGCGCGAACTGCGCCGCTTCGGCATCGGCGGCTCGTACTCCACGGTCGACGGACTCGGCTTCGAGACCTACTGGCTGCACCGAAACCTGTTCGGCCGCGCCGAGCGCCTGCGCTTCGATGCGCGCGTCGCTGGCATCGGCAAGTCGCTCGACAGCGAAGGCTTCGACCCGCGCGACTTCACCTACCGCGTCGGCGCCAGCTTCGAGAAGCCCGGCGTCTTCACGCCCGACACCAACTATTTTGCCTCGCTCTTCGGCACGCGCGAAGTGCTCGACACCTACACGCGCACCGGCATCGATGCGACGTCGGGCTATTCGCACATCTTCACCGAGGAGCTGGCCGGCCGCTTCGCCGTCAATGCCGGCCATGCCGAGTTCGAGGACGACGCGTTCGGAACGCGCACATTCACCACCGCCGGCCTTCTCGGCTCGCTCACCTACGATTCGCGCGACGACGTCCCGAACCCGACGCGCGGCTATTTCGCAGAAGCGATGGTCGAGCCGTTTTACGAGTTCCAGTACGGCAATGCCGCATTCCGCTCGACGCTCGAAGGGCGCACCTATTACGGCTTCGGCGCGGAAGATCGCTTCGTTCTCGCCGGCCGCGCCAAGCTCGGCACGCTGGTCGGTCCGTCCATCGGCGAAACCCCGCCGGACAAGCTCTTCTTTGCCGGCGGCGGCGGTTCGGTGCGCGGCTATGCGTTCCGCAATATCGGCGTCGAAGGTCCGGGCGGAACGGTCATCGGCGGCAAGTCGCTGATCGAAGGCTCGGTCGAGGCGCGCGCGCAGGTCACCGACACGATTGGGCTCGTCGGCTTTGCCGATGCCGGGCTGGTCGGCTCGGACTCGGTGCCCGATTTCGGCGAGGACGTGCGAATCGGCGTCGGCGCCGGCCTGCGCTATTTCACCGGGCTCGGGCCCATACGCCTCGATGTCGCGGTTCCGCTCGATCCGAGGCCGGGCGATCCATCCGTCGCCTTCTATGTTGGGATAGGACAGGCGTTTTGATCCGAATTCTCGTCGCCCTCGCATGTCTGATCTTCGCCGTTCCCGCCAGCGCGCAGGAAACGGAAGCGGAGACGCGCTCGCTCTTCACCAATTTCATCCAGAACCAGCTTTCGACGCCCAACCGCCAGATCCAGATCAGCGGCATCCAGGGCGCGCTGTCGTCGAATGCCCGCATCGGCTCGATCACGGTCGCCGATCGCGAGGGTGTGTGGCTGCGCATCACCAATGCGTCGATCGACTGGAGCCGCTCGGCGCTGCTTCTGCGCCAACGGCTCGAAATCTCCTCGCTTCGCGCCGAACGGATCGACGTGATCCGCCAGCCCGTCCCCGAGGAAGGCATGCCGGCGCCCGAATCCTCCGGCTTCGCCGTTCCCGAACTGCCTGTCGCAATCAATCTCGAAAGCCTCGAAATTCCGGTTGCGACCTTCGGTCCAACCGTCTTCGGGCTCGAATCCGAACTGTCGCTCACCGGCCGCCTGCGGCTCGAAGACGGCGCGATCGACACAGCGCTGGACGTCACGCGCCTTGACGGACCCGGCGGGCAGCTTGGGCTCTCCTTCGTCTATTCCAACACGACCGAAGTGGTCGATCTCGACCTGTCGCTCAGCGAGCCGGAAAATGGCATCGTCGCCAACGTCCTGAACATCGAGGGTCGCCCCCCGGTCGCACTGACGCTTTCGGGCAATGGCGAGCTCGACAATCTCGACGTCCAGCTCGCGCTCGATGCCGACAGCGAGCGCATCCTCACTGGCATCGCCATGCTGCGCGAAGGCCGCGGCGGCCGCGGCTTCTCCACCCGCCTGTCGGGTCCTATCGCACAGCTCATTCCCGCGCAGTTCCGCGACTTCTTCGGCGCCGAGACCTCGCTCGAAGCGCAGGGTTTCATTCGCGACGAAGGCGGCTTCCGCCTCGATGCGCTCGACCTTGAAAGCGCGGCGCTGACGCTATCGGCCTCCGCCGAGTCGACAGCCGACAGCTTCCTGCGCCGGCTTGCCATCGACGCCTCGGTCGAGGACCCGAGCGGCGACGTCGTCGTCCTCCCCGTCCCCGGCGGCGACACGACCGTTCAGCGCGCGGCGCTCACACTGTCCTATGGCGAGGGTGCGGATGATGACTGGTCCGGTTCGCTCGATATTCGCGGCCTCGATACGGCGGGCTTTGCGGCCGAGACGATGGAACTCGATCTGTCGGGCCTTGCGCAGAACCTCGACCAGCCGAACGACCGGCGCATCACCTTCGACCTGTCCGGTGCGATCGACGGCGTCACGTCGCCCGACGAGGAAATCGCCCAGGCGCTCGGAACGCGTATCGACCTGACTTCGTCCGGCGAGTGGGCGAGTTCGCAGCCGCTGGTCCTGTCGGAGACGCAGATCGAAGCCGAGGCGCTGATCCTGCGCCTTGCCGGCACGGTCGCCGAATATGTCTTCGATGGCGATATCGGGGTCGAAACGTCGAGCCTCGCCCCCTTCTCCGGCCTTGCCGGCCGCGACCTTTCCGGCGCGCTGGCGCTCGATGCGCGGGGCAGCGTGGCGCCGATCTCCGGTGGCTTCAACCTGACGCTCGACGGCACGATCGACGAATTGCGCATCGACCAGGAGGCCGCCGACAATCTGATGGGTGGACGCACCACGATTGCAGGACGCATCGAACGCGGGGCGAACGGGCTCGTCACCGAAAACTTGCGCGTCGAGAACCAGCAGTTCGACCTCCTCGCCGACGGCACCTATGCGACGGGCGCGGCCGATTTCGACTTCCGCTTCGGCCTCACCGACCTCGCGCTCGTCTCGCCGCAGGCGTCCGGCGCGCTGACCGCCGAGGGCCGGGCGGCAGGCAGCGACGGGCTGATCAACCTGACGACGTCCGTCACGGTTCCCTCCGGCCGGCTTGCCGACAAGCAGTTGCGCGACGCCGCCATCGCCTTCGAAGGCACGCTCGAGGATAGCGACCTCGAAGGCACGCTCGGCGGCAGCGCATTTCTCGACGGCGTCCGCGTCGACCTCTCCTCCGCCATTGCGCTCGTCGAGGAAGAGCGTCGCCTGACCGACCTCGTCTTCACCGCCGGCGGCGCGCGCCTGACGGGTTCCGTCGTGCAGGATACCGCCGGGCTCTTGACCGGCTCGCTCGACATCGATGCCGCCGACATCTCAACGCTCGCAGCACTTGCGCTTCAGGAAGCATCCGGCGCCGTTCAGGCGTCCATCGGCCTCGAACCCGTCGAGAACGAGCAGCGCGCGACGCTCGAAGGAACGATCGACGACTTCACACTCGGCGAAACGCGCATCGAAGCCGCCGAAATCCAGGCCGCGATCGACGATCTCTTCGGCGTGCCGCGCATCGACGGCTCGGTCGACGCGGGCGGCATTTCGGCCGGCGGGGTCGAGGTGACGACGCTTCAGGCCAATGCCAACCGGCAGGGCGAGACCACCGACTTCTCCGCCAATGCACGCCTCGACAATGGCACGACGGCCGCTGCCGAAGGCTCGCTGACGCCCGAGGGCGAAGGCTTCCGCCTCGCCCTGACGCGCATCGACGTCGCGCAGGGCAACCTCGCTGCGCGTCTGCGCCAGCCCGCGAGCCTCTCGGTTATCGGCGCGACCATCACCATCGACGCGCTCGCGCTCGATGTCGGCGGCGGCAGCATCGACGCGACCGGCCGCATCGCCGAGCAGATCGATCTCGACGTGACGATCGCCGCCCTGCCCCTGTCGATCGCCAACACCGTCCGCCCCGATCTCGAACTTGGCGGCACGATCGACGGCACAGCGCGCATCAACGGGCCGCGCAGCCAGCCGGACGTCGCCTTCGACATTCGCGGCAACGCCCTGCAGGCCGCAGCCCTGCGCGATTCCGGCCTCTCCTCGCTCGGCGTCACCGCGCGCGGCACGACGTCCGGCGAGCGGCTCAACATCGACGCCCGCGCGACGAGCCCCGAAGGGCTCGACGCAACCGTTCGCGGCTCCGCACCGCTGGGAGACGGCCAGCTTGCGCTCGACGTCACCCTCGCGGCCTTCCCGCTCGGCATCCTGAACACGATCGTTCCTGACCAGAATCTCGGCGGCAACCTCTCGGGCACCGCGCGCGTGACCGGCACGACGTCCGACCCGCAGGCCGCGTTCAATCTGAGCGCTTCGGGCCTGTCCGCCGCGCCGCTCGCCGATGCCGGCATCGGCGCGCTCAACGCCTCTGCGGCCGGCAATTTCGCCAACCAGACCGTGACCCTCTCCTCGGTCAACGTCTCCGGCAATCAGGGCCTGTCGCTCTCGGCCAGCGGCACCGTCCCGCTTCAGGGCGCGGGGCTCGCCGTGAACCTCTCGGGCGAAGCGCCGCTCTCGCTCGCCAATCGCTTCCTGATCGATCGCGGCACCCAGCTCGTCGGCACGGTCGGCCTGCAGGGTCAGGTCACCGGCTCGATTTCCGATCCGCAGATCCGCGGCACGGTCTCGACGCAAGGGGCGCAGATCGTCGATCCGGAAACCAACATCTCGCTGCGCGGCATCAACGTCTCGGCCAGCATCGACGGCCAGACGATCACCATCCAGTCGGCCAATGCGACGCTCGGCGCCGGCGGCACGATCACGGCGGGCGGCACCGTCTCGCTCGCTGAAGGCCTTCCCGCCAATATCAACATCGCGCTCAATCAGGCCCGCTACAATGATGGCGACCTGATCGCCGCGACCGTGTCGGGCAACCTCGCCTTCACCGGCCCCCTCGCCGCCGACGCCCGGCTTTCCGGCACGGTCAATATTGAGCGAGCCGAAATCTCCGTCCCCGAGAACCTCGGCGGCGGCGCGGCCGGCATCGACGTCATCCACCGCAACCCACCGCCCGGCGTCGCTGCGACGCTGGAGCGCGCCCGCGCCAATGACGGCACGCCTGTCCCCACCTCGCGGCCGAGCGTCATCCAGCTCGACGTGACCGTGAATGCGCCGAACCAGATCTTCGTACGCGGCCGCGGGCTCGATGCGGAGCTTGGCGGCAGCGTTCGGGTTCTCGGCCCGGTCACCAACGTCCAGCCGGTCGGCGCTTTCGAGCTGATCCGCGGCCGTCTCGGCATTCTCGGCCAGCGCATCGAATTCGAGGAAGGCACGATCACGCTGGTCGGCGATCTCGATCCGGTGCTGAATTTCGTCGCAAGTTCGGAGAGTGACGGGACGACCGTGTTTATCACCGTCTCCGGCCGCGTCTCGGACCTCGACATCTCCTTCTCCTCCTCCCCGCAACTGCCGGAAGATGAGGTACTTGCGCGGCTGATCTTCAACCGATCCCTGAACGAACTCTCCGCCTTCCAGATCGCGCAGCTTGCCGCTGCAGCGGCGGAGCTTGCGGGTGGCGGGAACTCGTCGCTGCTCGGCAGCCTGCGCAGCGCGACCGGTCTCGACGATCTCGACATCGTCACCGACAGCGAAGGCAACGCCGCGGTCCGCGCCGGACGCTACATTCAGGACAACATCTATCTGGGCGTCGAAGCGGGTGCCGGAGGGACAGCGCGGGGGACGATCAATCTCGACATCACCGACGAATTGAAAGCGCGCGGGGCGGTCGGGTCGGATGGGGATTCGAGCCTCGGCGTGTTCTTCGAACGCGATTATTAGGCTCCGGAACGCGAAAAAGGCGGCTGAAAGGCCGCCTTTTTGAGCTCAAAGTTCGGAATTCTGGGCGAAAGCCAGCTCGTTTCGAGCAGTTTTCAGCTCATTTCTTGTCCGATTTTTCCTTTTTGGGCGCGCCCGTAATGCTCGATGCCGTTGCGGAGACGGGGTCGCTCGCGGGGAACGTGTCCTCCAGACCCTCCTGCAATTCCTCTTCCTGACGCTTCTTCTCGGCGTCCTTTTCGATGTCGAGATGACGCTTCTTTTCGTTTTCCGGCATGGGAGCCTCCTGTTGGAATTCGTCGCTCCCAAAACGCGCCCGCCCCGGCGGTGGTTGCAGCATTGCTGAAATATCGACGCGTCAGACGACGACGCCGATTTCACCGAGCGGGGCGCTGATGGTGCAGCGCAGGCCATCGGGGCGGAAGTCGAGGCGGACATCGCCGCCCAGTTCGCCGGCAAGGCTGCGGCCGACGAGGCGCGAGCCGAAACCCTGGCGCGTGGGCTGGACGACGGGCGGTCCGTCCTGCTCGCTCCAGAGAAGCGCGAACCGGCCGTCGGCGCGGTCGACGGTCCATTCGATCCGGACCGAACCTTCGGCGGTCGACAAGGCGCCGTATTTGACCGCGTTGGTGGCGAGTTCGTGCAGCGCCATTGCAAGCGCCAGGGCCGACTTCGTCGAACAGCGGACGTCCGGGCCGTTCGAACGGATGCGCGGCGTGTCCTTCTGGACGAAGGGCAGGATCGCCTGCGCCACGATCTCCGCCAAAGGTGCGCCTTCCCAGCTTTCGCGGGTCAGGACGTTGTGGGCGTTGGACAGTGCGATCAGGCGCGATTCGAACGTCGCACGCAGGTCGCGGGCGACGTCGTGGCCGCGAAATGTCTGCGAGGCGATCGACTGGACGGTCGCCAGCGTGTTCTTCACGCGATGATTGAGTTCGTTGATGAGGAGGCTGCGGCGCTCCTCGGCGCGCTTGCGCTCGGTCAGGTCGAAATTGACCCCCACCATGCGTTCCAGCCGCCCGCTCGCATCGCGCATCGCGATCGCGCGCGAGCCCATCCATCTGATTTCGCCGGTATCGGGCCGCTGGATTCTGAAATCCACCTCGACCATCCGTCCCCCCGGTCCGTCGAGCTCCGCCGCATCGGCAATGCCCATGAAGTCGTCGCCGATGGTCAATTCGCGGAAGGAGGCAAGCGACGGTTCGAAGCTTTCCGGCGAGACGCCGAACAGCCGGAACTGCGCATCGTCCCAGATCATCGTATCGGTCTGCGCGTTCCACTCCCAAACGCCCATCTGGCCGGCCGAAAGCGCCAGATCCTTGCGCAGCGAAATCTCGCGCAATTCCTGTTCGGCCGCTTGGCGAGCGGTATCGTCGCGGATGGTCAGGACGTTGCCGATGGTCTCGCCATTCGGTCCGAAAACCGGCTTGGCGCTGCCGATCGCCAGGATTTCGACGTCGTCAGGACGGCGAATGCGCCAGCGCGCCTCGATGACGCTCTCGCCATTCAGAACCGCGCGCGCCAGCGGCAGTTCGTGCGAGGGATAGGGCTCGCCATTCTCGCGGAAGAGCTGGAACCGGATGGCGTATTCGTCGGGCGAAATGTCGAGATGGGCGACACCGTGGATTTCGGCGGCGGAACGGTTGATGAAGGTGATCCGCCCCTTGGGATCGGTGACGATGACGCCTTCGCTCAACTGGCCGAGAAGCGCCGCCTGTTCAGCGGCAATCAGTTCCGCGCGCCGGCGTGCCTCGGACGTCGCCTCATGCGCCTCGCGCTCCTCCGTCCGGTCCCGAAGGATCTTGAGGAAGCCGCCACCGCCGCCGCCGACCAGGGGCACGATCGCGCCCGAGCCCCAGAAGCGGGTTCCGTCCTTTCGCACGTGCCAACGCTCGTTAGAGGCACGGCCGGTCGCGCGCGACAGGGCCCGCTCCTTTTGCGGAAGCTCGTTCGCCAGGTCCTCCTCGGTGAAGAAGATCGTCGCATCCCTGCCGAGGATTTCGCTCTCCGTATAGCCCAGAAGGCGCTCGGCGCCGCTGTTCCAGGACAAGACCTGCCCGGAATCGTTGATTAGGATGATCGCGTATTCGACCGCGCTGTCGAGGATGAGGCGCGAGCGCTCGCGGCTGCGCACGAGTTCCTGCTCCGCCTCGCGCGCTTCGGTCACGTCCCGGACGACGGCGAAGAAGCCGGTCACGTTGCCGTCTTCACCGTGATGCGGGACATATTCCGATTCGATGTGGCGCACGCCCCCATCCGTCTGGTGGATCGCGGTGGCGAAGGAGACCTGACGCCCGGCAAGAGCGGCTTCGGCATGTTCGCGCATGTCGGCAAAGGCGCGTTTGCCGAGCACTTCGGCAATGGTTCTTCCGATCACCTGATCATCGGGCCTGGCGACGCCACGACGATGTGCATCGTTACGGAAGGTGTAGCGCATCTGGGTGTCGATGAAAGCGACCATCTGCGGCAATCCGTTCGCCAACTGGCGGACCTGATCGACGAGGCGCAACGAGGCGACGGGCGAGCGCACTGTCGTTGCGGCTTCCGCGAGCAACGTCACCAGGATGCCGGCGACCGGCACGTTTCCATCGCCGATCGGCGTGGCCGTCGCTGCGAACTGCCGGGGAACCATACCCGTCACATCGACGATGTCGCGCTCGAAAGTCAGGGTGGCGGCAGAAGCGGTCTCGCGGACACGGTCGGCCAGTTCGCTCAGGGGACGTTCGATTTGCGGATCGAGCGCATCGAGCGTCACGCCGCGATGGGTCGGATAGAGGCTCTGGTCGATGAGCGGCGTCGCCGCGTCATTGTAGATGAGGCGAAGGTCCGTGCCCCAGAGAATGAACGCAGGCGCGTTCATCGTCAGGACGATGTCGCTTGCCGCGACGAGCGCGGGGGGCCATTCGGATCGCGCGCCGAGCGCCGTCAGGTTCCAGTCGAAGACGCCTGCGCCCAGCGGCCGGTGAGTTGCCGTCGCCAGACCCTGCCGCCCCTGGTCAGTCTCGCCGTCTTGCGCCGACACGCATATCCCCTCGATGGCCTTGCGGCTGCCCCCAGTCGCAGTTTCTTGGTCGTCGGTTTTGGCGCTGGTGTCAACGTCCTCGCCGGATGCCGATCATTCGGCGGCTTCGCGCGGCAATTCCTTCGTTTCGCGAGGCCGATGCTGATCGGCAAGCGGCGAAATCTCCGCCATCGGAAAGGCATCGACGGCGACCACGCGTGCGACCGCCTCGCGCGCCTCGACCAGACGGCGGTGTTCGTCGGCGGAAATGAGACCCGTCTCGACCGCCCGTTCCACCTCGCGCATGTTTGCATCGCGAAGCTTCTTTTCGATCGGTGCAACGCCGGCAAGAAGATCGAATGCGCGCTCGAGATCCTTCAAGGCGTGGTGTTCATGAGCTTCACCGAGATAGAGATCCGGCGCCAGCCGGTCGCGCTGGGTGCCGGGCTCCATCAGCATTTCCGCGACACGGGTGCGCGCGGCATCGCTCGGCTCGGGGTTCGGAACGCCGAGCGGAAACGCGATGGCGCGAACGAGCCAGGCCGCCCATCGTGCCGGAAGGTTGGCGAGGACGCCCTTGAAGGCAACGCCCATGCGCTGGCGGCCGCGCATCATGATGAAATCGACGAGCGGCCTGTCGGCCTCCTGACGCCCCTCATCCTCGAAGCGCTTGAGGACAGCGGCGCCGAGATAGATTTCCGCCAGAATGTCGCCCAGCCGCGCCGACAGCATCTCCTTGCGCTTCAGCGCGCCGCCTAGCGTCAGCAAGGACAGGTCGGACAGGAGCGCGAAGGCGGCGGCATAGCGGGAAAGCTGGCGCCAGTGACCGGAAAGCGCAGCCTTGCGCGGCGCCGGAGCGACGAGCCCGCCCGTCCAGCCGCGAACGAAGGCCTTGAGCGCGTTCAGCGCCGAATGTCCGGCATGGCGCCAGAACTGGCGGTCGAACTCTTCCAGACCGCGCGCGTCGTCCTCGTCGGACAGGGCCAGAAGCTCCTTCAGCATATAGGGATGCGAACGGATGGCGCCCTGCCCGAAGATCATCAGATTGCGGGTCAGGATGTTGGCGCCCTCGACCGTGATGCCGATGGGGACGGAGCGGTATTGCGGCCCCAGATAGTTCTTCGGACCCTCGATGATGGCCTTGCCGCCATGAATGTCCATCGCATGCTCGATGGAACGGCGCATGCGGTCGGTCGCGTGGAACTTCATGATCGCGGAGATGACGGAAGGCTTGTGATCCTCGTCGAGCGCCGCGGCCGTCAGGCGCCGCGCGGCGTCGATCTGGTAGGCGTTCGCGGCGATCTCGGCCATCGGCTCCTGGATGCCTTCGAACTTGCCGATCGGCACGTTGAACTGCGTGCGCACGCGCGCATAGGCGCCGGTGGCGCGGGCGCACATGGCGGCGGATGCGGCAGACTGCGACGGCAGCGAGATACCGCGACCGGCCGCAAGCGCCGTCATCAGCATCTTCCAGCCCTGACCGACGCGCTCGGGACCACCCAGCACCCATTCGAGCGGGATGAAAACGTCCTTGCCGGAGAGCGGCCCATTCTGGAACCAGGTGAAGAGCGGGACATGGCGATCGCCATGGGTGACGCCGGGCGTCGAGGTGGGCAGGAGCGCGACAGTGATGCCCCGCTCAGTGCCGCCGCCAAGATGGTTGTCGGGATCGGACAGCTTGAAGGCGAGGCCCATGACAGTCGCGACGGGGCCCAGCGTGATGTAGCGCTTTTCGAAATTCAGGCGGATGCCGAGAACGCGCTCGCCTTCGTGCTCGCCATATTCGACGATGCCGGTGTCGGTCATCGCGGCGGCATCGGAGCCCGCCTGCGCGGAGGTCAGCCCGAAGCAGGGAATCTCGCGGCCATCGGCCAGGCGCGGCAGCCAGTAGTCGCGCTGCTCGTCGGTGCCGAAGTGCATGAGGAGTTCGCCGGGGCCGAGCGAGTTCGGCACCATGACGGTGACACCCGCCGTCACGCTCGCCGAAGAAATCGTCCTGACGACCTCGGAATGGGCGGTGTTGGAAAAGCCGAGCCCGCCATAGCGCTTCGGAATGATCATCCCAAAGAACTTCTTCTCGCGCAGGAAATCCCAGACGGGCTTCGGCAGGTCGCGGTCTTCCCAGACGAGCTTCCAATCGTCGACCATGGCGCACAATTGCCGCACCGGCCCTTCCATGAAGGCCTGCTCCTCGGCGGAAAGGCTCGCCGGCTTCATTTCGAGAAGCTGGTCCCAGTCGGGCGTTCCGGAAAATATCTCGCCGTCCCACCAGACCGTTCCGGCATCGATCGCATCGCGCTCGGTTTCCGAAATGGGCGGCATGACGCCCTTGGCCCAGCCGAAAATGGGCTTCGAAATGCGGTCGCGGCGAAACTCGCGGATCGTCATGGCACTCCCCCGGATCAAGCGATGCGTTGAACCTGATGGAATGCGCGGGCGGGCTGATCGTTCCGGCCGGGCCTCAATGCGTCAGGTGCAACGCCGCGACCGCGCGGCCGATATCGGAAAACGCCTTTTCCAGAGCGGCCGTGTTGCTGGCCATGTGGAAATTGTCCTTCTTGGTCGCGCAGTTCTCGAACAGGGTCTTAACGGCGGCGTTCGTGGTGTTGTAGAGGACCGTGAAGACCTCCACGCCCTGGGCCTTCATCTGGGTGCACATCGACCCCGTCCAGGTGTTCAGCGTCTTTTCCGCCTCGCCCTGGCTGGTCTTGCCGTCGATGCGGCTGGCGGCACCGTTCATGCCGTTGGTTCCGAGGAAGCCGTAGGAGCCATAGTCGGACTTGTTGATCGTGTTGCTTGAACCGAAGGACACGTTGGTGCCGTCGGTCATCAGGACCAGGAACTTCGAGACGCTGTCGGTGCCGAAAGGCGCGGCCTGCGTATAGGGCGCCTCGGGCGACAGGACGCGCCAGCCCCAGGCGAGGCCTTCGGAAATATTGGTGCCCGACCCGTTCCAGAACTGCATCGCGTCGATGCCGGTGCGCACCTTCGCCATGTCGTCCGTCAACGGCACGATCGGCGTCGGGCAGGCGCGATTCGGGCCGATGGTCAGGTTGTGGGTGTCCTTGACCGACTTGCCCGGCAAATTGTTTTCGAGCCCCGCGATCGAATACTTGACGGTGGAACGCTGGATGTCGGTGCGGCCGGAATTCGTGTTGATGTCGAAGCCTTGGGTCTTGTGGTCGAGCCAGGCATTGTTGAAGTTCGCACCGTCATTGCCGCCGGTGGTCTGGCGCGCTCTCGGCTCGCTCGGGGCAAAATAGGGCACGAACAGCGTATCGGGCTTCGACGGATCGGGCGGCGTCAGGTCGAAATTGTAGGGAACGGGACGGGCCTCGACGCAGCCTTTCCAGGTCGTCTTCGACTGACGGAACAGCTCCCAGTGATGCGGGTATTTCTTCACGTTGGCGCACATGGCGCGCATGTCCTTGGCGGCTTGCGTTTCGCCGGTTATCGAGCAGCCGGGCTGGGCATAATGCGCCCATTTCGCGACGATGGCGTTGCGCTGGGCGTCGGTCAGGTCGGCGCGGCGCTGGACGGCGTTCAGGGTCGGGCGCGCGGCGCGCATCGTGTCGTCGATGAAGTTCCAGCCATTGTAGACGGCCACGCCGGTCTTATCGATCCAGGCTTCGTCGAAGCCCTCGCCATTGATGTTGACCGCCGTCACGAAGGGAACCAGACCGACGCGGACGTCCTGACGCGGGTCGCCCTCGCTTTCGACAGCGTCGAGCAATGCCTTGGAGGCCTTCTTCAAGGCGTCAATGCCGCCCTGGCCCATCGAGCCGGTGTTGTCGAGGACCATCGCGATCTCGAGGGTCTTGGTCGAGCGGAACGAGGTGGCGGAGACGGTCACGCCGTCCGTGCCGATCCGGTTCATCAGGAACAGGCGGACCTTGGCATCGACGCGGCCGGTGACTTCGACATAGTTCAGCCCCTCGCGCGTCGACAGGTCGGTGACGGCGGAACTGATGGTCGAGCCGGTGATCTGGCTCGAGATGAAATCGTCGAACAGGCGCTCGCGTTCGGCATCGGAAGCGTTCTCGCGCGAGGCTGCCAGGACGGCGCTGTCGGCAATGTTCTGCAGGCGCGCTTTCGCGTTGATGATGTTGGCGGTGTCGACCGCCAGGCCGACGCCGGCGAGCAAGGCCGGAAGCAGCACTGCTGTCATGATGCCGAAATTGCCGGCTTCGGAACGCCAGAACCTGAACATGGACTTTCCCCGCTTTCGTGCGCCGACCCTGGCCCAACAAGATTAACGGAGTGGATAGGCGCGCGCGGGCGTTGCGGATTGGGTTAAGGCCGGCCTAACGGCAGGCGCAGAATTGAAGGATCGGTGAATTTCGCCGCGGCGGGGATCGACATCGGCGGCGCGCTGCCACAGTTTCGTCAAGAAGAGCCAACCCGCGCGAAGGACGTGCCGTGACCGCCATCGTCGACTTCCTCAACAACATCTTGTGGAACTACGTGCTGGTCTACGGCCTGCTCGCCGTGGGCATCTACTTCACGGCACGCCTCGGCTTCCTGCAGTTCGTGCATTTCGGCGAGATGTTCCGCGTCATCGCCAAGAGCGAGGAAACCGACAAGCACGGCATCAGCCCGTTCCAGGCGCTGACGATCAGCCTGGCGTCGCGCGTGGGCACCGGCAACATCGCCGGCGTGGCGGTGGCGCTGTCGCTCGGCGGGCCGGGCGCGATCTTCTGGATGTGGATGGTGGCGCTGGTCGGCATGGCGACGGCCTATTCCGAATCGACGCTTGCCCAGCTCTACAAGGTCGAGAATTCAGAAGGCCAGTATCGCGGCGGGCCGGCGTTCTACATCGCGCGCGGCCTGCGCGCGCCATGGGCGGGCGGGTTGTTCTCGATCTTCCTGATCATCTCCTTCGGCCTCGTCTTCAATGCGGTTCAGGCCAATTCGATCGCCGATGCGGTCGAAGGCGCGTTCGGCGTTCCGAAACTGGGGGTCGGGCTGGTCGTCGCGGTCATGGCAGGCATCGTCATCTTCGGCGGCATTCGCCAGATCGCACGCGTCGCGCAGGTCGTGGTGCCGGTGATGGCCGGGCTCTATCTGCTGATGGCCGCAATCGTGCTGGCGATGAACATATCGGAAGTGCCGGGCGTCGTCGGCATGATCTTCGCGCACGCCTTCGGATTGCAGGAAGCAGGCGCAGGCGTTGCCGGCGGCATCATGGCGGCGATGCTCAACGGGGTGAAGCGCGGGCTGTTCTCCAACGAGGCCGGCATGGGCTCGGCGCCGAACATCGCGGCGGTGGCGACGCCGCAGCCGCACCACCCCTCCTCCCAGGGCTTCGTCCAGGCGCTCGGCGTCTTCATCGACACGATCGTCATCTGCACGGCGACAGCGATCATGATCCTGCTCTCCGACGTCTACCAGATCGGCGGCGACATCGAGGGCGCGACGCTGACGCAGAACGCGCTGCAGGAACAGTTCGGCGTCTTCGGGCTCTATTTCATCGCCATCGCGATCTTCTTCTTCGCGTTCACCTCGATCATCGGCAACTACTCCTATGCCGAAAATGCCATGACCTTCCTGCGGGCCGACAATACCGTCTCGCTCGGCGTCCTGCGTTTCGCGCTGCTCGGCATGGTGGTCTGGGGGGCTTATGAGAGCGTCGCGACCGTCTTCAATGCGGCGGATGCGTCGATGGGCCTGATGGCGACGATCAATTTGATCGCCATCGTGCTTCTTTCAGGAACGGTCGTGAAGCTGACGCGGGACTATTTCGCGCAGCGCAAAGCCGGAAAATCGCCCCGCTTCGAGGCGCGCGACTATCCCGAACTGCAGGGGAAAATCGACAAGAACATCTGGTCGTAGCGCGGGGGCGACGCCCTACGACGCCGAAGCGGCGGCGCTTTGCTCGTCGAAGAAATCGATGACGGCCTGCGAAAAGACGTCGTTGCGATCGCCGGCGACCATGTGGCCGGCACCGCCGATGTCGACATAGCGCGCATTCTTCGCCTGTCCGACGAACGCTCGCGCGGCTTCCGCGTCGACCAGTTCGGACTGCATTCCCCGGACGAGGAGGATCGGCAGATCGAGTTCGGGCAGCCGGCCGAGAACGTCCCCCAGCAGGGTGCGCGCATCGGCATCGATACTGGCGGGGCCGCGCATGAAGGCAGGGTCCCAGTGCCAGCGGAAGCGGCCGTCCTCGCCGAGCCGCAAATTCTTGGCGAGACCTTCGAGCGTGCGCGGCCGCTTGCGGTTCGGCAGGTAGGCGGCGATCATGTCGGCGGCTTCGTCCAGCGAACCGAAGCCCTCGTCCATGCGCGATCCCATGAAGCCTATGATCCGGGCGACGCCGGCGGGATTCATCTGCGGCACGATATCGACCAGCACCAGCGCGTCCATCAAGTGCCCGTCACGGCATTCGGCGAGCAGCGACGCAAGCCCGCCGAGGGAAGCGCCGACGATCGATGGCGTCAGACCAAAACGCTGCTTCACCGCCTCGCAAAGCGCGGCGACGTCTTCGGCATAGTGGGCGAAACTGTAGTTGCCGCTGGCGACCCAGTCGCTGTCGCCATGGCCGCGAATGTCGATCGTGATCGCGCGCATGCCCTTTTCGGCAAGGCGCATGGCCGTCTTCTGCCAGGCGTGCCGCGTCTGGCCGCCGCCATGCAGCAAAATGACGGGCTGGCCGCCGCCATCCCAGATCGAACCGGCAAGGCGGTTGTCTTCAGCGCCGCGAAAGGCGATGGCGGCTTCGTCAATCAAAGCGGATGCTCCTTCAGGAAGTCCAGCGCCCGCGCCTTGAAGGTGCGGTCGCCGACGGACAGCATGTGGTCGCGGCCGACGATGTCGAATGCCTCAGCATGCGGCATCAGACCGGCAAGGCGATGCGCGTCGCCGGCGATGTCGTCGGTGGTGCCGACGGCAATGAGCGTGGGCTGCGCGATACGGGCGACATCCTGCGGCGACAGTTCCTGACGCGAGGTCTCGATGCAGGCGGCGAGCGCGGCGCGGTCGCTTTTCGTCTGGTCGGCGAAGGCGCGGAACATGCGCCCGCGCGGATGGGTGACATCGTCGAGCGACGGCGCGCGCAGGGCCTCTGCGATCGGGTCCCAGTCGCCGACGCCCTCAACCATGCCGATGCCGAGCCCGCCGAAGATGAGCGTCGCGACGCGGGCGGGATGTTCGAGCGCCAGGAAGGCCGAGACGCGCGCGCCCATCGAATAACCGAAGACGTGGGCGCGCGGAATGCCGAGATGGTCGAGCAGCGCTGCGGCGTCCGAGGCCATCGCCGTCGGCGTGTAATCGGTCGTGGCGTAGCTCTTCGACGTCTCGCCATGGCCGCGATGGTCGAAAGCGATGACGCGGTAGCCTTCGCGCGTCAGCGTCTGTACCCAACCGGGCTGCACCCAGTTGATGCGCAAGGTGGACGCGAAGCCGTGGACCAGCAGGATCGGATCGGCATCGCGATCGCCTTCGTCGATGAAGGCGATGTCGAAACCGTCATGATGGAAATGCTGCGTGGGACGCGGAAGGTTCAATTGCCTGCGACCTCGTCGATCGCCGGATGATTGAGGCGTGTTCCAGCGGTCAGGCCGACCCGTTCCGACGTTCCCTGGTTCAGTTCGAGAACGAAGCGGCTCGGGCCGTCCGGGGCGATCGAAGCCGTGGAGAAGGGCTCGCCCGGCAGAATGTCGATCACGCGCCCATCTTCGCCGATGAAGACAAGGTCGAGCGGCGACGGCGTGTTCTGCATCCAGAAGCTGACGGGCTGCGTCTCACCGAAGACGAACAGCATGCCGCGATCTTCGGGCAGGTCAGTGCGGAACATCAGGCCGCGCGCGCGGCGTTCGGCCGTATCGGCGATCTCGATGTCGAAGGAAACCGTCTCGCCATCCGCCTCGAAGGTGAGAGGTGCAGCATCGACAGGCAGCTCCATCGGTGCGCCCTGCACCGCCTCCTGGGCGAGCGCGACGGGCGGCGAAGCGAATGGTGCGACGACGAAAGAAAGCGACAGGGCAAGGGCGGCGATGCGTGCGTTCACGGATGATCCTTTGCGATGATGGATGCGCACCGAGGCTGGAACGCCGTCAATGCGCGACCGGCAAAGTCCCGATATCGGGGTGAACTTCGGCAGCCATAAGGCCTTTGTCGCCGCGCCCGAAACGCACGAGGACGACCTGACCGGGACGCAGCTCGGTTATGCCGTAGCGGCGAAGGGTTTCCATATGGATGAAAATGTCCTCGGTGCCCTCCCCGCGTGTCAGGAAGCCGAAGCCCTTAGTCCGGTTGAACCACTTGACCAGCGCGCGCTCCAGCCCGCTTTCCGCGACGACCGCGACATGGGTGCGGTCCGCGGGCTGTTCGGACGGATGGATCGCGGTCGACGCGTCCATCGACAGAATGCGGAAGGCCTGGAGCCCGCGCTCACCGCGACGGACCATGCAGGTGACGCGCGCGCCTTCGAACGCCGTCGGGTAACCGTCCCGACGCAGGCAGGTGACATGGATCAGGATGTCGCCCAGCGAGGAATCGTCGGCATGGATGAAGCCGTAACCCTTGGCGACGTCGAACCATTTGATCGCGCCGGAAGCTTCGATCAGGTCCGATCTTTCACCGTCGCTGTCAGCCGGGTTCGCCTTCGTAGCCAGACTCCCTGCCGCTGAGGCATTTTCCCCCATGCCCGACCCTTTCCAAGATACGCCACACCTGATTCTTGGCGTCTAAGATAACATCGGGCGTTCGGGTCGGTGCAAGGCCCGATTGTGGCTTTTTCGTCGCAAGGACGGCGAAATACTGGCACGACACTTGGAACGGCATATGGCACGGCGGTTGCCACCGCGCGAGCGGGACCATATCTATCGCGTCGACGGAAAACCGGCCGCACATCTGAAAAGGATAGCAAAATGCGCTACTTGCACACGATGGTCCGCATCAAGGACATCGACGAATCGCTCGACTTCTACTGCAACAAGCTGGGAATGCAGGAAGTTCGCCGGATCGAAAGCGAACAGGGCCGTTTCACGCTCATCTTTCTTGCCGCAGCGGAAGATGTGGAAGCCGGCAAGTCGAAGAAGGCGCCGCTACTGGAACTGACCTATAATTGGGACCCCGAAAACTATCAGGGCGGCCGGAATTTCGGCCATCTCGCCTTCGAGGTCGACGATATCTACGAGACCTGCCAGAGGTTGGCCGACATGGGCGTCGTCATCAACCGCCCGCCGCGCGACGGCAACATGGCCTTCGTCCGGTCGCCCGACGGGATTTCGGTCGAGCTGCTGCAGAAGGGGCCGGCGAAGGAAAAGGCAGAGCCCTGGGCTTCGATGGAGAATGTTGGGAGCTGGTAGGGGTTTGGCGGTAGTCGGGGGGTGGGAGTCGGTTTCTTTGAAGGGGACCCCCACCCTTTATCCCTCCCCACAAGGGGGAGGGAGTCGCCGGCGTTGGGTTTTTCCCGTTAATGCGGCAACTGGCTTGAAGGTTGGGCTCTGCGCTGATGCCCTCCCTCCCCCTTGTGGGGAGGGATACAGGGTGGGGGTCACTTCGGAAAAAACCGGCGTTGCCCGTTCGGCTGACGGCCTACTCGGCCATCGTCGCCTTTGCCGTGTCGATCAGGCCGTTGGCGATGCCCATGCGTTCGGCCGCTCGTTCGCGCAGATGCGGGGCGAGGCGGTCGGGATGGTTTTCGAAGGCGAAGCGTCGGCGGGCGCGGTCGAGGTCGGCGATTGTGTGCAGGCTGCCGATGCCGAGTTCGAGCGCGATGTCATGCGGGTCGGTCGACAGTTCGGGCATCAGCGTATCGAGCGCCTCGAGGATTTCCGGCGCGAGGGTCGGCTCCAGATAGGCCTGCCGGGCCGACGGCTCGAAAAGCGGTGCGTTCGAGGCCTGGATGCGCTCGATCTGGTCGAGAAGATCGCCCTGGAGCGACGGAGCCGGTCCGACATCGAGACGTTCCGCCTGCTCGTGCGAAATCAGGTCGTCGAGCAGATCGCCGAAGCTCTTGGCGCGTGCGCCGGACATCGAGGCCTCCCAGCCATTTATTGTTCTCGCCTAGGTAACAGGCATTTCCTAAGAAAGGTTCCCATCGCGCAGGAGCGAAGCGCATGGGAGCCCTGCAGATATTGCACTGCACAACCGCCCTGCCCGATGCCATCTTCCGTATGGGAGGATCGAAACTTCGGAGACGATTCATGGGCATTTTCACTGAATTCTTCGCCAAGCCGCGACCGTTGCGCGCCAACCGCCAGTCACGCGGAATGCTGATCCTCAACGCGATGGACAGCGCGGAACTGTCGGACCTCGGCATCAAGCCGGCCGACTTCCCGCACATCGCCCGCGACATGGCGTCCAAGCGCCGATTCTAGACATCGGCGCCAATGAATGGCTGACTTGGCGATCATGAAGGGACATGATTCGCGAGGTCAGCCCATGCGCAAGCTCGTCTCGATCGGCGTGCCTGTACTTCTCCTGAGTACGTCCGCCTTCAGCCAGACGGCGTTCGTCGATGATCGCTCATCGCCTGACGCCGTCATCCGCTCCCTATACAATGCGATCGACCGCGAGGAATTCGCCCGCGCCTATTCCTATTTCGCCAATCCGCCGGCCGACAGCGTCGAGGCCTATGCGGAAGGCTTTGCCGGCACGGACACGAGCGAGCTCCTGCTCGGCGCGGCGGCGGAGGAAGGGGCGGCGGGCAGCGTCTACTACCGCCAGCCGCTGGTACTGCGATCCGTCGCCGAAGACGGAACCGAGACGGTCTATGCCGGGTGCTACACGCTGCAGGCGCCGAACCCGGCGAATTTTGCCGAAGGCTACACGCCGATGGCGATCGAGGATGGCGACCTGCAGGAAACGGACGCCGAATTCGGCCCAGAGGCCTTGCCGCAGGACTGCGCCGGCGAGGAACTGCCGGAAACGGACGCGGCGCTGCTCGAGGCGGAGCGCGTTTTTGCGGCGAGCTTTGCCGAACGCTGCGGCGGCGGGGCGATGGAGGGCGTGGCCGCCGAAGAACTCGAGCCGCAAAGCTTCGAGATCGGCTATCGCTACATGCACGAGACGTCGGACGATCCGCTGCGCACGGCGCGGCTATTCCAGTTTTTCTGCAATGGCGGGGCGTACAATATCAGCCAGGTCTACCTGATGAGCGATGGCGAAGGGCCGGTGGAACCGGTGTCGTTCGCGGTTCCCGAACTCGACATCCGCTATGAGAATGACGATCTGGAGGGCGCGGTCGAGGAGATGACGCAGCTTGGCATGATCACCCGCGTCGAACTGGTCAATTCGAGTTACGACCCCGACACGCAGGCCATCGTTTCGTCGGAGAAGTGGCGGGGCGTCGGCGACGCCTCGGCTTCGGGGCGCTGGATCTTCCGCTATGGGGCGTTCTCGCTGGTCTCATACGAGGTCGATGCGACCTATGATGGCGAGATCAATCCCGAACAGATTATCGGCTACGGCGAGGCGCCGTAGACATTTATCGGCGTTCGCTCATCCAGTTGATCACCTCGCGCCAGTCGGTCATCCGGATCGGCGTGCCGTGGCTGCCGCTCTCGAAACGGACGAAGCGGGCGGGATAGCCGGGCGTAGCAGAGCGGATCGCGCGGAAGAAGGCTTCCTGGCGTTCGACCGGGAAGACGCGGTCGCGGCTGCCGTGGCCGAGATAGACGGGGACGCGGGCGCGGAAGGCGGGGCTTTTGAGGAAGCTCTCGTCCCAATGCGAGCCGAGGAGGAGAAGGCCGCCGAGGCGGGACGCCAGATCCGCATCCTGTGCCAGTTGCCAGCAGATCGCGCCGCCGGCGGAGCCGCAGGCGACGAAGATCGGAGCATGCGGTGAGGCGTTGGCGTAGGTTTTCAGAAGCGCCGCCACCTGCCCTGCACCAGTCGCGCCGAAATCGGCGAAGTCGGGCGAGAGGTAGAGCCCGCCATTTTGGGCGGCGAGGTTTTTGATGCGGTTGAAATTGCCGCCGAAGGTGAAGTCGTCGGCGCCCTGCCCGCGATTGCCGCCCTGTCCGTGAAGATAGGCGACGATGAAGCGCGCGCCTTCCGGCGTGCCGACCGCGATGTGCGGGATGTTGCCTGCAGGCGTCTGGACGGTGACGTCGCGCTGGGCGCGGCGGACGGAGAGGTCGACATAGGTGGCGTGAGCGCGGCGTTCGGGGATTTCGTCGCGGCCGTTGATGTCGCGCATTTCCTGGTAGTCGACGACGATACGGGCGCCGTCATCGCTCGTCTCGATCGTGGCCGGGAGAGCGAAGAGGCGGTCCTTCGAGGGCGCGAGCAGTTCGGCGGCGGCGGGGGCGAGCGTGGCGGTTAGGAGCGCGGCGGCGAGGATCAGGCGGTTCATGCGTCTTCCACGATGTTGCCGCCGGCGAGGCGGACGGCGTCCTGCGTGTCGAGATCGAGCCTGGCGGCAGCGCCCAGTTCGACGTCGATAACGGGCAGTGATGCGCCCTCGACAAGATGGCGGGCGCCGGTGTCGCCTTCGATCCGCTCGATCTCGGCGAAAAGCGCGCGTGGCAGGAGGACGGGATTGCCGCGCTTGCCGGCATCTGTGGCGCGGACGATGGCTTGGCCGCCCGAACGGGCGAAGGCGTCGAGCATGGCGTCGATGGCGTTTGCGGTGACGCCGGGCATATCGCCGAGGACGACGAGGAGGCCGCACACTTCGGGGGGAAGCGCGCGCTCGGCTGCCTTCAGCGAGGTGGAGAGGCCATCGGCGTAGTCCAGGTTGTCGACCAAGGCGACGTTGAGGCCGTCGAGGGCGGCAGCGATTCGCTCGCGCTGGTGGCCGAGGACGATGTGGGTCGCGTCAACGCGGGAGGTCGTAACGGCCTCGGCGACGCGGCGGATTAAGGGTTTGCCGTCGAATTCGGAGAGGAGCTTGTTCGGGCCGTACATACGGCTGGAGCGGCCGGCGGCGAGGATGGCGGCGTGAACGATCGGGCGCGTCTCGGCGGCGGCGATGTCGCGCGGCTGCGGACGGACGGGGATTTCCATCAGGAGGCCGCCGACGCCCATGGCGGCGATGTCGGCGGCGGTGACGGGAATGTCGGCGATGAGGCGGTCGAGAACCCAGTCAAATCCGTTGGGCTTGGGACTGCGGGCGCAGCCGGGCGCACCGATTACCGTCCGGCCGGAAAGCGAGCCGAGGACGAGGAGGTTGCCGGGATCGACCGGCATGCCCGCGCGCTCGACCGTGCCGCCGGCGCGGCGGATGGCGGCGGGGATGACGTCGTCCCAGTCGCAGAGCGCGGAGGCACCGAAGACAAGAACGAGGTCGCTTGCGAGGTCGATGTTCGCGAGGGCATTGGCGAGCGCTTCGTCTTCGTGCGGGACGCGAAGTTCCGTCGCCAAGATGCTGTGCGAGCGGGACAAGCGGTCGCTGGTGACGCGCGCGGTCTTGTCGAGGACGCTTGACTTGACGCCGGGAAGCGTGGTCTGGATGACGGCGACGCGGCGTGGGCGGAAGGGGTGGACGGCGAAGGCCTCGCCAGCGCCGGCAGCATCGATGGCTGCCCGAAGTGCGGCTTCGGGGGCGGCGAAGGGGATGATCTTGACGGTGGCGACCATCTGGCCGGGCTGGACGGCGTCGAACGGGGCGAGCGTCGCGATGGTCAGGGCTGGGTCGACGCGGTTGATGGCGTCGATGATCGCGCGGTCGACGGTGAAGACACCAGCGTCGCGGGCGTGAATGTTGACGCGGCCGGTTGCCGGTTCGCGGATTTCGACGCCGTCGATATTGAGCGCTGCGGCAAGGCGGGCGGCGGCTTCGTTTTCGGGGACGTCGCCCGGTTCGAGGACGGCGCCGATGACGGCTTCGATGCCGGCGGCGCGCAAGGCGGCGATGTCGGTTGGGGTGAGGCGGTGCGCCTTCTTCAGGCGAAGGCCGGGCACGGAGAGGGAATGCGCGAGGAGCGCGCCTTCGGCCTGGTCGAGCGGCAGCGGGCCGAACTTCACGCCTGCGTTTCCATCTGCCGCGAGGCGCGGGTGCGCAGGGCGCCGATGATTTCGGCGAGTACCGAGACGGCGATCTCGGCGGGGCTGGCGGCACCAATGGCAAGGCCGATCGGGGCGCGGATGCGGGCGATGTCGGCTTCGCTCAAGCCTGCGGCCTTGAGGCGCTCGACGCGCTTGGCATGCGTCTTGCGGCTGCCGAGCGCGCCGACATAGAAACAGTTGGCGCGCAGCGCGGCTTCGAGCGGGAAGTCGTCGATCTTGGGATCATGGGTGACGGCGGCGAGTGCGGTGAAGGCGTCGAGGGGCCGGGTCGCGAGCACGGTTTCCGGCCATTCGGCGCTCAAGGCCGTGTCGGGGAAGCGTTCGGGCGTGGCAAAGGCGGTGCGCGGATCGATGATCTCGACGTCGAGGCCGGCAAGGCGCGCCATGGGCGCAAGGGCCTGGCTGATATGGACCGCGCCGATGACGACCAGCCGCGCCGGCGGAACGTGGACGTTGAGGAACAATTGTCGGCCGGCGACTTCGACGCCACCGGATTTGCCGGAATCGAAGGCGCGGGTGAGCGCCGAACCGAGGTCGCCGTCGCGCCGGTCGGATTCACGGTGGAGCGTGGCCGCGCCGGTTTCGAGGTCGGTCGCGAGGATGACCGCGCGGCGAGCGGCGCGTTCGGCATTGGCCTGTTTGAGCAGTTCGATATCCATGGTCAGGCGACGGGCTCGACATAGACCTTGATGCGGCCGCCGCAGGAGAGGCCCACCTGCCAGGCGGTTTCGTCCGCGACGCCAAATTCGAGCATCTTCGGCGCGCGGGACTCAAGCACGTCGATCGCTTCGCCGACGACGGCGCCCTCGACGCAACCGCCGGAGACGGAGCCTTCGAAATTGCCTTCGGAATCGATGACGAGTTGGCTGCCGACGGGGCGCGGTGCGGAGCCCCAAGTTTCGACGACGGTAGCGAGCGCGACCTTGCGCCCTTCGCCGACCCAGCGCTCGGCCAGCGCGAGCGGATCGGTTCCCTGTCCGAGAAGATCAGATGTCATGGCGTCTACCTCCAACCCGGATATGGTCACGCCGCCCTGCCCTTGCCAAGGGCCAGCCATTGACGCGGATCGCTCGTCTGGCGGCTTTTGGTCGACAGCGAGGCGACGAGGTCGCTCAAGGCGTCGAGCGAGTGGACGGGGCGGAACTCGTCGACATGGTCGAGCATGACGCGCACGCCTCGGGCTCGCGGCTCGAAGCCGTCGAAGCGCAGGAGCGGGTTCAGCCAGATCAGGCGGCGGCAGGATTTGTGCAGGCGGTCCATCTCGCGGGCGAGCAGGTCCGTATCGTCGCGCTCCAAGCCATCGGTGATGAGAAGCACGACGGCCCCCTGCCCCAGGACGCGCCGCGACCAGAGCCGGTTGAACTCGTGCAGCGTCTCGCCGATGCGGGTGCCGCCCGACCAGTCCTTGACGGCGGCGGCGGCCTCGGCGAGCGCCTCGTCGGGATCGCGATGGCGCATCTGACGCGTGAGATTGGTGAGGCGCGTGCCGAAGACGAAGGTGTGGACGCGGCTGCGCTTTTCGCTCAGCGCGTGAAGAAAATGCAGGAAGATGCGGGAATATTGACTCATCGAGCCGGAAATATCGGCCAGGACGACGAGCGGCGGATGGACGGTGCGCGCCGATTTGAAGCGCGGCAGCATCAGATCGCCGCCGGTGCGGAGCGCCTGGCGCATCATCGCGCGCGGGTCGGCCCGGCTGCCATGCGGATCGGGGCGGAAACGGCGGGTCGTCACGTGATCGGCTGGAAGCTGCAGGCGCGCAATGGCGGCGCGCGCCTCGATGAGCTCACGCGCGCTCATCTGAGCGAAATCCTTGGCGCGCAGCACCTCGTTGCCCGAAACGGAAAAGCGGGCGTCGAACTCGACTTCCGGGATTTCCTGCTTCGTCTGGCGGTCGTTCTGGCCGAGGAGGGCTTCGGAGACGCGGCTTTCGGCCGGTTTCGGCTTCGACTTTTCCTTCATGTCCGGCGCGACGGGCGAGAACATGGCGATCATTTTCTCGATCAGCTCGCGCGAGCGCCAGTAGAGCCGGAATGCTTCGTCGAAGGTCGCGTGGTCCTCGCGCCGGTTCACCAGCACGGCATGAAGCGTCCAGTAGAATTCCTCGCGGGTGCCGATGCCGGCGGCGAGGACCGCCTCGATCGCATCCTTGACCGCGGCCGGGCCGACGCGCATGCCCGCCATGCGCAAGGTGCGGGCGAAATAGACGATGTTGTCGGCGATCCGGCCTTCGGCTTCGCTGCGCGCCGCGTTCATAGCTATTCGGCTGCCGCCAGTTCGGACTTGACCTCGTTCAGGATGCGCCGCCCCTCGCCCTGGCCGATGCGGGCGATGTCGTCCTGATATTTCAGGAGCACGCCGATCGTATCCGACACGGTTTCGGGGTCGAGCGCGACCTTGTCGAGTTCGGTCAGCGCACTTGCCCAGTCGATCGTCTCGGCCACGCCCGGCACCTTGAAAAGGTCCATCTGGCGCAGGCGCTGGATGAAGGCGACGACTTCGGCCGAAAGGCGCTCATTGGCCTGCGGCACCTTGCGCGCGACGATTTCCAGTTCGCGCTCGGCGGTCGGATAGTCGACCCAGTGATAGAGGCAGCGGCGCTTGAGGGCGTCGTGGATTTCGCGCGTGCGGTTGGTGGTGATGATGACGATCGGCGGCTCCTTGGCCTTGATCGTGCCGAGTTCGGGCACGGTGACCTGGAAGTCGGAGAGGATTTCGAGCAGGAACGCCTCGAACGCCTCGTCGGTGCGGTCGAGCTCGTCGATGAGGAAGACCGGGGCGGCGCCAGGTTCGCCGGACAACGCGTCGAGGACCGGGCGGCGGATCAGGTATTTCTCGGAGAAGACGTTGCGCTCCATCGCGTCGCGCTTCACCTCGCCGGCGGCTTCCTCCATGCGGATCTCGATCATCTGCGCGGCGTAGTTCCACTCGTAGACGGCGGAGGAGACGTCGAGACCTTCATAGCACTGGAGGCGGATCAGGCGGCGGCCGAGCGCGGAGGCGAGCACCTTGGCGATCTCGGTCTTGCCGACGCCGGCCTCGCCTTCGAGGAAGAGCGGGCGGCCCATGCGCAGGCTCAGGAAGAGCACCGTCGCAAGCGCGCGGTCGCCGACATAATCGGCGGATTTCAGCAGCTCCAGCGTCTCGTCAATCGAGTTCGGTACGGGACGCGGATGGGCTGTCGACATGGGGGCTCCGGGTGAACCGATCAGGTTTCAAGACTGTGATAGCGGCGATCCTGATAGATCAATGGGGAAAGACTATCGCCGATGCGGATGCCTGTCACTTCACCGAAAAGTATGCGGTGGGTGGCGATTTCCTTGGTTTCGATGATGCGGCAGTCGAACGAGGTCAAGGCGCCGACGAGGACCGGGGCGCCGGTCTGGCCGGTTTCCCATTCGCCGAGCGCGAAGCGGTCCTTCTGGCTGAGACCGGTCAAGCCCGAGAAGGCATCGGCAAGCGCGCGTTGGTTCGACGACAGCGTGTTGAGTGCGAAGACGCCGTTTTCGGCGAAGACGTCATTGTCCGGCTTTACGCGGCTGAGGCAGACGAGGACAGTCGGCGGGTTGTCGGATACCGAGCAGCCGGCGATGATCGTCACGCCGCGCCGCCCGGCCGTTCCGTCGGTGGTGACGACATGGACCGCACCTGCGAAACGGGCCATCGCATCGCGGTAAAGTCCGGAATCCACTTGTCTCTTGTCGAGCACGGCCACCCCTTCATCGAACACGGCGCATATAGGGCGCCGCGCAATCACCACCAAGCACGTCCTTCCCGATTAGCCGGTTGCGCGCCCGGCTGCCAGCCTTTACCTGTGAAAGCAGCCTTCACAGCCTGGCCGGTCAGCAAACCATCGATGCCGCACAGTCTCAAATCCGTCCTCCTTCTCGGCGCCCTGACGCTGGCCTGCACGAGTGCCGGCGCGCAGACGCGCATCGGGCTGGCCGTGCCGGGAGGCGAGACGGCGCCGCTGCTCGAAGCGCAGATGCGCGCGGGCGCGCTGGCTGCAATCGACGCGGTCGATGGCGAGCTCATCATCGAACCGGATGCCTGCACGAGCGAAGGAGGAAGTGCTGCGGCGCGGCGCTTCGTCGATGACGGCGTTTCGGCGGTGGTCGGATTTCTGTGCACCGAGGCGATCGAGGCGGCGCTGCCGATCCTGACCGAGGCGGGCATCCCCGTCATCGCCACCGGCATCCGTACGGACAGCCTGACCGACCGGCGCGAGCGCACCGGCTGGCAGGTGTTCCGGCTCGGGCCGCGGGCGGATGCCGAACGCGATGCCGCCGCTCGCTACGTGATCGACACCTGGCGCGGATCGCTCTTCGCCATCGTCGACGACGGCACGATCTATGGACGCGAGATCGCCGAGACGGTTCGGATCGCGGCGGAGGAATCGGGGCTTGTGCCGGTCTTCGTCGATACGTTCCGGCCGCAACTCGACAACCAGATCGGGCTCGTCGGGCGGCTGCGGCGTTCGGGCGCGACGCATGTCTTCGTCGGCGGCGACCGCGAGGACATCGCGATCATGGCGCGCGATGCGGCCGGGCTCGGCTATGCGCTGACGATCGCCGGCGGCGAGGCGTTGCGGGCGGCGGGCGAAACGCCGCTTGTCGAAGGGATCGTGATGATCGCGGCGACGCAGTGGGAAGATGCGGTCGCGCCGGATGCCGAGAAGCCGGCCGAGGAACAGGGCTATTTCCTGCCGGTCCATGCGGCGGTTGAGATCGCGGTTGCGGCTTCGGAGAATGACGAGGCGATCGGCGACGGCCGGTTCGAGACGATCATCGGGCCGGTCGAATTCGACGCGAAGAGCGATCTGGAAGGCCAGGTCTATCGCAGCTACCGTTTCGACGGTTCAAGCTTCGTGCCGGTGGACTGATGGCGTTCAGGGCCGGGCCGCGCAATCTGATTACCGACGTGGTGGGGCTTTCCGTCGGCAATGTGCATGACGAGAAGGTGCGCTCGGGGGTCAGCGTCGTACTTTGCGACGCGCCAGCGATCGCCAGCTACCAGGTGCTGGGCGGCGCGCCGGGGACGCGTGAAACGGATCTTCTGGAGCCGCACAATTCGGTCGAGACGGTGCATGGGATCGTGCTTTCGGGCGGCTCGGCGTTCGGGCTCGACGCGGCCTCGGGCGTGCAGGCGGCGTTGCGGGAACGTGGGATCGGCTTCGAGGTGCGCGGGCAGAAGGTGCCGATCGTGCCGGCGGCGATCCTGTTCGACCTCGCCAATCAGGGCGACAAGGATTGGGGGCGCTACCCGCCTTATCGGGAGCTTGGGTTCGAAGCCGTGGCGGCGGCAAGCGCCGAGTTCGCCATCGGAAGCTTTGGAGCAGGCTTTGGCGCGCTGACGGCGGGGTTGAAGGGTGGGCTCGGCTCGGCCTCGACCGTGCTGGCGAACGGCATTACCATCGGCGCGCTGGTCGCGGTCAATCCGACCGGGTCGGTGACGGTCGGGCGCGGCCGGCATTTCTGGGCGGCGCCGTTCGAGATCGGCGACGAGTTCGGCGGGCACGGCCTGCCCTCGCCGCTACCGGCGGACGCACAGGACGTGCTGATCAAGTTCCGCGACCCGGTTTCGCCGGTCGCCAATACGACGATCGCGGTGATCGCGACGGATGCGGCGCTGACCAAGGCAGCGGCGAAGCGGCTGGCGATCTCGGCGCATGACGGATTTGCGCGCGCGATCTGGCCGGCGCATACGCCCTATGACGGCGACCTCGTCTTCTCGCTGGCGACCGGGCGCAATGCGGCACGGCTCGATCCGGCGATGGAGATGGATTTCCACGCAGCCGCGGCGGCGACCATGGCGCGGGCGATCGCGCGAGGCGTTCACGCCGCGAGCGCCATGGCGGGTGATCTCATGCCGGTGTGGTCGTCGAGGACATAGGAGACGCCGATGCGTTCGCTGATCGCCGCCTTTGCGATGTGCATATCTGGCCAGGCCGCTGCCGGAGATACCGCCGAACTCGGCATTCTTGGCTTCAGCGCGGACGGCGCGATCTTCGCGTTCGAGGAATATGGCATCCAGGACGGGTCGGGCTTCGCCTACGCCAACCGGTATTATATCGAGACTGCGACCGACAGCTTCGTCGCAGGCACGCCGATCCGCGTACTTTCGGAGGAGCAGGACGCCTCGATCGAGGATGCGCGGGCCAAGGCGCGGCTTCAGGGGGCCGACATCGTCGATGAAAACGAGCTCGCCGCGAACCGGGGGTTTACGGCGGGTGCGAATGCGGTGACCGAGATTTCGGCCGATCCGCTTGCGATGGAGGTCAATCCGCGGCCGGTATTCCCGCCGATCGACCCGCCGCTTGCGATCCGGCTCGAGGAGATTGCGTTCGAGGTGCCGGAAAACTGTGCGTTCGCGGCCGAGCGCCATGTCGGGTTCCGGCTTCTCAAGGTGAGCCATGAAGGCGGGGTGGCGACGGAGCTTTTGCACGAGGATGAAAGCGTTCCGGCAAGCCGCAGTTGCCCGCTCGGCTACCGGATCGGTGCGGTGCAGACTTTCTTCCCGGAAGGCGGCGAGCCGGTGTTCGTGGTGCTGATCGCCGTGAGGCGCGTCGGCTTCGAGGGACCCGATCATCGCTGGATCGCGGTGCCCGGCAAACTATAGAGCGTTGAGCCTTTGGACCTCGTCTGTTAGGGAGCGGGCGAAAGCCTCCCAAACGTCAGGACGAGACGCATGATCCCGCGCTATTCGCGGCCCGAAATGGTCGCCATCTGGTCTCCGGAAACGAAGTTCCGCATCTGGTTCGAGATCGAGGCGCATGCCTGCGACGCGCTCGCCGAGATCGGCGTCATCCCGAAGGAGGCGGCGCGGAACATCTGGGAAAAGGGTGGCGCGGCTAAATTCGATGTCGAGCGTATCGACGAGATCGAGCGCGAGACCAAGCACGACGTCATCGCGTTCCTGACCCATCTGGCCGAATTCATCGGGCCGGATTCGCGTTTCGTCCATCAGGGCATGACCTCGTCGGACGTGCTCGACACGACGCTGAACATCCAGCTCGTGCGGGCGGCGGACCTCTTGCTCGCCGACATGGACCGGGTGCTGGCGGCGCTGAAGAAACGAGCCTTCGAGCACAAGGACGACGTCAGGATCGGCCGCAGTCACGGCATCCATGCCGAGCCGACGACGATGGGGCTGACCTTCGCACGGTTCTACGCCGAGATGGCCCGCGGGCGCGACAGGCTCGTGGCCGCGCGGGCGGAGATCGCGACCGGGGCGATTTCGGGCGCGGTCGGGACCTTCGCGAACATCGACCCGAGCGTCGAAGAGCATGTCTGCGCGAAGCTGGGACTGAAACCGGAGCCGATCTCGACACAAGTCATTCCGCGCGACCGGCATGCGATGTTCTTCGCCACGCTCGGCGTCATCGCCTCGTCGATGGAGAACGTCGCGACCGAAATCCGGCACATGCAGCGCACGGAAGTTCTGGAAGCGGAAGAGTTCTTCGCACCCGGGCAGAAGGGCTCGTCGGCGATGCCGCACAAGCGCAACCCGGTGCTGACGGAGAATTTGACTGGGCTCGCACGGCTGGTGCGCATGTCGGTGACGCCGGCGCTGGAGAACGTGACGCTCTGGCATGAGCGCGACATCAGCCATTCCAGCGTCGAGCGGGGCATTGCGCCGGATACGACGATCACGCTCGACTTCGCGCTGAACCGGCTCGCGGGCGTCATCGAGAAGCTGGTGATCTATCCCGAGACGATGCTCGCCAACATGAACAAGTTCCGTGGGCTCGTCATGAGCCAGCGCGTTTTGCTCGCACTGACGCAGGCGGGCGTCAGTCGTGAGGATTCGTATCGGCTGGTCCAGCGCAACGCGATGCGCGTCTGGGAACAGGGCGCCGACTTCCTCGAGGAACTGCTCAAGGATTCAGACGTGCGCGCCGCGCTTTCGGAAGAGGAAATCCGCGAGAAGTTCGATCTTGGCTATCACACCAAGCATGTCGACACGATCTTCGCGCGCGTGTTCGGCAATCGCTGACCGCTACCCTGCATGCCGCGCGACGCGATGATCGCGCGCGCGGCGGCGGTCATGCAATGATCTCGATCGCCAGGAGCGTGGCCGCAAGCATGCCCGCGCCAGCGAGGAATGGCGAGCGCCACCGGTTGGCGCGAACCGCCACAGCGTCGTTTGCGATCGACGCTCGATCGACAGCAGCCCTGACCGGCAGAGGCGCACGGACGAGCGGGGTCGGATAGACCGACGGAACGATGATCGGCTCATCGTCCCTGCTGGTTCGCTTCATCATGAGGTCGCGGGCGACCAGGGCACGCTCGATACTCGCGATCTGACTTTCGAGAAGATCGAGACGGTTGTGGATCGCGGCCATGGTGGCGTTGTCATCCGCGTGGTGATTGTTCCCGACTTGCAGCATCAGCGTTCCTCCATCGACCGGGATATACCTCACCGGCCAAATGAATCTTGAACGGGCGGATCATCGATCAATTCCCTGCAAACGGCCGCTCACAGCCTTGTGATTGAAAGAATGGGCAAGTGATTGGGAACCGGAAAGCTGCGCCCGCATTATTCCCGCATAGCTGCAACGGACCCCCTCACCGACGCAGCGAGACGAGAAGACCCCCTCCAGTAAGAAGTCCGCGTTTCCCCTGACGCGGACTTCTTCGCATTTGTGGCTATCTCAGGCAGTCAGCATAAATCGTCTGCGTCGCACGCGCCCCGTCAGGCACCACCGACATCGACAAACGCCCACCGACGACGAGTTCGGTCGCCACGGACGTTACTTCGTGTCGGATATAGTTGAAGCCACGACTGCAAAGTTCAGCCCGGTCAGGGTTTCGCGATCTTACTTCCGCGATCATCATCTCTACGCCCGCAGGGCTGTTTCCCGGGACTGCGTCTGCTGTCATTTTCATCGCGGAGCCTTGGCATCCCGCAATGGCTCCGACGGCCAGGAACATGAAGGCAGCCTGGTACGTGCGCATCACCACAGCCTCCGCTGCACGGCCATTTCACCGGCCGGCAGGACGTTTGCAGAATAGCATGACATCGTAACGGATCAACGCGAACGCAATCCGATCGAAACCCCGCTTCGCGGAATGTCTTGATGCGCGCTCACCTTTGCTATGCACCTGGCACACGAATTACTCAGGCAGCCCTCACCCGAATTTCCGTCCCCCACGGATCGCGAAGCGTGCGTCCCGCGTGGTCGCTCGACGCCAGTTCCACATAGGCGAGCCCGGCACGCTCGGGATCGCGCGGGCCGGCGCCGGCGCTCGCCCAACTGTTGGCGCCGATATGGTGGTGGTAGCCGCCGGAGGCGAGGAACACGGCCTGCGCGCCGTAGCGCGCCATCGTGTCGAAGCCGAGTTCGGAATGCCACCAGTCTTCGGCCGCTTTCGGATCGCCGACGCGCAGATGGACGTGGCCGACGACCATCGCCTCGGGCGCGCCATGCCAGGCGGGCGTAGAGGCGTCGATTTCGCCGAGAAGGTTTTCGATGTTCAGCCGCTCCGTCGCCATCGCGATGTCGGCGCCGTTCTTTTTCCACGTTTCCTTCGGCCGGTCGGCATAGATTTCGATGCCGTTGCCCTCGGGGTCGTTCAGATAAAGCGCCTCGCTGACGAGGTGGTCGGACGCGCCCGTCACCGCGAAGCGGCTTTCGCCGGCATGGCGAACCCAACGCGCGAGATCCTTACGGGTGGGCAGCAGGAAGGCGGTGTGGAACAGGCCGGCGCTGCGCGGGTCGTCCGGCCTGGCCGATGGAGCGCTTTCGATTTCCAGCAGTTCGCGGCCTTCGACGCCAAGCACGATGGCGCTGTCGCGGCGGGCGAGTTCGGAAAGGCCCAGCAATTGACGATAGAATTTCGCAAGCGCGTCGGCGTCGCGCGCCTTCAACCCGACTTTGGCGATATGCGTCGGCGTGGTCGCCGAGAACGGCAGTTCGGTCATGATGATCTCCTTGGCGGATGGCTCCGCAGATACCGACAAGATCGTATGCGCGACTGTTCAATGCAATTTCGATTTCGACGACAACTCGTTCGCAATCGTGGAACAATGCCGTCGAGGTTGCGCATGGCGGCGGCGCTCGCTACATGGCGCGCCATGAAAGCCAAAGACGCCGACATCCTCAGCATTCCAGGCTACACCAATTCCGGGCCGGATCACTGGCAGACGCGCTGGGAGGAAAAACTTTCGAGCGCGCGCCGGGTCGAGCAGGCCGAATGGTCGAAGCCTGTTCTGGCCGACTGGAAGGCCAATCTCGTCGCGGCGGTGAATAGCGCCACCAAGCCGGTCATATTGGTCGCGCATTCGCTCGGGGTCGCGACTGCGGTGCAGGCGGTTCCGGAGTTTCGCAACAAGATTGCCGGCGCGTTCTTCGTCGCGCCGCCCGACGTCGCCAATCCGAACGTGCGGCCGAGGCACCTGATGACGTTCGGGCCCTATCCGCGCGACCCGCTGCCCTTCCCGTCGATCACGGTGGCGAGCCGCAACGACCCGTTCTGCGCGTTCGACGTGGCGGAGGACATCGCCGGCGCCTGGGGCTCGCTTTTCATCGACGCGGGCGAGCGCGGGCACATCAACGCCGAATCCGGCCACGGACCGTGGCCGGAAGGCACGCTGACTTTCGCCAAGTTCGTCTCGCAGCTCACGCCTTAGCGGCGTCGAGCAGGGCCTGGGCGCCCATCGCGATGTAGCGCTGGTCCGACCCGAGGGCGATCAGGCGGTAGCCCATGCCCTGATAGCGGGGTGCGAGCTTCGGATCGACCAGATAGATCGCGGCCAGCTTGCCGGCGGCGGCGGCGCGGCGAGCGATGTCCTCGAGCGTGGCGACCATTTCCGGCAGCGCCGGATCGACCGCCCTGCCCTCGGTCCAGGCGATGGAAAAGTCGGACGGGCCGACGAAGACGCCATCGATGCCCGGCACGGCAAGAATGCCGTCGAGCGCATCCAGCGCCTGGCGGGTCTCGATCATCGCCAGCGAAAGCGTCGCCTCGTTCTGGCCCGAAAGCCAGGCGGCCGAATCGGCGATCCCGTGGCGCGGCATCGCGAAGACCGGGCCCCAGGAGCGCGACCCGAGCGGCGGATACTTCATCGACCGGGCGAACGCCTCGGCATCCGCGACCGAATTGACCATCGGCGCGATCACGGCCTCGGCGCCGAAATCGAGCGCGCGGCTTGCCATGTCAAAGCGGCCGACCGGAATGCGCACGATCGGGTGCTTGCGGGCCGAGATGACCGGGGCAAGCCCGCGCAGGACGCTGTCCTCGTGGTGGCCGCCATGCTGCATGTCGAGCGTGACGGCACCGAAACCGGTCGCCGCTACGGCCTCGACCGTCACGGCATCGGGTATGCCCGACCAAGCGGTGAAGACGGTTTGCCCGGCCCGAAGGCGCGCGGCGAGGTTCACGACGCCTCGATCTGACGGACCGCGGTCGCGAGCAGTTCCTCCATCGTGCGGCGAATCTGGTGATCGGACTGCTGCACGCCGCCTTCGTCGAAATCCTTGCGAATCTTGCGGAAGACGTCGTGGTCGCCCGCTTCCTCGAAATCCGATGCGACCACTTCGCGGGCATAGGCGTCGGCCTCGTCGCCGTTCTTTCCCAGCTTTTCCGCCGCCCAGAGCCCGAGCAGCTTGTTGCGGCGCGCCATGGCCTTGAATTTCAGCTCCTCGTCATGGGCGAACTTGCGCTCGAAACCTTCTTCGCGATCCTTCAGGCTCATCGGCCAACCTCATCATCACTGCAATTTCATGCCCTTGCGGCAGCGGCCACGTTGCCCATGGACGCCACGGCCAATATGGGGGCAAGAATGGCGGGGCGAAAGACCCAATCGGTCGGCACGCGCTCGCCTGTGGGCGCGGTCATTTGGTGATTGAGCCCAGGGGTCACATGCGCTAGAGAGCGGGCAAGTTCAGTAACCTTCCGCAATTCCTGCGGATGACAGGCTGCCGGGCCCTATCCGTTCCGGCCACCGAGACCAGAGACCGCCATGAACCGTCGCCGCCGCATCTACGAAGGCAAGGCCAAGATTCTCTATGAAGGCCCCGAGCCCGGCACGCTGATCCAGTTCTTCAAGGACGACGCCACCGCCTTCAACAAGAAGAAGCACGAAGTGGTCGACGGCAAGGGCGTGCTCAACAACCGGATTTCCGAGCACATCTTCACCCATCTCAACCGGATGGGCATCCCGACCCATTTCATCCGCCGCCTGAACATGCGCGAGCAGTTGATCAAGGAAGTCGAGATCATCCCGCTCGAGGTCGTGGTGCGCAACGTGGCGGCGGGCTCGCTCGCCAAGCGGCTCGGCATCGAGGAAGGCACCGTCCTGCCGCGCTCGATCATCGAATTCTACTACAAGGCCGACGCGCTCGACGACCCGATGGTCTCCGAAGAGCACATCACGGCCTTCGGCTGGGCCGCGCCGCAGGAACTCGACGACATCATGGCGCTCGCCATCCGCGTCAACGATTTCCTCTCCGGCCTCTTCCTCGGCGTCGGCATCCAGCTCGTCGACTTTAAGATCGAATGCGGCCGCCTCTACGAGGGCGACATGATGCGCATCGTCGTCGCCGACGAGATTTCGCCGGATTCGTGCCGGTTGTGGGACGTCGCGACGCAGGACAAGCTCGACAAGGACCGTTTCCGCCGCGACATGGGCGGCCTTGTGGAAGCCTATCAGGAGGTGGCGCGCCGCCTCGGCATCATGAACGAGAACGAGGCGAAGAAGCCCTCCGGGCCGGTGCTCGTCTCCTCCAAGCCCGATGGCGAAACCCGCCACTAGTTTTAGCCGCATTTATGCGACGCCGGATGTTTCCATCCGTGCTCACAAAATGCTCTGAGCCGCCTGAAACCGGAGAGCTGTGCGACATGATCAAGGCACGCGTGACCGTAACGCTGAAGAACGG
>JAEWET010000018.1:0-30070 GCA_023389195.1 Pseudomonadota bacterium
GGCACGGGCCGATCGAGCCGAGCTACAATCTGGTGCTGATCGATGGCGGGACCGTCGTCGTCCACACCATCGAGTACCGGCTGGAGGATCGCATCGTCTGGGAGCCTCTGACCGGCGGGCCGGCCGATTCGGTCACCGTGCCGCCCGGTTCGCGCGGCTGACGGGCCTACGCGCGCCAGCACCCGTGCCAAGACACCGCAGCATGCACCCTTTCGGGGGCTTTGTTTTCCAGATGAAAGAGACTAGAAGCCGCAATTCAGCGACCTGAACGGCAGCAGGACAGATCAGTGACGACAACGTTTGACAAGGTGGCGGACATCATCGCCGACATGAGCGAGATCGACCGGGCCTCCATCACGCCCGACAGCCACACCATTGACGATCTGGGCATCGACAGCCTGGACTTCCTCGACATCGTGTTCGCGATCGACAAGGAATTCGGCATCAAGATTCCGCTCGAGAAGTGGACGCAGGAAGTCAACGAGGGCAAGGCCACGACGGAAGAGTATTTCGTCATGGAAAACCTCTGCGCCAAGATCGACCAGCTCGTCGCCGCCAAGGCGGCCTGAGGCCGATCCGCATGAGCGCCAGCGACGTCGTCATCACCGGCATCGGCCTCGTCTCCTGCCTCGGCGAAGGGGCGGACACACACTGGTCGGTCCTGTCGTCCGGCAGCGCAAAGCCGGTCTATGACGCCGAGCGTTTCGCGCCCTACACGATCCACCCGCTGCCGCAGATGGACTGGAGCCAGCAGATCCCCAAGCGCGGGGACCAGCGGCAGATGGAGACCTGGCAGCGGCTCGGCACCTATACGGCCGGGCTCGCGCTCGCCGATGCGGGCATAAAGGACGACGAGGCGCTTTGCGCGTCGATGGACATGGTGGTCGCGGCCGGCGGCGGCGAACGCGACGTCGCGGTGGACGAGATCATTCTCGATGCCTCGCGCTCGCGCAACGACCACGAACTCCTGCTCAACGAGAAACTGACGACCGAGCTGCGGCCGACGCTCTTTCTCGCCCAGCTTTCCAACCTTCTCGCCGGCAACATCTCCATCGTCCACAAGGTCACCGGCTCCTCGCGCACCTTCATGGGCGAAGAGGGTGCGGGCGTATCTGCAATCGAGACGGCGGCGGCGCGCATCCGTTCCGGCCAGTCCACGCATGTGCTGGTCGGCGGCGCGTTCCAGACCGAACATCCCGATATGCTGCTCGGCTACGAGCTCGGCGGATATCTGCACCGCAAGCGCTGGAAGTCCGTTTGGCAGCGCGGCGCGAACGATGGCGGCGGTGTCATCACTGGCTCGGGCGGCGCGTTTCTCGTGCTCGAATCGCGCGAACACGCCGAGGCCCGCGGCCGCAAGGCCTATGCGCGGATCGACGCCGTCGCGTCCGGACGCGCGCGGCGCAAGAACAATCATCTGGCATCGGCCGTCGCCGGTCTCCTGCGCTCGCTGCCCGATTTCGCCGCGACGGAACTGGTGATTTCCGGCGCGTCGGGCGCGCATGCGCCGACCGGCGCCGAGCGCCAGGCCTTGCGCGAAAACGGCAGCCACGCCGTGCGCGCCTTTTCGACGCTGACTGGCCACATGAAGGAAGCGCAGTTCCCCTTCGCCATCGCGCTGGCCGCTCTCGCGCTTTCGAACGCGGCCGCCTACCCGCCCTTCGACGCGGAGAACGAGGCCGCGGCCCGCGCGGAGCCGGCCCGAGCCGTCGCGACCGCGATCGGCTACAACCGCTTCGAAGGCGCGGCCGTCCTGGCGCGGGCTTGAGGGAGATCGCCGTGAAGACCACCGATCATCTTGGACGTCCCATCGTCGCCGTCACCGGCATCGGCGTCGTCACCTCGCTCGGCCAGGGGCTCGACGCAAACTGGACCGCGCTGACCTCGGGCCAGTCCGGCATTCACCCCATCACCCGCTTTCCGACCGATCATCTGGCGACGACGATCTCGGGCACGGTCGACTTCCTGGCATCGAGCAAGGAAGGCGCTTCTGCGCTGACGCAGGAACTCGCCGACATTTCCGCCGACGAGGCGGTCGGCATGTCGGGCATCGCGCGCGGCAGCTTCGACGGTCCACTTTTCCTCGCCTCCCCGCCCGTTGAACTCGGCTGGCAGGACAGGCTGTCGCTCTATGCCTCCTCGAACGAGGATGAGGGCTATCAGCGCCTTTTGAAGGTCGCACGCGAAAAGCTGACGGCCGAGATCTTCGACGAGGCGCAGTTCGCCACCATCGCCGACCGGCTCGCCGACAAATACGGCACGCGCGGCCTGCCGATCACGCTCTCCACTGCCTGCGCCTCGGGCGCGACGGCGATCCAGCTCGGCGTCGAGGCGATCCGGCGCGGCGAATGCGAGCGGGCGCTGGCAATCGGCGCTGACGGCTCGGCGACCGCCGAGGCGCTGATCCGGTTTTCGCTGCTCTCTGCACTCTCGACCGCAAACGAGGCGCCGACCAAGGCGTCGAAGCCGTTTTCGAAGGATCGCGACGGGTTCGTGCTTGCGGAAGGCTCGGCGGCGCTGGTGCTCGAATCGCTGGAGAGTGCGACGCGGCGCGGTGCGAAAGTGCTCGGCATTTTGCGCGGCTGCGGCGAGAAAGCCGACGATTTCCATCGCACCCGCTCCAAGCCGGACGGCTCGCCGGCAATCGGCGCGATCCGCGCGGCGCTGGCCGATGCGGGGCTCGGCGACGACGGCATTTCCTACGTCAACGCGCATGGCACCTCGACGCCCGAAAACGACAAGATGGAGCATCTGTCGCTCGCGACCGTCTTCGGCGAAAATCTGAAACGGATGGCCGTCTCCTCGAACAAGTCGATGATCGGCCACACGCTCTCGGCCGCCGGCGCGATCGAGGCCGCGTTCTCGCTGATGACGATGCGCGAAGGCGTGCTGCCGCCGACTATCAATTACGACAATCCGGACCCTGCCATCGACCTCGACGTGGTGCCGAATACCAAGCGCTCGGCGGACGTGAAGACGGTCCTGTCGAACTCGTTCGGGTTCGGCGGGCAGAATACCTGCCTTGTCATGGCGCGCGAAGCGTTCTAGTTGGCTTTTTCCAAGACGCGGGCTGGCATTGCGCTCGACGTTGCCCCCCTCTGGCCTGCCGGCCATCTCCCCCGCAAGGAGGGAGATTAGTCTCGTCATCGCCGCGCGTGATCTCCCCCCGTGCGGGGGAGATGGCCGGCAGGCCAGAGGGGGGCGCTGTCCCGCTGCGACTGGCCAAGTGAGGAACTGATGCGCGCATTGCAACTCATCGAGGATCGCCGGCTCGAAACCGTCGACATCGCCGAACCCGGCGCGCCCGGTCAGGGCGAGGTGACGCTGCGCATTCGCGCGGTCGCATTGAACCACATCGATGTGTGGGGCTGGCGCGGCATGGCGTTCGCCAAGCGTAAGATGCCGCTGACCGTCGGCGCGGAAGCGTCCGGCGAGGTCGTCAGGGTCGGGCCGGGCGTTTCCAATCTTCGCGAGGGGCAGCTCGTCTCGATCTATGGCGCGCGCACCTGCGGGCTCTGCAAGGCCTGCCGCGAGAAGCGCGACAATCTGTGCGAGAACGTGTCGGGCGTTCACGGCTTCCACCTCGACGGTTTCGCGCAGGAATACATGAACCTGCCGGCGCGGCTGCTCGTCCCTGCCCCGCCCGGCGTGACCGAAATCGGCGCGGCCGTCGCGCCGGTGACCTTCGGCACGGTCGAGCACATGCTGTTCGACAATGCGAAGCTGCAGCCGGGCGAGACGATCCTGATCCATGCCGGCGGGTCGGGCATCGGTTCGGCGGCGATCCAGCTTGCGCGACGGATGGGCTGCACGATCATCACCACCGTCGGGTCCGACGCCAAGATCGAGCCGGCCAAGGCGCTCGGCGCCGATCACGTCATCAATTACCGAACCGACCGCTTCGAGGGCGCGGTGCGCAAGATCACCAAGAAGAAGGGCGTCGACGTCGTCTTCGAGCATGTCGGGGCCGACACCTGGGCGGGCTCGATGCTGTGCCTGAAGCGCGGCGGAAGGCTCGTCACCTGCGGTTCGACTTCGGGCGTCTCGACCTCGATGAACCTGATGCAGCTCTTCCAGCAGCAGCTCAAGATCTTCGGCTCGTTCGGCTGTCGGATGGAGAACATGGCCGACGCGATGGAGAAGATGGCGGCCGGGCAGGTTTCCCCGGTGATCGACACGGAGGTCGATTTCGACGGCATCGGCCGCGCGCTGGAGCGCATGGAAGGCCGCGACGTCTTCGGCAAGATCATCCTGCGCGTGTCATGAAGGGCGACAGACTGCCGGCATTCCTGCGGCCGCTGGTCTACAAGTCGGCCGGCGCGCTCAAGCAGGCGGAATACTGGACGACGGCGCGGCTGGCGATGGCGGTGCTGTGGGGCTTGCGCAAGCTGCCGGCCGACAAGGCGCTCGACTTCGCCGACAGGACGGCGCGACGACTCGGGCCGAAATTCGGTCGGCACCGCGTGGCCGTCAACAATCTGAAGCGCGCCTACCCCGAAAAATCCGAAGCTGAAATCCAGGCTATCGCGTCGGACATGTGGGGCAACATGGCCAGGCTGGCGGCGGAATACATCTTCCTCGACCAGATATTCGACCACGAGCCCGGCAAGGCGCCACAGCGCGTGGAAGTGATCGGCGAGGAAATTTTCCTGCGCATCCGCGAGGAGAAGCGACCGCACATCATCTTCACCGCGCATTCGGGCAATTTCGAGCTGCTGCCGGTCGCGGCGATGGCCTACGACCTGCCGGTAACCGCCCTCTTCCGCGCGCCGAACAATCCCTACATGGCCGAATACGTCTTCAAGACGCGGCGCGACACGATGGGCGAATTGCTGGCCTCGCGCGCCGGCGCCGCCTTCGCGCTCGCGCGGGTTCTGGACCGGGGCGGAAATATCGGCGTGCTCGTCGACCAGAAGTTCCACAAGGGCCAGAAGACGACCTTCTTCGGCCGCGAATGCCGCACCAACCCGCTGGTGCCGAAGCTGGCGCGGCAGTTCGAATGCGACGTCTATCCCGCGCGCTCGATCCGCCTGCCCGGCAACAAGTTCCGGCTGGAGTTGCAGGACAAGATCGAATTCCCGCGCAATGCGTCGGGCGCCATCGACATCCATGCGAGTTGCCAGATGATGAATGACATCGTCGAAGGCTGGGTGCGCGAGCATCCGGGGCAGTGGATGTGGTTTCACAAGCGCTGGTCCGATTGAGGTTTGCGCCTCAGCGGCCGTAATAGTTCATGACGGCGTGACGCGCTTCGGCGAAGAACAGCCAGCGTTCAACGAAGACACCTGCATAGTGGGACAGGACGGCAAGCAGGGCGGCGAGAAACGCCGTCAGGCCCGGCCCCATGGTGCTTGCGGCGAATACGGCAATGACCAGAAGAGCGGACGGGACGAGCCCCCCGAGCAGGATCGCTATGCCGAAGAGCTTGTCGGCATGCTTGCGGGCGACCTGGAAGCCCATCTCGCGGGTCAAATAATTGTCGTTGATGTGGGGGCGCTCGAAGAGGCGCACGCGGCCGATCGAGCCGAGGCCGGTCGCGGTTTCGGGCGTCGAGAGAGGGGCGAGCGCCTTGCCGTCGGCGCGCCAGCGGCGTTTGACGAGCCACGCTGCGATGGTGAACACAATGGCTAGGACGGCGAGAAGCCATGGCCGGGCAGCGCCGGTTACCGCGAGGAGCGTACCGACCGTGGCGCCGCTTGCGAGCGAGAAGAGCAGGTAGGTGACGGGCGTCAGAGGCTGCGACCAGAGCTGCACGGTCTTCAGCGAGCCGTAGATCATCGCGGTGCAGTAGACCGTGACGAGGCTCAGGGCCGCTGCGAGAAGGCCTGGCAGGACGAGGTGGCGGTCGTGGAAGATCGCGGCGTAGGCGCAGATCGTCATCGGGATGAACGTCAGGATCGCCATGACGCCTTCGCGCGACAACCAGCTCGTGCGCCATTGGGACAGTGCGCGCCAGGCGCGCTGGGGATTGCCGAGGTGGAGGGTGGAGGAGACGAGCCCGCCGGCGATTAGGGCCAGAGCTAGGAGGTAGCCGATCTTGGTTGCGAGGGCGGCGGGGTCGAAGAGGCCGAGGCCGAGCAGGGTTGCGAGGCCGTAGCCCATGCCGGACAGGGTGGTGAAGACGATGATGGATAGGGCGGGGTGCATCAGAGGCGCCCCCGGAGGTGTCTGCGCGAGGCACCCCCCTCTGGCGTGCCGGCCATCTCCCCCTCAAGGGGGGAGATCAATCTCGTCGCCGTCGCATCTCCTTCTGCAATGGTGGAGGCGCTGTCGAAGTGCATGATCTCCCCCCTTGAGGGGGAGATGGCCGGCAGGCCAGAGGGGGGTGAGACGCGCATCAAATCCGCTCCAGCATGCCGTCGAGCCACGCGAAGAAGCCGGATGCGCCGGCGGAGGTTTCCGCGAGCGGGACCGCGCTTGCGGCGAGCGCCGTGCGCGGGCGGGGCGGCAGGTACTTGTTGACCGGCCTGGTGCCCTGCTCCGGCATCAGGTCGATGCCGCCGCGGGCGGCGACCATTTTCGAGACGCTGGATTGCGGATCGGCGAGGTCGCCGTAGTGGCGGGCGTTGGCGGGGCAGGTTCGCACGCAGGAGGGGACGCGGTCGATCTCGGCGATGGTCTCGTTGTAGATGCGGTCTACGCAGAGCGTGCACTTCTTCATGACGCCGGCGGCGAGGTCCATCTCGCGCGCGCCGTAGGGGCACGCCCAGGCGCAGAGGCCGCAACCGATGCACATGTCCTCGTCGACCAACACGATGCCGTCTTCGGCGCGCTTGTAGGAGGCACCGGTGGGGCAGACGGTGACGCAGGGCGCGTCCTCGCAATGGAGGCAGGATTTGGGGAAATGGACGATGCGCGCATCGCCCGCTTCGCCAATCTTTTCAGCACCTTCCGGCAGGACTTCGAAGGAATGAATCCGGTTGAGGAAAGTGCCGGAGACGTCGGCACCGTAGGGGTTCTGGTCGGACAGAGCGGCGCCGTAGCCGCCGGTGTTCCACTCCTTGCAGGAGATGACGCAGGCGTGGCAGCCGACACAGACGTCGAGGTCGATGACGAGGCCGAGCTTTTTCGGGGTGGGGAGTGATGGGAGGGAGGTCATGGGTGTCCCCCGTCGCTCGCGGTAGTGAAGCACCCCCACTCCGGCCCTTTGGGCCACCTCTCCCCCTGCCCGGGGGAGAGGAAATGCGCAGCAGCGACGGCGGTTCTCCAGCTTGGGTTCCTCTCCCCCTGGCAGGGGGAGAGGTGGACGCGTAGCGGACGGAGTGGGGGTGATTTGCGGCCGAACATTACACGCTCCACTCCTGCCCGTAGCGAATCTCCTCCGGCGTTTCCGCCACACGGCGCTGATCCGGTAGATGCGGCTCGCTGAACTGTCCCGTCTCCGCCTTTTCGATCCTCACGCGCAGATCGTACCAGGCCGCCTGCCCGGTGATCGGGTCGGAGTTGGACCAGCGCATGCCGTCGCCCCTGGGCGGCAGGAGTTCGTGGATGAGGTGGTTAAGGAGGAAGCCCTTGCGGGCCTCGGGCGATTTCGGGTCGAGCGCCCAGGCGCCGCCGCGTTTGCCGACTGCGTTCCATGTCCACATCGTGTCGCGGTTGACGACGTTGGAGCGGGCAATCTCGACCTTGATGCGGCCGTGATGGGAAATCAGCCAGACCCAGTCGCCATCCTTCAGATCGTGCGCGTCGCAGATCGCGCCGGGGACGTAGAGCGGGTTCTTGGTGTGGATCTGGCGCAGCCAGGCGTTCATCGATCCCCATGAATGGTACATCGCCATCGGGCGCTGGGTGATCGCGTGGTAGGGGTATTCGTCGCGGTCGACGCCTGCTTCCTCAAGCGGCATGTACCATGCGGGCAGCGGCGTGAAGCTGGCGAGAATGCGCTGGCGGTGCTCTTGCGGCGCGAAGGGCGCGCGCGCGCCTTCGGCCGAGAGGCGGAATTTCTGCAGCATTTCCGAATAGAGCTGGAAGGTGACCGGCTGCGGCTTGTCGAAGAAGCCCATCTTCACCGCGAAGTCCTGATAGGCCTGGTTCGCGTGCTTGAAGAAGAGCGCTTCCGCGGGGATGTGCGCGGAGAAGAAGGAGCCGTTCTCGATGTAGCGTTCGATCTGCTCAAGATTCGCTGCGCCCCTGCCCGCCCGGTCGCTCTCCGCACCGCGAAAGCCCGCCAGCGGTCCGATGCCCGGTCGGCGCTCGTGGCGGACGATGTAGTCGGCGTAGTCGGCGTAGAGCGCCTTGCCGCGATGGTCGACGAAGCCGGGCAGCTTCAAACGCGCGCCGAGATCGATCAGGACGCTCTGAAACGGGCGTACGTCGCGGTCGGGCTGGACGACCGGCCAGCGGATCGCGTCGTTGACCGAATCGGGCTCGGAGATCGGGCGGTCGAGGAGCGAGATGCAGTCGTGGCGCTCGAGATAGGTCGTGTCGGGCAGGACGAGGTCGGCATAGGCGACCATTTCGGAGGAATAGGCGTCGGAATAGATGATCTTCGGGATGCGATACTCGCCGGTCGCCTCGTCCTTTTCCTCCAGCATGCGGATCGTGCCGGCGGTGTTCATCGACGAGTTCCAAGCCATGTTAGCCATGTAGAGGAAGAGGACGTCGATCGGGTACGGGTCGCCGGCATGGGCGTTGGCGATGACCATGTGCATCAGGCCGTGGGCGGAGAGCGGAGCGTCCCACGAGAATGCCTTGTCGATGCGGGTCGGCTTGCCGTCCTCGTCGATCAGAAGGTCTTCCGGGCCGAGCGGGAAGCCGAGATGCGGGCCGGCGAGCGGCTGGTTGGAGCCGAAATGCTCGGCCTTGCCGTGCGGGCGCGGATGCGCCTCGACGGGCTTCGGATAAGGCGGCTCGTAGCGGAAGCCGCCGGGACAGTCGATCGCGCCGATCAAAACCTGCAGCATGTGCAGGGCGCGGGCGGTCTGGAAGCCGTTGGAATGAGCGGAGATGCCGCGCATGGCGTGGAACGAGACCGGCCGGCCGACGAAACTTTCGTGCCGCTGGCCGTTGACGTCGGTCCAGGGCTGGTGGATCTCGATCGTTTCCTCGAAGGCGACGCGGCCGATCTCGGCGGCGAGCCCGCGGATCGTGTCGACGTCGAGGCCGGTTTGCGCCGCAACGTTCTCGGGCGCGTATTTCGGATCGAGATATTCGGCGGCGAGCAGTTCGAAGGACGGGCGCACGGCGCGGCCGTCCGGCAGGGTGAAGCGGCCGTGGAGCGCGGGGCGCGCGCCTTTCGAGCCGGCGGGGACGGCGCGTTCGGTGACGGTCTCGAAGACCAGTTGGCGGCCTTCGGCGTCGCGGGCGAAGAGGCCATGATCGGCGGAGCCCGGCGCGTCGATCACCAGCCAAGGCGCGTTCGAATAGCGCATCAGGTAATCGACATCGATGCGCCGCGCCTTGAGGAGTTCGTGGACGAGCGAGAGGATCAGGAGGCCGTCTGTGCCGGGGCGGATGCCGATCCAGTTGTCGGCGACGGCGGAATAGCCGGTGCGAACCGGATTGACCGAGACGAAACGAGCGCCGTTGGCCTTCACCTTGGAGATGCCGATCTTGATCGGGTTCGAATCATGGTCCTCGGCAACGCCGAAAAGAACGAAAAGCTTCGTGCGGTCCCAGTCCGGCTGGCCGAACTCCCAGAACGCGCCGCCGATGGTGGTGATGCCGGCAGCGGCCATGTTGACTGAGCAGAAGCCACCATGGGCGGCATAGTTGGGAGTACCGAATTGCTGCGCCCAGAAGCCGGTCAGCGATTGCGACTGGTCGCGGCCAGTGAAGAAGGCGAGCTTTTTCGGATCGTGTGCGCGGACTGAGCCGAGCCAGTCGACCGCCAGCGCCAGCGCCTCGTCCCAGGAAATCTCCTTGAAGTCGCCCGAGCCGCGCGGGCCGGTGCGCAGCATCGGCGACTTCAACCGTGCCGGCGCATAATGCTGCATGATGCCGGCCGAGCCCTTGGCGCAGAGCACGCCCTTGTTGACCGGATGATCGCGGTTGCCCTCGATGTAGCGGACCTTGCCGTCCTTCAGATGCACGTCGATGCCGCAGCGGCAGGCGCACATGTAGCAGGTCGTCTTGCGTACTTCGTCCGAGACGGGTCGGGACAGGTCGACGCGGTGTTGGCTGGACATGGGCACCTTTTTGCTTTGTTCGACTCTTATAGAAGACCTGATGCCAAGAAAATGGGCTTGCGTGGTTCTTGATGCCTTGACCGCCGCCAGCGCACCGAAATCGCTGGTCCAGCCCGATCCCGCATCTGCCGTACTTGCCAAGCGTTTCCTCGCCCGCTCACATTGCGGCCATGAGAGAAAAACTGATGAAGGCGGTCGACGACCGCACCGATGACGTCGTGGCGCTGACGCGCGACCTGATCCGTTTCCCGACGATCAACCCGCCAGGCGAGGCCTATACGCCCTGCGCCGAATATCTCGGCGAACGGTTGAAGCGTTCGGGGTTCGAAATCGAATATGTGCGCGGCGAAGGCACGCCGGGCGACAGCGACCGCTATCCACGCACCAATGTCATTGCTCGCTACGAGGGCAAGAGACCGGGCGAAACGGTGCATTTCAACTCGCATATCGACGTGGTCGAGGCGGGCGAAGGCTGGACGGTCGATCCCTATGAGGGCGTCGTCAAGGACGGGCGGGTCTATGGCCGCGGCGCATGCGACATGAAGGGCGGGCTCGCGGCATCCGTGATCGCAGCGGAAGCCTTTATCGCGACCAACCCGGATTTTGCGGGCGCCATCGAAATCTCCGGTACGGTGGACGAGGAATCGGGCGGGTTCGGCGGCGTCGCCTATCTTGCCGGCAAGGGCTATTTTTCGAAACCACGCGTCGACCACGTCATCATTCCCGAACCGCTGAACAAGGACCGGATCTGCCTTGGCCATCGGGGCGTCTGGTGGGCGGAGATCGAGACGAAGGGGCGCATCGCACACGGTTCGATGCCGTTTCTCGGCGATTCGGCGATCCGCCACATGGGCGCGGTGCTGGCCGCCTTCGAGGACGAGCTTTTCCCTGCGCTCGACAGGAAGCAGACGCGCACGCCCGTCGTGCCGGAGGGCGCGCGGCGCTCGACGATGAACATCAACTCGATCCATGGCGGCCAGACCGAGGACTTCTATCCCGGCCTGCCCTCGCCCAACGTGGCCGACACCTGCCGGACCGTGATCGATCGGCGCTTCCTGCTCGAGGAAGACATCGGCGACGTGAAGCGCGAGGTGACGTCGATCCTCGACCGCTTGAAAGAGGAACGGCCGAAATTCGATTATTCGATCCGCGACATGATGGAAGTCCTGCCGCTGATGACGGAAAAGGACGAGCCGGTGGTCAAGGCCGTCGCGTCGGGCATTCGCGACATCTTCGACCGTGAGCCGGACTATGTCGTCTCGCCCGGGACTTACGACCAGAAGCACGTCTCGCGGATCGGCCACCTGTTCAGTTGCATCGCCTACGGCCCCGGCATCCTCGACCTTGCCCACCAGCCGGACGAATGGGTGGGCATCGAGGACATGGTCCAGTCGGCCAAGGTGATGGCCATCGGGCTCGGTCACCTGCTCGGCGGACCAAGAAACTAGGCGGCGTTCGTGCCGCGCATGAACTTTTCATCGTAACGGGTGTGCAGAGCACAATCGCGATTTACTCGGACCGGTTTTCGCGCTTCAATCCGGCAAAACATCGATAATCCCTGGGAGCCTGCCTGACATGAAGATCATCGTTCCTGTGCTTGCCGCAGCAGCCATCGCGCTCGCCTCCGGCACCGCCTTCGCGCAACGCGCCGACGTCGTGATCGGCGTCGTGCTGGAGCCGCCGCATCTCGACCCCACGGCTGGCGCCGCGGCTGCGATCGACGAAATCGTCTATGCAAACCTCTTCGAAGGGCTGACCAAGATCGGGCCGACGGGCGAAGTGCTGCCGGCGCTGGCGGAAAGCTGGGAGATCTCCGAGGACGGGCTGACCTATACGTTCAAGCTGCACGATGGCGTGAAATTCCATGACGGGGCGGAATTTTCCTCTGCCGACGTGAAATTCTCGCTCGACCGCGCGCGCGCGGAGGATTCGACCAATGCGCAGAAGGGCTTGTTCGCCGCAATCGAGAATGTCGAGGCGACCGACCCGACGACGGTGACCGTGACGCTGTCGCGGCCGCAAGGCTCGTTCCTCTACAATATGGGCTGGGGCGACGCGGTGATCGTGTCGGAGGCAACGGCTGCCGGCAACATGGAGACGCCCGTCGGCACCGGTCCGTTCAAGTTCGATAGCTGGGCGAAGGGCTCGTCCGTCGTTCTCGTCAAGAACCCGGACTATTGGGGCGAAGCGGTGGCTCTCGAGCGCGCCGAATTCCGCATCGTGCCGGACGCGGCAGCCGCCATTCCGGCGCTGCTTTCGGGTGACGTCCACGCCTTCCCGCAAATGCCGGCAGGCGACGCTCTGGCGCAGATCCAGTCGGACCCGCGCTTCGAGGTCGTGATCGGCTCGACCGAAGGCGAGACGCTGCTTTCGATCAACAACGGCAAGGAGCCGTTCGACAGACTGGAAGTGCGCCAGGCGATCGCGCACGCGCTCAACCGCGAGGAGATCATCGCCGGAAACGGCTCGGGGCTCGGGACGCCGATCGGCTCGCACTTCTCGCCCGCCAATACGGCCTATGTCGATCTGACCGGCACCTATCCCTATGATCCGGAAAAGGCCAAGCAGCTTCTGGCCGATGCAGGCTTTGCCGATGGCATCTCGGCGACGCTGAAGCTGCCGCCCCCGCCCTATGCGCGCGAAGGTGGACAGGTCATCGCCTCGCAGCTTCGCCAGGTGGGCATCGAGCTCGAGATCATCCCGGTGGAATGGGCCGACTGGCTGAGCCAGGTGTTCACCGAGAAGGACTACGACTTCACGGTGATCTCGCATACCGAGCCGAACGACATCGATATCTATTCGCGGCCGGACTACTACTTCAACTACCAGAACGAGGAGTTCAACGCGGTCATCGCCGAGCTCGACGCGACGTCGGACGAGGAAAAGCGCAACGAGCTCTACGGCCAGGCGCAGCGGATTCTGGCGGAAGACGCCGTGGTCGGCTTCTTGTTCCAGTTGCCGAAGATCGGTGTCTGGGATGCGAAGCTGGAAGGCATGTGGGAGAATTCGCCGATCCAGGCGACGGATCTGACGCAGGTGAAGTGGGCGGAGTAGCAACCAGTCTGCATCGTGTTCGCCCTTGAACCCCCACCCTTTATCCCTCCCCACAAGGGGGAGGGAGACATCGGCGGCACGGTCATGCAGTCATCGTTTCGCCAGGCTTCAGGGTACGGCGCAACGATGACGACTCCCTCCCCCTTGTGGGGAGGGATAAAGGGTGGGGGTTCGCCGTCGAAGGACGAGAACCACTATCAAAACTGGCGTCGCGCGCAGAAGCAATGACCCTCTTCCTCACAAAGCGCCTCATCATCGGCCTCATCACGCTGCTCGTGGCCTCCATCGTCGTGTTCTCCATCATGGAAATCCTGCCCGGCGATCCGGCGCGGATCATGCTGGGGATGAATGCGACGCCGGAGGCGCTGGGGACGTTACGCGAGCAGATGGGGCTCAACGTGCCGCTGCTGGAGCGCTATGTGAACTGGATCGCGGGGATGGCGGTCGGCGATTTCGGCAATTCCTACACCTACCGCTCGCCGGTGATCGACCTGATCGCCGAGCGCGCCGTCGTCTCGCTGCCGCTGGCGGTGATTTCGCTCGTCCTTTCGACGGCCATCGCCATTCCGGTCGGCATCTTTGCAGCCGCGCGACGGGGTCGGCTGGGCGACACGGTTTCGATGGGGACGGCGCAGGTCGGCGTCGCGATCCCTAATTTCTGGTTCGCGCTGCTGTTGATCTACGTCTTCGCCGTCTGGCTGCGGCTGGTGCCGGCGGGCGGATTTCCGGGCTGGGCGAGCGGTATCTGGCCAGGGCTGAAGGCGCTGATCCTGCCAGCGATCGCGCTCGCCCTGCCACAGGCGGCGATCCTGGCGCGCGTCACGCGTTCGGCGATGCTCGAGGTGCTCGGCGAGGATTACATCCGGACTGCGCGCGCCAAGGGCATGCCGCGCCGTTACGTGCTGTGGCGCCACGCGCTGCGCAATGCGATGATCCCCGTGCTGACCATTCTCGGCCTGCAATTCGCCTTCCTTCTCGCCGGGACGATCATCATCGAGAACGTCTTCTACCTGCCCGGGCTCGGCCGGCTGGTCTTCCAGGCGATCACGCAGCGCGACCTGATCGTGGTCGAGGGCGTCGTCATGCTGCTCGTCGCGAGCGTCGTTCTCGTCAACATCCTCGTCGACATCGCCTATGCGATGGTCGATCCGCGGCTGAGGGCGCGCGCATGAGCACCGAGCCGACATCGCCGCCGGTCGAGGGCGCCGGGCAGTTCGTCCGCGCGGCGTTTTCCAACGCGTCCTTCGTCACCGGCTTCGTCATCACCGCCCTGATAGCGCTGATGGCGCTCGTTTCCTTCTTCTGGACGCCGCACGACGTCATCAATCTGACGGTGGCCAACCGGATGCAGCCGATTTCGGCACAGCATTGGTTCGGGACCGACCATTTCGGTCGCGACATCCTTTCGCTGATCATGATGGGCGCGCGCAATTCGATCGCAGTCGCCTTCGTCGCCGTCGGAATCGGCATGGGGATCGGCGTGCCGCTCGGTTGCTGGGCGGCTGCGCGCGGCGGCTGGATCGACGAGGCGCTGATGCGCTTCAACGACGTCGTCTTCGCCTTCCCTGCCCTGCTTTCGGCGATCATGATCACGGCGATCTTCGGGCCGGGCGCGGTCAACGCGATCGTCGCCATCGGCATCTTCAACATCCCGGTCTTCGCACGCGTCGCCCGCGCAGGCGCGATGGCGCTGTGGCCGCGCGAGTATGTGCTGGCCGCGCGGGCGTCAGGCAAGTCGGCGACGCTCATCACCATCGAACACATCATGCCGAACATCGCCTCGATCCTGCTCGTCCAGGGCACGATCCAGTTCGCGCTCGGCATCCTTGCCGAAGCCGGGCTGTCCTATCTCGGGCTCGGCGCGCAGCCGCCGATGACGAGTTGGGGGCGGATGCTGTTCGATGCGCAGACGCGGATGATGGTCGCGCCGCACCTCGCGATCTTTCCGGGGCTTGCCATCGTCGTCACCGTGCTCGGCCTCAATCTTCTTGGCGACGGCCTGCGCGACGTGCTCGACCCGCGACTGAGGCGCCAGCGATGAGCCTGCTCGAAATCGAAAGCCTGCGCCTCTCGATCGGCAATTTCGAGATTTTGAAGGGCGTCGACCTTCATATCGATCAAGGCGAGGTGCTGGGGCTGGTGGGTGAATCCGGCTCCGGCAAATCGATGACCGCGCTCACGCTGATGCGGCTTTTGCCCGAGTTGGCGAAGACGAGCGGGCGCGTCAGTTTCGACGGGATCGACATCCTGAACGCGCCGGAAGCGGCGATGAACAAACTGCGCGGAAACGACATCGGAATGGTTTTCCAGGAACCGATGACGGCGCTGAACCCAGTCAAGACCATCGGCGAGCAGGTGGCGGAGGGCATCCGCTGGCATACCGGCGCGAACAGGAAAGACGCGGAGGATCGCGCACGGGCCATGCTCGACCGAGTCGGGCTTCCGGAAGCGAAGTTCCCGTTGTCGCGCTATCCGCATGAATTGTCGGGGGGGCAGCGCCAGCGCGTCGTTATCGCAATCGCCTGCGCCCTTGAGCCGAAGCTGCTCGTCGCCGACGAGCCGACGACGGCGCTCGACGTGGTCTTGCAGGCGCAGATTCTTGATCTTCTGCGTGATCTCGTCGACGAGCGGCGGATGGGGTTGCTGCTGATTTCGCACGATCTGGCGGTCGTCGCCGACATGGCCGACCGGGTGACGATCATGCGCCATGGCGAGGTGATGGATGCGGGGGAGACGGGGCGCATTCTGACGGAGAAGGCGCATCCCTATACTAGGCAACTTGCCGAGGCTTCGACGCATGTGCCGGAGAGGGTTTCGCGCTTCATACCCCCACCCCTCACCCCTCCCCACAAGGGGGAGGGAGACGTAGGCGTTGAGGGAGCGCGGGGAAGACGGCGCTCACCCCCCTCTGCCCTGCCGGCCATCTCCCCCTCAAGGGGGGAAATCAGTCTCGTTGACGCCGCACCACGATCTGAAATGTCTGGCGCGAATTTCGTGAGCTTGATCTCCCCCATTGAGGGGGAGATGCCCGGCAGGGCAGAGGGGGGTGAGCCGGGCTCGCACCCTGCACTCTTGGAAATCCGTGACGTCACGCGCGACTATGCAGGTCGCCGGCGCTCGCTCTTTTCCAAACCCGAGCCGTTTCGCGCCGTGCGGGGCGTGTCGTTCGAGCTTCACGAGGGCCAGTCGATGGCGCTCGTGGGTCGGTCGGGGAGTGGGAAATCCACCCTCGCCCGCATGATCCTCGCGCTCGACCGGCCGACATCAGGCTCGATCCGTTTCGGCGGGGAGGAACTGACGACGAAGAGCGAAACCGATCTTCGGCCTTCGCGCCGCAACATGCAGGTGGTTTTCCAGGACCCCTACGGCTCGTTCAACCCGCGCCACAAGGTGGAGCGGCTGGTGGCCGAACCGCTGCATCTTCTGGAAAGCCAGCCCTCGCGCGGCGAGAGGCGCGAGCGGGTCGCACAGGCGCTGGCCGAGGTCGGGCTGTCGGCGGCGGACATGGACAAGTATCCACATGAGTTTTCCGGCGGACAGCGGCAGCGGCTTTCGATCGCGCGGGCGCTGATCACGCGGCCGAAGCTGATCGTCGCCGACGAGCCGGTGTCGGCGCTGGACGTTTCGATCCGGGCGCAGGTGCTAGATCTCTTCGCCGATTTGAACCAGCGGCTCGGGGTCGCCTATCTGTTCATCACGCACGATCTGGCGGTCGCGCGGGCGATCACCGATCAGGTGATGGTGATGCATGAGGGCGAAATTGTGGAGCGCGGGGATACCGGTGCGGTGCTGGACGATCCGCAATCGGAGGCCGGCAGGATGCTGGTGGCCGCCTCGCCCGACCTCGACCGCGCGCTTGCACGGCGGCAAGCCTTGCTCGCCTAGAGGGGATCGTCGACGGCCAGGATGTCGTCGACACGGATTGCCAGACGGCGCTGGTGCGGGCGCAGCAATGGATCGGATGCGGCGAAGTCGAGCACCTGGCGTGCGAGGAGCCGACGCCGGTCGCCGGGCAAGGCGCGCAATGCCAGGATGCTTGCGGCCGAACTGACGCCTGCGTGATAGGTTCGCAGCTCGCCCGCGAGCAGCTCGCGTTCTTCGGGCCCGAGCGCCAGCCAATCGTAGACGCGTTCGGACAGGAGGGCGAGCTGGTCCAGCCTGTCGCCTTCGCGCAGGATGATCGCCAGAACGAGCAAGGTTTCGACCGGCATCTTGAGGTCCTGGCCCGTCATCAGCACTGATCAACCTCCGATGTGCATGTCACGGCCGCGCCGTACATCTCATTGCTACCTGAACGACCCTTACGAACCATTTATACTTGGGGCGTGGCGCGGGTATGTTCGCGGGGCTTCAATTCGCGCGTGCGGGCCGATAGCGGTTCGCGCTATTCTCGCTTCGAATTTGGGAGGGAAGGATGTACGAAGGATCAGGACCTCAGATCATCAAGCTCGCGGCCGGCGCCGGTCGAAGCTACGACATGCCGGGCATGCGGGCGGTCTTCAAGGCCGACGAGGCGGAGACGCAGGAAGCCTACAGCGTTTCCGAATGGTGGCTCGAACCACAGACGACCGGGCCCGGCGCGCACAGCCACGAGGCGAATGACGAGGTGTTCTACGGGATCGGCGGGGTCATGGCGGTGCTGGCCGGCGCGGAATGGCACGATATCGGGCCGGGCGATTTCCTGCGCATCCCGGCCGGGACGATCCACGATTTCGAGAACCGGACGGATGCGCGCGCGGGGCTTCTCAACTTCTTCATTCCCGGCGGCTTCGAGCAAAATATGCCGGCGATCGTCGACTGGTTCAAGGAAAACGGCTGACGATCAGCGGGCGACAGCCAACAGCGCGTCGCAGTCGAGATGGGTTTCGAGGGCTTCAGCGATGGCGTCGAGCGCGTCGTCGATGCGCCGTTCGAAGCCGAGCGGCGAGGCTTCGACGCCGTGATCGACGAGGAAGCGGCGGCGGAACTCGTCTCCGGTGAAGAGGCCGTGGAGATAGGTGCCCCAGACGCGGCCGTCGACCGACGCTGCGCCATCCGGCACGCCGTCGATGTCGAAGACGGGGCGCGCGCAGTCGGGACCAATGGTGCGGCCGAGATGGATTTCGTAGCCCGAAGTTTCGACGCCATGGCGGGACGAAACTGCGGTGGCCTCACGCAGGGTCTTCTGCGGTTCGAGCACGGTTTCGACGTCGAGGAGGCCGAGGCCGGGTGCGTTGCGCTCCAGTCCCTCGCTTCCGGCGGGGTCGCTCACGCTTCGGCCGAGCATCTGGTAGCCGCCGCACAAGCCGATCACCACGCCGCCGGCAGCGTGGTGGCGGGCGATGTCGCGGTCCCAGCCTTGCGCGCGCAGGAAGGCGAGATCGGCGATGGTCGATTTGGAGCCGGGCAGGATGACAATGTCGACCGGCGGGATCGGGCGGCCGGGCGGCACGAAGACGACATCCACGTCCGGTTCGTCGCGCAGCGGGTCGAGGTCGTCGAAATTGGCGATGCGCGAGAGCATGGGCACCGCGATCGTCAGCCGTCCCTTGCCGCCGCGCGGGGCGCGGTCGAGCACGACCGCATCTTCGGCGGGCAGCAGCGCGGCTTCTTTCAACCACGGCACGACGCCGAAGGAGCGCCAGCCGGTGAAGCGCTCGATGGCGGCAAGGCCGTCATCGAAGAGCGAGAGTTCGCCGCGGAACTTGTTGACGATGAAGCCGGCGATCATCCGCCGGTCTTCGTCGGGCAGGATGAGGTGGGTGCCGGCGATGGACGCGATGACGCCGCCGCGGTCGATGTCGCCGACGAGGACGACCGGGACAAATGCGACCGTGGCGAAGCCCATGTTGGCGATGTCGCGGTCGCGTAGATTGATCTCCGCCGGTGAACCGGCGCCTTCGACGATGACGAGGTCGGCATCTTCGCGCAGGCGGTGCCAGGATTCCATGACGGCCGCCATCAGCCGGTCCTTCTGAGCGCCGAAGTTGCGCGCGGCCGCCTCGCCCGCCATGCGGCCGTGGATGACGATCTGGGCGCCGACGTCGCTTTGCGGCTTGAGCAGGACGGGATTCATGTCGACACTCGGCGCGACCTTGCAGGCGCGTGCCTGCAGCCATTGCGCGCGGCCGATCTCGCCAGGCGACCCGTCTAGGCCGATGGCGATCGCGGCGTTGTTCGACATGTTCTGCGGCTTGAACGGGCGCACGCGCAGGCCGCGATGCAGGGCGGCTCGGCACAGGCCCGCGACCAGCAGCGTCTTGCCGACATCCGAGCCGGTGCCCTGGAGCATGATGGCGCGGGTCAAACGGCGCACTCTCGACTCGAACCCATGCACATCCCCTTGTCGCCTTGCGCACAGGCTTCACGTTGCGCGCGTCGGACAATGGTCTAGATTGCCGGCCGAGGAAAATCCATTGCGACAGGGAGGTCGGCATGGACGCCGCGACCGACGCCACGGCCAGCCAGTTCGAACTCAACGAGGACCAGCGCGCCATCCAGGAAATGACGGCGGGCTTTGCCGCCGAGCGCGTTGCGCCCTATGCGCTCGACTGGGATCGCGAGCGCCATTTCCCGGCCAACGTCATCCGCGAGACGGGGCCGCTCGGCTTCGGCGGCATCTATATCGGCGAGGATGTCGGCGGCTCGGGGCTGGGACGGCTCGACGCGGTGCTGATCTTCGAGGCGCTTGCGGCCGCCTGCCCTGCCTTTTCGTCCTTTCTATCGATCCACAACATGGCGGCGTGGATGATCGACAAGTTCGGCGACGAGGCGCAGCGCCAGCGCTTCCTGCCGAAGCTTACCTCGCTTGAATGGATCGCCAGCTACTGCCTGACCGAGCCGGGCGCGGGTTCCGACGCCGCCGCGCTGAAGACGCGCGCGACGCGCTCGGGCGGCAATGGCAGCGACTACATCGTCAACGGCGCCAAGCAGTTCATCTCGGGCGCGGGCGAATCGGACGTCTATGTCGCGATGCTGCGCACCGGAGAGGACGGGCCGAAGGGCGTCTCGACGCTGGTCATCCCCAAGGACGCGCCCGGGCTTTCCTTCGGCGCGAGCGAAAACAAGATGGGCTGGCACATGCAGCCGACCCGCCAGGTGATCTTCGACGACTGCAAGGTGCCGGCCGTAAACCTGCTCGCCGACGAGGGCATGGGCTTCAAGATCGCCATGGCCGGGCTCGACGGCGGGCGGCTCAACATCGCCGCCTGCTCGCTCGGCGGCGCGCAGTCCGCACTCGACAAGGCGCTTGCCTATGCCGCCGAACGGCAGGCCTTCGGCAAGACGCTCGACCAGTTCCAGGCGCTTCAATTCAAACTGGCCGACATGGAAACGGAGCTCAGCGCGTCGCGCATGCTGCTCTACGCGGCGGCCTCGAAGCTCGACCGCAAGGCGCACGATGCCGGCAAGTGGTCGGCGATGGCCAAGCGCTTCGTTACCGACACCTGCTTCGACGTCGCCAACGAGGCGCTGCAGGTGCATGGCGGCTATGGCTATCTGCACGATTACGGCGTCGAGAAGATCGTGCGCGATCTGCGCGTGCATCAGATTCTCGAAGGGACGAATGAGATCATGCGGGTGATCATCGCGCGCAGTTTGATCGGGAAGTGAAGAGGGGAGTAGGGGAGTAAGGGAATACGGGAGTAGGTGAAAAGCGCTGATCCGACTTCCTCATCTAATACCCCAATTCCCTACTCCCCTACTCCCCTACTCCCCTCACATCGGAGGAAACACATGACGACCATCGCATTCATCGGCCTCGGCAACATGGGCAATCCCATGGCGGCCAATCTCGTCAAGGCGGGGTACAAGGTGACGGGGTTCGACCTCGTCGAGGCGAACCTCGAAACCGCCAGGGCCAATGGCGCGTCGGTGGCGGCGAGCGCGCGGGAGGCGATTGCGGGGGCGGAGGTGATCATCACCATGCTGCCGGCGGGCAAGCATGTCGTGGCGGTCTATGAGGACATCGTTCCGGCGGCGGCCAAGGGGACGCTCTTCATCGATTCCTCCACCATCGACGTCGATTCGGCGCGCAAGGCGCACAAGATAGCGGACGAAGCAGGCATGCTGTCGGTCGACGCGCCGGTTTCGGGTGGCGTCGGAGGGGCGGAGGCCGGGACGCTGACCTTCATGGCCGGCGGCAGCGCGGATGCGTTCGCCAAGGCCGCGCCGGTGCTGAAGCCGATGGCCGGCAAGGTGGTCAATTGCGGCGACGCCGGCGCCGGACAGGCGGCGAAGATCTGCAACAACATGATCCTCGGCATCTCGATGATCGGCGTCGGCGAAGCGTTCGTGCTGGCCGAAAAGCTCGGCCTGTCGCACCAGGCGCTCTACGATGTCGCGTCGACGTCGTCGGGCCAGTGCTGGTCGCTAACGACCTACTGCCCCGTTCCGGGCCCCGTGCCGAACTCGCCTGCGAACCGCGATTACAAGCCGGGCTTTGCCGCCGCGCTGATGTTAAAGGATTTGAAGCTCGCGCAGGAGGCCGCGCAGAATGCCGGGGCGGTGACGCCGCTGGGCGCCGAGGCGACGCAGCTTTACGCGCTTTTCAACGCGATGGGCCAGGGCGGGACCGATTTTTCCGGCATCATCAACTTCCTGCGCGGAAAAGCAGATTGAGTGGCGCGATTTTCGGCGGATTCATCTTTGCTTAAGTGACTGCTAACCCGCTGGTAAGATTGTCCCGCTAGAACAGATGACAAGGCGGTTGTCGCAGCCGCCTCCCGCTCCGGATCAGGTATTGCGTACCGGAGCAGTATCCTTCGCAAGTATCTTGTCGCGAAGTGCCATGCGTCTTTGTGGCAAGACCGCGTTTCTCTTCCGGAGAGCGCGGTTTTTGCGTTTATCTACTTCACTCGGCTCAAACGGCGATGGTTACTCTTTACCGCGCGTCCGGAGGGCAGAAGCGCGGCGCGCATGGCCCTGTCGGCCGCGACGCCGCTCAAGAGTGCCGGTGTGCGACCAGACCAGACTTCCGGCCAGAACTGGATCGCCGCCTGAGCGAAGGCCATCTGCGCCGCCAGTGCCCCCTCGACCATGGCAGACATCTTCTCCGTCACGGCTCGCGTCGTCTCGACGCGATAAGGGTTGGAGCTGTTGGCCTCGGCCGTCAGCATCGGCATGCGCATGGCGATGACGGCGGGCGCCAGCATGAGATTTCCCGTCAGCGCAGCGGCGGCGCGCACGGAACGGGCGTTGGGCTTGATCGGCATGGTCATGTCCCTCGCGCAATATTGCGCTGCACAAAACGTATCACGTCCTGGGATGTTCCGGCAGGAATTGCGGATCGACCGGCGGTCGCAAGCCATTTGCAAGACGGTTGGTCTCGTTCGCCATGCCGACCACGGCCATGACTTCCATGAGTTGCGCGTCCGTCATGCCCTTGGCGCGGGCGCCAGCGGTGTGGGAATAGGTGCAATATTCGCAGCCATTGGTGGCGGAGACGGCGATGTAGATCAGTTCCTTGGTCAGGGGATCGAGCGCGCCGGGCGCCATCACCTGCTTCACGTCCTGCCATGTGCGCTTCAAGGTCGCGGGGTCGTGCGCGAGGACCTTCCAGAAATTGTTTATCCAGTCGGCGCCGCGCGTTTCCATGATGTCGTCATAGACCTCACGGACTTGCGGCGACGCGTCTTCATATTCGACGAGCGGCAGGATGGGTGCGGTCATGGTGTCGGTCTCCGGCGGGGACCCTCCCGCGCTGACGCGGAAGGATCGTGCGCATCACTTGCGCAAATCGCGCTCGGCGAGGTCGAGCGCCTCGCCGATGCGCTCGCAGGCCATGTCGATGGTGTCCTTCGTCCAGATCAGCGGCGGCGACAGGATCATGGTGTCGCCCACGGCGCGCATCATCATGCCGCCCGCGATGGCATGGTCACGGACCGTGGCGGCGGCGAAGCCGCCATTTTCGAACCGCTCGCGCGAGGCCTTGTCCTTGACGATTTCGATGGCGGCCATGAGGCCGATGCTGCGGACTTCTCCGACGATGCCGTGACCGGCGAGACGTTTCGTCAACGCCTTTGCCAGATATGGCCCAGTTTCCTCACGGACACGATCGATCAGCCCCTCTTTTTCGATGATGTCGAGATTGGCGAGTGCGACGGCGCAGGCGACCGGGTGACCGGAATAGGTGTAGCCGTGATAAAATTCGCCGCCCTTCTCGACCAGCGTCGAGGCGATCCGGTCGCCGACCAGAAGCGCGGAAAGCGGCTGGTAGCCGGAGGTCAGCGCCTTGGCGGTGGTGATCGTATCGGCCTCGATGCCGAGCGACTGCGCGGCGAACCACTCACCGGTGCGGCCATAGCCGGTGATGACCTCGTCGAGCATCAGGAGGACGTCGTGCTTGCGGCAGGTGCGCTGGATTTCGGGCCAGTAGCTGTCGGGTGCGATCTTGACGCCCCCTGCCCCCATGACCGGCTCGCCGATGAAGGCCGCGACGTTGTCGGCGCCCGCCTCGAGGATCGCATCTTCGACGGCCTTCGCGGCGCGCAGGCCGAAATCATGGTCACTCTCGCCGGGGTTCGCCAGTTCGAACGCATAGGGCGGCATGACGTGGACGATGTTCGGGACAGCACCGTTCAACTGGCCGTGCATCGCCGACATGCCGCCGAGCGAGGTGCCGGTGATGGTGGAGCCGTGATAGGCCCAGTTGCGCGAGATGATGCGGTTTTTCTGCGGCTTGCCTTCGAGCGCCCAGTAGTGGCGCACGAGGCGCAGCGCGGTGTCGTTGGCCTCCGAACCGGACGAGCCGTAGAAGACCTGGTTCATGTTGGCGGGCGCGATTTCGGCGAGCTTCCGTGCGAGCAGGACCGGCGTCGGCGTCGTGCATTTGAAGAAGGAATTGTAGTACGGCAGTTCCTTCATCTGCGCGTAGGCGGCTTCGGCCAGTTCGTTGCGGCCGTAGCCGACATTCACGCACCACAGTCCGGCCATGCCGTCGAGGATCTGCTTGCCCTCGCTGTCATAGACGAACGGGCCCTCGGCGCGCGTGATCATGCGCGAACCGGCGTCACGCAGATCCTTGTGATCGGTGAAGGGGTGGAGATGATGGGCCGCATCGATCTCCTGAAGCTGCTTCAGGGAGTAGTTCTGGTAGCTCATGTCGTGTCTCTCCGTTGAACGATGGGTTCAGGCGGAGAGCGGAGGGGAGTAGCCGATACGGGCGCACAGGCGCAAAAGCTCGGCGTGCCGCGTGCGCGGCGACGGCTTCGAGGCATGTCTTTTGACAGAGCGATGCATATGGCTTTGTAGCGGCGGCGTCGCGGCGGTTCAAGCGCGCTGGCGAACGCGAACAACGCCGACAAGGACGAGCAACAGGCACAGCGCAGCCATGACGGCCGGCAGGCCGTGCGGGCCGAAAAGCTGCATCGCGACGCCGGCGCTCGGCGGACCGGAAATACCGCCGATGCCCCACATCAGCGCGAAGGCCGCGTTGCCCGCGACCAGCATGGAGCCGGAGAAACGCTGGCCGAGCTCGACGATCGCCATCGTGTAGATGCCATAGGCGAATGCGCCCCAGAAGAAGGCGACTGGCCATTGCGCGGGCGTGCCGAGCACCAGCGGGAGAAGCGCGCAGCCGACGATGGTCAGCACGGCACAGACGAGCATGACGGCGCGCGCGCTCCATTTGTCCGCAATCATGCCGAACGGCACCTGCAGCGCGAAATTGCCGATGATGAAAACGGTGAGGAGCGCGGCCATTTCCGCCTCGCCGACCGCGAAGGCGCGACCGTAGGACGGCAGGAGCGACAGCATCGCGGTCTCGAAACCGGCGGCGACGACGACCGCGAGAAGCAGCGTCGGCGCGACCGGCAGGAAGCGGCGCACGGTGCCCTGCTGTTCGTCCTCGTGGAACTGCGGCAGGCGCGGTGCGGCGGCCGCGACGAAAAGACCGCAGATGAGGAAGGCGGCGATGCCGACGAGAAAAGGCGGCCAGCCCTGCGTGCCGACCACGGCCAGCGTTGCCGGACCGAGCGCGAAGCCGAGCGAGATGGTGGAGGTGTAGAAGCCCATGAACCGGCCGCGCGCATGCGCCGGCGCGAGCGAGATCATCCAGACTTCGGAGAGCACATAAAGCGGGATGACCGACATGCCGATCATGAAGCGCAGCGGGAACCAGAGCCAGACATTCTGCGTGGCGCCGATCAGCGCGAGAAGCGTCGCGCAGAAGGCAGCGCAGCAAAGCACGGTGCGCACGCCGCCGAGCCGCTTGACCAGCATGGGCACGAGCGAGGAGGAGACGATCATGCCGAGCGGCGACATGGCGGCGGAGAGGCCGATCATGGTCGGCGAGACGCCTTGCCGCTCGAGGATGAAACTGAGGAGCGGATAGGACAGGCCCTGCGCGATCGCGAACACCGACACGGTCGCCGTCACGGCGCCGATGGCGAGCCATGGCACAGGCCTTATTGCAGGCGCGACGATCGTTTCCATGGGCAGACATGATCCTGTCCACGCACGGCGCGCCAGAGCAAAACGGACGTGGCCGAAAAGTTGGATTTCGGTGGTCCAGACATGGCAAATCCGGCGATGTCGCTCCTTCGATAACGCCATGTCGCCCGTGTCGATTCCCTCGTTCTGCGGGTCGCAGGTCCGTTGTCGGAAGGGTCGCCGGCGGTCCAGTATGCGGCGAGTTTCCCGCATTCCGCCGAGGCCGCGATGACCGATCTGACGATGCCCACCGAGGCGCTTTCGACCGAACGCGGCCGGCGCGGCGGACGGGCGGGAAAACGCGCGGGCGGATCGGCGGCATTCGAGCAACCGCCCTATCGCCGCCACACGATCCCGTTTCCGCCGACCGAGCTTCTCTCGGCGGACGAACTGGAATCCATCCACCTCGCCTCGCTGCGGGTGCTGAAGGAAATCGGCGTCGACGTGCTGCATGACGAGGCGCGGCGGATCATGAAGGAGGCGGGCGCCGACGTGCGCGAGGGGTCGGAACGCGTGCGCTTCGACGCCGATCTGATCCTCGAGCTCGTCTCGAATTGTCCGTCGCAGTTCACGCTGCACGCGCGCAACCCGGCTCATGACGTCCATTTCGGCGGGCGCAACCTCGTCTTCGCGCAGGTCGCCTCGGCGCCGAACTGCTCGGACCTCGACCGGGGTCGCCGGCCGGGAAACCAACAGGATTTCCGCAATTTCCTGAAGCTCGCGCAGGTTCACAACATCATCCACGCGACGGGCGGCTATCCGGTCGAGCCGACGGACATCCACCCGTCGATCCGGCACCTCGAATGCGTGCGCGACCTGGCGCTGATCACCGACAAGCCGTTTCACATCTATTCGCTCGGGCGCGAGCGCAATGTCGACGGCATCGAGATCGCAAGGCTGGCGCGGGGGATTTCGGAGGAGCAGCTTCTCGCCGAGCCGTCGGTCTATACGATCATCAACACCAACTCGCCGCTGAAGCTCGACATTCCGATGATGGAAGGCATCATCCAGATGGCGAGCCGCGGACAGATCGTCATCATCACACCATTCACGCTGTCGGGCGCGATGGCGCCGGTGACGATCGCGGGCGCGCTCGTCCAGCAGAACGCTGAGGCGCTGTCGGCCATCGCGTTCGCGCAGATGGTGCGGAAGGGCGCGCCGGTCGGCTATGGCGGGTTCACCTCCAATGTCGACATGAAGTCGGGCGCGCCGGCCTTCGGCACGCCGGAATACATGAAGGCGCAGCTCGTCGGCGGCCAGCTCGCGCGGCGCTACGGCATTCCCTATCGCACGTCGAACGTCTGCGCTGCGAACGCCGTCGATGCGCAGGCGGCCTATGAAAGCGTGTTCTCGCTATGGGGCGCGGTGCAGGCGGGCGCGAATTTCATGCTGCATTCGGCCGGCTGGCTCGAGGGCGGGCTGCGCTGCTCCTACGAGAAGATGATCCTCGACATCGACCTCTTGCAGATGGTGGCGGAGTTCCTGACGCCGCTCGATCTTTCGGACGACGCGCTGGCGGTCGATGCCATTCGGGAAGTCGGCCCCGGCGGGCATTTCTTCGGCACCCAGCACACGCAGGACCGCTACAAGAACGCGTTCTATTCGCCGATCCTGTCGGACTGGCGCAATTTCGAAAGCTGGCAACTGGCAGGCAGCCCGACGGCGGTCGAAAAGGCGAACCGAGTGTGGAAGGAACGGCTGGCGGCTTGGGAAAAGCCGGCAATCGACCCGGCAACTGAGGAAGCCGTCAACGATTTCGTCGAGCGGCGGATCGCCGAGGGCGGCGCGCCGACGGACTTTTGAGACGATGAGCGAGGCCGGTCGACCCCCACTCCGATCCGCTTCGCGGACCACCTCTCCCCCGAACGACGGGGGAGAGGAAATGCGGAGAGCGAGTGGGCTTCATTCTGAGGGAGATACGGTGACGCGCGCCTTTCCTCTCCCTCCGGAGGGGGGAGAGGTGGCGCCGCGTAGCGGCGACGGAGTGGGAGAAGGCGGTGGTGAGACGCGAAGTCGCCGAAAGAAGGGCACGACCTCTCGCGCGCGTGGCTTGCGTCAGAACGACAACCAGGCGGAGGCGCTGCTTTGGTTGGAGCTGAAGCGTCGCAAGCTCGGCGGATACAAATTTACGCGGCAGTTTCCAGTCGGGCCGTACTTCGCTGATTTCGCTTGCCGCGAGCGGTGGCTCGTCGTTGAGATCGACGGTAGCCAACATGCCGGAAGTGTCCATGATATTCAGCGCGATGCGCTCATCAACGCTCAAGGCTATTCCATTCTTCGCTTCTGGAACCACTACGTTCTGAAGGCGCGCGGCGAGGTTTGCGAGACGATCCTCGCGGCGTTGACCGGGCGGCTTGCATCCAAGGTCGATGCCGTCGATCTTCAGTTCAAACCATCAGCTTCTTCAGACCCGCTGACTCTTAATCAGCGGGTCCAAGCATAATCTCGGGCGGACAGGTTCATATGAAATCCCATGCAAAAGCGGTTGTGATCGGCGGGGGCGTCGTCGGGTGTTCGGTGCTTTATCATCTGGCGAAGGCCGGATGGACGGATGTGACGCTGATCGAGCGGTTGGAGTTGACATCCGGGTCGTCCTGGCACGCGGCGGGTGGGTTTCATACGCTGAACGGCGACCCGAACGTCGCCAAGCTGCAGGCCTATACGGTTCAGCTCTACAAGGAGCTGGAGGAGATTTCGGGCCAGTCCTGCTCGCTGCATCTGACGGGTGGCGTCATGCTGGCGGATACGCCGGAGCGCATGGATTTCCTCCGGCTCGCCCATGCCAAGGGCCGCTATCTCGGCATGGACACCGAACTCATCACGCCATCCGAAGCCAAGGCGATGTTCCCGCTGATGGACGAGACGAACTTCGTCGGCGCGATGTGGGACCCGGTCGAAGGCCATCTCGACCCTTCGGGCACGACGCACGCCTATGCCAAGGCGGCGAAGACGCTCGGGGCGGAGATCGTGCTGCGCAATCCGGTGATCGAGCTGACGCAGGAGGCCGATGGCACCTGGAACGTCGTCACCAGGAACGGCACGGTGAAGGCCGAGCATGTCGTCAATTGCGGCGGGCTGTGGGCGCGCGAGGTGGGGCGCATGGTCGGCGTCGAGCTGCCGCTGCTCGCCATGGAGCACATGTATCTGCTCACGGAGCCGATGCCGGAGGTCGAGGAGTTCAATGCCAGGACCGGCCGCGAGATGGTCGGCGTGCTGGATTTCAAGGGCGAGATCTATACGCGGCAGGAGCGCAACGGCGTGCTGCTAGGCACCTATGAGAAGGCGTGCAAGCCGTGGTCGCCGGTCAATACGCCCTGGGATTTCGGCCACGAACTGCTGCAGCCGGACCTCGACCGCATCGCGCCGTCGCTGGAAATCGGGTTCAAACATTTTCCCGGCATCGAGAAGGCCGGCATCAAGCAGATCATCAACGGGCCCTTCACCTTCGCGCCGGACGGCAACCCGCTCGTCGGGCCGGTTCAGGGGCTGACGAATTTCTGGTGCGCCTGCGCGGTCATGGCCGGGTTCAGCCAGGGCGGCGGCGTGGGGCTGGCGCTGTCGAACTGGATGGTCAACGGCGATCCGGGCTTCGACGTCTGGGGCATGGACGTCGCGCGTTTCGGCGAATGGGCGAGCCTGCGCTACACCAACGCCAAGGTGCGCGAGAACTATTCGCGGCGCTTCTCCATCCGCTTCCCCAACGAGGAGCTGCCGGCAGGCCGAGGGCTGAAGACGGTACCGATCCACGACCTGCTGGCGGCGAAGGGCGCGCAGTTCGGCGCCAGCTACGGGCTGGAGGTGCCGCTCTGGTATGCGCCGGAGGGCAGGAAGGACGAGTTCTCGTGGCGGCGCTCGACGGATTTCGAGGCGGTCGGGGCGGAAGCCAGGCGCGTGCGCGAGAACGTCGGCCTGTCGGACATCTCCGTCTTCGCGAAGTATCGCGTGAAGGGCGAGGGCGCCGAGGCATGGCTCGACCGGGTGCTGGCCTGCCGGCTGCCGGGCGAGGGACGCATGACGCTGGCGCCGATGTTGAAGGAGAATGGCGGGATCATCGGCGATTTCACCGTGGCGCGGTTGGGGTCGAGTGACTACTCATCCGGCTCGCTGCGCTGGCCACCCTCACCCCGAGGGGAGAAGACCGAGGCGGCGATGTCGGCGGACCTCCTCTCCCCCGCGGGGAGAGGGTGGCCCGGAGGGCCGGGTGAGGGGGCGCGTTCGTCCGAATGGCTCATTCTCGGCTCCGGCGTGGCCGAGCAGTACCACATGCGCTGGTTCGAACAGCAGCTGCCTACCGACGGGTCCGTCCGGGTCGAGGCACTGGGGCAGCGCCTGGTGGGGCTCGGGCTGGCGGGGCCGAAGGCGCGCGACGTGCTCGCAGCGGTCACGCGCGAGGATGTCTCCAACGACGCGTTCCCGTTCATGGCGATCCGGCGCATGGACGTCGGCATGGCACCGTGCATCGTCGGGCGCGTCAGCTACAC
>JAEWET010000035.1:0-39613 GCA_023389195.1 Pseudomonadota bacterium
GCGGTGAAGGTCACGCTCGGCCCGAAGGGCCGTAACGTCGTCATCGACAAGTCGTTTGGCGCGCCGCGCATCACCAAGGACGGCGTCACCGTCGCCAAGGAGAGCGAGCTGGAAGACAAGTTCGAGAACATGGGCGCCCAGATGGTCAGCGAAGTTGCTTCGAAGACCAACTACATCGCCGGTGACGGAACCACCACTGCAACCGTTCTTGCCCAGGCCATCGTTCGCGAAGGCAACAAGGCTGTAGCGGCCGGCATGAACCCGATGGACCTGAAGCGTGGCATCGACCTCGCCGTCAAGGCCGTCGTCGCCGATCTCCAGGCCAAGGCCAAGAAGATCAACACTTCGGAAGAAGTTGCACAGGTTGGCACGATTTCCGCCAACGGTGAGCGCCAGATCGGCCTCGACATCGCGGAAGCCATGCAGAAGGTCGGCAACGAGGGTGTCATCACCGTCGAGGAAGCCAAGACCGCCGAGACCGAACTCGAAGTCGTCGAAGGCATGCAGTTCGACCGCGGCTACCTGTCGCCCTACTTCGTGACCAACCCGGAAAAGATGGTCGCCGAGCTCGAGGACGCCTACATCCTCCTGCACGAGAAGAAGCTGTCGAACCTCCAGGCGCTGCTGCCGGTTCTCGAAGCCGTCGTCCAGTCGTCCAAGCCCCTCGTCATCATCTCGGAAGACGTCGAAGGCGAGGCGCTCGCCACGCTCGTCGTCAACAAGTTGCGCGGCGGCCTCAAGATCGCTGCCGTCAAGGCTCCGGGCTTCGGTGACCGCCGCAAGGCCATGCTCGAGGACATCGCCGTCCTCACCGGCGGCCAGGTGATCTCGGAAGACCTCGGCATCAAGCTCGAGAATGTCGGCCTCGACATGCTCGGCCGCGCCAAGAAGGTGTCCATCACCAAGGAAAACACGACGATCGTCGACGGTGCCGGCCAGAAGTCGGAAATCGAAGGCCGCGTCGCTCAGATCAAGGCGCAGATCGAAGAGACCTCTTCGGACTACGACCGCGAGAAGCTGCAGGAGCGTCTTGCCAAGCTGGCTGGCGGCGTCGCCGTCATCCGCGTCGGCGGCTCGACGGAAGTCGAAGTCAAGGAGAAGAAGGACCGCGTCGACGACGCCCTCAACGCGACGCGCGCGGCCGTTGAAGAAGGCATCGTCCCCGGCGGCGGCACCGCTCTCCTGCGCGCTTCCAAGACGATCACCGCCAAGGGCGAAAACGCCGACCAGGAAGCCGGCATCAACATCGTGCGCCGCGCGCTGCAGGCTCCGGCCCGCCAGATCGCGACCAACGCCGGTGCCGAGGCTTCCATCGTTGCAGGCAAGATCTTCGACAACGGTTCGGAGACCTACGGCTACAACGCACAGACCGGCGAATATGGCGACATGATCCAGATGGGCATCGTCGATCCGGTCAAGGTCGTTCGCACCGCGCTCCAGGACGCAGCCTCGGTTGCCGGCCTTCTCGTGACCACCGAGGCGATGATCGCCGAGGCTCCGAAGAAGGAAGCTGCCGGCGGCATGCCGGGCGGAATGCCCGGTGGCATGGGCGGCATGGGCGGCATGGACTTCTAAGTCCAAGCTCCAAAGCATCAGGAAGGGGCGCCTCTCGGGGCGCCCTTTTCGTTTTCGTGATCGGCCGCCCCTGCAACCAAAGGTCACAACCGACGTTCCTCTCGCGCCCGACATTTCGTCGGTATTTCCAAGGAGATGACGATGGTGAACAAGGATCAGGTCAAGGGCGCCGCCAAGCAGGCCACGGGCGCCGTCAAGGAAGCCGCCGGCAAGGCGACGGGCTCGACGAAGACCGAGATGAAGGGCAAGGCCGAGAAGACCGCCGGCAAGGTCCAGAAGGAAGTCGGCAACGCGCGCGAACGCGCCAAGTAGCCGCTTCTGCACCTGGAATTGACGGGCGCCCTTGCGGCGCCCTTTTTCGTGGCCTCTTGCCAGCGCTCCCCGGCCAAGGCACCAAGCGGCATGACCGCATCCCGCTTCCCCGCATGACCGGCGAACTCGCCGCCCTTTGGGCGCTCGCCGTCTCGGCCTTCACCTCCGCCACGCTCCTGCCCGGCACGTCGGAAGCCGTGCTCGCCGGCCTGCACGCCGCCCGCGCCGCCGATCCGCTAGCGCTCCTCGCCGTCGCCAGCCTCGCCAACACTCTCGGCTCCTGCGTCAACTGGCTCCTCGGCCGCCTCGTCACGCGCTTTCGCCACCATCGCTGGTTCCCCGCCTCGCCGGCACAGATCGCGCGCGCCGAGAGCTGGTACGCGCGCTATGGCCTCTGGTCGCTGTTCCTCTCCTGGGTGCCGGTCATCGGCGATCCGCTGACCGTCGTCGCCGGCATCCTGCGCGTCCCCTTCGCCGTCTTCCTCGTCATCGTCGCAATCGCCAAGACCGCGCGCTACGCCTTCGTCCTCGGCCTCGCCTCGCTCCTTTGAACTCGCCCGCCGATGCCCCATATGCCAACCAGTTCAGGGAGCATTGCATGACCAACACCCGCAGCGAGACCGACACGTTCGGCGCCATTGACGTTCCGGCCGACCGCTACTGGGGCGCGCAGACGCAGCGCTCCATCGAGAATTTCCGCATCGGCACCGAGACGATGCCGCTGCCGCTCGTCCACGCGCTCGGGCTCGTCAAGCGCGCCGCCGCCGAGACGAACCTGTCGCTGGGCATTCTCGACGCGGAGCGCGCCGGCAAGATCGTCGAGGCCGCGCAGGAGGTCATCGACGGCCGGCTCGACGATAATTTCCCGCTCGTCGTCTGGCAGACCGGCTCGGGCACCCAGTCCAACATGAACGCCAACGAGGTGATCTCGAACCGCGCCATCGAGCTGATGGGCGGCCAGATGGGCTCCAAGAAGCCGGTCCATCCCAACGACCACGTCAATATGAGCCAGTCGTCCAACGACACCTTCCCGACCGCGATCCACATCGCCATCGTGCGCGAGGCCCACGCGACGCTCCTGCCCGGCCTCGATCACCTGATCTCCGCCCTGCAGGAAAAGGCCGCCGCCTTCGCCGACATCATCAAGATCGGCCGCACCCACACGCAGGACGCGACGCCGCTGACCCTCGGCCAGGAATTTTCCGGCTATGTCGCGGCCCTCGTCGCCGGCCGCCGCCGCATCGTCGAAAGCCTGCACGACGTCCACGCACTGGCGCAGGGCGGCACCGCCGTCGGCACCGGCCTCAACGCGCCGGCCGGCTTCGACCAGGGCTTTGCCGCCCGCGTCGCCGAATTGACCGGGCTGCCGTTCCGCACCGCCGAAAACAAGTTCGAGGCGCTGGCCAGCCACGGCGCCGCCGTCCATTTCCACGGCAGTCTCGCCGCGCTCGCCGCCGATCTCTTCAAGATCGCCAACGACATCCGCTTCCTCGGCTCCGGCCCGCGCTCGGGCCTCGGCGAACTCCTCCTGCCCGAAAACGAGCCCGGCTCCTCGATCATGCCCGGCAAGGTCAACCCGACCCAAGCCGAAGCGCTGACCATGGTGGCGACGCAGATCATGGGCAACCAGACCATCGTCGGCATGGCCGCCAGCCAGGGCCATTTCGAGCTCAACGTCTTCAAGCCCGTCATCGCCAACGCCGTCCTCCAGTCCGTCCGCCTCGCCGGCGACGCCATGCGCTCCTTCGCCGACAACTGCATCGCTGGCATCGAAGCGAACGAGGAACGCATCTCGGAGCTCGTCCAGAAATCGCTGATGCTGGTCACCGCGCTCGCGCCGACCATTGGCTACGACAATGCCGCGAAGATCGCCAAGACGGCGCACAAGAACGGCTCGACGCTGCGCGAGGAAGCCATCGCCAGCGGGCATGTCAGCGCCGAGGATTACGATCGCATCGTGCGGCCGGAGAACATGATTCATCCGGGGTGAGAGCGGATGGGAAGATTCTCTCGAAGACGACCCCCACCCTTTATCCCTCCCCACAAGGGGGAGGGAGTCCGCCGACGCCGTACTTAGCCCTGTAAAGCACCACCCCGGTTAAAGGATGAGGCGCCGCGTGTATGCCCTCCCTCCCCCTTGTGGGGAGGGATAAAGGGTGGGGGTCCCCTTCACAAAAAAACCCACCTCTCCCCGCCCACCTGTGAACACCCTCCCCCACATCGTTCACCAATCCTGAACGCAGCGTCGCGCACCAGACATCTCGCGCAATCGCCTCCCCGCAAGTAAATACCGGCGATCCAATCCTCCTCCCAAGGAACCACTTCGCCATGTCCAACGACGCCGTCCTCCTCGTCGCCCGCATCCTTCTGGTTGCGCTCTTCCTCATTTCCGGCTTCGGCATGCTCACCGCGCCGGGTGGCTTTGCCGGCTACATGGGCTCGCTCGGCCTGCCTGCGCCGATGCTGATCACCTGGCTCATCATCGCGCTCAAGGTGCTCGGCGGCATCGCCATCATCGTCGGCTTCAAGACGCGCTACGTCGCCTATGCCTTCGCGCTCTTCTGCGTGGCCACCGCCCTTCTCGGCCACATGGACTTCGCCGACCAGAACCAGTTCAACAACTTCTTCAAGAACCTCGCCATGGCCGGCGGCTTCCTCGCCCTTTCGGTCTCGGGCCCCGGCTCGGTCTCCGTCGCCGCCCGCGCGTAAGTTTCCAAACAGCGATCTCCAGTCGCCAAAGGCGGGCTCCGGCCCGCCTTTTTGTTTGGATAGCAACCCGTAGCGATCGTCATGACCCTTTGAGGCATGGACCCCTGTGACGAGCACAGGGGTGACGGCATCCAAGGAGGCGGCCAGGCTGGAAGACCGACGAGCCCGGCCAAGACGTCTCCGTCACCCCTGTGCTCGTCACAGGGGTCCATGCCTCGCCCTCTCCTCCTGCACACCGCTAACCGCCCGCCCCCGACACTTGCCGCCTTCGTTCCTATCGGTTAGGACACGGCGCGCCCGTTCCGGGCGCTTTTCCAATCATCGCAGGCGGATTTTTGACATGGTCGACAAGGCGGAAAAAATGAAGGCGCGGCTCCCGCGGGGCTTCGTCGACCGCCATGCCGACGACATCCGCGCCGTCGACGCCATGACCGCGAAAATCCGCGAGGTCTACGAGCTCTACGGCTTCGATCCGGTCGAGCAGCCGATGATCGAATACACCGACGCGCTGGGCAAGTTCCTGCCCGACCAGGACCGGCCGAACGAAGGCGTCTTCTCCTTCCAGGACGATGACGAGCAGTGGCTGTCGCTGCGCTACGACCTCACCGCCCCCCTCGCCCGCTTCGTCGCCGAAAACTTCGAGCGCCTGCCCAAGCCCTATCGGTCCTATCGCTCCGGCTGGGTCTTCCGCAACGAAAAGCCGGGGCCGGGACGTTTTCGGCAGTTCATGCAGTTCGACGCGGACATCGTCGGCACGCCCGGCGTCGCGGCGGACGCCGAGATGGCGATGATGATGGCCGATACGCTCGAAGCCGTCGGCATCAAGCGCGGGGATTACGTGATCCGCGTCAACAACCGCAAGGTGCTGGACGGGGTGCTGGAGGCGATCGGCCTCGGCGGCGACGAGAATGCGGGACGCAGGCTCGGTGTGCTGCGCGCGATCGATAAGCTGGACAAGTTTGGGGTCGAGGGGGTCATGCAACTACTTGGCCCCGGCAGATGGGATGGTGATCGTGATGGTGAGGGGGACTTCACCAAAGGTGTCGGGCTGACGGAAGCTCTCTCGGAAACTCTGCTTAAAGTATTTGCCGACGAACTTAGCGTCCCTCTCGGTTGGCTTAGTGACCTCCCAGATGTTCACACAAGACCGATGAGCGATATGCATCTTTTGCGCGACACCGGCGCATATTATGACAACTTTGCCGTACTCGCGACATTTCGAAATTCGCCGCTGGCCAACCAAGCTGTCCTTAATGCATGTGATGAAGTTGAGCATATTTGCCAACTCGTGGAGGCGGCTGGATACGGCAGTCAGCGTATCAAGTTCTCTCCCTCCGTCGTCCGCGGCCTCGAATACTACACCGGCCCCGTCTACGAAGCCGAGCTCACCTTCGACGTTACCAATGAAGACGGCCAGGTCGTCCGCTTCGGCTCGGTCGCCGGCGGTGGGCGCTATGACGGCCTTGTCTCGCGCTTTCGCGGCGAACCGGTTCCGGCGACCGGCTTTTCCATCGGCGTCTCGCGCCTCGTCACGGCGCTGAAAAACCTCGGCAAGCTCGATGCGGCCGAAGTCCTCGCGCCTGTCGTCGTCCTCGTCATGGACAAGGACACCGAGTCGCTCGGCCGCTACCAGAAGATGGTCGCAGACCTGCGCGCGGCGGGCATCCGCTCCGAAATGTATCTCGGCGGCGCGGGCATGAAGGCGCAGATGAAGTACGCCGACCGGCGCGGCGCACCCTGCGTCGTCATCCAGGGCGACGACGAGCGCGCGGCGGGGGAAGTCCAGATCAAGGATCTGATCGCCGGCGCCAAGGCCGCCGAAGGCATCACCGACAACACCGAATGGCGCGAAAGCCGCCCGGCGCAGTTTTCCGTGAAGGAGAGCGGGCTGGTCGAGGCCGTGCGCAAGGTGCTCGCGGCGCAGAAGGCGGATCGGGGTTGAGCGTGGCAGTCACCCCCCTCTGCCCTGCCGGGCATCTCCCCCTCAAGGGGGGAGATCACGCGGCTTTCAGGCTTCCGACAATCTTTCGACGTCGCAGAAGTCGTACGACTGCGACGAGACTGATCTCCCCCCTTGAGGGGGAGATGTCCGGCAGGACAGAGGGGGGTGCCTCGCGCCTCGTTCTCCAATGACCTCCCGCATTCCCCAGATCGCCGACGACATCCGCGCCATCTTCGCCGCGCGCGGCGCCGGCATGGTCGACGTCGCGATCCTGCAACCGGCCGACCCCTTCCTCGACATGGCCGGGGAAGACCTGCGCCGGCGGATATTCCTTACCGAAAACGAGACCGGCGCCGCGCTCTGCCTGCGGCCGGAATTCACCATTCCCGTCTGCATCGACCACATCGCCTCCAAGGCCGGCACGCCGCGCCGCTATGCCTATCTCGGCGAGGTGTTCCGCCAACGCCGCGAAGGCGGCAACGAGTTCTTTCAGGCCGGCATCGAGGATCTTGGCGAGACCGACATCGCGCGCGCCGACGCGCGCTCCATCGCCGATGCGCACGCGCTTCTCGCCGGCGTCCTGCCGAGCCACGAATTGACGATCACCATCGGCGACCAGCGCGTCTTCGAAGCGGTGCTGGCCGCGCTCGGCCTGCCGCGCGGCTGGCAAAAGCGCCTTGCCCGCGCCTTCGGCTCCAAGGAGATGCTGGACGCCGCACTCGACGATCTCGCCAACCCGTCGCGCAAGCTGACGCTCGACGAACCCGTCGCCTCGCTCGTTGCCGAGGGCGAACGAGACGCGCTCGCGGCCCACGTCGCCGGACTGATGGCCGAGACGGGCCTCGCCGAAAGCGCTGGCCGCACCTCCACCGAGATCGCCAACCGCTTGATCGAAAAGGCGGAACTGCGCTCCGTGCGCCTCTCCGACGAGGCGCTGGGCGCACTGAAGACCTTCCTCGCCATCCATGCGCCGCTGCGCCAGGCCGGCAATGCGCTGCGCGATTTCGCCGGCGATGCCGGCATTTCGCTCGGCGCCGCGCTCGACATCTTCTCCGCCCGCTCGCGCTCGATTTCCGAACTCGGCCTGCCGGAAGCCGCGATCCACTACGACGCCGGCTTCGGCCGCCCGCTCGATTACTACACCGGGCTCGTCTACGAGATTTCAGCCGGAAGCCGAGATCGGCCGCTCGTGGGTGGTGGGCGGTATGACCGGCTGTTGACTTTGCTCGGTGCGAAGTCGCCCATTCCGGGGGTTGGGTTCTCCGTCTGGCTCGATCGGATCGAAGCCTTGAAGGGAGAGGGTTGATGATGCGGCGGAAGGGTTTTTCCGAATTGACCCCCACCCTGTATCCCTCCCCACAAGGGGGAGGGAGGCCGTCCGCGTCGTCTCCAAACTCCCAGGCCTACCGCTCAAATTCGAGGCGCGACGATCACGACTCCCTCCCCCTTGTGGGGAGGGATACAGGGTGGGGGTACGGCGCCGCCATAGCCGGAATGACAGGAGCCGCGACATGACCATCACGCTCGCGCTCCCCTCCAAGGGCCGCCTCAAGGACGCCGCGCTCGAAAAACTGGCTGCCGCAAACCTCAAGGTCGCCACACCCGACGACGACCGCCGCTACCGTGCCCGCATCGACGGGCGCGACGATATCGAGGTCGCGTTTCTCTCGGCGTCCGAGATTTCACGCGAACTCGCGCAAGGCTCCATCGACCTCGGCGTCACCGGCGAAGACCTTGTTTGCGAAGGGATTTCCGACTGGCAGGAGCGTGCGGCCATCGGCGCGCGGCTGGGCTTCGGGCGGGCCGACGTCGTGGTCGCGGTGCCGGATGCCTGGCTCGACGTGGAGACGATGGCGGACCTGGAAGACGTCGCCGCCGAGTTTCGTCAGCGGCATGGACGGCGGCTGCGGATCGCCACCAAATATTGGCGGCTGACGCAGCAGTTCTTCTCACGCACCCACGGCATCCAGGTCTACCGGATCGTCGAGAGCCTGGGCGCCACGGAAGGCGCGCCGGCGGCGGGTTCGGCCGACATCATCGTCGACATCACCACGACAGGCTCGACGCTGAAAGCCAATCATCTCAAGGTGTTGGCGGACGGCGTGATCCTGAAATCGGAAGCGTGCCTTTTCTCTTCGATCAAGGATCGGACCGCCGCGGATCAGATCGCCGTCGACGAGATCGCGGCCGCCGTCGCCGCCCTATAGCGACGGCAAGACGAGGCAGGCGCGCAGGCCTCCCGAGGGGGCGGCGGCCAGTTCCAGCGAGCCGCCGTAGAGCTCGGCGATGTCGCGGACGATGGAGAGGCCGAGGCCCGATCCGATCGGTCGTTCGTCGAGCCGGATGCCGCGTCCAAGCGCTCGCTCGCGCTCGCCGGCGTCGAGGCCCGGACCGTCGTCATCGATGACGATCTGGATATCCCCGCCCACTTTTTTCGCGACGATTTCGACGCGGTTTCGGGCGTATTTGCAGGAATTGTCGATCAGATTGCCGAGAATTTCCTCCAGATCCTGGCTGTCTCCAGCGAATTTCAGGCCCTTTTCGGCCGAAACCGGAAGCTCCAGATTCTTATCCGCATAGATGCGGCTCATCGCCAGCGTCAGGTCGCCGATGACCGGTTCGACCTCGGTCGAGACGCCGACGATGTTGCGGCTCGCCGCCGAGCGGGCACGCCGCAGATGATGGGCGACGAGGCGTTCCATCGTGCGCACGCAGTCGGCCGCGACGTCCGAATCGGACCGGCCGGCAATGTCGTTCGCCAGCACCGCGAGCGGCGTTTTCAAGCCGTGGGCGAGATTGCCGACATGGTTGCGGGCGCGTTCCACGACGGCGCGGTTGTGCTCCAGCAGTGAATTGGTTTCGGTGACCATCGGCTGCAATTCGACATGCTCGGCATCGGGCAGGCGCTGGGCGCGGCCTTCGCGGATGTCGGCGATCTGGCGGCGCAGCGCGTCGAGCGGGCGCAGGCCGTAGAGGATCTGCAGGAGCACGGCGAAGATCAGGCCGACGCCGAGGACGAAGAGCGAGATGGCAAGCGGCGGGACGATGCCGCCGAGCGCGTCCTCGATCTCGGCCTCGGGACCCGCGACCGTGACGCGCAGGTTCGAGCCGCCGCCCGGCGCCGTGAAGTCGCGGTAGAGCGCATGAAGTTCGCGGCCGCGCGGGCCGACGAGGTCGGGGACATGGCCGGACTGCCCGATCTCGCCGACCGCCGCGCCGAGGTCCGCATCCCACAGCGACGCGCTCTTGAGGAGGACTGTATCGGCATTGGCGATCTGCCAGTACCAGCCCGAATAGAGCTGCTGGTATTGCGGCTCGGAGACGACGCCGCCCGGCTGCAGGGTGCCGGCCGCATCGAACGAAACCGCGCTCATAATGGACAGGATCTGGGCGTTCAGCCGCTCGTCGAAATTGCGCTCGACGAAGTCGCGCAGGAGCGAGGCGATGATCATGCCGGCGACGAGAAGCGCGCCGGCGATCCAGATCGCCGCGCCGGCCAGAAGCCGCAGACGAAGCGACTTACGCACGTTCGGCTTCGCTTTCGCTGGAGGCGGCCAGGACGTAGCCGCGGCCGCGCACGGTGCGGATCATGTCGGTTCCGATCTTGCGCCGCAGACGGCCGATGATGACTTCCATGGAATTGAAATCGCGATCGGTGTCGCGGTCGTAGACATGTTCGGACAGTTCGGTACGCGAGATCGCACGGTCCTGATGATGGATCATGTAGGACAGGATCTGCGCCTCGAAGGCGGTGAGTTTCAGCGGCAGGCCGTCGAGCGTGAAGGACGTCGTCTGGGTGTCGTATTCCAGCGCGCCGCAGGCGATGATCGACTGGGCGTGACCGGCGGCGCGGCGGATCAGGCTGCGGGCGCGCACGATCACCTCCTCCATGCGGAACGGCTTGACGACGTAGTCATCCGCGCCGGCGCGAAAACCGGAGACCTTCTCGGCCCATTCGTCGCGCGCCGTCAGGATCAGCACCGGCGTCGTGACCCCCTGCCCGCGCCAGGACTGAAGGATCGAAATGCCGTCCTTCGACGGCAGGCCGAGGTCGAGCACGACCACGTCGAACGGCTCGCTCGCGCCCAGATGCTCGATGTCGATGCCGTCATGGGCGACCGTCGGCACGAAGCCGGCTTCGCGAAATGCGGCGTCGAGCTGCTGGCTGAGCCTGGCATCGTCTTCGGCGAGGAGCGCTTTCATGCGGGCGATGTTCCTACTGTTGATCAGGGACCGGCTTGCGGGCATCGACGAGCCCACGCCCGTCGACCTCGATGAATGCCGCGGTGAACGCGTCGATCCTGATCCGCAGGACATTGCCTGCCGGCGTGATGAGCCGAAGCTCATAATACAGGTCCGGATCGTTGCCCGCCACGACTTCGGCAGCGACCACCTCTCCGTGGTATCGCTCGCCGACGGCTGCGATGATTTCGGGCAGCGGCAGCACTTCGTCGCGGCCCTGCGCGAGCGCGGGGACGGCGACCAGCAATGCGCAGATCAGTGCGGCCAGCCTCGTTTTCATCGTTCCAAAATTCATGGGACACTTTCTTAGCGGGGCGGCTTGAACCGAAGTTGAACCGTGTCGTTTGGCTGGCGTTCAACCTGCCCGGGCCATTATCGTTGCCATCCGACAAGATCGAACCAGGGAGACGAGGTTTGAGCCACATGAACATACTTGCCTCGGCCGCTCTCATCGCCGCGCTTGTGACCGCAGCGCCGGCGACGGCGCAGACGGCCATCGGAGACCTCGAGGCCAGCAGGTCGATCACGATCGAAGGGCGCGTTACCGACGTTTTCGGCAACAAGTTCGTGCTGGAAGACGATTCGGGCCGCATCCTGGTGGAGACCGGCCCGTCCTGGTGGCGGACGACCGAGGTGTCGGTCGACGAGAACGTGACGGTCATCGGCGAACCGGGCGCCTCGCGAACCTTCGACGCCTTCAGGATCAGGCATGGCGACGGGCGCGAAATCGTCATCCGCGAACCCGACATGCCGCCGCCCTGGGCCGGACAGGCCTCGCCCGATGGCAGCGAACGCCGTCTTCAAAGGCGGGCGGATGCCGACGACCAGCGCGAGATCGACACGGCGCTGACCACCGGAATCGACCTGAAGAAGATCACCGAAGATGCAGGCTACGTGTTCGGCTACGACGTCGATCGCAAGAAGGATCACTACGAAGTCGAAGCCTTTGGCCCGAACGGCGCGGAGGTCGAGCTTCACATCGACTTCACCGGCAACATCCGCCGCATCGCCATGGACGACCCGACCTATGACGATGCCGGACTTCGGCAGATCGTCGAGAATGCCGGCTATGAATGGCGCGGCGACATCGACCGGAAGAAGAAGCACTACGAGGTCGAGGCCGTGAACGCCTATGGCGAGCGCGTCGAACTGCATGTCGATTATTCGGGCGAGATCTACAAGGAAAAGTGGGACTGACGCGTCGTCCGCCTCTCGATGGCGGGGCGTCCAAACTGCGGGGTCAGCGCTCACCCCCACCCCATACCCCTCCCCACAAGGAGGAGGGGGGCGTCGTCGTGGCGGTCTTCCTTCAATCGGGGAGTTGCGCTTGCTGGTTGGATCGCCGCGTCGATGGCCTCCCTCCCCCTTGTGGGGAGGGATAAAGGGTGGGGGTCTGCAAGGATGCGGCCGGTCCGACCGCGCGGTCGTCAGACATAAAGTTTGCAACGCCGGCATGAACGTTGCGCCTGGATCGTAGACGTCAGCGCTTACCCCATCCCATACCCCTCCCCACAAGGAGGAGGGGGGCGTCGGCCTCGCGTTCCTCCTTCAATCGGTGAGCTTCGCTGGGGGATAAGCTGGTTCATCCACCCAGACCGGGCGGAAACCGGCTCGAAGGGCGGCGATGGTCGAGGGTGGAGTGATTGTGCGTGCGGGGGCGGTTGGACGGGATGTCGGGACGTAGCCTTCGAAGGTCCAGCGTAGCCAGTTGCCGTCGCGCCGGACGAGTGGGTTGCCGGCGACTTCCATCATGGCGGCGTCGGGGAGATCGTCGGGGGAGACTTGGACGGGCGCGGTGCGGAACGAGAGGCGGCGTTCGGCGTGGAGGCGGACGTCCATCTGCGGGGCGGTGACGGAGGCGAGCCCGTTGCCGGCGGCGAAGGCGGACTGGAACTCGCGCGCAGCGTCGCGGCGGCAGGTGAAGCAGGGACGGTGGCCGGCGGCGAGCGCGGTGACTTCGTCGGCGAAGAAGAGCTCGGTCCAGCCGGCGCCGCCGCCGCGTCCGTTACGGCCCCAGACGTCGCGGCGCCTGCCCTTCCAGTCGCAGGTGCAGACGATCCAGGCGCGGGTCGTCCAGCGCCGGCTGGTGAGCTTTCGGGTGTCTGGATCGTGCAGGATGCCGCGATTGCCGGTGAAGAGGCCGCGCGCGGCGACGGCGTGGAGGGCGCCGGACGGGTCGGCACGATTCTGCAGCGTCATTTCGATCCCTTGGCAGAGCTTCGCGGTCCATGTTACCCGCCGAATATCGATGGGCAAATCAGGCAGGCCGATGCGCGTTCTCGTCATCCAGAATTTCGACGGCACCGGGCTTGGCCAGTTGCGCCCGGCGCTCGACGCGGCTGGCGCCGAGATCGACATCCGCGCGCTGCACGATGGCGGCGTGCTGCCGGAGCATGGCGACGACCATGATGCGCTGATCGTGCTCGGCGGCGGGCAGAACGCGCTCGCCGACGACGAGCATCCCTATCTGCCCGGGCTCGTCGATTTCATCCGCGATTTCACCGCCAACGGGAAGGCCGTGCTCGGCATCTGCCTCGGCGCGCAACTGCTCGCCCGCGCGCATGGCGCGCAGAACCTGATCGGCGGGGCGCGGGAGTTCGGCTGGCGCGAGGTGGCGCTGACGCCGGAAGGCGCCGAAGACCCGGTGCTGGGCGCCCTGCCCGCCCGCTTCCCGATCTTCCAGTGGCATGACGACCACTACATGCTGCCGCGCGGCGCATCGCGGCTGGCCGGCAACCTCGTCTCGCACAACCAGGCGTTCCGGGTCGGGGCGCGAGCCTATGGCGTCCAGTTCCATTTCGAGGCCGACCGGGCGCTCGTGAGCGAATGGAACGAGCGATTCGCCGGATGGATTGCCGAGCGCGAGCCCGATTGGGGCAGCCGCCACAAACGGCAGGCCGAACGCTTCGGCCCGGACGCCGATGCGGCCGGCGCGGCGCTTGCCAGGGCCTGGGTTTCCACGATCTCAAGCTGACGCGTTGCAGAAATGCAACTGACCAAAAATAGGCGTGGCAAAGCCTTGGACCGTCTGGCTTTCGCCCGATTGGAAGCCTAGATCAGCGGCCGCATCAGACGGAGATTCCGCCCAAACGCGCCATTTCGAAACCGCCGCGAAACAAATCGCGGGGAACGAAATTTCGCGCTGCGGATTCCCCTACTGAAACCGATTTGTAACGGACCCCGTTGTAAGAGTTGCAGGACCCAACCGAGATGAACCCCGTGCGCGCCACCCTGATCACCCTCTCCATGCTTTCCGCAATCGTGTTCTGGGGCGCCGGCATTTATACGGCCGACGCAGCCGGCGATTTCGTCGTCGTAGACGGCTACGGCGTCGTCGCCGAGTAGGATTTTGCGCCTGAGCGGCCTGCAAATGGCAGCTCAGTCCCGAAATCAGAACCGGCGCTTCAGCCGGTCACTTCCAGAAACCGCTTGTCGCGGCCCTCTATCGCCAGCGCCGTCAACCGGCCGCTGGAGAAAGCATATGTGTCGAGATTGACGCGATTGGCGCGAGTCTCCGGCTCGTGATGCGGCGTGTGGCCGTGGACGATGAGCTTGGGATGAAGACCGGGATAATCCGAGAACTCGCACCTGATCCAGATCAGGTCCTCCGGGTCCTGCGCGTCGAGGGCAATGCCGGGGCGGACTCCGGCGTGGCAGAAGAAGAAATCTCCGAAAGTCACTGACAGCTTCAGGCCGTTCAGGAACGCGATGTGTGCCGGCGGCATGGCGGCTAGAAGTGCTGCGCGGCTCTGGCGGATGGCAGCGTCTGAGGAAAAGTCGATCCGGACGCCGTAGGAGCGCGCGGTCGTGTCGCCCTCGAAATCCGCGAAGCGCCACCAGGTTTCGGCGTCAGTGAGGAATTCGGCCAGGACCTTGTCGTGATTGCCGAGAAGCGCGACGTGGCGCGGGTTTGCGGCGACGCGACGGGCGATCATGTCGATGACGCCGGCGCTGTCGGGGCCGCGGTCGACATAGTCGCCGAGATAGACGACTCGCCAGTCGGCCGGCCTGTCGCGGACGATCTCGCCCTCGATCAAGGCCAGCATCTTCGCCAGAAGGTCGGCGCGGCCGTGGATGTCGCCGATGGCGTAAACGCGCATGCCTTCGGGCGCGGCGGCGTCCTCGTATCGGACGCCGGGCTCCATCCTACCCGCCGACGACCATGATGTGGAGCGCGCGCGGGCCGTGGGCGCCGAGCAGCATCTTCTGCTCGATGTCGCCGGAGCGCGAGGGTCCGGTGATCATGTTCAAGGTGCGCGGCATCCGGCCCTTGCCGAACTTGTCGCGGATGCGGGCGAGAACGGTTTCGAGGTCGCCGGCGACATCTTTTGCATCGACCACGACCAGATGATGCTCGGGCAGGAAGTTGACGGTGGTCGGATTGTCGCCGCCCGAATGGAGCACCAGCGTGCCCGTCTCGGCGACGGCGCCGAAGGCGTGGCTGAGGCCGGACTCGTCATTGCCGTCCGAGGGGCCGCGCAGGATTTCGAGCGCGGGTTGGCTCGACCAGTCGGCGCCAGCGAGGCGCGCGTCGTCGCCCATGCGGATCGAGGCCGGCAGGTTCTTGGAGCGCAGATAGGCGGCAATCGCGGCCGGGAGGTCGGCATAGGACGAGAGGCGCTCGGTGGTCGCGTGGACCTTTTCGGCCTGCGTGGTGAAGAGGTCGACGCGTTGGGCATCGGGCAGTTGGCCGCGTTCGGGGATGAGACCGCGCGGGGCGCCGGCGAGGCGGTCGCGGACGGTGTCGGCGCGATTTGCGTTGCCCGAACCGAGCGAGGCGCGGACCTTGTTGAGGATCGCGTCGCGGGCGCTCATCGGACCGGCTCCTGCTTCCTGGCTTCGCGCTGCGCCCATTGCTGCAGGAAGGTTCGCCCTTCCGGCGCGGGCAGTTCGCGATGCTTCGTCCAGCCGCCGGCGAAGGGCAGCCAGGAGAAGCGACGCTTCGCGCCGCCGGCGGCCGACAGGGCCGGGATGCCGAGCGAGGCGAAGAACCGATAGAGCGACGGGCGTTTGGCGAAGAAGGCCCATGTCTTGAGCCAGTAGCGGGCAGCGGCCGGGTTCAGCCCGCGCTCGAACTCGCGCTCGCGCCAATGCCGCATCATCTTCGGCAGCGGAATCTTCATCGGGCACACGCTTTCGCAGCGGCCGCAGAAGGTCGAAGCGTTGGGCAGGTGCCCGCCCTTGTCGACGCCGATCAGCGAGGGCGTCAGCACCGCGCCCATCGGGCCGGGATAGACCCAGCCATAGGCGTGGCCGCCGACGGCGTGATAGACCGGGCAGTGGTTTATGCAGGCGCCGCAGCGGATGCAGCGCAGCATCTCCTGGAACTCGGTGCCGAGCATGGACGAGCGGCCATTGTCGAGCAGGACGACGTGGTATTCGTCCGGCCCGTCCGGGTCGCCCTCGCGGCGGCCGCCGGTGGAGACGGTGGTGTAGACGCTCATGTCCTGGCCGGTCGCCGAGCGGGCGAGGAGGCGCAGGATCTGCGCGGCGTCCTCCAGCGTCGGCACGATCTTCTCGATCGAGGCGATGACGACATGGACGCGCGGCAGGATCTGCGTCAGATCGCCATTGCCCTCATTGGTGACGATGATCGACGAGCCGGTTTCGGCGACGAGGAAGTTGGCGCCGGTGATGCCGAGATCGGCCTTGAAGTATTCAGCGCGGAGGACCGCGCGCGCCTCGGTCAAAAGCTTTTCGTGCTCGACGAGTTCGCGGTCGACCGGCAGATGGGTGTGGACGCGGCGGAAATCGGCCTCGATCTGCTCCTTGTTGAGGTGCACGGCGGGCGCGATGATGTGGCTCGGATGCTCGCCGCGGAGCTGGATTATGTATTCGCCGAGATCAGTCTCGACCGGGCGCACGCCGGCGGCCTCGAGTGCGTCGTTCAGCGCGATCTCCTCGGAGATCATCGACTTGCCCTTGGTGACGGTCTTCACGCCGCGGGATTTGCAGAGGTCGAGGATGATGTTGCGCGCGTCCTCGGCGGTCTGCGCCCAATGGACATGGCCGCCGGCCGCCTTCACCTGTGCCTCGTAGTTCTCCAGATAGAGATCGAGATGGGCGAGTGCGTGGTCCTTGATCGCCTTGCCGTTTTCGCGCAGCGCCTCGAATTCCGGCAGCGCATCGACGGCCTTCCTGCGCTTGTCGATGAAGCCGGCGCGGACGTTGCCGAGCGCCTTTTGAAGCTGGGCGTCGGAGAGGGCCTTGACGGAATTGGCCTTGAAGGTCGGGGAGGTGATTTGCATTAGATGGCGCCTCTGCGGAGCGATTTGTGCCCTGGCGCCCCCCCCTCTGTCCTGCCGGACATCTCCCCCTCAAGGGGGGAGATTAGTCTCGTCGCCGACACCGCGTGATCTCCCCCCTTGAGGGGGAGATGGGCGGCAGCCCAGAGAGGGGTGCGACGGAGCGCGATCTTGTCCATCAACATCACAACTTCCCCCCGATCGGCGGCTGGTCGGTCATTCCGGCCAGGACCTCGGCGACGTGGCGGACTTCGATGGCGGAGCCGTCGCGCTTCAGTTTGCCGGCCATGTTCATCAGGCAGCCGAGGTCGCCGGCGAGCAGCATGTCGGCGCCGGCGGTTTCGATGTTGGCGGTCTTCTTGGTGACGATGGCATTCGAAATGTCGGAATATTTGACGCAGAACGTGCCGCCAAAGCCGCAGCAGACGTCGGCTTCCTGCATCTCCGCGATCTTCAGTCCCTCGACCGAGGCAAGGAGCTTGCGCGGCTGGTCGTGGATGCCGAGTTCGCGCAAGCCGGAGCAGGAATCGTGATAGGTCGCGGTGGCGGCGAGCTTGGCGGTGACGCCCTCGACCTTCATCTCATCGGCGAGGAAGGAGACGAGTTCGTGGACCTTCTTGGAAAACTCCGCCGCGCGGCTTTCCCACGCCGGATCGCCGGCGAAAAGGGACGGATAGTGCTTCTTGAGCATGCCGGTGCACGAGCCCGAGGGCGCCACGACGTAGTCGAACTCCTCGAAGGCGGCGATGGTGGCCTTGGCGATCTCGCGCGTGTCCTCGCGGTCGCCCGAATTGTAAGCCGGCTGGCCGCAGCAGGTCTGCGCCATCGGCACGTCGACCGCGCATCCGGCATCCTCCATCAGCTTGACCGCGGCAAAGCCGATGCTGGGGCGAAAAAGGTCGACCAGGCAGGTGACGAACAGGCCCACCGTCGGTCGTCTCGTCGATTGATGTTGCAAGAGCTTTTCCCGTCTTCTCGTTGGCCGGCACGATAGACCCGGAGGGCGTTTTTTCAAGTGGCCAGTCGGACGTGGCTCGTTATAACTGCATGAGGGGCAAGCGAGGGGAGGAGCTTCGATGTCAGGACCCGTCATGCCGGCCGCCGACCAGGCGACCTTGTCGCGGCGCGCCGAAATCATCGCCGACATGCGCATCATCGTGCCGGGCGAAGGCGTGGTGGAGGCCGAGCACGCGATGCGCGCCTTCGAGAGCGACGGGCTGACGGCTTATCGCCAGTTGCCGCTGGTCGTGGTGCTGCCGGAGACGACGGCTCAGGTTTCCCGCATCCTGAAATATTGCAACGAGCGCAACATCCGCGTCGTGCCGCGCGGTTCGGGCACCTCGCTTTCAGGCGGCGCGCTGCCGCTCGCCGATGCCGTGCTGCTCGTCATGAGCCGGTTCAACCGCATTCTCGACATCGACTTTGCCAACCGGACCGTGACCGCGCAGCCGGGCGTGACCAATCTCGGGATCACCAAGGCAGTCGAGGAGGAAGGGTTCTATTACGCGCCGGACCCCTCCTCGCAGATCGCCTGCTCGATCGGTGGCAATGTGGCGGAGAATTCCGGCGGCGTGCACTGCCTCAAATACGGGCTGACGGCCAACAACGTGCTCGGCCTCGAAATGGTGCTGATCGACGGCGAGGTGATCCGGCTGGGCGGCAAGCATCTCGACGCGGAAGGCTACGATCTGCTCGGCCTGATGACCGGCTCGGAAGGGCTGCTGGGCGTCGTCACCGAAGTGACCGTTCGCATATTGCAGAAGCCCGAGGCCGCGCGGGCAATGCTGGTCGGCTTCCCCTCCTCCGAACAGGCCGGGCAATGCGTTGCCGACATCATCGGCGCAGGCATCATTCCCGGCGGCATGGAGATGATGGACCGGCCGGCGATCCACGCGGCCGAGGCGTTCGTCCATGCCGGCTACCCGCTCGACGTCGAGGCGCTGCTGATCGTCGAACTCGACGGGCCGGTGGCCGAGATCGACCATCTGATCGGCGAGGTGGAACGGCTGGCGGCGCAGAACGGCGCGACGACGAGCCGGATTTCGACCTCCGACGCCGAGCGCGCGGTCTTCTGGGCGGGCCGCAAGGCGGCGTTCCCGGCGGTGGGGCGCATCTCGCCCGACTATTACTGCATGGACGGCACGATCCCGCGCAAGGAACTGCCGACCGTGTTGGCGCGCATGCGCGAACTGTCGGTGAAATACGGACTCGAGGTCGCCAACGTGTTTCATGCGGGCGACGGGAACCTGCATCCGTTGATCCTCTACGACGCCAACAAGCCGGGCGAACTCGACCGCGCCGAGGCGTTCGGCTCGGACATATTGCGGCTGTGCGTCGAAGTCGGCGGGGTGCTGACCGGGGAACACGGGGTGGGCGTCGAGAAGCGCGACCTGATGCCGGAGATGTTCACCGAGATCGATTTGAACCAGCAGATCCGGGTGAAATGTGCGTTCGATCCGGAGCATCTGTTGAACCCGGGGAAGGTGTTTCCGCAACTGCATCGCTGCGCGGAAATGGGCAGGATGCATATCAGCCGCGGACAGGTGGCGTTTCCGGATATTCCGAGGTTTTGATGGGCGGGACCTTGCAGGATCAAGGTTCCTCGCCCCTGCGTAGCGGGGGAGAGGTGGCTCGGGCGAAGCCCGAGACGGAGAGGGGGACCACCGCACGCCGCGCGGCGACCTCGATCGCCCGCGCGCGGGATTTGCGGCAGGGCGACAATATCGCCGAGGCCGTTCTCTGGACCGAACTGAAGGCGAAGAAGCTTGGCGGGCACAAATTCGTTCGCCAGATGCCGTGCGGGCCGTATTTCGCCGATTTCGCCTGCCGGAGCGTCCGACTGATCGTCGAGGTCGACGGCAGCCAGCATGCCGATTCCGACCACGACAGGCGGCGGGATCGGTTCATGCGGGCGGAAGGGTATTCGGTGCTGCGGCTCTGGAATGTGGATGTGCTGAAGCAGCGGGCGAGCGTGTGCGAAACGATATTGGCGGCGGTCGAGGGGCGACTTGAGGAAATGGACAATCACGAGGTTCGGTACGTGCGGGCGGTGCGGACGTGAGTTCCGCTGGGTCGAGATGGATTGAGGTCGTGAGTTTCGGGGAGGTCGCCGCCCCCTCTCCGTCTCGGGCTTCGCCCGAGCCACCTCTCCCCCGTTGGGGGCGAGGAAACCCAGGCTGGAATGGCGGCGGCGTTGCGGCAGCTTTCCTCGCCCCCGCCTTGCGGGGGAGAGGTGGCTCGGGCGAAGCCCGAGACGGAGAGGGGGCGGCGCTTCGGCTCCCGAATGAGGCCTGCTCATGACCATTTTCACCCCCTCCTCCGCCGCGGAAGTGCTCGCCGCCGTCCAATGGGCGGTTTCCGAAGAAACGCCGCTTGAGATCGTCGGACATGGGTCGAAGCGTGGGATCGGGCGGCCGGGGCAGACGGAGCATGCTATCGACCTTTCCGGGCTGACGGGCGTGACGCTTTACGAGCCGGAGGAACTGGTGCTTTCGGCGCGGGCGGGGACGCCGATTGCCGAGGTCGAGGCGTTGTTGAAGGCGCATCGGCAGGAATTTGCGTTCGAGCCCATGGACTACGGGCCGCTGCTCGGGACCGAGCCGGGGCGCGGCACGGTGGGCGGGGCGCTGGCGGCTAATCTGTCCGGTCCCCGAAGGCTGAAATCGGGCGCGGCGCGGGATCATATTCTGGGAGTCCATGCCGTTTCGGGGCGCGGCGAGGCGTTCAAGTCCGGCGGGCGGGTGGTGAAGAACGTGACCGGCTACGACCTTTCCAAGGGGTTGGCGGGATCGTGGGGCACGCTGGCCGTCGTCACCGATTTGACGTTCAAGGTGCTGCCGGCGGCCGAGACCGAAAAGACGTTCGTCATTCGCGGGCTCGACGACGGGCCGGCAACGTTCGCCATGGCCGCGGCGATGGGATCGAGCGCGGAGGTCTCGTCCGCCGCGCATCTGCCGCCGAGCGTGACGGGGCGCGTGCTCGACGGCGCGTTGAAGGGGCAGGCGTCGACGCTGCTGCGGCTCGAAGGGTTCGGGCCGTCGGTCGAGTATCGGCTCGCGACGCTGACCGGGTTGCTTGCCGCGCAGGGCACGATCGAGGTTCTGGAGGAGGCGCAGTCGCGGCAGCTGTGGCGCGAAATCCGCGATTGCCTGCCCTATGCAGACGGCACCAGCCGGCCGGTCTGGCGGATTTCGATGGCGCCGAGCCAGGGGTGGAAGATGGTCGCGGAACTGCGGCTCCATGCCGGTGCGGACGTCTTCTACGACTGGCAGGGCGGGCTGATCTGGGCACGTATGGAAGCCGAGCCGGATGCCGAAGGGCTGCGCGCGCTGATCGCGCACTTCGGCGGCGGGCACGCGACGCTGGTGCGCGCGAGCGGCCCGGTGCGCGCGGCAAGCCAGGTGTTTCAGCCGCAGGCGGGGGCGCTGGGCGCCTTGGCGCGGCGGCTGAAGGATCAGTTCGATCCGAAGGGAATTCTCAATCCGGGCAGGATGGGCTGATGCAGACGAATTTCTCCCTCGCGCAGCTCGCCGATCCGCATGTGGCGGAGTCGGAGAAGATCCTCCGGAGCTGTGTCCATTGCGGGTTCTGCACCGCGACCTGCCCGACCTATGTGACGCTCGGCAACGAGCTCGACAGTCCGCGCGGGCGCATCTACCTGATCAAGGACATGCTGGAAAACGACCGGCCGGCCGACGAGACCGTCGTGACGCATATCGACCGGTGCCTGTCGTGCCTCTCCTGCATGACGACCTGCCCCTCCGGCGTGCACTACATGCACCTCGTCGACCATGCGCGGGCGCATATCGAGAAGACGTATCGACGGCCGCTGATGGACCGGGTGGTGCGCGGGCTGCTCGCCGCCACTCTGCCCTATCCGGACCGGATGCGCGCGAGCCTGAAGCTGGCCGGGGTCGGGCGGGCCTTTGCCGGGCTGTTCCGGGCCGTGCCGGGGCTGAAGCCGCTGGCGGCGATGGTGGAACTGGCGCCGAAGAGCGTGCCGGCGGCTTCGGATGTTTCTCGTCCGGCGGTGTACCAAGCTGCCGCGCAACGACGCGGGCGGGTGGCGATCCTGACGGGGTGCGCGCAGTCGGTGCTCGATCCGGGCATCAACGAAGCGACGGTGGGGCTGTTGACCCGGCTCGGGGTCGAAGTCGTGGTGCCCCAGGGCGAAGGGTGCTGCGGGGCGCTGACGCATCACATGGGGCGCGAAGAACAGGCGCTCGATTTTGCGCGGGCGAATGTCGATGCGTGGATGCGCGAGATCGACAAGGGCGGGCTCGACGCGATCGTCATCACGGCTTCGGGCTGCGGGACGACGATCAAGGATTACGGCTTCATGCTGCGGCTCGATCCGGCCTATGGGGAGAAGGCCGCGCGGGTGTCGGCGCTGGCGAAGGACGTGACGGAATATGTTGCCGGGCTGGAGCTGCCGGCGCCGGCAGTGCGGCCGGGGCTGACGGTCGCCTATCACTCGGCCTGTTCGATGCAGCACGGGCAGAAGATCACGGGCTTGCCGAAGATGCTGTTGCAGCGTGCGGGGTTCACGGTGCGCGAGCCGCGCGAGGGGCATCTGTGCTGCGGATCGGCGGGGACGTACAACATCCTGCAGCCGGAGATTTCGGCCAAGCTGCGGGATCGCAAGGTTGCGAATATCGAGGCGACGGGAGCCGATCTCGTCGCGACGGGGAATATCGGTTGCATGACGCAGATCGCGTCGGGGTCGAGCCTGCCGATCGTGCATACGGTGGCATTGCTCGACTGGGCCTATGGCGGGCCGAAACCGGCGGGGGTGCCCGAGGCGCGGGTTATGGAAGCGGCGGAGTAGGATTGAAGCGGAGTGCAGGGGGATAGTTCGAGGCATGGATTCCTGTGACAATCACAGGAATGACGGCATTGAGGGATGAGGCAATCCGGCAACCGAGGCTGAAGTTCGCCTCGAAGTCGCAAAGCGAAAGGGCAGCGCGACGGATCGCACTGCCCTTCAAGCGACGGTTCTGACTGTTCTTGCCGTCGCCGCGGTCACCGTCCCCCGATGCCCGCTTTCCCCTCTCCGGGAATTTTGTCGCCTGGCGCGGTTTCCACCGCACCGGGAATTAATCAGCTCACCACAACCCTTGTACCGACTTTGACGCGTTCGTAAAGGTCGGTGACGTCCTCGTTGCGCATGCGGATGCAGCCGGACGAGACGGCCTGGCCGATGGTCCAGGGCGCGTTGGTGCCGTGGATGCGATAGAGCGTGGAGCCAAGATAGAGCGCGCGGGCGCCGAGCGGATTTTCCGGGCCGCCGGGCATGTGCGCGGGCAAGATCTTGCCCTTGGCGCGCTCGCGCGCGATCATCTGGGCAGGCGGGGTCCAGCCCGGCCATTCGGCCTTGCGGGTGATGGTTTCCGAACCGCGCCAGGAAAAGCCTTCCTTGCCGACGCCGACGCCATAGCGCCGCGCGGTTCCGCCTTCCTGCACGAGGTAAAGGAACTTGGCATTCGTATCGATGACGATCGTGCCGGGTTTCTCGCGGCCGTTATAGGCGACTTCCTGCGGCAGGAAGATCGGGTCCATCTGAGGTGTGGCATCGCGCGGCGCGGCAGGCGCCATCGCTGCCGTGTGCACCGGATCGGGCGCGATCACGACCGAGCGCTGGCGGATGATCGGGGCTGGCGCGACGGCCATGCGGGCGCCGGGCGCAACCTGCCGGCGAACGGTTCGCTCGCGGATCGGGGCGCCGTGCGGCGCACGCTGCAACTGCATGACCCAGGGCGCCGACAGGTCGGGGCTGACGACCAGCGGCGGGCGCTCGGCATAACGGTCCTGCGCCATGGCCGAGGCCGGCAGGAGCACGGCCAAAGCCGCGCAAAGGAGAATGGATTTCATGGACGGTCTCACCTGAATTGACAGTCGTTTCAACGCGCATTGTCAGGAGGCGCTGCCACGAAAGCGTGAATCCGCTTTCATAAAATGCCGTTCTTCGCGTAAAGCTTCAGGTGTGGTTACCGGCCGGTTCATGGCGGTGGTGAATGCGGCGTTAACGAGGAAAAACAAAAAGATGGCGGGCGACATTCCGGGATTGATCGAGGGCGCCGACGGCCAACTGCGCTGCGCGTGGCACGGCAATCTGCCGGACTACCAGACCTATCACGACACCGAATGGGGACGCCCGGTGACGGCCGACATCCGGCTGTTCGAGAAGCTCTGCCTCGAGGGATTTCAGTCGGGATTGTCATGGCTGACGATCCTGAGGAAGCGCGAGAATTTCCGAGAAGCCTTCGACGGATTCGATTTCCGCGTGCTGGCGACGCGGCCGGAAAGCGAGATCGAGCGGCATCTGCAGAATGCCGGCATCATCCGCCATCGTGGCAAGATCGCCTCGGTCTACAACAATGCGCGCCGCGCCGTGGAACTCGTCGCTGAGTATGGCTCGCTGGCCGCGTTCTTCTGGTCGTTCGAGCCGCGGGCGCATGAGCGGCCGGACGTGTTCGACTTCGATGCGCTGCGCGCGAACCCGAAGACGGAGGTTTCGACGCGCGTCTCGAAGATTTTGAAGAAGAAGGGCTGGAGTTTCGTCGGGCCGACGACGGTCTATGCGTTCATGCAGGCGATGGGGCTCGTGAACGACCATATCGAGGGTTGCTTTTGCCGCGCCGAGGTCGAGCACGAGCGGCAGAAGCTGAAGCGGCCCATTACGGCGAATTAATCCGGCGGACAATTCCCGGTAAGGTTGCGGCAGGCACAGTTTCTTCAGGGACAACGCATACGAGGATTTGCCATGAAGAAGACCATCGCCGCCGTACTGATCACCAGCTTCGCCACCTCCACCGTCGCCTTCGCGCAGGACGCCGCGCAGGACGACCAGTCGCCGCGCCAGATGATGCGCGAACTGCGCAAGGAAATCCGCGCCGACGGCGTCGACCAGGAGCGCTTCGCCTCTTTCGTCACGGAGCGCGCCGAGGCCCGCTTCGACCGGCTCGACGCCGATGGCGACGGGCAGATTTCGCGCGAGGAGTTCTTGGCGAACATCGACAACCGCGTGGAGCGCCAATTCGCACGTATGGACCGCAACGATGACGGGATGCTGACCAGCGAGGACCGTCCGTTCCGCGGCGGGATGCGCGGCGAGCGCGGCAAGCGCGCCGACAGGGCGGAGCGCACGGCGCCGACCGAGCAGACGGACGAAGCGCCCGCCGAGTGAGTTCGGCGACCGGTCCGCACTTGACCGCGGGCCGGCCCCTGCCCCATCTGGTTCGCCATGCGAGCGAACTACAAGATGCAACGGCTCTTCGTGGAGGGCGGCCTTTCCGGTGACGGAACGGTCGCCCTTTCCGCTCAGCAGAGCCACTACCTCACCAACGTCATGCGAATGCGCGAGGGCGGCGAAGTGCTCGTCTTCAACGGCCGGGACGGCGAGTGGCGCGCCGGGGTCGCGGCAGTTTCGAAGAAGAGCGTGACGCTGTCGCTTGCCGAGCAGACGCGCCCGCAGCCAGCAACGCCCGATCTCGTCTACTGCTTCGCGCCGATCAAGGCCGGACGGCTGGACTACATGGTTCAAAAGGCCGTGGAGATGGGCGCGGGCGTGCTGCAGCCGGTCATCACGCAGCATACGCAGATGACGAAGATCGGCACGGATCGGCTGCAGGCGAACGCGGTGGAGGCGGCAGAGCAATGCGGCGTGCTCGCGGTGCCCACTGTTCGCGAGCCGGTGAAGCTGGAGAGATTGCTGGCGGATTGGGATGCGGAACGGGTGCTGATCTTCTGCGACGAGAGCGCGGCGGGGGACAATCCGGTTGATGCGCTGACGGGATTGAAAAGGCGCAGGCTGGCGCTGATCGTCGGGCCGGAGGGCGGGTTTTCGCAGGATGAGCGGCGGCAGTTGCATGCGCTCGATTTCGTCACGGCGATTCCGCTCGGGCCGCGGATATTGCGGGCGGATACGGCAGCGGTGGCAGCGCTGGCGGTGATTCAGGCCACTGTGGGGGATTGGTAGTCGAGATTGGTCTGCGAAATTGTTGCGGGTTGGTGCGTCGGTTTTTTTCTGAAGTGACCCCCACCCTTTATCCCTCCCCACAAGGGGGAGGGAGTCGTCCGCGCGGTGTTCGTTTCGTCAGAGGTGCGCCTCGTTTGAAAGATCAGGTGGGACGTGGATGCCCTCCCTCCCCCTTGTGGGGAGGGATACAGGGTGGGGGTCAATTCAGGAAAACAGCAGCGTCTCGGAACCAACTTCGCGAATGGCGCTGCACAGCTTGCCAGCCCATCAACCCGCGTTGACGCAGCGGTCAGGATTTTTCGCTTGATCGGCGGTGGCATTTGCGGCCAACACACCCACATCTTTCGCAAGGCTCGGGACCCGGGGACATTTCATGGCACGCGACACGACCGATTTCCGGCCGATCGAAGAGAAATCGGAGCTCGTCGCTCACCTCGCCGAGGGCTGCAAGCCCAAGGACAAGTGGCGGATCGGCACAGAGCACGAGAAGTTTCCGTTCTATGTCGACGGCCATGCGCCGGTGCCCTATGGCGGCGACAAGGGCATTCGGGCGCTGCTGGAAGGGATGCAGAAGACGCTCGGGTGGGACCCGATCATCGATGCAGGCCACATCATCGGGCTCGTCGAGCCGACCGGACAGGGCGCGATTTCGCTCGAGCCGGGCGGGCAATTCGAGCTCTCCGGCGCGCCGCTCGAGACGATCCACCAGACCTGCCGCGAGGGCAACGCGCATCTGGCGCAGCTTCGCGAGATCGCCGAGCCGCTCGGCATCCGCTTCCTCGGCCTTGGCGGCAGCCCGAAATGGACGCTGGCCGAGACGCCGCGCATGCCGAAATCGCGCTACGACATCATGACCGCCTACATGCCCAAGGTCGGCAGCCACGGGCTCGACATGATGTACCGGACCTGCACGATCCAGGTGAATCTCGACTTTTCCTCCGAAGAGGACATGCGGCGCAAGATGCAGGTTTCGCTGAAGCTGCAGCCGCTTTCCACCGCGCTCTTCGCCAATTCGCCCTTCACCGAAGGCAAGCCCAACGGACTTCAAAGCTGGCGCGGCGAGATCTGGCGCGACACGGACAACCAGCGCGCGGGCATGCTGGAGATGTGCTTTTCGCGCGATTTCGGCTTTGCGGACTATGTCGAGTGGGCCCTCGACGTGCCAATGTATTTCCTTATTCGCGAGGGGCGGTATTTCGACGTCACCCACGTCACCTTCCGCCAGTTCATGGACGGCGCGCTGAAGAACGAGATCCCCGACGGTCTGCCGACCATGGGCGACTGGGCGAACCATCTTTCGACGCTCTTTCCCGATGTGCGGCTGAAGCGCTTTCTCGAAATGCGCGGCGCCGATGGCGGGCCGTGGCGGCGCATCTGCGCGCTGCCGGCCTTCTGGGTCGGGCTGCTTTACGACGAGGCGGCGCTGGATGCGGCCGAGGAACTGACGGCGGACTGGACGTATCAGGAGTGCCTGGAGCAACGCGACGCGGTGCCGGCGCAGGGCCTCGCGACGCCCTTCCGCAACCACACGCTGCGCGAAATCGGCCGCGAGGTTCTGGCGATTTCGCGGATGGGTCTGACCAACCGGGCGCGCAAGAATCGCGAAGGCTATGACGAGACGGGGTTCCTCGCGCCGCTCGACGAGGTGATCGCGCGCGGGACGACGAGCGCGGAGGGGATGGTGCGGGCGTATCATACGCGCTGGGGCGGTTCGATCGAGCCGGCGTTTCTGGAGTATGCGTATTAGGTTTGCCGGGGAGCGTTCGGGCTCTTCGCTATCCGTTGCTGTTTTTTTTGAAGTGACCCCCACCCTTTATCCCTCCCCACAAGGGGGAGGGAGTCGCGGGCGTTGAGCCTGACCTTCTCGGTTGGGCGCTTGGTTGAAGAGTGGAGGCGCAGCGTCGATGCCCTCCCTCCCCCTTGTGGGGAGGGATAGAGGGTGGGGGTCGCCTTCGCAAAAGCCATCTGCCGCTTACTTCTCCAACCCACACCCCATGCTTGTGTCGTTCGCCGGTTCAGCTAGTCTTTCCCGAAACCAACCCGGGAGGACGACATGCTGCCGCTCTACGACATGATGATGAAGGCGCAGAACGGGCGGACGGCGGATCTTCTCGCGCGGCAGATGAACCTGACGCGCCAGCAGGGTGAACTGGCGCTGGAGGCACTGCTGCCGGCTTTTTCCGAAGCGCTGAAGCGCAACACGGCCGATCCGTTCGGCTTTTCGCAGTTCATGACGGCCATGGGCGGCGGGCAATACGCGAAATATTTCGAGGACGCGGCGCGCGCGTTCACGCCGGAGGGGGTGTCCGCCGGCAATGACGCGCTCGGCCAGATTTTCGGCTCGAAGGAACTGGCGAGCGCGGTGGCGGCACAGGCCGCCCAGGCGACAGGGATCGCGCAGGAGGCCTATCGCCAGATGATGCCATCGCTCGCGGCCATGATGATGGGCGGTTTCTTCAAGCAGGCGACGGGGCAGATGCCGGGTTCGGGCGCAAATCCCTTTCTCGACGCGTTCCGGCAGATGATGCCGCAGGCGCCGACGGCGAGCGCCGATCCGTTCGCCAACCCGTACGCCAAGATGATGCAGGAGATGTTCGCGCCGAAGCCGACCGAAAAGCCGAAGGCGGCGCCCGATCCCTATGCACACAACCCGTTCATGAAGATGTTCGAGGAAATGATGCAGCTTGGACAGCCGGAGGCGAAAGATGCCCGCGAGCAGGTGACCGACGCGCAGATCTTTCCGTTCGAAAACTTCTTCGGCGAGATGTTCGAGACCGGCCGCAAGCAGCAGGCGGACTACCAGAAGGCGATGACGAAACTGGTGGATGATTTCTTCGCGCAGGGCAAGCCGCGCGGGTGAAGCGCAAGCGCCTTGCACTGTGACGAGCACATGCGGGACGGCTTTCGGGCGCGGGCCGGGATGAGAAAAAAGCCCGGTCTCGCGAGAGACCGGGCAGGATGCGGGCGGCCGAAGGGGATCGGCGGGGAGTGGGAGTGCCCGCAATTTTTGGGGTCATCCCGGAAGCCGGCTGAGCGAAGCGAAAGGTGGCTATCCGGGACCCAATCCGTGACATTCAAGTTCACGGGATGGGTCCCGGCTCTCGCCTCGCTACGCTCGGACTTCGGCCGGGATGACGCCGCCGTAGGGGTCAGTCAGCAGACCTGACGGGCGAAGCGTTCGTCTTCGCGCCGGCGGCGCAGCGTTGCCAGCGTGGCGGTCGGGTCGGCGACGATGCCGGTGCGGGCGGCCTGGTGGAGGTCGGTGCGCAACAGGCCGATATCGGCGAGGTGATGGTCCGACAGTTCCGCCAGATTGCCGATGTGGCGTCGATTGAAGAGCGCACGGAAGACAGTCTTGAACCCGTTCGTCACGCGCGACGCCACATCCGTGCGCGTCGGGGCGGCACCGGCATATGTGGGGTGGTGATCGAGGGCGGTCATGACTGGTCTCCTTTGATGAAACGGCTTTGGTAAAGTCAGGATGAGCGTGGCGGCGACGGCGCGCCACCCGATTCCGGATGGCTGTGCCGCGTCGTCGAAGCTTCTGCGACGCGTGCAAATTGCGTTGCTTCGATTGATTAGTCGAACGAATGTTTCTAATATTTAGCATCAACGATCATGATGGATTGATCCGATGCCCGCCGCGCCCCTCGATCTCGACCAGCTCCAGACCTTCATCACCATCGCCGATATCGGCTCGTTCACGCGGGCGGCGGAGGAGGTTCACCGCACGCAGTCGGCGGTTTCCATGCAGATGCGCCGGCTCGAGGAGCGCGTCGGCAAGCAGCTCTTCGAGAAGGACGGGCGCACGAACCGGCTGACCGAGGACGGCGAGCGGCTGCTGGCCTATGCGCGCCGGCTGATCCGGCTCAACCGCGAGACGCTGGCCGCCTTCGACGACCATTCGCTCGAAGGCCACATCAAGATCGGCACGCCCGACGATTATGCCGACCGCTTCCTGCCCGAGATCATGGCGCGGTTCCTGCGATCCAATCCGCGCGTCGAGCTTTCCGTAGTGTGCGAGCCGACCGCAAACCTCGTCGAGCAGATCAGGCGCGGGCAGCTCGACATCGCGCTCGTGACCCATGACGATGACAAGGGCCGCTCGGAAGTGGTGCGGCGCGAGCCGCTGCTCTGGGTCGGCTCGATGAACCACGAGGTGCATCAGGAGGAGATCCTGCCGCTGGCGCTCGGCCGGCCGAGCTGCCTGTGGCGGCGCACCGCCTGCGACGTGCTCGACCAGATGAACCGCGACTATCGCATCATCTTCACGAGCTGGTCGGCGACGGTCATCATGGCGGCGGTGCTGTCGGGCCTCGCGGTTTCGGTGCTGCCCGAATGCGCGCTGCGGCCAGGGATGCGCATTCTCGGTGAATCGGACGGGTTCGGCGCGCTGCCCGACTGCCGGATCGGCATTTTGCGCGGGCATTCCAGCCAGCCCCAGATCGTCGATGCGCTGGCGCGGCATATCTCGGAAAGCCTCGACAACATCTCCGTGGTGCCGCCGGCCAACGAGGATAGCGGACATTTCGACTTCGCCGGCGTCGCCTATGGACGCGGCAAGCGGCTGCGGCCTAGCCAGATGCTTCCCGGTTGGTAGAACTAGCGGCATGTCAGACCTTCTCGCCACCGATTCGAAAACCAACGCGGCCGAATATTCCGTCTCGGAGATTTCCGGTGCGCTGAAGCGCGTCGTCGAGGACACGTTCGGAAACGTGCGCGTGCGCGGCGAGATTTCCGGCTATCGCGGACCGCATTCGTCGGGCCATGCCTATTTCTCGCTGAAGGACGACCGGGCGCGGATCGAGGCGGTGATCTGGAAAGGCACGTTCTCGAAGCTGCGCTTCCGGCCCGAAGAGGGCATGGAGGTGATCGCTTCGGGCAAGCTGACCACCTATCCGGGCTCGTCGAAATACCAGATCGTCATCGACAATATCGAGCCGGCGGGCGCGGGGGCGCTGATGGCGCTGCTGGAGGAGCGCAAGCGACGGCTGGCGGCCGAAGGCCTGTTCGAGACGGGCCGCAAACGCCCCCTGCCCTTCATGCCGAGGACGATCGGCGTCATCACCTCGCCGACCGGGGCGGTGATCCGCGACATCATCCACCGCATCGCCGACCGGTTTCCGGTGCATGTCATCGTCTGGCCGGTGCGGGTTCAGGGCGAGACGACCGGGGCGGAAGTTTCGAACGCGGTCGCGGGATTCAACGCGCTGCCGGACGGCATGACGCGGCCGGACCTCCTGATCGTCGCGCGCGGTGGCGGCAGCCTAGAGGACCTCTGGGGCTTCAATGACGAGGCGGTGGTGCGCGCGGTGGCGGCGTCGAGCATCCCGCTAATCTCGGCCGTTGGCCACGAGACGGACTGGACGCTGATCGACCTCGCCGCCGACCGGCGCGCGCCGACGCCGACGGGCGCAGCCGAAATGGCGGTGCCGGTGAAGGCCGAGTTGGAGGCTGCCGTTTCGCGGCTTTCGGCGCGGGTCAAGGGCGCCGTCTCGCGCTGCACGCAAAGGAAGCGCGACGCGCTGCGGGCGACGGCACGCGCCCTGCCCTCGGCCGATGCGCTGCTCGCATTGCCGCGCCGCCGCTTCGACGAGGCGGCGAGCCGGCTGCAGCGCGCGCTGATCGCCAACACCGAGGCCAAGAAGCAGAAATTCCGCGGGCTGCGCCTGTCGCCGGCGATCCTGTCGCGGCGGCTTGGCGATGCGAAACTGCGCGCCGAGCGGGCCGCGGGGCGGCTGCCGGGGTGCTTTTCGGCGATGGTCACCAACCGGCGCAACCGGCTCGCGCGCGATGCGGCCAGGGTGACGCCGAACGCGCTGATGCGGCGTATCGAGATGGCTAGTCAGCGGCTGGAAACGTTCGAGCGGAGACAGCGGCAGTCGATCGACCGGGCGCTTGAAAGGCGCCGCCAGCGCTTCGAGCAGGCGGCGCGGCTGGCGGGGTCGCTGTCCTATACGAGCATATTGGAGCGCGGCTTCGCGGTGGTGCGCGACACGGACGGCAACCTCATCAAGCGGGCGGCGGAAATCGCGACGGGCGATGCGCTGTCGATCCGCTTTGCAGATGGCGACGTCAATGCCGTGGCGGCGGGAGAGACGGCGAAGCCGAAGCCGAAAACCAAGCCGGCGACGCCGACTGGCGGCCAGGGCACGCTATTCTAGGCTGTGTCGATATTCAGGCCTGAGCGGCCTGCAAATAGCGGCTTTCTGCGCTTCCGGTGCTCATGTACCCGATCGTACATTGCGCTCCGGTTCTCGAAACCCGTCATTTTCGGCTCGCACAGACCTGAATCTCAACACAGCCTAGTCGTTCGAGAACTGGTCCTGATCGCAGGGTTCGCCGGTGCGGAACTGCTCCGACAGGCACTCGCCGCGATCGAACCCCTCGCCCGCCGTGGTGACGGCACGCGCCATGCCGCCCGCGCCGCATCCGGCAAGCAGGAGAGCGGCGGCGACGAGTGTAGCGGCCTTGCGCAGTTCGATCGAAGCGATTGCCATTGCATTCCTCTTTGAACGGTCACACGAACATGTGGCCTTACGGAGCCGGGAGGCAAGGACCTCAGGCGGCCTGCCTGCGGTTGAGCAGGCGGCACATCGCAACCGCTTCCTCGCCGGAAAGGCCCACAAGCACGGTGCCGGGAAGTTCCGCAACCTCGTCCCTGTCCCGATCCCAGACGAGCCAGGCTTGCGTCGGTTCCATGACGCATTCGTATCGTTCGTTCCACTGCCGCACGGCCGCACCTCTCATCGTGCGATGAGACACGTGCGAAGCCCACGAAGAGTTTCGCGGAAAGATGATGGTGGCACGCGCGGGGGCGAGCGGTGAATTGCGGTGGTGGGGAAAAAGCAAATGGTACGGTTGGCTAGGGTCGAACCAGCGACCTCCGGATCCACAATCCGGCGGCAACCTTTGTTTTCCTTGACTAATGTATCTTCATGTCGCGGTCATGTTGCGCCCATACCCCCGCCGGTAGGCGGCTTGTGGTCAATGTCGTGAACCAACTGAACCTGGGCAAGGTTCATATCCCAGCCCAGTTGACCCAATTCGCGCAGGATTTCCTCTTGGGCATCAGCGCTAAATGCCCGATGCCCTGCCCTGCTGTCGAGTTGCAGCACAGGATGGCCAATCTGCAAGAAATCGAAAAGGTAGTGGGAGTGCACCAGGTTGTTTCTCTGCCGCCGCTCTTCATGCAATCGGTCGATTAACGACTCAAAACGCTGTACCCAATCATCCCGCGCGCGCCCTCGATGATTTGCGGGGTGATGCCGAAACTCATTTCGTAGAGCTTCGACCTTCTCGAAGTTCGACATCTTTGACAGACGGTCGCGGGCGTCCTCAGTGTGCCCCCACAACAGCATCAGACATTGCTCGACCTTGGACTCGATCCATTGAAATATGATTACGTAGCGCCCAACCGTCATCAAGAACTGGTCGGTTGCCGCTTCCTGCTCGTCTTCTGTCACCGAATTTCACCCCAATAATGCTGCTTCCGCAGCCGCAAGTTCCTCAGCATCGTCGCCCCGGGGAAATAGGTGGCCATAGACGTCCATCGTCATCGTGATGGAGCCATGTCCCATCCGCTCCTGGACGACTTTCGGAGGAAGCCCGAGCCCGCCGTCGGCCGGCCGGTTGATGCACCATGAGGCGTAGAAGTGCCTCAAGGCGTGCAGACCTTTGTACCGCGCGACGAGGATGGGATCGCCGTTCTTGTCGACCTCGCCTGTGTCGTCCGCTACGCCGGCTGCGACTTGCGCAGGCTGGAAGCCGCGCCGGACGATGTTGTTCAACTGCTCGACTTTCCCGAGGCCGTTTGGGAAGACCAAATCAGCCTTACCCTTCGGGCACATGAGTTTCCACTCCCGCAAGGCGTTGATGACCATCGGCGGCGCGGGCACTGACCGTTCCCCCGATATCGACTTGGGCTTGCCAATTTCGTTGAAGCGATCTGCGCGCTGGTGAACGTGGATAACCCGCTTGTCGAGTTCTACATCCTTCCAGCGCAGTCCGCGCAGTTCAGACGCACGCAGGCCAGTGAAGATGGCCGTGAGCAGCAGCGGGCGCCAGCGCCCCTCCAGAACGCCGACAATCGCTTTGACCTCTTCGCGGGTCGGGATGTCTACGCCGACTTTCAACCGCCCCTTCTGACGCTTCTCCTGCCGCCTGTCGCCGCCTTTGCGCCGCCCGCGAATGTCGCGCACCACATTTCGGCCGGTCAGGCCACGCTCTTGCGCGTCGGCGAGCAAGGACCCCAGGCTGACCATTACTTTCCGCACCATAGCCTGCGATCTGCCGCCGTCGCGCAACTGGTCCTCGAACTGGCGGACGGCCGGGATGTTGAGCGCTGTTAGCCTCAGGTCACCGATGAAAGGCGTGATGTGGAGCTTGAGATGGGACTGGTAGCTGTCGACGGTAGTCCGCTCCAAGCCTGACGACTCGGCACTGGTTATCCAGAATGCACCAGCTTGCTTGACGGTCGCGCTGGCGCTGTCCGCGACGTGAATACCCTCTCTCACCTCGACAGATGCGGTGGCAGCGAACTCGTCAGCCTTTTTCTTCAGCTTGAAGCTTTTCAGGCGGCGCTTGCCGGTAGTGTCGGTGTAATCAACAACCCATGCGCTGCGCTCTTCGCCCCTGGGTGTCGTCCAAGTTCGCTTCCTGACCGACATCTTAGAACTCTCCCTCCTCTTCCCATGGCGGCGGGTCGGCAGGGTCACCCCAGTTTTCGCGGTAGTAGGCTTCGAAATGATCCCGGAGCAGTTTCACGACGGCGGCTTTATCGATGAAATTGGTCTCGGAAAGCCGTAGTTGCTTTAGCACAAGGTCCTCTTTCCCTTGCTGGAACCATTTATTGAACTGCGCGACTCGGTTTCCTAACATTCGCGAGAACATGCCTCGCTTTAGCTCGCGTTCGAAGTCGGCTGTTTCAACGCCGTAGCGCTGCGCCCTTTTCCAACGGCGGTGTCGCTCTGCGAACGAACCGAGGCTTCGATACTCGGGGCCAATTTGCGGTGCGCGAAATTGGTCAAGTTCCATGCCGCTGGCGACCTGCTCCGAAAGTTCGTCCAAGGCCTCTATGAGTTGCTTACGGTACGGCATCCCTCCGGCGGTCTGAGCCATTTCGATGGCACCGTGAACGCGGTCTAGGACCTCCTCAACGGAGGGTTCTTCTGGATAATAGGTCTCCAGCGCGAACACAATTTCTGTGTTCATGGACCGCCCGCTGCGTTCCGCCGCTTTCTTAATCCGATCTCTCAGCCCGCCCGGCATGCGGATTTGAAACCGCTCAGCGGCCTCGCTCGGGTATTTTTCGCGCTCGTCCACGGCCGGTTCTCCACACTTATCCCGCACTGAATGCAACTTGCACCCACGGAATGCAAGGCCGCGCCTTGTAGGGACACGCAAACTCGGCTACCGCTAAGTGATGGATGCAAGTTGCAGCCATGTGATCAAAAAGGGAACATCCATGCAGAGCGCAGCCACTTCTCTCGACCTCATCTGGGAGGTCGCAGAAATAGCAAAACTCATCGGACGGACGGAGCGACAGACATTTCATCTGCTGTCAGGGGGCCAGTTGCCGGCCAAGAAAGTCGGCGGACGCTGGGTCGCCGAACGGTCGAAGCTGATCGCATTTTTTATGGAGGACGCCGCTTGATGAGCGCAAAAACAAAAGGCCCGGCAGAGGTTGCAGCCTCGATGCCGAGCCGGCGTTCAAACAATCCCTCCCAAAAGGATATTATTCTGAACGTCGGCAGTTATAGCGCCGCCGTGCCCGAGTCGGCAACCCAGCACTCACGAATGAGGGGGTGCTAATGGAATATGTCGACGAGGATGGTGTCATCCACGAGGACACCGCTGGCACCCGCGCCGAAAACGCCTCCAAGGCGTCGTTCAAGCTCGACCTGATTGAAACGGTGAACGCGGACCCGCTGATGGAGCCGAGCGACCTGAAGCTCATCGCAGCTTACGCGGCACTCATGCAGTGGCCCAAGCGCGAGGCATGGCTTTCGACCAGCCGCGCACGAGCCATGACGGGTCTGTCGGAAAGAGCGGTAACGAACAGTCGGCGCCGCCTCAGCGGTGCAAACAATGCTAAGCGCAAGTATCTCAACCCCGTTCGCATGTCCGGCCTGACGCAGGTTTTTCGAATAGAGAACCCATGGCGAGACGACTGCCGTCAGCACGTAGCTATTCAGACCGAATATCTGCGAGAGCAGCAGGCGGAGCGTCAGGCTGAACGGCGTCGGCTGAAGCGCGTCCCCGCATCCGTTGCCGATACAGAAACGACCCTGTCACAGTCGCTAGGTGAGTGTGACGTCCCCGCAACGAGTGCTGGTAATATCCCCGCAGATACCCCTCAGGATATGGCTCCGAAGAAGGACAACACTGTCCTCGACCTCAACGTGCAGTCGTACGGTCAGGTCCCCGACATCGACCCTGACGAGCCCTTCCCCATCCCAGAAACCGACGAGGAACTGGCGAGTGCCATCGCGGACTTCGTGATGATCGGCTGCTCGCCTGTCGTGGTGAACTACTTCCGGCAGGAACTGCTGGCCGGCCGGCTCACCATGAACATGGTCGACGAACAGCGGAGGCTGCGGGCAGCATGACGAACCCCATCGAAATGAAATCGGCCGCGATTGTCGCCTTCCCCCTCACCCGGCGCATCGGGAAAATTCGGGCGGTTGCGACCAACCTGGCCGGCAAGAACGGCGGCGCTGCGGAGGCCTACTGGAAACAGACAGTGGCGACCATCGCCAACCAGATGGACCGGAACGGCGTCGACCAAGACGACATCCGGCAGGAGCTTCGCGAGTTCTTCCACGCCGTCCAGAGCGAGATGATCCGCATGGCCGGCGAAAGCCTTGGGACCGGAGGTGCCGCATGAACCTCACCAGCGACACTCGCCAGACCCGCTGGCGTCAGGAACACCCCAACCGCTATCGCGCGCACGTCCTCGTGCAGCGGGCACTCAGCAAGGGTGACCTCGAAAAGCAGCCATGCGAGGTGTGCGGCACGACGCACGGCCGCATCGATGCCCACCACGACAATTACGACGAACCCCTCGAAGTGCGCTGGCTTTGCCGCCTGCACCATGTCCAGCTCCACAAGGCCGGCGAGGATATGTTTGGCGAAAGGAGAGCAGGATGAGCAGTGTGCAGAAGGCGGCGAAGTGGCTGGCGACGACGCCAGACGTAAAGAAGCCGCATCCGATCATCCCGCACTTGCGCAAGAGCTTCGACCTGACGCCGCTTCAGGCGGTCGAGGCTATCCGCGAAGCGGGGCTCATCAAAGCGAGGTCCACATGACTGGTCTGGTAATCTACTGCGACGGCACCTGCGAGCCTAACCCCGGCGAAGGCGGGTGGGGCTTTGTCGTCTATCGCGACGGTATCGAGATCCATTCCGAATTCGGCGGCGCCGATCCGTCGACGAACAACATCATGGAAATGACAGGTGCGCTTATGGCGCTTCGGTGGGTCGCGGACTTTTCCCCAAAGCTGGGGGAAAGTGTCCGCCTGCTCTGTGACAGCCAGTATGTCGTGAAGGGCTGCAACGAGTGGCGGCATAGCTGGAAGCGCAAGGGTTGGAGACGCGGCGGGCCGAATGCCAAGCTGAAGAACTCCGTTATCGCCAACCTCGACCTCTGGAAAGAACTCGATGAGGTTCTCTCCTCGGTGCCGATCACGCTCGAATGGGTGAAAGGCCACGCCGGCACCCTCGGCAACGAACGCGCGGACGAGTTAGCCGAAATGGGTCGACTCGGTTCTTTAGCCCCTGCCCCCGACAACATGCTCGCCGCGATACGGCAGCAATTGGCGGTGCCAGCATGACGATAGCCGAACGCAAAGCACGCGAAGCGTATGACCGCGCAAACCCTTGGCTGCCGCTTTCCAAGATGTCGCCGGAATTTCATGGCCGCGTATGCGAGCTGCGAATGACGATGTTTAGCGCCCCGCAGGAAATGGGCTTCCGCCGATATTTCTTCGATGGAGAGCACTGGTACCAGATTAACCCACCTCGGCAGTTGAGCCCGTACGAGGCCGTCGTCGAGTTTCGACCACGCGGGCCGATACTCCCGCCGGCCCGTCAGAGATCGGTGATCGAACAATCGGACGGCAAGTACGAGTATCGCGGCGGAAAGCTTTTCAAGAAGCCGAAACGCTACAAGCTTTTTTGGCGGGCAGACGACGCATGAAGAAAAACGAGGGCAGCATGAAAATTCAGGTTCCAGGGTGCATGGCGTTGACGGTTCCCGAGCGTCGTTGGTTCGTCGTCCGGCTTCGCTCCGCGTACAATCTCAGCACGAAGGGCGGGCTGACGGATCAGGTGTTCGAAGAACTGCGTGCGGCGGGGTACGATGTCTATCTTCCGCGCCGGCGCTACGACCGCCACAACCGCCGCCTGCGGGTCATGGCCGAATGGTCCGAGCCGTTGATGCCGGGCTATCTTTTCGTCGCCCATCCTCGCGCTGGCCGGCAGGTCGACGACTGGACGGAGGTCAAGGCAATCGACGGTGTCCTCGGTCCCTTGGGTAGCGACAGCGGCCCGCTGCACGTGCCTGCGGTTGTCATCGAGCGGATCATGCAGGCTGAGTTCGCCAGCGCCTACGACGAGACGAAGGCGGCGAAGAGCGTGAGAGGCGAGACGGCGCGGCGCGCGCTTGAACAGCGCTTCAGGGCAGGCGCGACCGTCCAGGTGAAGGACGGGCCGTTCGCCACGTTCATCGCCACGGTGGAAAGCCTATCGCAACAGGATCGGGTGAAAGCCCTCGTCGACATCTTCGGCCGGCTGGTACCAGTCGACTTCGAGCCCCGCCAGCTCGAAGAGGTCAATCCTAACGGTTCAAGACCGAAGGCTGCATGAACTGTGCATAAATCGATGTGCGGATGATTAGGCTTGTCGAAAATCTGCACATCCGCTATATCTTGGACTGGATGATTTGCTCGTCATGTTTGGGGGCCTTCGGGCGCTGCCAGCGGAGCCGACCCAGCCCAAGCAAGTTACTTGGGTGCAAGGGCGGCTCGTGGTAATTCTCAGTCGCTCACAAAACTCAAAGGCTGGCCGGCTAAACCAAACGGCGGCTCTCGCCATCCCGGAAAGTAAACAGGACCGTGCATCAACACCTCCATCTGAGGCGTCGTGCTAAATTCGCCGGACCAGTATTTACGTGCCTTCGCCGGCCATTCCTGTTCCAAGCTATTCAGGTGAGTAGCGTCGGCAATGTGAACTACCGTGTGCGTAGTCGGCTGAACCTTGACCAGCACCCTCCCTTCCTGTGCAAACCAAGAGCTCTCGCGAGCTTCGATCTCGGACCGGAAGGCGAACAGCGATTTGAACCTTGACGGTCGTCCCGGAAACGCATCGAGACGCACTGCTTCCCAAACGAGCTCCTTTGCTCTGTCGCGATGCAGTTGAGAATACTGCGTGACAAAGCCGTCATTGTTCTCGATCTCAGCAATGTAGGAAGCGCTGGCCGACCACCTGTCCGTCGTCAGAACATTCGGCACAACTCGCGGCGTAGATTAGCGGAGTGCGGACCTCGTCAGGGGGTTGATGTTAGGCGGCGAACTTGCGGTGCTGCAAGCGCCGATGTTCGATGGTCTGTCGC
>JAEWET010000005.1:0-15655 GCA_023389195.1 Pseudomonadota bacterium
GGGCTCGCGTTCTCGATCGCCTTTTCGGTGCTGATCCTGATGGTGGCGCTGTGGATCCAGCGGCCGCTGGACTTCTCCTCGTTCCCGACCATTCTTTTGATCGCCACGATGATCCGCCTGGCGCTGAACATCGCCACCACGCGGGTGATCCTGTCGCACGGCCATCAGGGGCATGACGCCGCCGGCGGCGTCATCGCCGGCTTCGCGAGCCTCGTCATGTCCGGTGACTTCGTCATCGGGCTGATCGTCTTCCTGATCCTGATCACGGTGAACTTCATCGTCATCACCAAGGGCGCCACCCGTATCGCCGAGGTCGGTGCCCGCTTCACCCTCGACGCCATCCCCGGCAAGCAGATGTCGATCGACGCCGACCTGTCGGCCGGCCTCATCAACGAGAAAGAGGCCCAGCTTCGCCGGCGCGAACTGGAAGAGGAATCCTCCTTCTTCGGCTCCATGGACGGCGCGTCGAAATTCGTGCGCGGCGACGCGATTGCAGGCCTCATCATCACCGCGATCAACATCGTCGGCGGCATCGCCATCGGCTATGCCCGCCACGACATGCAGATCGGCGAGGCGGCGGACGTCTTCGTCAAGCTGTCTGTCGGCGACGGCCTCGTCACGCAGATTCCCGCGCTCATCGTGTCGCTGGCAGCCGGCCTGCTCGTCTCCAAGGGCGGCACGCGCGGCTCGACCGACAAGGCCGTCTTCGGCCAGCTCGGCGCCTATCCGCGCGCTCTCTTCGTCGCCGCGGTTTTGCTTTTCACGCTCGGCCTCATGCCGGGCCTGCCGCTTTTGCCCTTCGCCTTCCTCGGAGCCGCGCTCGCCGGTCTCGCCTATGTCATCCCGCGCCAGCGCCAGCGCGACAAGGACGCCGCTCAGGCCGTCGAGCAGAAGCAGCAGGCCGAACGGGAGGAAGAGGAGAAGCAGTCGGTCAAGTCCTCGCTGCGCACTGCCGAAGTCGAGCTTCTTATCGGCAAGCAGCTTTCGACCAAGCTCCTGACATCGCATCAGGAACTCGCCTTCCGCATGGGCAAGATGCGCAAGAAGTTCGCCGCGCAATATGGCTTCGTCGTGCCCGAGGTGAAGCTCACCGACGATTTCTCGATCCCGCCGAAGAGCTATCAGATCAAGATCCACGGCACGGTCGTCGCCGAATACCAGATGCGCGTCGGCGAACTGATGGTGCTGGTCGGCACCGGCGACCTGCCGCAGCTTCCCGGCGAGGAAGTGCGCGAGCCGGCCTTCGGAATGCGCGCCTTCTCGGTGCCCGAAATGTTCGCCGAGGACGTGAAGCGCGAGAAGCTGACCGGCGTCGACAACATGTCGGTCCTGCTGACGCACCTTTCCGAGGTCATCCGCAACAACCTGCCGCAACTCCTGTCCTACAAGGACATGAAGGCGCTGCTGGAACGCCAGGACCCCGAATACAAGAAGCTCGCCGACGAGATCTGCACCACGCACATCACCTATCCGGGCCTGCAGGCCGTGCTCAAGTTGCTGCTCGCCGAGCGCATCTCGATCCGCAACCTGCACTTGATCATCGAGGCCATCGCCGAGATCGCGCCGCATGTGCGCCGCACCGAGCAGATCGTGGAGCATGTGCGCATCCGCATGGCGCAGCAGATTTGCGGCGATCTTGCCGAAGGCGGCGTGCTCAAGGTCATGCGTCTGGGCAATCGCTGGGATCTCGCCTTCCATCTGAGCCTCAAGCGCGACGCCAAGGGCGAGGTGCGCGAGTTCGACATCGATCCGCGCCAGCTCGAGGAGTTCGGCGACCAGGCCTCGAAGGCGATTCGCGAGCAGATGGAAAAGGGCGAGCGCTTCGTCGTCGTCGCCGCACCCGAGGCTCGGCCCTATGTGCGCATGATCATCGAACGCCTGTTCTCCACCCTGCCCGTCCTCTCCCATGTCGAGATCGCGCGCGGCGTCGAGATCAAGGTGCTCGGCTCGGTTTCCTGACAGGGGGTGTAGAGATTTGGGCGTGCGCGAGACGAAAATGGCTGATTTCGAGAACCGGAGCGGAGTGTACTTTTGGGTACATGAGCACCGGAAGCGCAGAAAGCTGCCATTTGCAGGCCGCGCAGGCCTGAATATCGACACCCCCTGACGATGGACTTGCCGGCCTCCCTGGACGCCATCGTCATCGCCGCCTTTCTGGCCTTCTGCCGGATCGGGGCCTGCTTCATGCTGATGCCGGGCCTGTCGAGCATACGCGTGCCGGTGCAGATCCGGCTGTTTGTCGCCGTCGCCGTCACCTTCGCGCTTCTGGCGCATCTGTGGGACTTTCTCGTCCCCTTCGTCTCGTCGCGGCCGGATGCGCTCCTGCTCCTGATCGTCTCGGAGGTCCTGATCGGCGCGCTGATCGGGCTCGTCGCCCGGCTCTACGTCCTCGCCGTCCAGTTCATCGGTTCTGCGATGGGCATGATGTCGGGCTTCAACGCGATGGGCGGCACCGCCATCGAGGAGCCGGACCCGCAGGGTGCCCTTGCGGCCATCATCTCGCTGTCCGTGCTGCTGCTACTCTTCGTCTTCAACTTCCATCACGAGATCATCCGCGCGCTGGTCGATAGCTACACCGTCGCGCCCGTGGAAACGCTCTACAATCCCGCCTCGGCGCTGGCCGACATTTCGGACACGCTCTCGGAAGCCTTTCTCGTGATGCTGCGGCTCGGCTCGCCCTTCATCGCCTATGCGATCCTCGTCAATCTCGCCATCGGCCTCATCAACAAGCTGACGCCGCAGATTCCGATCTACTTCGTGTCGCTGCCCTTCGTCCTTGCCGGCGGCCTGATCCTCGCCTGGTTCGCCATCGGCCCCTTCCTGTCGTTGGCGGTCGACGGCTTCCTTCCCTCGACGATTGCGAGATAGCCATGTCGCGCCGCACCGACCGCCTGATCAAGGTCCTGGTCCTCCAGGAAAAGCTCAAGGAACTGCACGAGACGCGCCAGGCCCTGCACACCGCTAATGCGCGATTCGCGGCCGAAGAGGCGGAAGACGTGGTCAAGGCGTTCAACGCCGAAGGCTCGCTCTCGAGCGTCTTTCCAGAGATCTACCATGCACGCGTCGCCTCGGCGACGGCGGCCAAGCAGCAGCATCTGGCGAATGCCCATGTCGAGAGCCTCCGCGTCGCCAAGGCATCCGCCCGGCTCGATGCGGTCGGGCGCGAGGTGGCCATCTCGCGCCGCGCCGACGAGCGCTTCGCCGACGAGCGCGACCAGACGGAAGCGCTCTCGCGACAGCCGGCAAAGCCGAAGTAAGGCTGCCACAAGCTTCTTGAACGATAGTCGCAAGATAGCGAACGGAGGAATTTCTTGGCCATCAGCCCGCCCGTCGACATCGTCCTGGACGTCGCCCGCGCCGCGAGCGCCGACGACGTGGCAGCCGCCCGCGAGCGCCTTGCCGCGCGCGTCTCGACGGCGAACGCGCCCGGTTTCGAGGTCGCCTCGCCGGCAGCGCCGCTACCTCCGAGGGAAACGGACGCGACGCCCGAAGCCTTCCGGAAGTTCGAGGCGATGATGCTCCAGAGCTTCATCCAGTCAATGCTGCCGGAAGAGAGCGAAGCGGTCTTCGGCAAGGGTCTTGCCGGCGACATGTGGCGCTCGATGATGGCCGAGCAGATCGCCGGCGTCATGGCCGACAGCGGTGGCATCGGCGTCGCCGACCGCATCTTGAAGAATTACTACGCCCGCAACGAGGACCAGGCCGCTCTCGACGGCGCCGGCCGTTCGCTGGTCACCCAGTCCATTCTCCATCAGGCCCAGCGCATGGCGCTGCAGCCCGATCTGGCGGGCACGGATACAGGTCTTTTCGACAGTTGATTTGATTGCGATGAATCAGGATTTTGCTTCATGACGAGTTTTTCAGCACCAGCTCTTCAGCCCACCGCCGCGCGGGCACGCGCTGCCTCCGCGCCGGCCGATCTCGGCACCATCCTCGCCCGCATCGAAGAAGCGGTCGAGACGGAAACCGCCGCGATCCGCACCGACATGAATTTCGACATCGCCGCCTCGAACGCCCGCAAGAGCCGTCACCTCTATGATCTGACGCGCGCGATCCGGGGCCAGGACGATGCCGCGCTCGTCGCCACCTACCGTCCCGCGATCGAGCGCCTGCGCGACAAGCTCGCGGTGAACCAGGGCGTCATCGTCGCCCATCTGGAAGCCGTCACCGAGGTCGCGACCCTGGTCAAGACCGCGTTGCAGGACGCGGAGGCCGACGGCACCTATTCGCAGGCCGAATTCCCGGAAGTGAAGCGCAGATGATCAAGCTCGTCGCCGCCGCCGTCTGGATCGCCGCCGCAACGGCCGGCTCCGTCTTTTACGCCTTCCAGCAGGCCGGCGAAGTCGCGGCGGCAGCCCCCGCTCCCGAGACCGGCGCGTTCGGCGGACTCGACTACGTCCGGCTTAACGTCGTCTCCGTGCCGCAGCTGAAGAATGGCGAGGTCGAAGGCTATTTCCTCGCCCGTCTCGTCTTCACCGCCCCGGCCGAGCGCCTGAAGCAGCTCGTCGTTCCGGCGGACGCGATGCTGACCGACGCCGTCTACACGAAACTCTATGCCGACCCCTCGGTCGACTTCTCGCAGGTCGACGCGCTCGACATCGACGCCTTCCGTGCCGGATTGCGCGATGCGGTCAACGCGAAGATCGGCGAGGAACTGATCACTGAAGTCCTGATCGAGCAGGTTGATTTCCTGTCCAAGGCCGACATCCGCCGCGCCAGCTTCCGCGGCTGGGGCAGCGCCGCCGCCGCAGCCCAGACCGAGCCGAAAAAGGCGGATGGCGGGCATTGATGTGATGACCCGACGGGTTTTTTCCGAAGTGACCCCCACCCTGTATCCCTCCCCACAAGGGGGAGGGAGCCGTCAGCACCGCCTCTAAACCTTGAATGCACCACCCGGTTTCACAGGAAAAGCGCGAGGTCGATGCCCTCCCTCCCCCTTGTGGGGAGGGATAAAGGGTGGGGGTCCCCTTCGCAAAACCTACCTGAAATTCGGCTTCCGCTTCTCCAGAAACGCCATCAGCCCTTCCTTCGCATCCGCACCCGTCTGCGACAGCGCGGCAGACAGGCTCTCCGCATAAAGCCCATCGGCGCGTGACATGTCGTTGATGCGCGCGATCGACTGGATGATGAGATAGTTCACCAGCGAGGCATTGTCGGCGATGTCGTTGGCAAGCGCGAAGGCCTTGGGCAGACCCTCGCCCTCGCCGACGAGGTAATGCGCAAGCCCCAACCGCTCGCCCTCTTCCGCCGTGTAGAGTCGACCGGTCAGCATCATCTCGGTCATCCGGTCCGGTCCGATGATGCGCCCGACACGCACCGTCGCACCGCCGCCGACGAAGATGCCGCGCTTGCCCTCGGGCAACTGGAACTTCGCCGAAGGTTCGGCCACCCGCACATGCGTCGCAGCCGCGATCTCCAGCCCGCCGCCCATCACCGCGCCCGTCAGCACCGAGACCACCGGCACGCCCGAAAGCTGGATCTTGTCCATGATCGCATGCCAGCCGCGCGAATGGCGGAGCACTTCGGAAGCTTCGCGCTCGGATTGCTCGCTCAGGTCGAGCCCTGCCGAAAAATGCCCGCCTTCTCCCGAAAGCACGATCGCGCGCACGCATTGCGGCACGTTCGAGAAGAAGCTGTCGAGCGCTGCCAGCGTCGCGTCGTTGATCGCATTGCGCTTGGCCGGCCGGTTGAAGGCCAGATGGGCGATCCGCCCGTCGATCGTCACGCGCAATACGTCATCCGCGCCGCTCTTTGACGAACCCGTCATCGCATTCATGTCGATTTCCCTCGCAGGCGGCCCGTCCGCGCCTTTTCGCTTGATTTAATTGTTCTGTATCATAACAATCGAATTTCGTTCAAGCTGCAGGGAGGAAACCGGCAGCTTGCCACGGCAAAACTGTCTGGCCAAACCTGTCTGGGAGGACATCATGAAGCTCGTGAAGACCGCAATTCTCGCGGCGCTCGTCAGCACGTCGACCGGCGCCTATGCGCAGGAAGAAGTTAACCTGCGCCTCGCCCACTGGCTGCCGCCGACACATCCGGTGCAGGAAATCGCGATGACCGACTGGATTCAGTCGATCACGGAAGCGTCCGAAGGGCGCATCGGCATCACCATCTTCCCGTCGAGCCAACTCGGCGCGCCGGCCGACCACTACGACATGACGCGCGACGGCATCGCCGACATCGGCTACGTCAATCCCGGTTACAATGCCGGTCGCTTCCCGATCTACGGCCTGGCCGAAATCCCCTTCCACGTCTCCGATTCCAAGCGCGGCGCCGTCGCCCTGCACGAATGGTACGACCCGATCGCCGAGACCGAGATGTCGGAAGTCTATTTCTGCCTCATCAACCCGCACGACCCCGGCACGATCCATTCCAAGACCGAGGTCAAGGTGCCCGAGGACATCCGCGGCAAGAACATTCGCCCGGCGCACGCCACAATGGCGAAGTTCGTCGCCCGGCTTGGAGGCACCTCGATCCAGGTCTCCGCCCCCGAGGCGCGCGAGGCCATCGCCCGCGGCACCGCCGACGCGATGACCTTCCCGTGGAACTCCATCTACATCTTCGGCATCGATTCCGAGACGAAGTATCATCTCGACATGCCCTTCTACATCTCCTCGCAGATGCTGCTCTTCAACAAGTCCGTCTATGACGGCCTGTCGGAGGAAAACCGCCAGGTGATCGACGATCACTGCACGCCGGAATGGTCCGGCCGCTTCTCCGAGGGCTGGGTCGACAACGAGGCGTCCGGTCGCGACAAGATGATCGCCGACGACAGCCACACGCTCTATGAGCCGAGCGCCGAGGAAATCCAGCTCTGGCGCGACGCGGCCGCGCCGCTGCTCGATGACTGGCGCGCGGAGGTCACCGCCGTCGGCGGCAATCCGGACGAGCTCTACGAGGGCTACCGCGAAGCCCTGACCCGTCACGACGCACTCTACGAATGACGGACGGACTGCGCCTCGCGCATCTGTGCGACCTGAAGGTCGAGCTCGCCGCTCCGGTCGAGCTCGGCCTCTCCCCGCGCGGCCGCCGCCGGATGATCCCGATCGTCGGCGGCACCGTGACGGGCGAGCGCCTGTCCGGCCGCATCCTGAACCTCGGCGCGGACTGGCAGACGGTCTTCGCCGACGGCTCGGCGGAACTCGACACGCGCTATGCGATGGAAACGCATGACGGCGCCGTCATCGACATCCGCAATTTCGGCTACCGCCACGGGCCCGCGGACGTTTTGGAAGCCCTTGCAAAGGGCGAAATCGTCGATCCATCGCGCTATTATATGCGCACGCAGCCGCGATTCGAGACGGGCGATCCGCGCTATGCCTGGCTCAACAGGACGGTCTTTGTCGGCTCGGGCGCGCGCGAGTCCGATTGCGTGAAGATCGCATTCTACGAGGTCCTATGAGCGACACGACCACGAGACCGCCCGAAACCGCCAAACGCGGTCGCCCGCGCCTCGACGAGTTGAGCGCGACCGACCTCGGGGCGATCCCGGCGCTTGAGGCGATCATAGGCTATCGCCTGCGCCGCGCGCAGCTTTACGTCTTCCAGGATTTCATCGAGAGCTTCGCGCGCATGAAGCTGCGGCCTGCCGAATTCTCGGTGCTCTCCGTCATGGCGCGCAGGCCCGGCCTGAAACAGACCGAGATCGCCGAAGAACTCGGCATCAAGCGCGCCAATTTCGTCGCCCTGATGGACAGCCTCGAAAAGCGGGGCCTCGCCGAACGGCGCAAGGCCGACACCGACAAGCGCTCCCATTCGCTGCATTTGACGCCCGAAGGCGTCAAATTCGTGCGCAAGATGATGGCGGTCTGGACCGCGCATGAGGACCGGCTGGTCGAAAAGCTCGGCGGACCCAGGGAACGCGACCGGCTGATCGAACTGCTGGACCGGATCGTCGCGCCTGACTAGCCGTTCAGCGCCGCGACCACCTCGTCCGGCATGGCGACGGCCTTGATCCGCGACGGATCGTCCGGATCACGCCCCGTCCACACCCGCGTTTCATGGCCCTCGATCGCGACCTTGTCGCCCTTCAGCACCCTGTGCGCCACGTCGAAGCTCGACCGGCGAATGTCCTTGATCGTGCTTTCGATCGCGACCACGTCGCCATAGCGCGACGGGATCGAGAACTTCGCGCCGGTATCGACCATCGGAATGCCCACGATGCCGAATTTCTTCGTCCACGCGATCTTCTTCATGCCGAGCCCCTTTTCGAGGAGATAGGCGGTCGAGGCATCGAACATGGCGAAATAGCGCGGATAAAAAACGATCCCCGCCGCATCGCAGTCGCCCCACTCGATCTCGACGTCGCGGGTGTTGGTGAGCATTCGCCTCTCCTACAATTTTCTATTGCTCGCCTAGCCGAAGCGTCGAGGCATGGATTCCTGTGACAAGCACAGGAATGACGGTAGTCCTGTTGCATCGCATCCGGGCAAGACGATTACGGTTGGAGCGCTTCCCTTGCGGTCGTCATTCCTGTGCTTGTAACAGGAATCCAGGCCTCACCTTTCAAGGCAGCGCGGTGACCTGACCTCCTCAAGCCGCCCCCACATTCTCCACCAACACCGCAATCCCCTGCCCGCCGCCGATACACGCCGAAGCAATGCCATACCGCAAACCGCTGCGCTGCAATTCCCGCGCCACCGTCGTCGTGATCCGAATGCCCGTCGCGCCCAGCGGATGCCCGATCGCAATCGCGCCGCCATTGACGTTGGTCTTCTCCTCGTCGAGCCCAAGCTCGCGAATGCACGCCATGATCTGCGCCCCGAACGCCTCGTTGATCTCGATCCGGTCGATCTGGTCGAGCGTCAGCCCAGCCTCCTCCAGCACCGCGCGGATCGCCGGCACCGGGCCGATGCCCATGATGTGCGGCGGCACGCCGACGCTTGCGCCCGCAACGATCCGTGCGATCGGCCGAACGCCGTTTTTCTCCGCCTGCCGCTTCGAGCCGACCAGCGAAGCCGCCGCGCCATCGACCACGGCCGACGAATTGCCGCCGGTCTGGACGCCGCCAAAAGCCGGACGAATCTTCGCCAGCGCGTCGTAAGGCGAGACGCGGATGTGGCTATCCACCGTCACCGCCTCGACCTTGCGCGGCAGGCGAATCCAGCGATCGTTGAAGCCGTCAGTCGAAAATGTCTCGCTCGTCACGTCCACGATTTCGCCGGCCAGAAACCCGCTCTCCTGCGCCTTCACCGCGCGCGCAAAGGAGCGCTCGGCGAAGCGGTCGACCTCCTCGCGAGTGATCTGGTAGTCCCGCGCCAGATTCTCCGCCGTGTCGCCCATCGTGCACGAACAAGCCGGGTCCAACAGCGCTTCCCAGAGGAAATCCTTGAACGCCACCTGCCCCATTTTGAAGCCGTTGCGGTGCGTATAGGCGGCGACGGGATTGCGGCTCATGGACTCCGCGCCGGCGCACAGCACCACGCCCGCCCGCTCCTGCTCCACCATGTCGGCGGCCTGCAGGATCACCTCGATGCCGGTGCCGCAGATGCGTTGGACGAGATGCGCCGGCCGATCGACCGGCACCCCGGCGTAAAGCCCGATATGGCGCGGCGTCATGTAGGCGTCGAACGAGGCCTGCGCCATCGAGCCGGCGATCGTCGTGTCGATCTCGTCCGGAGAAATGCCCGTCTTCTCGATCACCGCCCGCGCGGCCTTGATGCCGAGATCGATCGGCGAGACCTCGGCAAACGCGCCTGTGTAGTCGACGAAGGGCGTGCGGATGCCGTCATAAAGCCAGGCATCGTCGAAGGAATAGCGAAGTCCGCGATGCTGGCTCATGAGGCTGCCTTTCGGTTGGCGATGAGAACGTGGTCCGGCGATGGCTCGGCGTAAAGATCGTCGACCAGCCCTGCCCGCGCAGCCATCACGGCGCGTTGGTTGATCGAGCCCTTGTCGGTCACTTCATGCTTGTCGATCGAGGGCGGTGTGTCGAGGATGATCGCACGCGCGACGAGATTGGAGCTTCCCGTCGACTTGGCCGCCAGCGCATCGAGCCGCTTCTGGATTTCCGCCCGAACGGCCGGATGGTGCGCGACCGTCTTCTCGTCCGCGCCGTCCAGCGATGCGTCGAGCTTGCGCGCGGCGTCGAAGTCCAGCAGCAGCAGCGCGCCGATATGGTTGGCGTTGAGGCCAGTCAGCACGACGTCGCGCACATAAGGCGCGCAGGCCGAGATCAGGCCGGCGCGCACGCCAGCCATGTTCACCCACGTCCCGGTCGACAGCTTGAAATCCTCCGACACGCGCCCGTCGAACAGGAACCCCTTGTTGACGTCGTCCGCATCCACGAATTTCAGCGCGTCGCCGATCTTGTAGAACCCGTCCTCGTCGAAGCACTCGGCCGTCTTGTCGGGCTGGCGCCAATAGCCCGGCGTGATGCTTGGTCCCTTGAGCCGCAGTTCCAGTTTCTCGCCGTCCGGGATCAGCTTCAACTCCAGCCCCGGCGCCGGCAGCCCCACCTCGCCCGGCCGCCCGACCGGCCATGTCGTCGTCGAGGCGAAGGGCGCGGTCTCCGTCGAGCCGTAGCCGGTGACGATCATGATCTTGTGGCCGGTGGTCTGGACCGCCAGCCGCTCGAGCGCATCCCACACATGCTGCGCGAGCCCCGCGCCGGCATATTGCAAAAGCTCGACCCTCGAGAAAAACGTCTCGCGCAGCCTGTCGTTCTTCGACAGATGCTCGGCCAGCATTTCGAAGCCCTTCGGCACGTTGAAATAGAGCGTCGGCGCGACCTCTTCGAGATTGCGCACCGTCTTCAATATACCCGCCGGCGTCGGATTGCCGTCGTCGATGTAGAGCGTCCCGCCATTGTGAAGCGCGATGCCGAAATTGTGGTTGCCGCCGGCGGTGTGGTTCCAGGGCAGCCAGTCCACCATCACCGGCGGCTTGTCCTTCAGGAACGCCAACGCGGTCGCGATCATCACCTGGTTGCAGGCCATCATGCGATGCGTGTTGATCACCGCCTTCGGCATTCCGGTCGAGCCGGAGGTGAACAGGAACTTCGCCACCGTATCGCCGGTCAGCGCCGCCTCCGCCGCCTCGACGGAATCGGTCGGCTGGGTGCGAAGGAGATCGTCAAACGAAATCGCCTCCCGGCCGCCCGGTGCATCGCGCGCGACGACCAGTTCCATGTCCGGCGTCATCACCGCGTCGAGCGCTTTGGCGAAAGGCCCACCTTCGGCGGCGAACACCAGTCCCGGCGTCAGTAGCGAAAAGATGTGCTTCAGCTTGGCATGATCGCTCGAGACCAGCGAATAGGCCGGCGAGACGGGCGCATAGGCGATCCCCGCCATCATCGCCCCGAGCGCCATCAGCCCGTGTTCGATCGAATTGCCCGACAGGATCACGACCGGCCGTTCTGTCGAAAGGTCGCGCTCGATCAGCGCCTGCGCGATCGCGCGGGTCTTGCCGAGAACCTCGGCATAGGTCAGCTTTCGCCATTCGCCATCCGGCCCACGATCGGCAAGGAAGACGCGGTCAGGCGCGACTTGCGCCCAATGCCGCAGCCGATCGATAAGTGAGCGCGGATAAGGATCGAGGGCGGCCTTGGCGCGCACCCGAATGATACTGCCCCCCGGCCCCTCGCGGCTCATCTCGGCCGCCAGTTCGCCCATGTTGACCGGGCGCAGACCCGGCATCGAAACGATCGGCATCGGTATCCTCCCGATTATTGTTATGCTTGATAACAATAACTGCTCCCGCCTGCAAGATAGCCATCGCTCTCGCTGATTGTCGTTGACGTAAACGTCAATCGACTGCTACGCATCGGGTCAATCCAGCCATTCCTAGAGGAGTATCGAAATGGACACCGAAGCGATTGCCGCCAAGATGCGCGACAAGGTTGCCACCTCCGGCTTCGACCGTTCGGTCAAGTTCGACATGGGCGACGAGGTCATCGTGATCGACGGCCAGAACGTGTCGACGACCGACGCCCCGGCCGACTGCACGATCAAGATCTCGAAGGATAATTTCGAAGAGCTGATCGCCGGCGAACTCAACCCGACCGCCGCCTTCATGACCGGCAAGATCAAGGTCGAGGGCGACATGTCGGTTGCCATGCAGCTCAGCCAGTTGATCTGAGGCGTTCATCCCGGGACATGAAAAAGGCGGCCCCAGGGCCGCCTTTTTTTCGTCACGCGGCCTTGCGGACCCGCTCGCGAGCCACTCGGCGCCCCGCTGCGACCAGCGTCCCCCGCGCGCCATCGAGCGCGCCTTCGGCAAGCTCCAGCGCCAGGAACCGATGCCGCTCATAGGGACCGGGCATGGCAAGCTCGCCTGTCTTCTGCGCCGAAAACCCGAACCGCTCGTAATAGGCCGCATCCCCGACGAGCAGGATCGCGCTATGGCCGAGCCGCTTCGCCTCGTCGATCGCATGCCGCATAAGCGCCGACCCGATCCCGCCCGACTTCGCCTCCGGATCGACCGCGAGCGGCCCGAGCAGCAGCGCCCGACGCCCGCCGGCGACGACGTCCCAGAGCCGAACCGTCCCCACGACCCCGCCCGCCGCATCCCGCGCAACGAACGCCAGCCCCTCGGCCGGCAACCGCCCGCGGCGCAGCTTCTCCGACGACTTCTTCTTCCACCGTGGCCCCATCGCCCGGTCGAGCAGCGCATCGCGCGCGGGAATGTCGCCTGCCGCCTCGGCGGCTATGGCGAGTTGCGCCACCGGCGCAAAATTATCCTGCTGAAATTCCATTTCCACGATCCTTCACGAGCGGAAATCGGTCCACAAGCGAGCCTGCCGCCAATACGCTCGGCGGCAGGATGATCTGAAAGGCTTACGCCCCTCAGATCACGTAGGATCGGAGCGGCTCGAAGCCGTTGAAGGCGACCGAGGCGTAGGTCGTGGTGTAGGCGCCGGTGCCTTCGATCAGCACCTCGTCGCCGATCGTCAGCGTCAGCGGCAGCGGGTACGGCGTCTTCTCGTACATCACGTCGGCCGAATCGCAGGTCGGGCCGGCGAGCACGCAGGGCGCCTTTTCGTCGCCGTCACGCTCGGTGAGGATCGGGTAGCGGATCGCCTCGTCCATCGTCTCGGCGAGACCGCCGAACTTGCCGATGTCGAGGAAGACCCAGCGCACATTGTCGTTGTCGGCCTTTTTCGAGATCAGCACGACTTCCGACTTGATGGTGCCGGCATTGCCGACCATGCCGCGGCCCGGCTCGATGATCGTCTCGGGCAGGCGGTTGCCGAAATGCTTGGACAGCGACTGGAAGATCGCCTGGCCATAGGCCTGCGCAGTCGGCACGTCCTTGAGGTAACGGGTCGGAAAACCGCCGCCCATGTTGACCATCTTGAGGAGGATGCCTTCCTCGGCAAGGCGTGCGAACACCGCCTTGGCATCGCCGAGTGCCTTGTCCCAGGCGCCGAGATCGGTCTGCTGCGAGCCGACATGGAACGAGACGCCATAGGCGGCAAGGCCGAGCCGGTTGGCATGGCGCAGAACGTCGACGGCCATCGCCGGCACGCAGCCGAACTTGCGCGACAGCGGCCATTCGGCGCCTTCGCCGTCGGTCAGGACGCGGCAGAACACGCGCGCGCCGGGGGCGGCGCGGGCGATCTTCTCCACTTCCTCGACGCTGTCGACGGCGTAGAGGTCGATGCCGAGTTCATGGGCGCGCGCGATGTCGCGCTCCTTCTTGATCGTGTTGCCGAAGGAGATGCGGTCGGGCGTCGCGCCGGCGTCGAGCGCCATCTCGATCTCGGCGACCGAGGCGGTATCGAAGGACGAGCCGAGACCGGCCAGCAGGCGCAGGATCTCCGGCGCCGGATTGGCCTTGACGGCGTAATAGATCTTGCTCTCGGGCAGCGCCTTTTCGAAGGCATTGAAATTGTCGGCGACGACGTCGAGGTCGACGACGAGGCAGGGGCCCGAGGGACGGCGGGTGGCGAGGAAATCGAGGACGCGCTGCGTGGCCATGTTCGTCTCCAGTCGCGGCATATGCCGCTATTTGCTGCTCCCGTCTTCGGCGCGCGGCCACGGACGGGCGGTGGACAAAGGGCGTATGCGACAGCCGACACGGAACCAGCCGGTGGAGACACCGGAACCGTGTGACGCGCCTACGCGGCGGTGAGCGAACGCCATTGGCGGCGAAAGCTCGCTTTGTCTGCCTCAGCTTTGGAGAATGCCTCCGCACTGCCGGCAATGAGGGTGTGCCTCTTTGAGTACCCCGGTCTTTGGACAACCGGGAAAACACCAGAAAGGCCCGCACCGTCGTTGCTTCAAGATGTCCTCGGACTGGCGGTTGGCCGTCAGACCGACTGGAGGGGTTAGTTCCAGGTACCTTACCGGTTCCCTCACCATTCGAGGGTCGGCGGACACCCACAGGCACGTGCGACTTTGGGCAAGCGCGGAAATAGGGAGATTCCCCGTCTCAATCAAGAGTTTTTCGCTGTCGCTATTGAATTTTTTTCGGCAGCCTACGACATTCCTGCTGCCTCGGCCCACGCTCCCGCCGTGACCGTGCGCCCGCAAGGAAGGACCAGGACTTACATGGATACGCTGACCCGCATTCGCGCCTATATCGACGTCGTGGATGCGGAAGGTTTTTCAGCCGCCTCGCGCAAGGTCGGCAAGTCCAAGGCGCTCCTGTCCAAGTACGTGCGCGAGCTCGAGGACGAACTCGGCGCCCTGCTGCTCAACCGCACCACGCGCCAGTTCTCGATGACGGAAGCCGGCCACACCTATTACCGGACCGCCTCGGAAATCCTCAAGGAGATCGACAACCTCGCCGACCTGGTGCGCGAGAACAATACCGACCTGAAGGGCAGGCTGAAGATCTCGGCGCCGCGCACCTTCGTCGATGCCGAAATCGGCCAGTCGCTCATCGATTTCGGCCGCGAGCACCCGGAGCTGTTGCTGGAGATCGTCTCCGACGACCGTTTCGTCGACCTCGTCGAGGAGGGCTTCGACGTCGCCATCCGCATCACGCGGCTGGAGGATTCCATGCTGATCGCCCGCAAGCTCGGCGATTTCCACCTGAAGATCTGCGTTTCGCCCGATTTTCTGGAACGCACCGGTCCGATCGACCACCCCTCGGAGCTGTCACGGCTGCCTTGCGTCATCGACACCAACGGCAAGTCGCACAGCAACTGGCGCTTCGTCGACGCGAAGGGCACCGGCTTCAGCGTGCCGGTGACCGGGCAGATTGAGGTCAATAGCCCGTCGTCGGCGTTGCGGGCCGCCGCCAGCGGCCTCGGCATCGCCCAGGTGCCGGAGTTCATCGCCCGCGCGGGTCTCCAAGACGGCAAGATCGTCTCGATCCTCGACGACTACCTGCCCTCGGATCGCGGCATCTACGCCATCTACCCGCACCGCCGCTATCTGCCCGCCAAGGTGCGCACCTTCGTCGATTTCCTGCATGCATGGTTCAAGAAGAACGCCACCGACGCCGAGGCGCGGCACTGACCGTCGCCGGGCGCGACAATTCGCGCTCCGCCGAAATCCCAAATCCGGCCCAATTGCGATACATTCGGTGGCGAATCTGCTCCCTGGCGAATCCGCGCCAGCCTGACACGAGAGGAAGCCCCCGCGCATGAAGCCCGCCCTCCTTCGGCTCGCAGGCCCCCTGTTTGCAGGCGCCGTCTGGCTTGCGCCGGGTGCCGCCCTCGCCCACCCGCACATATTCGCCGAGGCGCGCCTCGAAGTGGTCG